>JBGQJC010000001.1:0-137288 GCA_041498815.1 Alphaproteobacteria bacterium
AGGCGCAGTGTCGTCTCAAGATCTGTTTCCAAGGTTTTGAGATTGCGGTTGTTTATCCCGATGAGCCGAGACCGCAACTTGAGCGCCCGGGCGAGTTCTTGGGCATCATGGACTTCGATCAAGACGTCCATCCCGTGGTCCGTTGCGGTCGCCTCCAAGGCGCTGGCGGCATCGTCGTCGAGGGCTGCCATGATGAGCAGCACGCAATCGGCCCCGAGCGCGCGGGATTCGACGACCTGATAGGGATCGAGCATGAAATCCTTGCGCAACACCGGAAGATGGCAGGCGGCCCGGGCGTGCGCGAGGTCGGAATCGAGCCCCTGGAAATAGGGCGTGTCGGTTAGAACCGACAAGCAAGCCGCGCCGCCTTGCTCGTAATCCCGAGCCAGTGCCGCGGGATCGAAATCGGACCGGATCACACCGCCGCTGGGCGAGGCCCGCTTCATCTCGCAGATCACGGCAAAGCGGCCGGTTTCGGCTACTTCCGTCAGGCGATCGGCAAAGCCCCGGGCCGGATCGGCCTTCGCCGCCGCGCGGGCGACCACGGCTGGCGGCCGCTCGGCCTTCCTTCCCGCGACATGGCGGCGCTTGTCGGCGCAGATTTGCGCCAGCGTGTTCAAGCCCGCTGCTCCCCGGCCCCGGGCGCGGTGCCGTGGCCGACGGCGATCAGGCGCTCGAGCGTGCCGAGCGCTCCGCCCGAATCGATCGCCTCCGTGGCCCGCGCCACGCCCGCCTTCAAATCGTCCGCCACGCCGGCAACGATCAACGCCGCCGCGCTGTTCAAGAGCACGATGTCGCGGTAAGGCCCCGGCTGGCCGTGGAGGAGGGCCCTGAGCGCTCGGGCGTTGCCAATGGCATCGCCGCCCTTGAAATCTTCGATGCGTGCGCGCGGCAGCCCGGCGTCCTCCGGCGTGACGTCGAAGGTCCGGATTTGCCCGGCCTTGAGTTCCGCCACATGCGTCGGGCCCGTCGTCGTCAACTCATCCAATCCATCGCTGCCGTGAACGACCCAGGCGCATTCCGCCCCCAAGCGCGCCAAAACCTTGGCCAGGGGTTTCACCCAAGATTTCGCGTACACGCCGATCAACTGGCGGCGCGTGCGGGCCGGGTTCGAGAGCGGGCCCAAGAGATTGAAGATCGTGCGCGTGCCCAAATCGCGGCGCGCGGTCACCACATGGCGCATGGCGCTGTGGTGGCGGGGCGCCATCAGGAACGCAATGTTGTTGTTCCACAGCGATTGTTCGACCAGCCGCAAATCGGCCTCGAGGTCCACGCCCAGCGCCGCCAAGACATCGGCCGATCCCGACTGCGAAGATGACGCGCGGTTGCCGTGTTTGGCGACCGGCACGCCGCACGCTGCGGTCACGATCGCCGCGGCGGTTGAAATATTGAGAGTGCCGAGATCATCGCCGCCGGTGCCGCAGGTATCGATCGCTCCTTCGGGCGCCTCGACTCCTTGCGCGTTCGCGCGCATGACCCGCGCCGCGCCCGCGATCTCGTCCACGGTTTCGCCGCGAACGCGTAGTCCCATGAGAAAGGCGCCGATCTGGGCCTCGCTCGCCCCGCCCGACATGATGATCGAAAAGGCTTGCTCGGATTCCGGCTCGCTCAGGCTGCGGCCCGCGGCGAGCGTGGCGAGATAAGGCTTGAGATCGCTCATCGCGCCGGCCGTCAGGCCACGGCCGGCACCCGCGCCCCGGCGAGTTCGAGGAAATTGCGCAGCAGATCGTGGCCGTGCTCGGTCGCGATCGATTCGGGGTGGAATTGCACGCCGTGGACGGGGAGGCTGCGATGGGCCAGCGCCATGATCAAACCGTCCTTGGTTTCGGCCGTGATTTCGAGCGAGTCGGGAAGGCTCGCGCGCTCGACGATCAAGGAATGATAGCGCGTGGCCTGGAACGGGTTGGGCAGGCCGCGAAGCATTCCGGTGCCCTTGTGATGGATCTGGCTCACCTTGCCGTGCATGGGGGCGGGCGCCCGCACCACGCGGCCGCCGAAAGCTTGGCCGATCGCCTGATGGCCCAGACACACGCCCAAGATCGGGATGCGGGCAGAGGCGCGCTCGATGAGCTCGAGACAAATACCCGAACGGTCGGGGTCGCAGGGTCCGGGTGAGATCACGATTCCCTGGGGCTTCATCGAAAGCGCTTCGTCCACGGAGATGGCGTCGTTGCGCTTTACCACAACGTCCGCCCCCAACTCGCCCAGGTAGTGAACGAGGTTGTAGGTAAAGCTGTCGTAGTTGTCGATCAGCAGGAACATGAGGGTTCCAAAAGCGCCGGGGGTCTCGCCCAAGATATATCAGGAAGGGTGCGGCGAAGGAAGCGCGCCGCGCCCCAATCCAGCCCCATTTTTGGGGCAAAAAGCCGCCGAAACCTTGGCCTAATGGGACTCCGAAGCTTGACCCGCAAGGGACCCGCGCCTATGTGGGAAGGCCCGCCCCGCTCTCTTAGGTACGGTTCGGCGGTTCGCGGGCAGGGTCGGAGGTAAAGATGAACATCGGCGCGGCCGCCGCCAAGTCCGGTGTTTCGGCGAAGACGATCCGCTACTACGAGAGTATCGGCCTCATCCAAAAGGCGCTGCGCTCCCGGAACGGGTACCGCGTGTACGGGATGGACGATGTCGAGACGCTGCGATTCATCGAACGCGCCCGCGCCCTGGGATTCTCCGTGAACGACGTCGGCAACCTGCTGGCGCTGTGGCACGACCGGCGCCGCCCCAGCGCCAAGGTCAAGGCGCTCGCCCTTCATCACGTGGCGCGCATCGACCGCAAGATCGCGGAACTCGACTCGATGCGCCGCACTCTCCGCCGCTTGGCTTCGTCTTGCCGGGGCGATGCGCGTCCGTCCTGCCCGATCCTCGACGACCTCGCGGGGACCGCCCGCGATGCCGGCAAAAAACCCGCGGCGCATGGCGCGCCCTAAACTCAAATCGCTTTTGCGCTGGCCCAAAAACTGGGGCCGGCATCATGCGCGGCTGCCGCGCAAGGCGGTTTTCGTCACCGCCGTTGTGATCGCCGGGCTCTTGGCCGCGCGGGTTTGGCTGCCGGCGCATAAGGCCGCGACTCTGCCGCCGCATCGCGCAGCGCCTTCGGCCGTGGCGCCCGTCGATCTCGGCACCGCGAAATGGCACGGCCCTCCGCCCGAGCAGCTCCGCACGACCGGTCCCCCCCAAGCGGCCCCCGAAGGCACGCCCGCCTGGATGCGATATGCGGGTGCGGCGCCTGTGTCCTCCGGCCGGCCGATGATCGCCATTGTCATCGACGACGTGGGCGTGGACAAGAAGCGCTCGGCCCGCGCGGTAGCACTTCCCCCAAGCGTAACGCTCGCCTTCCTGCCCTATGCCACCGATGTCGGGTCGCAGGTGCGCGAAGCGAAGCTTGCCGGGCACGAGATCCTCGTTCATCTCCCCATGGAGGCCCAGGACACCGACCACGATCCCGGGCCCAACGCCCTCACCACCGAGATTTCCGACAACGAACTCTTGCGCCGGCTGCGCTGGGATTTAGAGCGGTTCGACGGCTATGTCGGGGTCAATAACCACATGGGAAGCCGGTTCACGGGCGACCGCCACCGCATGGAGATCGTGATCAGCGAATTGAAATCGCGCGGCCTGTTGTTCCTCGATTCGCGCACCACGCCCAATTCGGTCGGCCCCGAGATCGCCCGGGAAACCAACCTGCCGTTTGCGGCGCGTCAGGTGTTCCTGGACAACGACCAGAATGCGGAACAAGTCGAGGCGCGTTTGAGCGAAACCGAACGCATCGCGCGGGGCAGTGGTTACGCCGTCGCCATCGGCCATCCCCATGATGCGACGCTTGCGGCGCTCAACGACTGGCTGTCGCGCGTCGAATCTCAAGGCTTCGTGCTGGTTCCGGTCAGCGCCATCGTGCGCCGGGAATGGGTGATCAGCCACGGCGAAGCTTCGCGCCCGCCAGGCTAGCCCGGTTCAGCGTGCCGCCTTGCGCGCCGGCTCATCGCCGCCGAACCCTGCGAAACGGCCGGCTTCCTGGGCCGCGCGCAGCAACGCGCGGGCCTTATTGAGCGTCTCCTGATATTCCGACTCGGGCTCGCTGTCGGCAACCACGCCGCCGCCCGCCTGCACGTACATGACCCCGTCCTTGACGATCGCGGTACGCAGCGCAATGCAGGTGTCCATGTCGCCCTGGCAGGAGAAATAGCCGACCGCGCCGGCGTATATGTTTCGCCGCGTCTTCTCCAACTCGTCGATGATTTCCATCGCCCGGACTTTCGGCGCGCCGGTGACGGTGCCGGCCGGGAATCCCGCAACCAGCGCATCGACCGCGTCATATTTCGGGTCGATCTCGCCCTCGACGTTCGAAACGATGTGCATCACGTGGGAGTAATACTCGATCACCATCTGATCGGTGACCCGCACCGTTCCCGTCTTGGCGACGCGGCCGACGTCGTTCCGCCCGAGGTCAAGCAGCATCAGATGCTCGGCGCGCTCCTTGGGATCGGCGAGAAGATCGGCGGCCAACTCCCGGTCCTCGGCGGCGTTGGCGCCGCGCCTTCGGGTTCCCGCGATGGGGCGAATCGTGACCGTGCCGCCGCGCAGCCGCACCAGAATCTCCGGGCTCGATCCGACCACGGAGAATCCGCCGAAATCGAAAAAGAACAGGAACGGCGACGGATTGAGCCGGCGCAGCGCCCGGTACAAGGCAAAGGGGGGAAGGCGGAACGGCACGGAAAATCTCTGGGACGGGACAACCTGGAAAATGTCGCCCGCCAGGATGTATTCCTTCGCCTTGGCGACGATCGCGTGGTACTCCGCCCGCGTCGTGTTCGAGACCGGTTCGGGCGGGGCTTCCGGCGCCTCTTCCGGCGCGTGGCCCACCTCGAGCTTGCGCTCGAATCGCGCGGCGGCCTCCGCCAGCCGGTCGCAGGCGCGCCCATAGGCCGTGCGCGCGGAAATGGAGGCGCTCGGCCACACCGGGGTCACCACGAACACGCTGTCCTCCACGGAATCGAAAATCGCCATGATGGTGGGGCGCAGGAACATGCCGTCCGGAACGCCGAGCTGGTCGGGGTTTTTGTTGGGCAGCCGCTCCATGAGGCGCACGGCGTCATAGCCCATATAGCCGAACAGGCCGGAGGCCATGGGCGGCAGCCTTTCGGGAATCTCGATGCGCGATTCCTTGATCAACGCGCGCAGGGATTCGAGCGGCGCGCCGGGGGCGCGCTCGAAGGCGTCCGCCTGCGAGACCGCCTTGCGGTTGATCTCGGCGTTGGCGCCGCTGCAGCGCCAGATCACGTCGGGGTCGAAGCCGATCGCGGAATAGCGGCCCCGGATCGCGCCGCCTTGGACCGATTCGAGCAAAAAGCTGTTGGCGCGCGACAGCCCCAGTTTCAACATCGCCGAGACCGGGGTTTCCAGATCGGCGACCAGGACCGTCCACATCAGTTGGGCCCGGCCCGCCTCGTAGCCGACCGTGAAAGAGGCGAAGTCGGGCGACGTCTTCATCGCTTAGAACAGCGAATCGAAGGCTTTGGTGTTGACCGTCACCGGGTACCGGTTCTCGATCGCGGCACCGTATTGCACCAGAAGATCGGTGCCGAAGGCGAGGTCCAGTTGCTGTTGAACCGCGGCCACACCGTCCTTGTCCGATGCGGGATCGGCCGGAATCACCTGCTTGACTTGCGCGACGATGGCGCCGTCCGGCGTTTCGGCGGTCGCGGCCGTTCCCATCCCGCCCTCGAACAGGGCGTTCACCGCCGCCTCGGGCAAGGCGTCGGTATCGCCGCGCTTGAAGGGCTGGGTGGTCCCGGTCTTGAGCCCGTATTCGGCCGCCGCATCCGTGATGCTCTTGCCGCTTTTGATTTTTTCCGCGATCTCGTCGGCCCGCGCTTTGGAGCGCTTCCGCCGCGTGTCGCCTTTCCAGGCGGATATCAGGACCTCGCGCATCGAATCGATCGGCCGCAAGGCGGAAGGCGTGATTTTGTTGACCCGGGCCGCGAAATACCCGCCGTCCGGAATTTCGGTGAGCGCGCTCTCCTTGCCTTCCGCGGTCCCGAATACGGTCTGCAGGAAATTGCCGCCCGGAATCCCGGCAACGGGCTTGCCCGCCGCGTCCTGCCCTCGCGCGTCCACGGCATCGATCGTCAGCGGCTTCAAACCGGTCTTCTCCGCCGCCTCCTCTAGGCTCGCCCCGCCCGCAATCAGATCTTCGAGCCGGTTCGATTCGGCGTCGATCTTGTCGCGCGCGCGGTCCTCGGCCACTTCCCGGCGCAGGCTGTCTTTGATCTCGTCGAAGCCTTTGACTCTGCCCGGCTCGACCGCGACGGCCTTCAAGATGTGCCAGCCGAAGGCGGTCTTGACCGGCTCGCTGACGGCGCCCTGGGCAAGCGTGAAGGCGGGTTCGCGCAGCGCCTCCGGAATCTTATCTTTGGTCACGGTGCCGAGCTCGATCGCATCCTTGTCTTCGTTCGCAACTTCTTTGGCGACCTTCGCGAAGTCCCGGCCGGCAGCCAAAAGTTCCTCGGCATGTTTTGCCGCGGCCTCGTCCGGCAGCACCATCTGCTCGAGGGTCCGCTTTTCGGGCGCGGCGAAGCGCTCCTTGCCGTCTTCATAGGCCTGGTGGAGGTCATCGTCCGAAACCTCGATGTCCTTGGCAAGGGCGGCGGGTGTCAGCGCCAGATAGGTGACCGCGCGGTATTCGGGCGCGGTGAAAGCCGCGGCGCGCTCCTGGTGATAGGCGGCCAGTTCCGCTTCGTCCGGCTCGCCGACGTCCGCAAAAGCGCTGTCCGGGACGGTGACGGTGTCGGCCACTCTTTTTTCCGCGCGCAACCCGTAAAGCATTTCCACCATGTTCTTCGGAGCCTTGCCCGCCGCGCGCAGGGATTCGGTGAGTTCGTTGCGCGCGATCTCGCGCCGGATGGCATTCACAAAACCGTCTTCCGTGTAGCCGGCGCGGCCCAGCAGCTGGCGGAATGCGATTTCATCGAACTTTCCGCCCGGCCCCTTGACGCGCGGATCCTCCATGATGTTGGCGCGAACCACTTCGTCGCTGACGGCAAGGCCAAGATCATGGGCGGCCTGATCGAAGACCGCCTGGGCGATCAAACGCTGCATGACCTGACGCGGAAAGCCGAGATGCTTCGCCTGTTCGGCGTCGAGCTTCCCGCCGAACATGGGGCGCAGCTGGTCGATATAGCGTTGGTATTCGGCGATCACCATCGGGCCGCTGATTTTCTGTTCCCCGACTTGGGCGATCGAAGTCCCGCGCCCGGCCCCGCGGAAAATGTCGCCGATGCCCCAGACCCCGAAGCTGAGAACGAGAATCCCGAACAGAATCTTTGCGACCAGGGAACCGGTCGCTTTGCGCATGGCGTCGAGCATGGAAGTCCAGGGTTTTGTTGTGGCTGCGGCCGTAAATTCGCGGGCCGGATGATAGAAGCGGGGCTCTACCGCCGCAACAAGGGAATCCGGGGTTTTTCGGCGCCACGGCGGGCGCTGCGCCGATTGGATTGCGAGGGCCCCCATGCTAAAGAGCGTTGCGGCTGAAAAGGGCCATGGGGCGAAGGCCGGGTCATTAGATGCCAGAGATGCCAGCCAAAAAACTCGTTGCCGGCAACTGGAAGATGAACGGCTTGCGCGCGGACGGCGCGGCACTTGCGGCCGAACTCAAGGCGCGCGCGGGCGCCGGTCCGGCGTGCGAGGTTCTCGTCTGCCCGCCGGCGACCTTGCTGTTCGAGATCGGGCGCGTGCTCGAGGGCAGCCCCATTCTATTGGGCGCCCAGGATTGCGGCGAAGGACGCTTCGGCGCGCAGACCGGCGATATAAGCGCCGCGATGCTGAAGGATGCCGGCTGCAGCTACGTCATCCTCGGCCATTCCGAGCGGCGCATCGGCCGCGGCGAAACCGATGCCCTGGTTCGGCGCAAGGCCAAGGCGGCGATTGCGGCCGGGCTTTCCGCGCTTATCTGTGTCGGCGAGACCGAGGCCGAGCGCGACCAAGGCCTCACTTTCGACGTGCTGGCGCGCCAGGTGGATGCATCGCTGCCCGAAGCGGCCAACGACGTCGTCATCGCCTACGAGCCGGTGTGGGCGATCGGCACGGGGCACACCCCGAGTTCCGGCGATATCGCGGCAAGCCATCGCCAGATCCGGGCGGTGCTGGCGCGGCGCGGCATTGCCGCGGCTGGATTGCGCATCCTCTACGGCGGCTCGGTCAACGCGGCGAATGCGCCGGAGATATTGAGCATTCCCGAAGTGGACGGGGCGCTGGTCGGCGGGGCAAGCCTGAAGGCGGGCGAATTCTGGACTATCGTCCAAAGTTGTCCCTAGCGCGAAGGCGCCGAACCGATTAAAACGCGGGCCAAGTTTGGGGCGGAGCGGACTTAATGACGACGGTCATCCTGGTTATTCACGTCATGCTGGCGATCGCCTTGGTCGCGACCATTCTCCTGCAGCGCAGCGAAGGCGGCGCCTTGGGCATCGGCGGGGGCGGCATGGGCGGGTTCATGACCGGGCGCGCGACCGCGAATTTGCTGAGCCGCACCACGGCGGTGATCGCCGCCTGTTTCTTCCTGACGAGCCTGCTGCTCGCCTATCTGGGCGGGTTGGAGCGCAAGCCCACCTCGATCATCGAACAGCCGCTAGGGCAAGCCCAGCCGGCGCCGCCGACCGCGGCCCCCGGCCCGGCGCCCTCAGCACCCGAGGAAAAGCCGGCCCAGGAAAGCCCGAAAGAGCCCGAAGTGCCGGTCGCCAGGTGACGGACCGGGCGGCCGGGCAAGCCGATCCGGCATCGATTCCTCGCACGGGGCGGCTGACAGGCCGCCTCTTTTTATTCGTGACCCGCCGCATGTTGGGTTACACTGCAGGTCCATGACGCGGTTCGTGTTCTTCACCGGCGGCGTGGTCTCATCGCTTGGAAAAGGTCTCTCGTCGGCGGCGCTCGGCGCCGTCCTTCAAGCGCGCGGATTCAAGGTCCGCCTGCGCAAGCTCGATCCCTATTTGAACGTCGATCCCGGGACCATGAGCCCGTTCCAGCACGGCGAGGTCTTTGTCACCGACGACGGCGCGGAAACCGACCTCGATCTCGGCCATTACGAGCGCTTCACCGGGGTTCCGTCGCGGCGCAGCGACAACGTCACCTCGGGCCGCATCTATTCGGAGGTCATCGCGAAAGAGCGGCGCGGCGATTATCTGGGCGCGACCGTCCAGGTCATCCCCCACGTCACCGACGCCATCAAGAGCTTCATTCTGGCCGATCTGGGCGACGAAGACTTCGTGTTGATCGAGATCGGCGGCACGGTGGGCGACATCGAAAGCCTGCCGTTTCTCGAGGCGATTCGCCAATTGGGCAACGACCTCGGGCCCCAGCGCACGCTCTTTGTGCATCTCACGCTCGTGCCCTATATCTCCTCGGCGGGCGAGCTCAAGACGAAACCGACGCAGCATTCGGTCAAGGAGCTTCAGGGCCTCGGCATCCGCGCCGACATTCTGCTGTGCCGCTGCGACCGTCCCATCCCGGCCGAGGCGCGGCGCAAGATCGCGCTCTTTTGCAACATCCGGGAAGAGGCGGTGATTCCGGCGCTCGACGTGGACACGATCTATCAGGTCCCCATCAGCTATCACCAGCAAGGCTTCGACGCGCAGGTCTGCAAGCACTTCGGCGTCGGACTGGAGCGCGAGCCCGACCTCTCGCGCTGGGAAGGTATCGTCGCGCGCGCGCGCCATCCCGAGGACGAAGTGACGGTCGCGATCGTCGGCAAATACACGGCGGTCGTCGATTCCTACAAGTCGCTGGTCGAGGCGCTGGCCCACGGCGGCATCGCCAACAACGTCCGGGTCAAGCTGGACTGGATCGATTCCGAGATCTTCGAGCAGCCGGACACGATCCAGAAGCTGAACGGCGTCGACGGAATCCTGGTTCCCGGCGGATTCGGCGGGCGCGGGGCGGAAGGCAAGATCGAGGCCGCGAAATTTGCCCGCGAGCACCGCGTGCCCTATTTCGGCATTTGCTTCGGCATGCAGATGGCGGTGGTCGAGGCGGCCCGCAACCTGGCCGGGATCAAGGGCGCGGGCTCCAGCGAATTCGGGCCGACGGCCGAGCCCGTCGTCGGTCTTCTTACCGAATGGACGAAGGGCGGTGTCGTGGAGCGCAGACCCGCCGGCGGCCACATGGGCGGCACCATGCGGCTCGGCGCCTATGAGTGCGTGCTTAGCCACAACTCCCGCGCCCGGCAGATTTACGATGCCGACAGAATCAGCGAGCGCCACCGCCACCGCTACGAAGTGAATCTCGCTTACGAAGACCGGCTTGCCAAACACGGCGTGATTTTTTCGGGAAAGTCGCCCGACGGCACGTTGCCCGAGATGGTGGAGCTTCTGGAACACCCCTGGTTCATCGGCGTCCAGTTCCACCCCGAGTTGAAATCGAAGCCGTTCGAGCCGCACCCGCTCTTCGTTTCCTTCATCAAGGCGGCGCGCGACCAGTCGCGCCTGGTGTGATGCCGCGCAACGCCCACAGCGCCGAGGTCCGCCACATCACGGTGGGCAAGGTTCGATTCGGCAATGATTTGCCGTTCGCCTTGATCGCGGGCCCTTGCGCGCTCGAATCCCGCGCCCATGCGCTGGAAATGGCCGAAGCCCTAAAGGCGATCGCCGCCAAGCTCAAGATCGGATTCGTCTATAAAACATCTTTCGACAAGGCCAACCGCACGAGTGCCAAAGCCGCGCGCGGGCTGGGCTTCAAGAAAGGTCTGCCGGTCCTGGCCGAAGTCCGGGAAAAAATCGGCTGTCCGGTCCTGACCGACGTACACACGCCCGATCAATGCAAGCCGGTTGCGGAGGTTGTGGATATTCTTCAAATTCCCGCGTTTCTCTGCCGCCAGACCGATCTGTTGCTCGCCGCAGCAGGCACCAAACGCCCGGTCAATATCAAGAAGGGCCAGTTCCTGGCGCCGTGGGACATGGCAAACGTGGTGGCGAAAATGGATGAAGCAGGCAATAGAAACGTGCTCCTGACCGAGCGCGGCGCGTCCTTCGGCTACAACACCCTGGTTTCCGACATGCGCGCGCTGCCAATTTTGGCTTCAACCGGTTGTCCGGTCGTGTTCGACGCCACCCATTCGGTCCAGCAGCCGGGAGGGCAGGGGACCAAGAGCGGGGGCGAGCGCCGTTTCGTGTCCGTCTTGGCGCGCGCCGCCGTCTCGGTCGGCGTCGCCGGCTTGTTCATCGAGACCCATCAAGATCCCGATCATGCGCCCAGCGACGGCCCCACCATGGTGCCGCTGGCGGCGATGGCGTCGCTGTTGTCCGAGCTCGTCGAATTCGACCGGATCGCCAAAAAGCGGCCCGTCTCGCTCGGCATCAATAACACCTAATGGCGACTGACCCGTTCAGATCGGGGCTCGAAGCGTACGCGAAGGCCGTGCGCGACGACCTGCGTGCAAATCCAGGACTGCTCGGCGACGGCTCGGCAACGGAACTTCTAATACAGCCGCAGTTCAAGTCTCTCGTGGAAAGGCTTCTTCCAGTTGTCTTTCCGTCAAGCTCGGTTCACACGTTACCGAAAATTCTTGTTGAGTATTCCAAAAAAAGCATCGGTCGGCCGGATATTGCATTTGTTCCGACGGGAAGCTTTGCCCGATCGTTTATCGAGCTTAAGGAGCCATCGAAGAGCCTGAACCCGTCACGATTGACAGGCCACGACAAGGAACAGTTTGGGAGATTCTGTAACCTCGCGACATGGGCGTTCTCGAACTTCCACGAAATTCACCAATACGCCAGGGGCGAACTCCAGCAGCGCGCGATAATCGTGCCCGCCGAATCACTGGACCCAGATACTTCGGATGCCAAAGCCACGAGGCTGATTAATGCAGTTGATCCCTCGGCGTTTCGCCAAATCCTGGAGACGCTCGTTTTAGCCCAACCTCCAGTTCCGAAGGATGGAAACGAAGTTGCGATCACGATCGCTTACGCCGCGCGTCTTGTCCGGGACGTGGCTTTGGACATAGCTCAGCAACTGCCGAAAGCCGGGTCCGAGGCCATTGGTGATGCCATGTACCTTGTGCGGGAGGAGTTTCGCGACATCCTCTACGCTCGCCCGGCGGCAGGAGGTCACGGCACTGACGAAGACTTCAACCACTTGTTTGCGCATGCCTTCGCCCAGACACTCGCATATGGATTGCTGCTGGCGCGGGAGAGTAGCGGAGCCGATCTGAGTTACGATGCTCACGATAAACTCGACGGCACGATTCATCCGCTGTTGAAGGTCACCCTTCAAGCGTTACTGCAAACTCAAATTCGCGACGATCTGGGAGCGTGCCTCGACGTGCTCTTGGACACTGTAAACGTGGTTGACCCTGCAATTATGAAGCGTAGCAGCGGCTACGACCCAATCCTTTATTTCTACGAAGACTTCCTCGCGGTGTTCGACGAGAAACTTCGAAAAAGGTACGGGGTGTTTTTCACGCCTGTTGAGGTGGTGAAGTACCAGGTGGCCGCCGTCAACCATGCGCTCCGCGCAGAACTGGGGACAGAAGGGTTGCTGGATGAATCGGTGCTGCTCCTCGATCCGGGCTGCGGAACGGGTACTTATCTCATCGCGGCGGCGAACGCTGCCGGCGAAGCGGCCCGACACAAGTACGGAAGTGCCTCGGTGGGTGCCGAGGTGCGGTCATTGGCGGATCGTCTGTTCGGTTTCGAGATACTTGTCGGCCCATACACAGTTACGCATTACCGGTTGCACCGAGAGTTGGTGGATATCGGCGCAAAGTTAAGTTCGCGTCTGCACGTCTATCTGGCGGATACGCTCTCTCCTGCGCACAGCACGACGAAGGTGACACCGCATTTGGGATTCATGTCCGCGCCGATCGTCAAGGAGCGAGCAGAGGCGGATGAGGTCAAGTCGAAGACGCCGATTTTGGTCGTTATGGGCAATCCTCCGTACCGGCGTCTCAAGGAGAAAGAGACCAACGAGTTGGTTGGCGAATGGGTGGCTGAACAGTTGTGGGAGGATTTCAAAAAGCCTGTCCGCGACGCCGGATGGGCCAATGAACTCAACACGTTTCCGGATCTCTACATAGCATTCTATCGTTGGGCGTTGTGGAAACTATTCGAGAGACCGGGAGCCGATGGACGCGGCGTCTTAAGCTTCATTACCAACCGAACGTTTTTAACGGGACATCCTTATGCGGGTGTACGCAAGTGCCTTCGCGAACGATTTGACAAGATCGAGATCATCGATCTGCGCGGCGATCACCGAGGCGCCAGACCAGCGGGGGTCGAGGATGATGAAAATGTTTTCGATATTGAGACTGGCGTTTGCATTTTGACCGCCTACGCGGGCGGAGCCAAGCCCACGGGAACGGACGCAGAGGTTTTCTACACCGACGTTTGGGAAGAAACTGCCTTTGCTCGCAAGGAAAAGCTTTCGTTCCTAGAGAAAAGTGCGAGCGATCCTGCAGCTGTGCGCCGCGTGAAAATCGCTCGCACTGGACTCGATGATTTTCGGCCAGAACCCTTCTGCAAGGACGGGTTTATCGATATTAGTCAAATATTTGAAGACCGTATCAGTGGAATGCAGACAAAAAGGGACGACTTAGTCTACTCATTTTCACTCCCACAGCTGGAACAAAAGATAACTAACTTTATTGAGACCGCGGACCCAGAAGTAGCAAAGGAACTGTTTCATGAAAGCAGAGATAGAAAATCTGGAAATGCCCAACGTGTGGCCTACAATTCATCTTACGTAGAGCAGGTTTCGTATCGACCGTTCGACATTCGATTCTTGTATAACGCACGCGAATACGTTGATTTCCCGCGACCACATCTGCACGAAATGTGGGACGACTCTAATATGTGTTTGTATGCAATGCCGAGCGGCACAGGTGCTGGGCCGGCGGTGTTCGTTCATGGTCTCAAGCCGGACTACCACGCATTCAGTAATCGGGGTGGGTATGCGTTCCCCCTATACGATCGTCGGCCTGGCGGACACGGTGTGAACGTCAATCCACGACTATTGGCGCGGCTCAGCAAGGTTCACGATTTGGCCGCGACCGCGGAGGATGTGTTCGATTTCATAATCGCGGTCCTTTCAGCGCAATCTTACACGCGGCGATTTGCGAGTGATCTGGAGGACGCTTTTCCGCACGTGATATTTCCGAAATCGGCCGACGTGTTTGCTGAAGGTGTCGCGGTGGGCAAATATATTCGAGAAATCGAGACCTTTGCGAAGGAGCCGGGCCAAGAATTTCAGGTTGCACGGTTGGAAGGTTCTCCTAAGGACTTCACTCTTGATGGACTGCCGCCCGCCAAAGCGTGGCGCGGATCCGGTGGTGGTAAAGGGAGCATCGTCCTTAAGTCGGATGGATCACTGCGGGTCGAGAGCGTGTCAGAAGCCGCTTGGCTCTTTTCGATCAGCGGGTTTCAAGTAATATACAAATGGCTCGCGTATCGAAAGGGCCAGAAACTGGACAAGACCATGCAGCGTGAGCTCCTGGACTTGGTCACGCGGGTGACCGAGTTATTGGGTCTGTTGCTGCGCGCCGACACCGTGCTCAATAAGACCGTAGCTGACCCAGTCCCAAGTGCCGACCTGGGTTTAAAGCCGCTTGCCCAGGCGTGAGCCGAACCTTTCCTCCGGCTTTCCCTTGCGCGGCCGCAGCCCGCCCGCTATCTCTTGCCGTCCTATGGGCCGGAGCAAAGACTAGATGACCGCGATCATCGACATCCACGCGCGCGAGATCCTCGACTCCAGGGGCAATCCCACGATCGAGGTGGACGTGCATCTGGAATCGGGCGCCATGGGCCGGGCCGCGGTGCCATCGGGCGCCTCGACCGGCACCCATGAAGCCGTTGAAAAGCGCGACGGCGACATGTCGCGATTCGGCGGCAAGGGCGTGCTTCAGGCGGTCGACGCCGTCAACGGCGAGATTTTCGACGCGCTCTCGGGCCGCGATGCCGAAGACCAGGCGACGATCGACGCCGCCATGGTGGCGCTCGACTCTACCCCGAACAAATCGCGCTTGGGCGCGAACGCGATCCTGGGCGTGAGCTTGGCCGTCGCCAAATCCGCCGCGGCGCATCTCGAGCTTCCGCTCTACCGCTACGTCGGCGGGGTCGATGCCCATGTCCTTCCCGTGCCGATGATGAATGTCATCAACGGCGGGGTGCACGCCGACAATCCGATCGACATCCAGGAATTCATGATCCTGCCGGTGGCGGCCGAAACCGTGCGCGATGCGATCCGCATGGGGGCGGAAGTCTTCCACGCTCTCAAGTCCCTGCTGCACGACGCGGGTCACGCGACCAGTGTCGGCGATGAGGGCGGCTTTGCGCCGCGGCTCAAGGGCGCCGACGAGGCGCTCGGCTTCATCCTGCGCGCGATCGAGAAGGCCGGTTACAAGCCGGGCGAAGATGTGGCGCTCGCCCTCGATCCCGCGGCGACCGAATTCTTCCACAACGGCACCTATCATCTGGAAGGCAAGACTCTCGATTCCGATGCCTTGGTCGCCTACTACGGCGATCTCGTATCGCGCTATCCGATCGTCTCCATCGAAGACGGCATGGCCGAAGACGACTGGGGCGGCTGGGCGGATCTGACGGATTCGCTCGGTGCCAAGATTCAGCTCGTGGGCGACGATGTATTTTGCACCAACCCGGCGCGCATAACCGAGGGCATCCACCGCGGCCTTGCCAACGCGGTGCTGATCAAGGTCAACCAGATCGGCACGCTCTCGGAGACTCTCGATGCGGTCAAGACGGCCCAGCGCGCGGGGTATAAGGCCGTCATGTCGCACCGGTCCGGCGAAACCGAAGACTCGACCATTGCCGATCTCGCGGTCGCCACCAACTGCGGCCAGATCAAGACCGGGTCGCTCGCGCGCTCCGACCGCCTTGCCAAGTACAACCAGCTCATCCGCATCGAGGAGAGCCTGGGCCCGGCCGCAAGCTATGCCGGGCGCGAAGCGCTGAAGCGCCGGGGCTGACGAAATCCGCTTGCCGCCGCCCGCCGTTTCCCGTTGACCCCCGGACTCGCCCGTGATTCCATCGCGCCATGGCGCTGATGAGGGAAATCCGCCGCCGCGCGCGGCATGTCGTGGGGCCGGTGCTGATGGCGGGCATCGCCGTCTATTTCGGCTATCACGCGGTCGAGGGCGACCGCGGCTTGATTGCCTGGTGGCAGGTGACCCAGCAGCTCAAGGACGCAGAGGCGACTTATGACCGCGTCCACCAGGAGCGCCTGGCGCTCGAGCACCGCGTGGCGCTTCTGGGACCCGACCGGCTCGACCCCGATCTGTTGGACGAGCGCGCCCATGTCATGCTCGATCTGGCGCGGCCCGACGAGGTCGTGATTTTCGACCCCGGCGCGGCGCCGCCGGCCGCGGCGAAGGATGCAGGCGGCGCAAAGCCCGCCCCATCTCACAAGTGATTTCGGCTAAACCGCCCGGATCGAGCAGGCCTCCGGCCCGCTGTATTGGCCTGCGGCGGGGTTTACTTCCGGTTAAGCGCCGCGGGATTAGACATGATCCCTGACCGGGGAGTGTCCCTTGGGTAAGGCGAACGCCATAAGCTCGGCGCCTCTCGTAAAGCCGTCCTGGATCCGGGCCCGCGCCGCCCAATCCGCGGGCTTCGAGGAAACGCGCGGCCTCATGCGGCGGCTCCGCCTCAACACCGTGTGCGAAGAGGCGGCCTGCCCAAACATCGGCGAATGCTGGGACCAAAAGCATGCGACCGTGATGATCCTGGGCTCGGTGTGCACCCGCACCTGCGGCTTTTGCAACGTCGCGACGGGGCGCCCCGATGCGCTCGATCCCCACGAGCCGGAGCGCGTGGCGCAAGCCGTTGCCGCGTTGAGCCTTGCCCACATCGTCATCACCTCGGTGGACCGCGACGATCTCGACGACGGCGGCGCCCGCCAATTCACGCGCTGCATCGAATGCATCCGCGCCGCGTCGCCGGCAACGACGATCGAAGTCTTGACGCCCGATTTCCTGCGCAAGGACGGCGCCATCGAAATGGTGGCCTCGGCCCGGCCCGACGTCTTCAATCACAATCTCGAAACCGTACCGCGGCTTTACCGGACGGTGCGCCCGGGCGCGCGCTACGCGCATTCGCTGGCCTTGCTTGCCCGCGTCAAGGCGCTGGCACCGGATATTTTCACCAAATCCGGCCTCATGGTCGGATTGGGCGAAGAAAAGCCCGAGGTCCTGGAGGTCATGGACGATCTGCGTAAATCGGACGTCGATTTTCTCACCATCGGCCAATATCTGCGCCCGACCCCCGGCCATATTCCGATTGCGCGCTATGTCCGCCCAAGCGAGTTCGCGGAATACCGGGAGGCGGCGCTCGCCAAGGGATTCCATCTCGTTTCCGCCTCGCCGCTCACGCGCTCGTCCTATCACGCGGGCGAGGATTTCGCGAAGCTGCGGTCGGCGCGGATGGCGCAAGCGGTCGCGGCGCGCGCCTGAACATTACTCTGCGATGCCGACCCACGCGGAACAGCGCGTCCTTCCCTACACCCCGCGCCGGATGTTCGATCTCGTCGCCGATATCGAGCGCTACCCAGAATTCTTGCCGTGGTGCGTCGCCGTCCGCGTCACGAAACGCGAAGGCGACACGGTCTTTGCCGATCTCGTCGTCGGCCTGGGCATGATGCGCGAGACTTTCACCTCGAAGGTGACCTTAAGCCCGCCGCCCGGCGGCGATCGGGCCGGGCGCATCGACGTAACGTATTTGAATGGCCCGTTCCGCTATCTCAACAATCATTGGCTCTTCGAGCCCGCGGCAAACGGCGCTTGCCGAATCGATTTCTATATCGATTTCGAATTCAAATCGGCGCTGCTGCAGAAGCTGATGGAAGCCGTGTTCAACGAGGCGGTGCGGCGCATGGTGGGCGCCTTCGAATCCCGCGCCCGGAAAATCTACGGATCCGCCGCCGCCTAGGTCGGAACGCCCGATCCCGCGTAATAAAGAATGATCCCGAGCGATATCGAGTTCACCGTCATATGGGCCACGATCGGCGTCAGAATCGAACGGCTGCGTTCGTAAAGCACCGCGAGCACGATGCCGGTGACGAAGATCTGAATGGCCATGCGCAGATCGGCGTGGGCCAGCGAAAATATACCCGCGCTGATGATGGCGCAGGGAATAACGCCCCAGCGCTGGCGCAGCCAGTTGTAAAGAACGCCGCGGAACAAAAGCTCTTCGGCCGCGGGCCCGAGAAAGCCGACAGTGAGAACGATCAAGACCATGCGCCGCGCGGTAAGTCCGTGCGGGGCGAGAACGGAAGCGTATTCGCGGATCATGGGCGTGTCGTAATAGGGGTCGAGCAGCTGCGTCATCGCGCCAGCAAAGGCGAGACAGCCCAACGCCGCCAGAATCGCCGGCACCGCCCATTTCGGCGCGACCGGCCGCAGCCCCAAATCATCCCACGCGAAACCGCGCCCCAAAATCAAAACGAAATACACGCTGCCGAAAATCGCGGCCGGCTCGAGCAGCAGCAGGGCGACCGTCGCGGCGCTCAAGGGGTCGTTGTGGAAGGGCGCTACATGTTGCGAGGCCGCCATCAAAATCCCGAACATGGAGATTAACAAGATCGCCGCCGCGACCGCGCAGGCCAAGATCACGTCCAAGAGGCCAAGGGCGCGGCGCGGGCCCAGGGCCTCGGCGCCCACCGTGCGCGTCACTTGCGGCTGAAGCGGCTCCGACATCGTCACATCGTAGCCGCACGAAGCGCCAGCGCCAATGCCGCTTCCGCCGCCGCGAAGCGCACCGCCTGCCGGTCGCCTGGAAATACGTGGCGCTCGTCAAGCGTTTCCCGGCTCCGCCTTGCCGCCGCGACGTGCACAAGACCCACGGGCTTGTTCGGCGTCGCTCCGCCCGGTCCCGCGATCCCGGTCACCGAGATTCCAAGCTCGGCACCGGTTCGCTTCAGCGCGCCCTCGGCCATGGCGCGGGCCACTTCCGCGCTCACAGCGCCCTGTTTCGCGAGCAATGCTTCGGGTACCCCCAAATCGCGCATCTTGGCTTCGTTGGCATAGGTGACGAATCCGCCCAGATAGATTCCGGAAACCCCGGGAATTTCGGTGAGTGCCGCCGCGATCAAGCCGCCGGTGCAGGATTCGGCGGTGGTCACGCTCAAGCCCCGCTCTAGGCACAACTCGCACAGCGCCCGCGCCTTTGCGGCCAAGCTATGGGGAAAAAGGTCCAAGGTGGTGAGTATAGGCGAAAATGAAGGCGGTTCCCGCTCCGGCATAGACGGCCGCGAGAAAATCATCCGCCATGACGCCGGCGGCGCCATTCAGGCGCTCCGCCCGGTCGATCGGCCACGGCTTCACGATGTCGAAGAGGCGGAACAACGCGAACCCGGTCGCATAGAATAACGGGTCCGGGGCGCCGGCAAGCCAGGCAAACGGCACCAAGGTCAGCCATTGCCCCGCCACCTCGTCGATCACGATATGGCCGGGATCGTCGACCTTGTCCGCTGCCACCAGCAACCAGCACGCCCAGGTTCCCGCGGCGAAAGCGATGGCGGCTGCGAGCACAAGCCCGGCCGCGCCGAGGTTCGCTTGAATGATCCAGGCGAAGGGCAGGGCGGAGAGCGAAGCGAGCGTCCCCGGAATTTTGGGAATGAGCCCGGTCCCGAACCAGGTGCCGAGAACCCAGGCCGGATGCGTCGGCGGCAATCCTTCGGGGGGCTTGATCATCGGGGCACGGGCAAGCGCACCGCCGCGACGGCCTGGGCGGCAATCCCGTCGCCCCGTCCGGTGAATCCCATGCCTTCGGTGGTCGTGGCTTTGACGCTGACGCGCGCGGGCGGCACGCCGAGAATCTCGGCGATGCGGGCGATCATGGCCGGGCGATAAGGCCCGATCCTGGGTTCCTCGCAGATCAGCGTGACGTCGAGATTGACGATGGCACCCCCCAGCGCCGAAACCCGGTCGGCGGCGAAGCGCAGGAATTGGTGCGACGGCGCCCCGCGCCACTTCTCGTCGCCGGGCGGAAAATGGACTCCGATATCGCCCGCCCCGATCGCGCCCAAGACCGCGTCGGTCGCGGCGTGAAGCCCGACATCGGCGTCCGAATGCCCCGATAATGTGCGCCCGAAGGGAATCTCTATTCCGCACAGCCACAGATGATTGCCGGGCGCAAAACGGTGGGCGTCAAAACCGAGCCCGGTGCGAATTTCGCCGCTTCCCCCGGCGAAACGCTCGGCGCGTTTCAGGTCATCGGCGCTCGTCACCTTGAAATTGTTTTCGCTTCCCATGACGAGGACGACCGGAAGGCCAAAATGCTCGGCCACCATGGCGTCGTCGGTTGCCGGCTCATTCGCGGCGCTGCGGTGAGCCTCCAGAATCGCGCGGTAGTGAAATCCCTGGGGCGTCTGGGCGCGCCAAAGATTGCTCCGCTCCACGGTCGCGGAGATCTTGCCGGCATCGCCGCGTTTCAACGTGTCGGCGACGGGAACGGCGGCAATGGCCGCCGGCGCGCCGTGCAGCGCGTCCAAGACCCGGCTGATGATGCCGTGATCCACGAATGGACGCGCCGCGTCGTGAATCAACACGCGCTCGGGCGCAAGGCCTTGCAAGGCTTCGAGGCCCCGGCGCACGGAATCTTGGCGCGTCGCGCCGCCCACAACCGGCGGCAGAAGGGAAAGCCCGATCGAGGCCCGGTCGTAAGCCGCGCGGTCGTTTTCTGCAATCACCGCCGCCACCGCCCCGATGTCCGGATGCGACAGGAACGATTCCAGGCTGTGGCGAAGCATGGCAACGCCCGCGAGCGGCAGGTATTGTTTCGGCGTATCGGCGCCAAGCCGCTCTCCGCGGCCGGCGGCGACGACCAGCGCCACGTTTCCAGGCATTGCGACTCCGGCGAGAATTCAGATTGCGGCAACCTAGACGCCCGGCCCAAGCTTGCCAAGGGCTCCGCCGCCTCGGCGCCGCAACGGATTCCGCGGCGCCGGCCGATCCGTGCCGATGGCTTATCTACTTCTGTTTACTTTGCTTTTCCGGGGCTCGAATTGGTTGGCGGAGATCTTTTTTGGCGACCCGAAATCATTGCTTTTCCTGTATTTCCAGGCTAGGCTGCCTAACATCTAATCAGATATTCCAAGAGCCTTAAAAATGGGCATTCGGGTCGGGGCGTTAAGCCTCAGCAATGGAGTTTTGCTCGCGCCCATGTCGGGCGTGAGCGACCTGCCATTCCGCCGGCTCGTGAAGCGCCAGGGCGCGGCTCTGGTCGTCTCCGAGATGATCGCGAGCCAGGCGATGGTGCGCCAGAACGCCAAGACGCTGCGCATGGCGGCGAACGACGCGGAAGAATTCCCCATGGCGGTCCAGCTCGCGGGCTGCGAGCCCGAGGTAATGGCGGCGGCGGCGAAACTCAACGAAGACAGGGGCGCCGCCTTGATCGACATCAACATGGGCTGCCCGGTGAAGAAGGTCGTGAATGGGGACGCGGGCTCCGCCCTGATGCGGGACGAAGCCAAGGCGGCGCGAATTTTGGAGGCAACCGTGAAGTCCGTGTCCTTGCCGGTCACGCTCAAGATGCGCACCGGCTGGGACGAGGCAAACCGCAACGCCCCGCGGCTTGCCAAAATCGCCGAGTCATGCGGGATTGCGATGCTCACGGTTCATGGCCGCACCCGCTGCCAGATGTTTCAGGGCCGCGCCGACTGGACATTCATCCGCGAGGTCAAGGAATCGGTTTCCATTCCGGTGGTGGCGAACGGCGACATCACCACGGTCGACGAGGCCAAAACCTGCCTCGAACAATCGGGCGCCGACGGCGTCATGATCGGGCGCGGCGCCTATGGGCGGCCGTGGTTTCTCGCCCAGGTCGGGCGCTTCCTCGAAACCGGCGAGCGTCTGCCCGACCCGAAGCTCGCCGCGCAATATCGGATCTTGCGCGAACACCTCGAGGATTTGCTTTCCCATTACGGCGAGGACGCCGGGGTGCGCATCGCCCGCAAGCATATCGGCTGGTACAGCAAGGGGCTGCCGGGCTCGGCCGAGTTCCGCGCCGAGATGAACACGATACCCGCGGCGCCGGCGCTTCGCGCGCGCATCGCGGCCTATTACGAGCCGCTCATCGAACGGGAAGCGGCCTGATGGCCCGGGGCGGCGCCAAAGTTCACAGCGTGACGCCGCTTTCGCGCCCCGCCGTGCGCGGGCCCGAGTCGCCGGGACCCGGCAGCATGTCCGGCGCGATTCTCAATGCGCTGCCCGATCCGGTGCTGATGGTGGCGGAAGACGGCGCCATCCGCTACGCGAATTTCGCGGCCGAAAACTTTTTCGGCGCCAGCGCCGAACAGCTTTGCGTGCGCCGGCTGCAAGAAGTGGTTCCCGCCGACAGCCCGCTTCTTTCCCTTATCCACCAGGTGCACGAGGGCGGGCACAGCGTGTTCGAATACGGCGTCACCATCGCCTCGCCCCGGATCGGGGACCGCTTCGTGACCATCCAGGTTTCGCCCGTCGCCGAATCCGCCGGCGCCGTGGTGGTGACGCTGCGCGAACGCTCGATCACCGACAAGATCGACCACCAGCTCATCCACCGCAGCGCCGCGCGCTCGGTCACCGGCATGGCCGCGGTGCTGGCCCATGAGATCAAGAATCCGCTTTCCGGTATCCGAGGCGCCGCCCAGTTGCTGGAGCAGAACGCAAGCGCCCCCGACCGCAAGCTCACCGAGCTCATCTGCGACGAGTCCGACCGCATTTGTGCGCTCGTGGACCGGATGGAGGTGTTTTCGGAAAAGCGCGGAATCGAGCGCGAAGCCGTGAACATCCACCGCGTGCTGGAGCACGTCCGCCGGCTGGGCGAAAGCGGATTCGCCCGCGGCATGCGCTTCTTCGAGAATTACGATCCCTCGCTCCCGCCCGTCCACGGCAACCGCGACCAATTGATCCAGGTGTTCTTGAATCTGGTGAAGAATGCGGCCGAGGCCGTGCCCAAGAAGGGCGGCGAAATTTCGCTCGCGACCTCGTACCAGCACGGCGTGCGCCTGGCGGTGCCGGGAAGCGCCAGCCGCATGGAATTGCCGTTGATGGTGAGCGTCCAGGACAACGGCGAGGGGATCCCCGAAGACCTCCGCTCGTGCCTGTTCGATGCCTTCGTCACCACCAAGGCCGGCGGCACGGGTTTGGGCCTCGCCATCGTTGCCAAGATCATTAACGATCACGGCGGCGTCATCGAATTCGACAGCCTGCCGCGGCGCACCATATTCCGCGTCCGGCTTCCGATGTTCGTCGAGGAAAGCGGGCCGTCATGACCGCGGAAACGATCCTGATCGCCGACGACGACCGCGCCATCCGCACCGTGCTGGAGCAGGCCTTGGCCCGCCTCGGCTACGAAGTGCGGGTCACGGGCAATGCCGCCACGCTGTGGCGCTGGGTCGCCGACGGCCAGGGCGATCTGGTGATCACCGACGTCATCATGCCGGACGAGAACGGCCTCGACCTCATTCCGCGCATCCGCAAGATCAGGCCCGATATGCGCATCATCGCCATGAGCGCGCAGAACACCTTGCTCACGGCGGTCAAGGCCACCGAGCGCGGCGCCTTCGAATACCTTCCCAAGCCCTTCGACCTCAACGAGCTCATCGGCGTCGTGCGCCGCGCCTTGACCGAGCCGCGCCCGACCGCGGAAGAGGAGCTCGACCGCGAAGAGGTGGAAGAGCAGCTGCCGCTGATCGGCCGCTCGGGCGCGATGCAGGAAATCTACCGCGTGCTCGCGCGGCTCATGGGCACCGACCTTACCGTGATGATCGCGGGCGAATCGGGCACCGGCAAGGAGCTGGTCGCGCGCGCGCTTCACGATTACGGCAAAAGGCGCAACGGGCCATTCGTCGCCATCAATATGGCGGCGATCCCGCGCGAATTGATCGAAAGCGAGCTCTTCGGCCACGAGAAAGGCGCGTTCACGGGGGCGAACGCGCGCAGTTCCGGGCGCTTCGAACAGGCCGAAGGCGGAACGCTATTCCTGGACGAGATCGGCGACATGCCGCTCGACGCCCAGACGCGGCTCTTGCGCGTGTTGCAATCGGGCGAATACATGACGGTGGGCGGGCGCACGCCGATCCGCGCCAACGTGCGCATCATCGCCGCGACGCACCGCGAGCTGCGCCAGCTCATCGACCAGGGCATGTTCCGCGAGGATTTGTTCTACCGCCTCAACGTCGTGCCGATCCGCGTTCCCCCTTTACGCGAGCGCACCGAAGATATCCCGGCGCTGGTGCGCCATTTTTTGGCCCAGGCGGCCTCCGAAGGGCTGCCGTCCAAGCGCCTCGATGCCACGGCGCTCGAGCGGCTTCGCACCTACCGCTGGCCGGGCAATGTCCGCGAACTCGAGAATCTGGTGCGGCGCCTGGCCGCGCTCTACTCGCAAGAGGTGATCAGCGTCGATGCCATCGAGGCGGAGCTTGCCGAAGCCTTGCCGCCCATCCGTCAGGCCGGCGCCAACGAGGCGGACTCACTCGGCGCCGCGGTCGAGCGGCACTTGCGCGATTATTTCGGGGCGCACAAGAACACCCTGCCCGCGGCCGGTCTCTATGGGCGGATTCTAAAAGAAGTGGAACGGCCCTTGATCTCGCTGACGTTGGAAGCCACGCGCGGCAATCAGATCAAGGCGGCGCGCCTTTTGGGCGTAAACCGCAACACGCTCCGTAAGCGGATTCGCGAGTTGGACATCCACGTTGTGCGGGGCCTAAAATAGCCCGTTTTGGCACCGGCCCGCGGGTTTCGCGGGGTCTGGGTTGCCGGGTTCAACCGGTTGCGGCGATAGCATGACGAGCCAAACGGCGGACGAAGCGGCGGAATCACCGCGCATCTGGTTGCGGCGCCTTGACGCCTGGGCGACCCGCGTCGGCTTGGGGCGCAAGCTCGTCTATGCCCTGATGCCGGCCGCGGCCGGCATGGGGATCGCCACCTACGCGGTGTTGACGAACTCGGGGCTGTCGTGGATCGAACCCACCCTCGTCCTCGGGCTGCTGATCGCCGATCTCGTTCTGCTGCTGCTGCTCGCGACCATCGTCGCATGGCGGATCGTGGGCGTATGGGCGGCGCGGCGGCGCGGCTCGGCCGGCTCAAGGCTGCACACGCGCCTCGTCCTGGTGTTCGGTTTGGTGGCGGCGGCGCCCGCCATCATCATGCTGGTGTTCTTCGCGCTGTTCTTCGATCTCGGCGTTCAATCCTGGTTCGACAGCCGGGTGCGCACCGCGGTCAATGAATCGCTCGCGGTCGCCGAAGCTTATTTAAAGGAGCATCAGCAGAACATCCGCAGCGACGTGCTGGCGATCGGCGAAGAAATAAGCCGCGAAGGGCCCACACTGCTCGACAATGTCAAGCGGCTCAATCAAATCCTCGGCAACGAAGCGATACAACGCTCGCTGTCCGAAGCCATCGTGTTCGACGGCGCCGGCCGTGTGCTGGCCCAAGCCGGCTTCAGCTTCGCTCTCGAATTCGAGATGCTGCCCACCTGGGCGATCGAAGCGGCACGCAACCACGAAGTGGCCATTTTGACGAGCGAAGGCGACGACCGGGTGCGCGCGCTCGTCAAGCTCGACGGCTTCGATGCCGCCTATCTCTACGTCGGCCGTCTGGTGGACCCCAAGGTGGTGGGCCACATGGAATCGACTCAACGTGCGGTCCGCAACTATCACCAGTTGGAACTCCAGCGGGTCGGTTTGCAAACCACCTTCGTCATGATCTTCGTGGTCGTGGCGCTGCTCCTGCTTCTCGCCGCGGTGCTGGTCGGCCTGATGTTCGCCACCCAGTTGGTGCGGCCGATCAGCCGGTTGGTGGCCGCGGCCGAACAGGTCCGCTCGGGCGATCTCACGGCTCGCGTCGAGGAAGGGCCTCATGGCGACGAGATCGGGAGTCTCAGCCGCGCCTTCAACCGGATGACGAGCCAGCTCGCCGGGCAGCGCGCCGAGCTGGTCGAAGCCAACCGCCAACTCGATGTCCGGCGCCGCTTTACCGAAGCGGTGCTTTCGGGGGTGTCGGCCGGCGTCATCGGCCTCGATCAGAAGGGGTGCATCAACCTGCCCAACAGTTCCGCCTCCCAACTGCTGGGAGTAGCCCTGGAACGCATGATCGGCATGGATCTATCGGAGGCGGTGCCCGAAATGGCCGGCCTCGTACGTAAGTCGAGACGCAAGCCCGAGCGCAAGGTGGAATCCCAAATCACGATACTCTCGGGCGGCCGTCCGCGCACCTTGCTCGTGCGCATCACGGCGGAAAAGTTGGACGGCGAGATCAAGGGCTTCGTCGTCACCTTTGACGACGTAACCGAGCTCCTGTCGGCGCAGCGCAAGGCGGCCTGGGCCGACGTGGCGCGCCGGATCGCCCACGAAATCAAGAATCCGCTGACCCCCATCCAGCTTTCCGCCGAGCGCCTCAAGCGCAAATACCTGCACGAAATCAAATCCGATCCCGAGACCTTCATCATCTGCACCGATACCATTGTCCGCCAAGTGGGCGACATCGGCCGCATGGTGGACGAATTCTCATCCTTCGCCCGCATGCCGGCGCCGGTGCTGGAGGAAGAAGACTTGGGCGATCTGTGCCGGCGCGCCGTGTTCCTGCAGCAAAGCGCGCATCCGAAGATCGAGTATTCCTGCGAGGTGCCCGAAGAGCCGGTGCGCATTCGCTGCGACGGACGCCAAATCGGGCAAGCCCTGACCAATCTCTTGAAGAACGCGGCCGAGGCGCTGGACGGCCGCGAGCACGGCAACTCCGGCAAGTCGGGACATGTGTCGCTGCGGCTATTCCGCGACGGTGACCGCACCGCGGTCGAGATCGAGGACGACGGCCCCGGCTTCCCGACCGAATTCCGCGAGCGCTTGACCGAGCCTTATGTCACGACCCGGACCAAGGGCACGGGCCTCGGGCTTGCCATCGTGAAGAAGATCATGGAAGACCATGGCGGCGACCTGATCCTCGCGGACCGCGAGGGCGGCGGGGCCTGTGTCCGGCTGGTGTTCCGCAAGATTCGCCCGGCATCGGAAATTGCGGGCGATGCCGATGCCATAGTGCCGCAGAAAGAAGAAACCGAAAAGGTCCACGCCCATGGCTCATGACATCCTCATCGTCGACGACGAGGCCGACAACCGGATGCTGATGTCCGGCATCCTCGCCGACGAAGACTATGTGACGCGCGAGGCCGCCGACAGCACGGCGGCGCTGGTGGCCATCCGCACGCGGCGGCCCAGCCTCGTCATCCTCGACATCTGGCTTCAGGGGTCGGAACTCGACGGCATCGAGCTCCTCGACATCATCAAGAAAGAGCAGCCCGCCATCCCTGTGGTCATGATCAGCGGCCACGGCACCATCGAAACCGCGGTCTCCGCGATCAAGAAGGGTGCCTACGACTTCATCGAGAAACCGTTCAAGGCGGATCGCCTCATCGTGATCGCGGATCGCGCGATCGAGGCCGCGAGGCTGCGGCGCGAAAACGAAGAGCTGCGGCTTCGCGTCGGCGGCGATGCGGAGCTCATCGGCAATTCCTCGGCGATCAATCAACTTCGCCAGTTGATCGACCGCGTCGCGCCCACCGGAAGCCGCGTGCTCATCACGGGTCCCGCCGGAACGGGCAAGGAAGTCGTCGCGCGCATGATCAATGCGAAATCGAAGCGGGCAAGCGGCCCCTTCGTCGTCCTCAACTGCGCCACCATGCGTCCCGACCGTCTCGAGCAGGAATTGTTCGGCGTCGAGGCGGGGGTGGAAGGGCCCGACCAGCCGCGCAAGATCGGAACCTTCGAGCAGGCCCACGGCGGCACCTTGTTTCTGGATGAAGTCGCCGACATGCCGTTGGAGACCCAGGGCAAGATCGTGCGCGCACTTCAGGAACAAACCTTCCAGCGCGTGGGTGGCACCGATCCGGTCGAAGTCGACGTGCGCGTCATCTCTTCGTCCAACCGCGACCTCGCCCAGGAAATGGCGCAGGGGAACTTCCGCGAGGATTTGTTTTACCGCTTGAGCGTCGTGCCGATCCGGGTGCCTCCGTTGAAAGAACGGCGCGAAGACATCGGCTTGCTCGCGCGCCATTTCATGCGCCGCTCGGCGGACGCGGCCGGCCTGGCCGCGCGCGAGATCGGCGAAGATGCGGTCGCCGCGCTCCAGAGCTACGAATGGAAGGGCAACGTGCGCCAGTTGCGCAACGTGATCGACTGGCTGCTCATCATGGCGCCGGGCGATTCGGGCACGCCGATTCGCTCCGACATGCTGCCGCCCGAGATCAGCGGCATAACGCCGACGGTCCTGCAGTGGGAAAAAGGGGGCGAAATCATGACGTTGCCGCTGCGCGAGGCGCGCGAGGTGTTCGAGCGCGAATATCTCACGGCCCAGGTCATGCGTTTCGGCGGCAACATCTCGCGAACCGCGGCCTTCGTCGGGATGGAGCGCTCGGCCCTTCACCGCAAGCTGAAGTCTCTTGGCCTCCATCAGGGCGAACGTGTCCAGAACGTCGGCAGCTGACCCTTCGCGTCCGCCGTTCCTCATCCGCCGGTTGATATACCGATAGAGCACGGATCATGAAGTTCATCATTTGCGGAGCCGGCCAGGTCGGCGTTTCCATCGCGCGCCATCTGGCGGCCGAGGACAACGACGTGATCCTGGTGGATCAATCGGCCGAATTGATCGGCAAGATCGGCGATTCGCTCGACATCCAGGGCGTGGTGGGCTTTGCCTCCCACCCGGAAGTGCTGGAACGGGCCGGCGCGTCGGATTCGGACATGGTGATCGCCGTCACCCGCGAGGACGAGGTCAACATGGTGGCCTGCCAGGTTGCGCGCTCGCTGTTCAACGTGCCGACCACGATCGCGCGCATCCGCCACGAAAGTTACCTCGAGCCGGCGTGGTCCGGTCTCTTCAGCCGCGAGCATCTGCCGATCGATGTCATCATTTCGCCCGAGGTCGAGATCGCGCGCGCGATCGCCCGCGGGCTGGCCGCCCCCGGCTCGTTCGAGATGATTCCGCTGGTAGGCGGCAAGGTCCGTATCGTCGGCGTCCATTGCGCCGCCGATTGCCCCGTCGTCAATACGCCGCTGCGCCAGCTCACCGGCCTGTTTCCCGATCTCAACATCGTGGTCATCGCGATCCTGCGCCAGGGCCGGCGCCTGCTTCCCGGGGGCGATGCCCAGATGCTGGCGGGCGACGACGTCTATTTCGCGGTCAATACCGACCACGTCTCCCGGGCCATGGCCGCCTTCGGCCACGAAGAGCCCGAGGCGCGCCGCATCGTCATCGTCGGCGCCGGCAATATCGGCGTGTTCCTGGCTCAGGCAATCGAGAAGCAATATCCCGCGGCCCATGTGAAGCTGATCGACAAAAATCGCGCGGCCGGCGAGCGGGCCTCGCGCGCGGTCGGCCGCACCACGGTGATCCTGGGCGACGCGCTGGATCCCGAGATCCTGTCCGAGGCCAACATCGCCAGCACCGAAACCATCGTGCTTGTCACCAACGAGGACGAAGTCAATGTGCTGGCCGCGCTGCTGGCCAAGCGGTCGGGGTGCCAGCGCGCGGTGACGCTGATCAATAATCCGGTGTTCGGGCCGCTCATCACCAATCTTGGCATCGACGTGGTGGTGAGTCCGCGCGCTATCACGGTTTCGACGATTTTGCAGCATGTGCGCCGCGGGCGCATTCGCGCCGTCCATTCCCTGGGCGAAGGCGTGGGCGAGGTGATCGAGGGCGATGCGCTTGAAACCTCGCCCCTCATCGCCGCACCCTTGAAGGACATCGATCTTCCGGACGGCGTGGTGGTGGGGGCGCTCGTGCGCGGCGACGACGTGATCCTTCCGCGCGGCGATACGGTGATCAAGCCGAACGACCGGATCGTGCTGTTCGCAACGCCCGAGGCGGTGAAGAAGGTCGAAAAGATGTTCTCGGTCCGCCTCGAGTTTTTCTAATCCAAGGCCGCCATGTCCCGCATCGCCTACGTCAATGGCCGCTACCTGCCGCATCGAGACGCCGCCGTCCATATCGAGGACCGCGGCTATCAATTCTCCGACGGCATCTACGAGGTGATCGGGGTCACGGGCGGGCGCATCCTCGATGAAGAGCCGCATTTGGATCGCCTCGACCGGTCGCTTGGCGCGTTGTCCATCCGATGGCCGATGTCGCGCCGGGCACTCAAGCTCATCCTGCGCGAGGTGCTGCGGCGAAATTACGTGCGGGACGGCATCGTCTACATCCAGATGAACCGCGGCGTGGCGCCCCGCGACCACGCCTTCCCGAAGAACGCGGCGCCCTCCGTCGTGATCACCGCGCGCCGGGCGCGGGCCGCAAATCCGGACGCCCAACGCAAAGGCGTTGCCGTCATCACGATTCCCGACATCCGCTGGCAGCGCTGCGACATCAAGACCATCGGTCTTCTCCCCAATGTGCTGGGCAAGCAGCAGGCCCTCGAGTCCGGGGCTTTCGAGGCCTGGATGGCGGATTCGGACGGGTTCGTAACGGAAGGCACCGCGACCAACGCCTGGATCGTGACCGCGGACGGCCAGCTCGTCACGCGCGCGACCGACCGCACGATTCTTTCGGGCGTTACCCGCGCCTCGCTGGCGGCAATCGTTCGCCTCTCGGGTGTCAAGCTTAACGAGCGGCCGTTCACGGTGGAGGAGGCCAAACGCGCGCGCGAAGCGTTCATCACCAGCACCACGTCCTATGTGACGCCGGTCGTGAGCATCGATGGCAGCGCGGTCGGCGACGGCACGCCGGGCCCGGTCACACGCAAGCTTCAGGACTGGTACCGAAGCTACGTGGCGGGGAAGGGGACCGCCGCGTGACGGAGCTTACCCGCCCGCGCGCGATCCTGTTCGATTGGGACGACACGCTGGTGGATAATTGGCAGTCGATCCATGCCGCGATGAACGCGACGCTTTCGGCCCTCGGCCGTCCGGCTTGGCCGCTGGAACGGACGCTGGCGGAAGCCCGGCGTTCCTTGCGCAACAGCTTTCCCGAAATCTTCGGCTCCCAATGGGGCGAAGCGCGCGATATCTTCTACCGCGAATTCGCCGCCAACCATTTGCAGCACCTCACGCCGAAGCCCGGCGCCGGCGAAACTCTGGCGCATCTCGCCGGATCGGGCTTCTATCTCGGCGTCGTCAGCAACAAGACCGGCGAATTCTTGCGCCGCGAAGCCGAGCATCTGGATTGGGCGCGCCACTTCCGGGCCATCGTCGGCGCCGCGGACGCGCCCCGCGACAAGCCCGATCCGGCCCCGCTCGATCTCGCCCTGGCCGAGGCGGGAATTCCGCGCGGGCCCCTCGTCTGGTACGTGGGCGATGGCGAAGTGGACATGGAATTCGCCCATCGCGCCGGGTGCATCGCCGTGCTGCTGCGCGACCGCGGACCCGGTGCCCGGGAGTTCCAAGAGCATCCCCCCGCCCGCCACGTTGCCGGCTTCGCCGCCCTCGAAACCCTGGTTTTCAGCGCCTGACCAAGGGGCGCCCCCGGTTCGATCCGGCACCTTAAAATCAATGGCTTTTCCTGCTATATTAATAAATTACGTTGGGAGGGGTGTGGCGGCCTCTGCCCGGCACGTCGTCGTTCGACCTGCACATTGGCCGCCATCTCGGGCGAAAGGGCGCCCGAACGGGGGGCAATAACAACAATGGGGGTTATCCCATGTCGACGGAGAAATCGCAGAATATCCAAGACGTGTTCCTCAACAACATCCGCAAGAACAAGGCGGCGGTCACGATCTTCCTGGTCAACGGCGTGAAACTTCAGGGCATCATTACGGCATTCGACAATTTTTGCGTGCTGCTGCGCCGCGACGCGCAGTCGCAACTCGTCTACAAGCACGCGATCTCGACGGTGATGCCGGCCGGGCCGATCCAGCTCTTCGAGCCGGGCACGGCAAAAGAGGGGGATGAAGCCTAGGAACGCTGCTAACGGCGACGGACAGGCGACCGGCCGCGCGCTGGTCGTCGTCCCGTTGCGCCGCCGCGGCGCGAACGGCGCGCGCGAGCCCGAGGCGAAGCTGGCCGAGGCCGTGGGCCTCGCCGCCGCCATCCGCCTCGACGTGGTGGAGGCGCAAGCGGTCCGTATCGAAAAGCCCCGCCCCGCGACCCTGCTCGGCAAGGGGGCGGTCCTGCGCCTGCAATCGCTGGTGGCCGAGCGCGGCGTCGGCGTCGCCGTCATCGACGGTCCCTTGTCCCCGATCCAGCAGCGCAATCTCGAGCGTGAGTGGAAGTGCAAGGTCATCGACCGTACCGGGTTGATCCTGGAGATCTTCGGCGACCGCGCCCGCACCAGCGAGGGACGGCTCCAAGTCGAGTTGGCCGCGCTCACCTATCAGAAAAGCCGGCTGGTGCGTTCCTGGACGCATTTGGAACGCCAGCGCGGCGGCTTCGGCTTCCTCGGCGGCCCGGGCGAATCCCAACTCGAATCCGACCGCCGCCAGATCGGCGAGCGGATCATCCGCATCAAGCGGGAACTGGGGGCCGTGACGAGAACCCGCGGGTTGCACCGCCGGGCGCGAAGCCGCGTGCCGTACCCGATCATCGCCCTCGTCGGCTACACCAACGCCGGCAAATCCACGCTGTTCAACCGCCTCACCGAATCCGAGGTTTTGGCCGACGACGCCCTGTTCGCGACGCTCGATCCCACCATGCGCTCGCTCAAGCTTCCGGGCGGGCCCAAGGCTATTCTGTCCGATACCGTCGGCTTCATCTCGGATCTGCCGACCGATTTGGTGGCCGCCTTCCGCGCCACGCTTGAAGAGGTGCGCGCGGCCGATTTCATCGTCCACGTCCGCGACATTTCGCACCCCGACGCCGGGGCGCAGAAGGCCGACGTCGAGAATGTCTTGCGCGACCTGGGCTTGAGCTCCGCGGTCGATGACGGGCTGATCGAGGCGCTCAACAAGATCGACCTGCTGGCCCCGAGCGACCGCGCGCAGCTCGCCAACCAAGCCGCACGCAACCCCAATCTGGTGCCGCTGTCGGCGGCGACGGGGGAGGGGGTCGACCGCCTGTGCGACGCCTTGGCCGCCCGGATCGGCTCCGCGCGCAACGTGGTGGAGCTCGCGGTCGAGATTTCGGACGGCGCCTCGATCGCCTGGCTTTACCGCCACGGCCGGGTGCTGGCGAGGCGCGACGATTCCGAATTCGCCCATATCCGCGTCGGCTTGCTGCCCGCCGACCTCGCCAAATTCGAGCACCGGGCCAAATCCGAGCACCGGCGCCCGATCGGTACCGCTTAGCGCCCGAACCGGTCCCGATATTTTACGCACATATCACCTTCCGCCGGCCTGTCCCGTCAGTCCGCAAGAAGCGAAATCAGGCTCGAGGTATCGAATCTCCCGCCGCCCTTGGCTTGGACGCGGGCATAGAACTGGTCCACCAGCGCCGCCACCGGAAGCTCCGCGCCGCAGCTCCGCGCCTCGTCGAAACACATGGCCAAGTCCTTGCGCATCCAATCGACCGCGAAGCCGAAGTCGAACTTGCCCTCGATCATGGTCTTGGCGCGGTTGTCCATCTGCCAGGATTGCGCCGCACCTTTCGCGATCACCGCCACCGCCAGATTGGCGTCGAGCCCGGCCTTGAGAGCGAAATTCAATCCTTCGGCGAGCCCTTGGATAAGCCCCGCGATGCAGATCTGGTTGACCATCTTGGTGAGCTGGCCGGAACCGGACGGTCCCATCAAGGTGACGTTGCGCCCATAGGCCGCGATCACGGGCTTCGCCTTCGCGAATGCCGCCTCATCGCCGCCGGCCATGACGGTCAGCGTCCCGTTCTCGGCCCCCGATTGGCCGCCCGAAACCGGGGCATCGACGTATTCGAGCCGGCGTTCCTTGGCCGCGGCGGACAATTCCCGCGCCAGTTTCGCCGAAGCCGTGGTGTGGTCGACCAGGACCGCTCCGGGGGACATTCCGGCGAATACCCCGTTTTCGCCCAACACGACCTCGCGCACGTCGTCGTCCTTGCCGACGCAGACGAACACGAACTGGGCGCCTTTCGCCGCTTGCGCGGGGGATGGGGCGGAAAGACCGGCGTAGTTCTTCGCCCAGGCCTCGGCGACTTTTGCGGTGCGGTTGAACACCGTCACCCGGTGCCCGGCGCGGGCCAAATGGCCGGCCATGGGGAAACCCATGGTTCCCAATCCGATGAAGGCGCAGGTCTCGGTCATTTCAGGCCACCCCTATTGCGGAAGGCGCGTTGATACTCGATTGAGGCGCAGCGCACAAACACCCGCCTATTCCACCCGTTTCGCCTCGGCCCAAAGGGCCTCCATTTCCTCCAAGCTCGCGTCCCTTGTCCCGCGGCCCGATTTGGCGAGTGCCTGCTCGATGAACCGGAACCGGCGCTCGAATTTCGCGTTGGCCCCGCGCAGCGCCTGTTCCGGGTCATGGCCGAGGTGGCGCGCGAGATTGACCAGCGCGAACAAAAGGTCGCCGATCTCGTCTTCGGTCTCAAGACTGGGGGCGGGGGATTTGGCCAGCGCCTCGCGAAGCTCCGCGATTTCCTCCTCGATCTTGTCGATCACCTGGGTCGCTTCCGGCCAGTCGAAGCCGACGCGGGCGGCGCGCTTCTGAAGCTTGTCCGCCCGGGTCAGCGCGGGCAGGGCAACCGGCACGCCGTCCAAGGCGCTGGGTTCGGCGATGATCGCTTTTTGGCCGCGCTCAAGCGCCTTGTGGTCCTCCCAGGCGCGGGTCTGATCGGCCGCGGTTTCGATCTTGGCGTCCCCGAAGACATGGGGGTGGCGCCGCTCCATCTTGGCCGCAATGTCGGCGGCGATATCCTCGAAATCGAACCAGCCTTGCTCGCGGCCCATCTCGGCATAGAACACCACCTGGAACAGCAGATCCCCCAGCTCTTCCCGAAGCTGATCGCGGTCGTCCCGCTCGATGGCGTCCGCCACCTCATAGGCTTCCTCGATGGTGTAAGGCGCGATGGTGCGAAAGCTCTGCTCCCGGTCCCAGGGGCAGCCCTGTTGCGGGTCGCGCAAGCGCGTCATAATTTCGAGAAGGCGGGCGATGGTTTGTGTCTTGTCCGAAACACGCATAGGCTCCGCTCCTGGAATTTCGAAAGGGGTAAATTACCGGCATTGGAGACCGCAATAATGGCAGACGAAAACGGCCAAGAAGCAACCGATCTGCCGGAGTCGCAGGCTATGCCCGCCTCGGGCTGGGTCGTCCCGCCCAAGGGTTGGCAGGCCTACGCGGCAGCGACCCACAGCGAGGAGGGCGACGCGCCGGCCAGCGTCACGCTCACGCAAGCCAAATGGGACCAGTTGTGGGACGCCCTGGGCAAGGCCTGCGCCACGCCCTATCACAGCGACGTGGGCGGCGACCTGTGGGAAGCCGACTGGCAGGGCGATTGCGAAGACAAGTGCCTGGCGATGCGCCAACAGCTGGTGGGGGAGGGTTGGCCGATGGGCGCGCTCCGGCTCGTGTTATGCGAGACCGAAACCGGGGAAGACCATTGCGTCCTCTCGGTGGAGACGAATCGCGGCGTCTTCGTGTTGGACGAGCGCGCCAAAAGCGTCGTCTCCTGGCGCGGGCTTCCCTATACCTGGCTCGCCCGCGAATACCCCGGCTATTCGGTCTGGCAGAAACTTTCGCTGAGTTCTGCCGAGATTTAGCCGCCGGTTGCTTCGGTTTGCCGCGAAATGAACCGGGATTGTGAGAATTTGCCGCGCTTTGGGTGGCTTTGCGTGACGGCGCGCGGACGTACGATTCTCAAACAAGAGCCGGAAAACACGCGCATTTCAACCCACCGCGTTCGCCTGTGGTGTCATCCGCCCGGGTTTTCCCCGGGGAATGTCATCATTTGTAAACATGCACCGCGGCGGCGGCCGCTCAAACGGCACAGCGGCGGCTTGAGTAAGCGGCCGCTTCATGATCCGGTTCACGATGTCAAAGACCGAGCTCGGATTATATTCCTATCACGTGGAATTGTCAATACGTGGGGCGACGGCCTACTTGGTTATCTGCCTATGACCAAGAAATATCGTCAGCTTGTAGTTCGCGTCGTAAAAGGACTCGACAGGGTTTTGTTGGCAATAATTGTCAATCCAAACCATTGCGCCGTCGAGGTCTGTGCCTGACAAGAAATCTTTGATTTGTAGTTGTTGGGCCATCGCAGAAAGATAGCCGGTAGTCCATGCCTCGTAGCCGACGGTAAAAGGCTGGGTGGCTTTCTTTTGGAGGTAGTAACCGCAAGAGGTCGTTCCGAGCCCGTAAACCGCCGCTTGCGCCAAAGCGGAGTTCACATTCATCATCAACAATACTATAGCGACGGCCACGCTGAGACTCTTTATCGGCATGTTCATTCCCTCCTCCAAACCTTTTCCGCGATTCCCGTCAGTCGCGCGCCATCGCCCGCATCAGCCAATTGACGGCCCAAGGGGCGAGTGCCTGCTGAAGGAAGATGATTTTGATCAACATGGCGGGTCCGACATCCGCATTATTGCGAAGCTAGGGGTCGTCGTCATCGTCATCACCCAGGTCAAAGTCGGGATCAGGCGGGAAATGCGAAAGCATGAACCAGAAAAACAAACAAGAATGCAGGAACCTGGCCCGGGGCTCGCCAAGCGGGATTTTTTTAAAAAGATCGTAAAACGGAAGACCGAGCTCCGCGTATACCGGGTCAATGAAACTTTCGATTGCTCGAATTCTCTTAATCCGAGCCGTGATTTCCGGAGTGCTAAAATTGATGGAAATTCGAGCGTGCGCAAACGCGTTTCGAATATCTTTGATTGCGGTAATTTCATCAGCCCATGTCTTACTAAGTAATTTGAAGGCGCGGCAGACCCGGATTTTGGCGGCAAATGTCGATAACGGGGCGTCGCCGCGAAATAACCGGTCGTGCTCCGCTTTTGACAACCGGGCCATTCTCGAGAGAAGTGTATCTTCGAGAGCATCTTCCACAAAGGTCGCGGCGACGATAGCCGCAGCCCGGTCGTGCATGTTACGCAATTCCGCCAATAGCTTGGGCAGATCGTCCTTAGGAACGCGCTGGTTAACAACGTGATGCAATGAACGCTGGTTCATCGGGGATTCGGACAAGCGAGCATTCGGATTCCGCTACGCCCTAATTACTCCTAAACGCCGTCGCCCGCATCAGCCAGTTAACCGCCCTAGTGTGCCATAGGCAATTTCTGGCCACTGTGGCAGGAGAGCCAATCGTACCGGCGTGTGCAAGGCCGCTGGCGCTCGGATACTATGAGAAGATAACGCTACTCCCCACCTGCAAAAACCAGGGCTCGCTTCCGCGCCGCCCGAGTTTTTGCTTCCTCCCCCACAAGGGGGGAGGGGGCACGAGCCAACCCCTGAAACGGGTGCTGCCAGCACGTCGCCGGCAGGTTGCCGGGAAAGGCTTGACATCGCCCAAGCCGGGGCGTAGTTAACCGAAAGGTTATTTAACCATTCGGTATAGTGCGCCATGACGCCGGATCGCCTCAGCGCCACCTTCGCGGCCCTTGCCGACCCGACGCGCCGGGCCATCCTGGCTAGGCTCGCAACCGGCGAAAGGTCGGTCACCGAGCTCGCGGAACCCTTCGAGATGAGTCTTCCTGCCGTCTCCAAGCATCTCAAGGTGCTGGAGCGGGCCGGGTTGATCGCGCGTGGGCGCGAGGCGCAATGGCGGCCGTGCCGGATCGAGCCCAAGGCGCTGAAGGGCGTCGACCACTGGCTCCGGCGCTATCGACGATTGTGGGAGGAACGGCTCGACCGCCTGGACTATTACCTGCACGCGCTGCAAGCCAAGGAGAAGAAACGTGGCCGCAAGAAATAGCCTCGATCTGACGCAGGACCCGCGGTCGATCGTGGCGGTGCGGGTGTTCGACGCGCCGCGGGAGATGGTCTTTGCGGCGTGGACCGACCCGAAGCACCTTTCGCAATGGTGGGGGCCGGACGGGTTCACCACGACGACGCGGGCGTTCGAATTCAAACCCGGCGGGGTCTGGCGATTCGTCATGCACGGGCCCGACGGCCGCGATTACCAGAACCGGATCACCTATGAGGAGATCGTCAAGCCCGAGCGGATCGCCTACCGCCACGGCGGGGGCGACGACGTCGAGCCGGTGAGCTTCAGGGTGACGGTTGCTTTCGAGGATCTCGGCGGCAAAACGCGGCTCACCATGCGGATGGATTTCCCAACGGCCGCCGAGCGCGACCGGGTGATCGCGGAATACGGGGCCGACAAGGGCCTGGTCCAAACCCTGGGACGCCTCGCCGGGCATTTGACGGCGATGCGTACCGGCGGGGAGTTCGTCATCACGCGGGTGTTCGATGCGCCGCGCGAGCTGGTGTGGCAGGCGTTCACAAAGGCGGAGCATTTGAAGCACTGGTGGGGGCCGAAGGGCTTCAAGATGCTGTCGTGCAAACTGGACCTTCGCCCCGGCGGCGTCTTTCACTACGGCATGCAGGCGCCGAACGGCGGCGAAATGTGGGGCAAATGGGTTTTCCGCGAAATAGTCGAGCCGGAACGGCTCATCTTCGTCATATCGTTTTCGGACGAGCAGGGAGGGATGACAAGGCACCCGGCGAGCCCGGACTGGCCGCTGGAAATGCTGGGGACGACGACCTTCGCCGAGCAAGGCGGCAAGACCTTGCTCACGACCCGCACGGCGGCCTTCAATGCAACCGAGGAAGAGCGCATGATCTTCGAGGCCGGATTCGATTCGATGCGGAAGGGCTTTACCGGAACCTGGGATCAGCTTACCGAATACCTCGCCAAGGCCCGCCGAGGCTGAGGATGGCGCCGGCGTCAGGCGGCGGCGATCGCAACGTCGGCGCCGCCGGGACACGCAAAACAGAGGAGCTTCACATGGGATATGTCGATGGATTTGTTGTACCCGTACCGAAGAAAAACCTGAGCGCCTACCGCCGCATGGCGAAGACGGCGAGCAAGGTTTGGCGCGATCACGGCGCCCTCGAATTCCGGGAATGCGTTGCCGACGATGTCAAGGTGGGAAAGTGGACTTCGTTTCCGCGCAGCGTCAAGCTCAAGCGCGGCGAGACGGTGGTGTTCTCGTGGATCGTGTACAGGTCGCGCGCGCATCGCGACCGCGTCAACGCCAAGGCGATGAAGGACAAACGTTTCGCCAAGATGATGAATCCCAAAACGATGCCGTTCGACGGCAAGCGCATGATCTTTGGCGGGTTCAAGATTCTGCTCGACGCCTAGCGGCGCCGATCGAGTCCTAAACATCCCCTGGAAGCGGGATGGGGCCAAAGCATCGACCGGCTGGCTGCGCTTTGCGCCGCGCAGGGGTAGGGGAGGGAAGGGCGCGCGACGACGAGCGCACACGTCGACCCCCCACCTGCAAAAACTAGGGCTCGCTTCCGCCCAAGTTTTTGCTTCCTCCCCCGCAAGGGGGGAGGGCTCTGGCTGATGAAGCTTCGGTCTAGCGCCGTCTAGGCTTCCGCTTTCTCCGCCGAACGGTGGGGCGAGGAGTGCTATTGCCAAAAATTCGCCAGCTTGCAGTTCCGGCCGCGTCGCTTCGGTAGAAAACAAAGCCCATACGCCCTTGTGCCCGCGCCTTTTTTGCTACCACGCGGCTCTTGACCACAAGAAATTTTGGGAACCGAGCATCTTCCTTCAGGTTCACGAAGACGTAAACGTGGCTGACAGACGCGACTCCCTTTGATTTCTTGCCCACGAGGCAGAAATCCCTTGGCACGGTCGTGGTCTTCACCTGAACCGTCCACGCCTTCCGGCATCGTTGGTCCGTGACCAGCAGGTCGGCCCCGAACGCACTGCGCGAGGTCGGCGAAACGATGAAACCGCGACGTGTCAGTTCGGCGGCGGTCAGGTAGACACCGCGCATGCCGATCAACTGATTTGACTGCTTCGATCCCATTGCGTGGTGTCTTCGATGAATTTCCAAGGACCCGGCGCTAGCGCCGCCGGTAGCCCGTCGCCCGCATCATCCAGTTGACCGCCCAGGGGGCAAGCGCGTGCTGCCAATAGGTGAGCCGCATCATGAAGGGGACGACGACCTCGCGCTTGTTGCCCTCGATGCCGGCGACCAGAGCGCGCGCGACTTTTTCGGGGCTCAAGACGGGGATGATGATGGCGATCTTCGGGGTCCGCTCGCGGCTTCCCGGGTTGTTTTTCCAATAGTCGCTCTCGGTCTTGCCGGCGACGAAATGGGTGACCCGGAGCTTTGTTCCGAACAAGTCCGAGCGCAGCGCCTCGGCGAAGCCGCGCATGGCCCAGCGCGCCGCCGTGTAACCGCAGGCGCCCGGCCAGGTGAAGCGCGAGGCGGGAGAGTTCACGATCACGATGTGGCCGCGGTTCGCCTTCAGCATGCCGGGGATGAAGGCGCGGGTGACGTTGAAGGCGGCGAAGTAGGGCAGGGCCATCATGGCCCGGGCCTCCTCCGGCGTGGTCTCCTCGATGAATTTCCAGACCCCGGCGCCGGCATTGTTGACGATGATTCCGGGCACCCCGAGATCGGCCACGATGCGCTGGCAGGCGGCGGCCGTCGCCCCCGGGTCGGCAAGGTCAACCACGTACACACTCGCCTTGCCGCCGGAAGCCCGAATCTGGGCGGCGACGTCATCGAGCCTAGCCTTGTTCCGCGCCAGAAGCACCGCATGGGCACCCTTGGCGGCCAGCTCTCGCGCGGTCGCGGCGCCGATCCCGCTCGACGCCCCGGTGACGACCGCGACTTCCCCTGACACACGCAAAGCCGACCCCCCGACCGGTTGCGGCGAAGGTTCGATTATAGGGCCAGGCGGGAAGCGGGTGGGCGGGAATAATTTTGCGCCATGCGTGGGCGATCCGGCCAACATCGAATTGTCGCATAATATATATTATGGAAAGTATAGGACCGGGCGGCGGCCCATCCGCGCCAGGGAGTTTTTCGCGCGAAAGCAATGCGTTGCGGTTGGTTGATGGATTGCCGTGCTAACGCCGCGCGCAGGCTTGTGGCGCGTCAGACCTCAAGCGTCATGAAATCATAGGCCGGCTCGACGCCGGGCGGACAGCGCCTGGCCAATTCCTCGAAGTCCACGCTGTGGTTCATATGGATCAGCACCGCGCGCTTGGGCTTGGCCCGGGCGATCCAGGACAGCGCCTTGTCGAAATGGGCGTGGGTCTCGTGGGGCTCGAAACGCAGGCAATCGACGATCCAAAGCTCGAGGCCGGATAAGGCCTCGAAGGCGGCGTCGGACAGGTTCACGACGTCGGGCGAATAGGCCATGTCGCCGATGCGGTAGCCGGTGGTCTTGGAGAAGCCATGGTCCTGGTCGAACGGCACGATGCGGACCCCGCCAATCTCGAACGGCCCGGTCACTTCGTGCGGCGTCAAGACCGGCTTATAAAATCCGATGCCCGGCTTGATCGGCTCGAAGACGTAAGCAAAGCGCGCCGCGATTTCGCGCAGCGTGGCGGGGCTGCCATAGACGTCGATGGCGCGGTCGATGAGGCGGTTGAACGGGCGAAGGTCGTCGATGCCGTTCAGATGATCGGCGTGGCCGTGGGTATAAAGCACGGCGTCGAGCTTTTTCATGCCCGCGGTCAGGGCCTGCTGGCGGAGATCCGGCGAGGTATCGACCAGGATCGCGGCGCCGGCTTCTTCGACCAGAATCGAAACGCGCAGGCGCCGGTTCTTGGGATTGTTGGGATCGCAGGCGCCCCAATAATCGCCCACCAGCGGCACGCCGCCCGAGCCCCCGCAGCCCAGGATCGTGACCTTCATGACTTTGGCTTCTCCGCCTTGGAAAACAGGCGGAAGAAATTGGCGGTGGTGCTGCCGGCGATTTCTTCGGGCGTCGTGCCTCGAAGCTCCGCCAGGAAGGCGGCGGTATGGGCAACGAAGGCGGGCTCGTTGCGCTGGCCGCGCTTGGGAACCGGCGCCAGATAGGGCGCATCGGTTTCGACCAGCAGCCGGTCGAGCGGCACGGACTTGGCGATCTCCCGCAGCTCCTCGGCATTCTTGAAGGTCACGATCCCGGAAAACGAGACGTAGAAGCCGAGCTCCAACGCGCCCTCCGCCAAGGCCCTGGTGCCGGTGAAGCAGTGGATGAGGCCGCGTAAGGCCCCCTCGCCCGCAGCCAGGCGCAGCAGCTCCAAGATTTCGCCGTCGGCATTGCGGCTGTGGACCACGACCGGCAGGCCGGTCTCGCGCGCGGCCGTGAGGTGGGCTTCGAAGGCGGCGCGCTGATCGTCCCGGCTGCTGTGCTGGTAATAATAATCGAGGCCGGTTTCGCCGATGCCGATCACCTTGGCGTGGTGCGTGAGCCCTGCCAGGCGCGTCACGTCCTTTGCCCCCTCCTCCCTTCCGGCCTCATGCGGGTGGACTCCCACGGTGCAATAAACGTCGTCGTACGTATCGGCGACCTCGCGCACCCGGTCGAATTCGCTGAGCTTGGTCGAGATCGTGAGCATGGTTCCGATCCCGGCGTTGCGCGCGCGCGCCACCACCGCGTCGCGCTCGGCGGCGAAATCCGGGAAGTCGAGATGGCAATGGGAATCAACCAGCATCGACGTAGCGCGGGAAGATGCCCTCGGGATTGGGGAGCGCCGTTCCGGCCGCGATCCGGAATTCGGGATCGAGATGGGCGAGCAGCCGCCGGTCTTCGGGTGCTGCGAGCTGGTCGAGAAGTTTGGCGGACGCCTGCGGCACGAAAGGCTGGGTCAGGATCGCGATCTGGCGGATCGTTTCCGCCAGGGCATAAAGCACCGTTGCCATGCGCGCGGGATCGGTTTTCTTGAGCGCCCAGGGCGCGTGCTCGTCGACATAGCGGTTGGCGGCGCGCACGATTCCCCAGATCGAATCCAAGGCCTTGTCGAAGGCCTGGATTTCCATGGCGGGGCGGATGGCGCCCGCCAAGGCCTTGGCCGGGATTGCCATCAGCGCCTCGTCGCCGGCGGCAAAACCGCCCGGCTCCGGCATGCGGGCCGCACAATTTTTGTTGATCAGGGACAATACGCGCTGGGCGAGATTGCCGTAATCGTTGGCGAGGTCGCTGTTGACGCGATGCACGATCGCCCGGCGCGAGAAATCGCCGTCGAGGCCGAACGGCACTTCGCGCATCAGGAAATAGCGTACCGGGTCGAGGCCGTAGGTCTCGATGAGCGCGAAGGGATCGATGACGTTTCCCAGCGACTTCGAGATCTTCTGCCCCTCGTTCGTCCACCAGCCGTGGGCGAAGACGCGGGCGGGCGGGGCAAGGCCAGCCGCCATCAGGAACGCCGGCCAATAGACGGCATGGAAACGCAGAATGTCCTTGCCCACCATGTGCAGATCGGCCGGCCAAAAGGCGGCGAATAATTCCGATTTCATATCGGGATAGCCGACCGCGCTCAAGTAATTCGCCAGGGCGTCGAACCACACGTACATGACGTGGTCCGGGTCGCCGGGCACCGGTATTCCCCATTTGAAGCTGGTGCGGGAAACCGAAAGGTCGTGAAGCCCGGATTTGACGAAGCTGACGACCTCGTTGCGCCGGGATTCCGGGCCGATGCAATTTTTTTCGTCTTGGTAAAATTTCAGCAGCGGCTCCTGCCAGTCGGACAGGCGGAAAAAGTAGCTCGGCTCCTCGACCCACTCGACTTCCGCGCCGGAGGGTGCTCGTTTCTTGCCGTCGGGGCCGGTCGCGAGCTCGCCCTCGCCGTAATAGGCCTCGTCGCGCACCGCGTACCAGCCGCCGTATTTTTCGAGATAGATGTTGTCCCGGTTCTTCGGCGATCTCCTGGCCGCGATCGTCTGCCACAGGGCTTGGCACGCGCGTTTGTGCCGCGGCTCCGTGGTGCGGATGAAATCGTCGTTGCTGAAGTTCATCGCCTGGGTCAGCTTGCGGAAATTCTGCGACACCTCGTCGGCGAAGCTTTGCGGGTCTTTTCCCTTCTCGGCCGCCGCCTTCTCCACCTTCTGGCCGTGCTCGTCGGTGCCGGTCAAGAACATGACGCGCCGTCCGTCGAGGCGCATGAAGCGGGCCAGCACGTCGCAGGAAAGCGTCGTGTAAGCGTGCCCGATATGGGGCGCATCGTTGACGTAATAAATCGGCGTCGTGATGTAAAAGGTTTTGGACATGGTTTTTTTGGGCGCGGGGCCGCGTTACGCGGCTTCGTCGGCGAGCGCGCCGAGCGCGCTCATCATGACCTGTTTGCGGTCGAGACTGACGCTTTCCGCGCGGGCGAAAAGGCGCTCGGCTTTTTCCCACAGCCCGACGAAGCGATCAAGACGGGGGCCATTGGCGATCCGGGCGCAGGCCGCCCGTTCGCCGTCGACGATTTCGGCTTCCTCAGGCAAACCCGCGGCAATCCGGATCGCGCGCGCGAGCCACCACAGATAAAGCGCACTGGCGGTGCGGAAGCCCTCGTCGGCGCGGGCGAATTTCTCGCAGAACCGGTGCAACCGCGCGGGGTTACCCTCGCCGATCACGGCCACCATCTCGCGGTACATCTCGAGCCCCTTTTCGGTCGCCAGCGCCAAGGCACGGCCGGGCGATCCCTCGCCGAGCCTTGCCAGCGCCGCGCGGTCTTCGGCATCGATCTCCGGCAGGTAGCGCGCGAGCAGGCCCGTCACCTCGACTAGGCCAAGCGGCCGCAGCACCAGTTTCCGGCAGCGCGAGCGGATGGTGGCCAGGACGCGGCCCGGCGCATGGCACACCAGAAGCAGCACCGATTGCGGGGGCGGTTCCTCGAGGATTTTCAGGAGCGCGTTCGCGGCGTTGCGGTTCATCGCGTCCACGGCATCGACGACCACCACCCGGTAGCCGCCCTCGGCCGGGGTCAGGTGCAGGAACGCGGAAACGTCGCGCACGTCGTCGACCACGATTTCGCCGCGCATCCGCCCGGACTTGGGATCGCGGCCGATCTCGACGGTGAGAAGGTCGGCGTGGCCGCCCGAGGCAACCCGGCGGAACAAGGGGCTCTCGGGATCGACATAAAGCCCCTCCCCGCCGAACAGATCTTTCGCCGCCCCGCCGGCCAGCAGGAACCGAGCAAACCGGAAGGCGAGCGTCGCCTTGCCGATCCCTTGGGGTCCGCAGATAAGCCAGGCATGGGGCATCCGGCCCGACCCCGCGCTCTCCAACAAAATCTTTTCGGCGCCGGCAAAGCCGATCAGTTCGGAATTTGCCCGCGGCTCGGGCCAAGACTTGATTTCGTCGGTCATGAGAGTCCAGCCTTGAGGCGCGCTTTTACGACCTCCCGGATCGCCTGGCCGACCGCCTCGACGGTTGGCGTCGCGGCCACCACCGCGCAACGTTGCGGTTCGGCCTTGGCGATCTCGAGAAAACCTTGCCGCAGCCGCTCATGGAATCCCTTGTCCATGCGCTCGTATCGCTCGGCGCCGCCGCGAGCAGCCGCGCGCCTCAAGCCTTCCTCGACCGGCAAATCGAGGACGATCGTGAGATCGGGGGTGAAATCCCCGACCGCGACCCGGTTGACCGTCTGGATCGTTTCGGCGGGAAGGCCAAGGCCGTACCCTTGATAGGCGACCGTGGAATCGGCGAAACGGTCGGAAACCACCCAGCGGCCGGCCTTCAAGGCCGGTTCGATGGTTTGCACCAAATGGTCGCGCCGCGCGGCGCAATGCAGCAGCGCTTCCGCCATGGCGTCCCAGCGATCGATCGATCCGTCCACCAGCAGCATTCGGATTTGCTCGGCGCCCTTGGAGCCCCCGGGCTCCCGCGTCGCCAGCGCATCGATCCCGGCCGCAACCAAAGCCTCGACCAGGCGGCGCACTTGCGTCGATTTTCCGGCGCCCTCGCCGCCTTCGAGCGTGATGAATTTCCCGCGGGTCACCGCCGACCGGGCTCAAGTGCCGGCCTCGTCACTTGAGCTTGCCCCACACGATCTGCTTCAGCGCCGCGACCACGCGGCCCGAGAATCCGAGCCGGTTCACGTCGGCGCCGGCGACGAGCGGAATTTCGGCCGTCGGCGCATCGGGCGCGGTGATGACGAGTTTCGCGATCTTGGCGCCCTTGGCGATGGGGGCCGCAATTGGCCCATCGTAATCCACCGCCACCTTCATGCCGCGGCGCGATTTGCGCGGCAGCGTCACCTTGACGTCCGACTCGATAGCCAAGGGCACCACGGCTTTATCGCCCAGCCACACCTCGGCATCGGTCACCGTATCGCCCGCCTTGAACAGCGCGTAGTTGTCGAATTCGTGGAAGCCCCATTCCATGAGCTTGTCGGTTTCCTCCGAGCGCGCCTTCATGCTGGCAAGCCCGTTGACGACCAGAATCAACCGCCGGTCGCCGCGCTTGGCCGAAGCCGTGACGCCGTATCCGCCCTCGTCCGTGTGCCCGGTCTTGAGCCCGTCGGCGCCGATGTCTTTGTAGAGCAGCGGATTGCGGTTGCCCTGTTTGATGTCGTTGAAGGTGAAATTGACCTCGCCGTAATAGTGATAGTACTCGGGGAAATCGGCGATGGTGCGCCGCGCCAGCGTCGCCAGATCGCGCGCGGTCATGAGGTGCCCGGGATCGGGCCAGCCGGTCGCATTCTTGAACGTCGAATTGGTCAGGCCGATTTCTTTCGCGCGCGCGTTCATCTGCTCGGCGAAAGCTTCCTCGCTGCCGGCCAGCCCTTCGGCGATGACGATACAGGCATCGTTGCCGGATTGCACGATGACACCCCGGATCAGGTCCTCGACCTTCACCTTCGAGCCGATCGGTACGAACATCTTGCTGCCGCCCATGCGCCACGCCTTCTCGCTCACCGGCAGCTCGTCGTCGAGCTTGATGGCGCCGCTCTTCAGCTTTTCGAACAGCAGGAAAACCGTCATCAGTTTGCTCATGGACGACGGATGCATCGGCTCGTCGGCGCTTTTCTCGAACAGCACGGCGTTGGTGTCCCAATCGACCATGATCGCTTGTTTCGCGTCGGTTTCGATGGCCCGCGCGGGCCCTGCGAGGAACAGCGCCGCGGCAAGCACGGCCCCTGCTGCATACTTATGATAAATCATCATGAGCTTTCCGTTTTGGCACCGGCGGATGCGCCGGTGCCGCTTCTCGCGCGCGGCGTTACTCGGCGACGATCAATTGGGCGTCCTTATAGCCCGCCTTGATCACCCGGTCCAACATCCGATCGGCGGAAATGAGATCGCCGATGGGGCCGAGCCGAACCCGGAACAATTGCTGGTCGTTGACGAAGACCGGCGAGATATTGGCCTCGCCCAGCGGCGAGAGCAGGGCTTTCATCCGGTTGGCATTGTCGAATTGGCTGTAGGCGCCGGCCTGGATGTACATGTTGGTGGGCCCGGGCGAGGCTTGGGTGACGACCGGCGGCGGCGGTTTCACCGGCTTGGCTGCGGCCGTCGCGGTAGGCGCCCCGCCGCTTGGCGGCGGTTTTCCCGACGCGGGCGCCAGCGCCGGGCTCGCGGGCGCCGGTTTTGCCGCCGCCGGAGATTGGGTGGCCGCGGCGCTTTGCGCCGGTTTTGGCGCGGCGGCCGAACCCGGCGCCCCCAATTCCTGCGCCTCGACCGGAGCCCGGGGTGCCGCCACCACCGCCGTGCCCGGCACGGCTTCGCCCGGGTCGCGCGGCAGGGCCGCGGCGAGCTGGCGGCTCTGGTCGGCTTCGATCTCCACCCTGACTTTCGCCGTTCCCGCGGCTTCATAGCCCAAGAGCTGCGCCGAACGGCGCGAGAGATCGATGATCCGCCCGTTGACGAATGGCCCGCGGTCGTTGATGCGCACCAGCAGCGAGCGCCCGTTCTCGAGATTGGTCACGCGCACGACGCTTGGCAACGGCAGGGTCTTGTGCGCCGCCGTCACCTCGTTCATGTCGAAGATTTCGCCGTTTGCCGTCGGTTTGCCGTCGAATTCCGGCCCGTACCAGGATGCGATCCCGGTCCCGGAATATTCATAGTCCTCACCCGGGTAGTACCAAACACCGTCCACCTGGTACGGCTTGCCGATCTTGTAAACGGGTTGAGCCTTGGTTTCGGCGGGCTTGGCGGCCTGCTTGATCTCTTTGGCGGTATTGGTGACGAGTTCGGTTTCGGCGCAGGACGCAAGAACGACGCCGGCCGCAACCAACAGGCAAGTTTTGATCCACGGCGCAAGGCCCTGGAGCGGCATCGACCGGTCCCCCCGTTTGGCGATGCAGATTATCCGCCGTCCAAACGGTCGGCAAGCGTTCCCACGGTCACCGCGAACAGGAACGCCGGATTCCAGGTCAAGAGAACGCGGAAATTCTTATAGACCAGATATGCGGCACCTTCGGGGCCGTCGGGGAGAATCAGTTCCGCCGCGAGATCGCGCGCGGGCAGCGCGCCGCCGCCGGCCCTTCTAATTCCCAGGCTCTCCCATTCGCTCAAAGGTTTGCTCATGTCGCCGTGCTGGTGGTCGAAGGGGTTGGCCAGCGACACGTCGAAGCCGGGTGGAAGCTTTACTTCGCGGCCCCAGGTTTCATCGCCCTTCCATCCCGATTGCGCCAGGTAGTTGGCGGCAGAGGCGAAGATGTCCGCTTTCGAATTCCAGATGTCGCGCTTGCCGTCGCCGTCGAAATCGACCGCGAATTTGATGAACACCGAAGGCATGAACTGGCTTTGGCCCATGGCGCCCGCCCAAGAGCCGGTCATCTGCGACAGCTCGATATCGCCGCGATCCACGATCGTGAGCGCGGTGAACAGCTCCTCGCGGAACTTCTCCTTGCGCCGGTCGTCATAGGCCAGCGTCACGAGGGCCGGGATCACGCCGAATCCGCCGGTCACTTCGCCGTATTTGGATTCGATCCCCAACAGCGCCACCAGGAAGCGGGGCTGCACGTGATAGGCCGCCTCGACCTTGGCGAGCAGCGCCCGGTTCTCTTCCAAGACCTGCCGGCCGGTGGCGACAAGCTCGTCGGTCACGCGCCGGGTCAAATATTCCGAAAGGGTCTGGGTGAATTCCGGCTGCTTGCGGTCGAGCTCGACGACACGGGGCACGAGCTCGACGTCGGTCAGCGCCGCTTCCACCGTCGGCTGGGAGATGCCGCGGGACAAAGCTTCCGCGCGCAGATCCTGAAGCCAGGCCGCGAATACGTCGTCGGCGCTGGCGGGCGCCGAAAACAGCACCAGCGCGCAGGCGCAAACCACACGCGCCACACCGGCCATGCCCATCATGGATTACGCGCCAGCACGTTGTTAGACCGCCGATCTTCTTGCCATAGCGCGGGGATTCGCGCAACGCTGCGTTGGCCGTAGGCTGCGGCGGCGATTCTGTGTAAAAGTTTGCGCCGGCCGCGCCGGCTTTGGGCGCGAATTTCCCCGGGTTCTCGGGTTCGAGCCGTCACCGCGTTCCGGCACGTTATCCCGGATTCTGGAGACGACCATGAGCAGGTTCTTGAAGACGGCCGCCATCAACCTGGCGCTTTTTCTTGGGCTGGCGCTGGCCCTTAATCTGGTCAGCGCCGTTATCGTGATCGTCCTGAAATTGACCGAGGCAAACGCGGGCGCCGACGACCCGAGAATCTCTCTTCCCGTGTTCGCCGATAAGCAGAAGGCCCGCTCGTTCTTCAGCGAGTTTAGCCGGCTGCGAGCCCAGTACGTACCTTACGAGGAATGGCGATACGAACCGTTCAACGGCGAGGCAATTCACGTCGGCGAGAACGGGTTGAGAAACACGCCGGGCCCGGGCCGGTGGCCGGTGCATTTCTTCGGTGCGTCCACCATGTGGGGTGCCGGCGTGTGGGACGATGAAACAATTCCCGCCTTCGTGCAACGCCAGATGAGCGGCGTAACGGCCGTCAATCACGGCCAGAACGGCGTCGTATCGCGGCAGCAATTGGAGGCGCTCCTGAACCTCCTCAATTCGCCGGAAAGAGTGGACGCCGTGGTTTTCTATGGCGGGATAAACGACGTCTACGTCCTTTGCCCGGCCGGATCGTCGGTGAACGGTCATTACCAGGTGCCGGAAATGGTCAAGGCGATGCATCAATACCGCGAGCGCCATTGGCGAATTCTGCGCGACATATTGTTTGGCGGCACCGAGGAGTTGGCGCACACGTTGCGCAAAAAGCTGTTCGGCAAAAAGCCCGATGGCGCGCCGCAAGCGCAAGTCGACAAACCAAATTCCTGCGCCAATGATCCGGAACAAGCCCGGCGGGTCGCCGATACTTTGTGGTCGAACTGGATCGCCGCCAGAGGCGTATTGGCCGCGCGCGGCGTGCCCTTTCTGGCGGTTTTGGAGCCGGTCGCGTCGATCGGCGATCCCAACACCACGTACCTGCCGCCGGACGCGAAGTTGATGGTCGACGATTACCGGGCCGTGTATCCGCTCATCCGGGACAAGATGGCGGGCGGGGCCGATTGGGCCTTGGATCTAAGCCAGGCCCTGGATGGGAACGACCCCATCTTCATGGATTGCTGTCACATTACCGCGAAGGGCAACGAAATAATTGCGCGCCGCCTTGCGGACCGCTTGCGACCGTTACTTCCGGCAGGCGACCGGCAAAAATAACGTCCCGCCGCCGCAAGGCGAGCCAAAATTCGGTAGTGTCCTAATTTGAATTTGGCGACCAAGACGCCGCCCGCGGTGGCGAAGCTTGGTGGGGACCGCCGCTCACGTATCGCTCGGCATGGCGTTGGAGAGATATTTGCAGTTGAAGCCGATGCCTATGTCAAAAGCGTCTTCCTGATCCTGCTCAGAATATTCCGCCGCAAGCCGAGCTTGGCACTGAGCTTCATCTGCAAATGGACCTTCGGACGTCCCCTCAAACCTAGAGGGGAACTGGATATTGACGATATACCAGCCTGGGCCCTGAAAAACTCTTGCCGATGCCGGATCAAACCCGGCAATAAGAAATAGGAGCACAATCGAGAGTAAGGGTATGCGCATGTTCCACCTATCGTGAGGTTTGCTCGACCAATTCCTCAACCGACCATAGCCGATCACTGACGCCCGCCGCCATCGCTGGCGTCATGCCGAGGGTCTTATGCACGCGCACGAAATTGTAATGCGTGAAGCGCGGGCGCTTCTCGCCTTTGGGGCCTCGGGGCATGGGTCTAATATCGCGCGTTCATAGCAAGTGCGGGAGGGGCTATATGCGCTTAGTGGGGATAGTGGCGATTTGCCGCCTGACATTGAATGGCGTGGCCAAAACCGCAGAGAAGAAGGTCATGCCCATCGTCAAAACAACACTCGCCGCCTTTGGCTTATTTATTCTGCCGACGGCGGCGATCTGCGCCGACGCAGTCCATTGGACGGCCCCCGGTTGGTATGCTTGGGTTGACGTTGAAGAGGGCACATCTCTCATTTATGGCCCGGTCGCAGATGAGCCAACCTGCAAGGCAAGATTGCCGCACGATACACCGACCGCGATTTATTACTGCGTCTACTTGGCCAATAGGTCGGATTGGGAAGGGTGACGAGCACAATCTGATCCGGAGGCAATAGCGACGCTTAGCCAAATTGTAACAGTGCCTGATTTCAAACTGAGGCAGTGCTCAAAATTCGCCGGACGATCTAACCGCGGTTCCGGCGGTCAGCCCGCCGTCTGCCGCGGCTCGGGCCGCCCGAATCCGATGAGCTCCCAGAAGGACGGCTTTTCGTTGCGCCACGGGTTGAGGCAGCACTCCTTGCAGATCGCCGGCTCTTCCGCGAGATAGGCCGTAAGCCATTCCCTAATCGCCGGGCTGCGCCAGGCCTCGGCAAAGGTCTGATTGACGATGCTGGTATTTCGATAATGCCCCGGATTGTGCAGCTCGACGCAACAGGGGGCGAGCATGCCGTCCACCGTCACCGCCGGGTCGAAGAACGGCCGCGAGCAGCGCGAAGCCGGGTTCTTGCGCCGGCGCCGCTTGAATTGCGTGTTGCGGAACGTCAGGTTTTTCAATTTCGGGGTAATCCGCTCGAGCATCGCGTTGAATTCCGCCTTGTGCTCGCGCTTGGTGAACCAGCCGCCATAATCCTCATCCTCGTCGCCGAAGGCGCCGAAGTCGGCGAAGCCGCAATCGAAGCCGCCGATGCCGTTGAGCTCGGCCAAGGTGTCGGCGACGTCGCGCAGGTTTTTGACGCTGACGACGATGTTGATGATGATCGGCACCGACAATGCCGTGCGCACGGCGCGCAATCGTTCCTTGAGCCTTTTGGTGTCGGTCCCGAAGCGGACCAGATCGGCGATTTCCTGGTTCAGCGAATCGACCGAGACATGAAGCTCGTCCAGGCCTGCCGCCTCCATGCGGCGGTAGAAATCCATTTCGCGCGCGAGCAGGTTGGAAATGACGAAAACCTTGTCGTAGCTTTGCTTGGCGACCGCGATCATCGCCGGCAGGGCGTCGTTCAAGGTCGGCTCGCCGTAGCCGTTCAGCCAGCAGGTGCCGCCCGGCGGCAGGTTTTTCATGACCTTGGTGAAGATCTCGAGCGGCATGACCTTGGCCGCCAAAAGGCCGCGCGAATCGCGCCAGGTGCGGTTGCAGCCGGCGCATTTCAGATTGCAATAGGTGGTCGGCTCGATCTGGACCGATTCGAGCCGGCTCGGCGGCGGCTCGATGCGTAAAACCTGGTCCATTCCGGAGGGCCCCCAATCCCGCGCGCCGATTTTAGCGCGCGGGCGCCGGCCCCCGCAAATTCCGCGTTTTAATGCCGGGTTTGGGCGGCGGTGCGGCTGCAACGGGGCGGTTTGTTGATCAGGCCCCAGCCGAAGGTGTCGTCCCGGCCCGGCGGCCCCAGGTCCACGGCCTCGCGGCTCAAGGAATGGCGGAAATTGTCGGCGGAGGTCGCGCCGCCCGCGGCGATGTCGGCCGCGATCCGGCTCGTCAAATACGGCACGGCGAAAGAGGTGCCGCTCTGGAACTTCCCGCCGCCCGGCACCGCCGTCCACATCTGCACCCCGGGGGCGGCAAAAGCGACATAGGATCCGCGGTTGGCAAAGGAATAGATGGCATCCGTCGAATCGATGGCGGTGACGCCGATCACTTGCTCATAGGCCGCCGGAAACGCGGGCCGGTCATAAGTGCCCCAGTTGCCGACGGCGGCGGCCAGCACCATGCCGCGGCTTGACGCCTGGTTGACCGCTTCGTGCAGAATCCGGTTGTCGGCCCCGGCCATGCTGAGATTCACGGCCTGCACATGCGCCGACGACAGCCAGTCGATGGCCTTCACCATCGCGATCACATCGGCGACTTCGGCGCCCTGGTCGTTGAACGTGAAGATGTTCCCGGCCAGCAGCTCGGCGCCCGGCAAAAGCCCGCCGAAGCCCTGGGGATCGGGCTTGCCAACCAGCATCGCCGCGATGGCGGTGCCGTGGTCCGCGGGCGCCGGCGTGCGCGTGGGCAGTATGAACGACCGGTACATGATTTTCTGGCCGGCAAGGGCGGGGTGCGTGACATCGACGGGCGTGTCCACCATGCCGATGCGCAATCCCTCGCCGCAGGCCGCATCGATACCGGACCAGCCGATCGCGGTGCGCGCCAGGCTTTGATCGGATTCGCCGCGGGCGGTTTGGAACTGGTGGTTGGCGTCGATGATCACGCCCGGGAATTGCCGGCGAAGGGCTGCGACCGCCGCCGGCACCGGCATCCCGGCGGGCGTGGCCAGCCGGAGCACATCGAGCGACAAGGCGGCAAAATGCAATTTTTCCAGAGTCCGGAAGCCCGCCGCCTCGAACCCCTCCGGCGCATTGGCGACCACGACTTCGTTCGGCTCGAACCAGGTTTCGGGCGCAAATGCGTTTCTCGTTTCTGGCCTCGTTTCTGGCCTCGCTCCGGGCCTCGGCCCATTCGGGCCGGAAGTCTTTGGCGCGCCCGGTTGCGCGGTTGGCTGTCCCGGCACCTCGCGCAGTTCCTTCAATTGGCCTTGCGAGTCGTATTCGAGAATCGAGGAATCCGCGTGCGCCAGTGCCCGCGCGCCAACAACGGCGGCTCCCGCCACCAGCAGCAGTGCGGCGGTGCGTAAAGAAAATTTCGTAAATATTTTCCAACACATGGGCGGTGATCCTCTGGATGCGGTTTAGCTCGCCCGATCGCGGACTTCGCCCGGCTTTATGAAGCGCACGGACGGCAGCTGCACGGTCACGGTGGTGCCCATTGCGATACGGCTTTCGAGCGTGAGCGTGCCGCCGTGGGCCTCCGCCATCGCTTTGGCGAGCGGCAGGCCAAGCCCGGTGCCGTCGAACCGGCGCCCGAGCTTGCTGTCGATTTGACCGAAGGGCATCAGGGCCTTTGCGATGTCTTCTTCGGCAATCCCGATTCCGGTGTCGGTGACGACGAGCAAGACACGGCCTTTGACGTCGCGCTCGACCCGAACCAGGACGCGTCCGCCGGGAAGCGTGAACTTCACCGCATTCGCAACCAGATTGAGGAGAAGCTGGCGCAGCAGCCGCTTGTCGCCGCGGATGAAGCAAGGATGCTCCCGGATGTCGGTTTCGAGCCGCACGCGGCCTTCGGTCGCGCGTTGGCGCACCAGGCGTAGCGTCCCATCGACGAGTGTTTTGGCCGCCACCGTTTCTTCGCGCAGCACGAGCTTGCCGGCCTCGATCCTCGAGATGTCCAGGATGTCGTTGATGATTTCGAGCAGATGCTCGCCGCTCGATAAGATGTCCTGCGCGTAGCCGCGGTAGCGTTCATACGCGTCCGCTCCGAAAGCGCCATCGGCGATGATCTGCGAGAATCCGATGATGGCGTTCAAAGGCGTGCGCAGCTCATGGGTCACGGCGGCCAGGAATTGGGCCTTGCTCTTGTTCGATTCCTCGGCCGCAAGCTGGGCGCGGTCGATCTCGTGGTGCCGCTGAATCAAATGTTTGGCCGCGGCGTGCAACAGCGATTTTGCCGTGGCGATGCCGAGGTACCGGCCGGCCTCGGTCACGATGAGGGCGCCCGGGAGCGCGCCGCAGCATTCTTCCGCGGCCAGACTGGCCACCCGCTCCAGATCGTCCGAAACCTCGACCGCGATAGGGGCCCGGTTCATGATTTTCTCGACCGGTTCGTTTTCCCCATGGTTCGGGGTAAACCGGCCGGTCATGCCGGCGAAGAGCTCGGCGCGGGATACGAGCCCGACGGGTTTGCCCTCCTCCACCACCGGAAGTGCTGGAAGGTCGGGATGGGCGGTGAAAATCGCTTCCGCCTCGCCGATCGTGGCGCCGCTCCCCAGGGGCGCAACCAGGCGCACCCAGCCGGCGGCGGGTGTTTTCTCCGGCGATTCTTCGATCGCCGGCGCAATCGCAGCGGATTTTGCTAAAATCACAGTGGCGCGTCCCTCAAGTCGTCGCGCCGATTACAACCGAAATAAGTATAGGTTTTGTTAAGACTTGGCCCGCGGCCGCAAACGCCGCGTCATGGATTTAGATGAGCGGGGTCATGGTCTTAGGAGTGGCCGTCAGTGCAATCGGGCGATGATGAGATAAGTCATTCCGCCGATCGCCGCGGCGCAAGGCAGCGTCACGATCCACGATAAAACGATTCCCGTGACGGTCTTGATGTTGGCCTGGCCGGTCGTAAGCCCGATGCCGAACAGCGCGCCGACGGCGACATGGGTGGTGGAGACCGGGAGCCCGAGCGTGCTCGCCAGGATGACCAGGATTCCGGTCGCCAGATTCGAGGAGAATCCCTGGCCGTGGTTCATCGCCGTGATCTTGTGGCTCATCGTCTCCGCCACCCGGCGGGCACCGAGCAAACCGCCGATCGCGATCGCCAGCCCGGTAAGCGCTGCGTCCGTCGCGGGCGCGAGCCATGTCACCAACAGCAGAAGGGCCGCGATCTTGGGCGTGTCGCTGAGGCCGCGGGCGAAGGAAACGATGCCCGCGCTCAGGAAATGGCCGGCGTCGACGATTCTCTGCGCGTCCACGCCGACGACGGTGCCGGCGTAGCGCTCCCGGCAGCTCGTCACGTCGCAGCACCCGACATTGACCACCGGCACGGCCCGCATCGCCAGCATCGAATCCCCGCGCGGGATGGCGACGATGCGCACTTCCGTGCCGATGCAAATGCACCACTCCTTGGGGAGCTTAAGCAGCCAGCGCGCGCCGTGGAAAACGGTATAGAGCGCGGCGCCCAAGGCCACCGCCAGCACCGGGCTTAGCAGCAGCGGCAGGACGAAGCTTCGGCCGAGCGCGGAAAGATCGACACCGCCAAAGCCGACGGCGGCCCAGCCGGAACCGGCGAGCGCGCCCAGCAAGCTATGCGTGGTCGAGATCGGAAATCCCAGGCGGGCCGCAAGAATGACCGTAGCACCTGCGCCCAATGCCACCGCCAGCAGGAAATATTCGGAGGCGACCAGCGTGTCGGGCACCAGCCCCCGGCCGGAGAATTTCTTGAGCAAAGCTTCCGCCAGAAAGATCGAGGCGACCGATCCGGCGAAAGTGGTAAGGGTCGCCCAGGCGATCGCCACCTTGTAGCCGGCCGTGCCGCTGCCGTAGAGGGTGGCGACTCCCTTGAAGTTGTCGTTCGCGCCGTTGGCGTAGGCGAGGAGGCATGCGGCAAGGAGGAGCAGGCTCATGCCTCGGGAGGCTAGGCAAGACTCCGGGGCGGCGACAAATCACGACTGCGATACCATGGCCCTCCTCCGCCGTCCGGCAACTATTTGAGCGGCCCAGGATGGACGGGTATTCGCGCGCCGGGCTAGAACACCCCTGGATGGGTGGCCGAGCGGTTTAAGGTACCGGTCTTGAAAACCGGAAAACCCGCAAGGGTTTCGTGGGTTCGAATCCCACCCCATCCGCCAGTTATACCGCAACCCGTTGATCTTCCAGCAAGCTGCTGATCCAGCAAACTTTTTTGTTCCTGGTTGTTACACCAACCTGTTACACCGGGAGCATGAAAGACATGAGCAAACATCCCCGATTGGTGGCCCGTGGTCGCCGCTATTATTTCCGCGCCAAAATCCCTGCCGATCTCGTTGAGCATGTGCCCCTAACCAGCGAGGGTAGCCCTTTTGGACGGTTGGGACGGATCGGGTGTCAACGAAATCGACGCCAGCACGTTCCAAATCGTCGAAACTGGCCAGATCATTCGGAAGATCAGCTAGCGGTATCTTCGTGAAATGGACATATCCATGCGCGTTCACATGCGCGCCAGTATCGAGTTCGTTGGCGAGCGGAGACGTGGAGGGAACGGCGGTGTGGAAGAGGATTGTGCGGGCGATTCGCGACGCACTCGTTTCGCCAGCACACGATGACGAGTACATTTCGCGAGAGTTATTTCACTTCGTTGGGCGTACGCATCCGGACAACGACGAAGCCAATTACGGGATTCTGTCAAAGATAATTTCGTCGCGAACGGTATCGCATCCGCCTCACAACAGCGACTGGGGCAAAATTAGCTATACGATCACTTCGACGGGCGGATTACTCGAAGGGACGCTCATTGAGCCGACGATTACATGCTACAGCGATATCCCGTTGCGCAGCCTGCGAATCCATATTGAGAAATACGGCAAATTTGGTCTTTCATTTCATCGCGAGCCTTTGATTTTTCATGGCGCTAGGCCCGTCACTTATGTGCCGGTCGATTATGGGCCGGGCAATGTTCACGACTCTCCAGCGCAGGGGCGGTATTTAATCGCAGGCTTCGAGGCAGCATATCGTGGCTTTATACGTCACATTTATGATAATGAAGCTCGGGCTGTGAGATCAAGCGTTATTGGCAAAGTGGCCGAAAATCGCGCTCAAACAGTTGAGGCCGTCAAACGCATCTTTGAGAAAGATTTTCTGGCTTTCATAAAAACGTATGATGACCGACTCCCGAAGGATCATCCAAACAACTACTACATGGAACGTGAGTGGCGGAAACTCGGGAACTTCCAGTTTACGCCGGATCAAGTAATCAGGGTGGTTGTTCCTTCTGCCTATCAAAACCAGATCGCTCGCGCGTTTCCGAACTATGTAGATAAAATCTACACGATCTAGAAAATCGCACCTCTATCGAATAGCGAGTGCAGTTAGTTCATTGCACGGTGCTGCGCCTGGGAGCTACAAGCCGGGATACGCGAGCTTCTCAAGCGCCTCGCGCTTCACACTCAAAGACGCTCCGCCCGAGTACATGCCATACGTTGTCGTTGGCTTGTCGTGCCCGATAATGTCCGCCGCTACACCCTCGGGCACCCCGGCGTTCTCCAACAGTGTTGCGACTGCTACCTCAAACTGTTACACCAGACGGGCAACTATGGCCTAAAAAAGCTAGGATTTCCGCTGGTTTCAGCGTCTCGCTGGCTTCTCCCACCCCATCCGCCGGCCTTCGCGGCTTCGAAGCTTCGCCGGGCGCCGGCACGCCAATTCGCAGCTTTGCCTGGGCAATCATGGCGCCTTTGTCACGAATTCGCAGCGCCCGGGGTGGCGCCGGAGCGGCGGATTCCGGGATTTTCCAGCCGCCCATTTCTGTACTCGATCCCGCTCGCCGTCTGGTATCATGAATGCAATCGGGCGTTGCGTGAAAGCTTTGCGTCCGGCCGCGGCAAAGCTATGGCGGAAATCGAGCAAAAATTCGGCGAGGAAGAGGCGGCGAAGGTCCGCGCGTGCCTGGCGAAGGTGATTGCGAGCGAGGTCTTCGCCCAGGCCAAGCGTCAGAAGCGCTTGCTCGAGTACCTGACCGCCGAGACATTGGCCGGCCGCGCCAATCTGCTCAAGGGATATACCATCGGAGTCGAGGTATTCGACCGCGACCCGAGCTTCGATCCCGGCATCGACGCGATCGTCCGGGTCGAAGCCGCACGGCTCCGGAACAAGCTCTTGGAATATTACGCCGCAGATGGCAGTTCGGATCCCATCCGCATCGAATTGCCGAAGGGCTCTTACTTCGTCCGGGTCTCCTACCGCGGCGGCGAAACTGGCCGGCAACCGGAAGCGCCGCCGGTAACGCGAAGGCTGGCCGCCATTCTTTGCGCGGATGTGAAGGGCTACAGCCATTTGATGGAGAAGGACGAGGGGGCAACCGTTCGTACCTTGAGCTCTCATGGGCATGTCATCGCGGGACTGATGGACAGTCACAGCGGGCGGATCGTCAGCACGGCCGGAGACGGATTTTTGGCCGAATTCGGCAGCGTCGTGGACGCCGTAAACTGCGCGGTCGCCATTCAGCGCAAGCTTGGCGAGGAAAATGCCGCGCTCGAAGGCGATAGCCGTTTGGATTACCGGATCGGCATAAATCTTGGGGACATCATCATTCAGGAGAAAACCGTTTTCGGGGACGGAGTGAATATATCCGCTCGGCTCGAATCTTTGGCGAGACCGGGCAACATTTGCATTTCCGGCAGCGTCTACGATCAGGTCAAACGCAAATTGCCGCTGTCTTATGAGGACGCAGGCCTCCAAAAGCTCAAGAACATCGAGGAGCCGGTCCACGTCTATCATATTCGCATCGCCGGGCCGTTGCCGCCTGCAGCCCCCCTTCCGGCGCCGCCCGGGATCTCGCCATCCGCTCTCGTAGCGCCCACGGATAAGCCCTCGCTCGCGGTCCTGCCCTTCGCCAACATGAGCAGCGATCCGGAGCAGGAATATTTTGCCGACGGCATCACCGAAGACTTGATCACCGAATTTTCCAAGCTGTCCGGATTGTTCGTCATCGCCCGCCATTCCGCTTTCGTCTACAAGGGCGTGAGGAAGAACATCCAGGAGATCGGGAAGGAACTGGGGGTCCGTTACCTGATCGAGGGCAGCGTCCGGCGCGCGGGCGAGCGGGTCCGGATCACGGCGCAGTTGATCGACGCCGCATCCGGCGCCCATGTTTGGGCCGAACGCTACGATCGCGACCTCAAGGACATCTTCGACGTCCAGGACGACGTCACCCGGCGCATCGTGGATACGCTGCACGTGACACTTTCGCCCGTCGAATCCCAGCGCATCGGCCACGAGGGCACGGTGAGCATCGAGGCCCACGACATGATGCTGCGGGGCCTCGAGCGGTTCTGGACGTATTCGCCGGATGGAACCGCCGACGCGCAGGCGCTCTTCCTCAAGGCATTGGAGCTCGACCCGAATTATGCCGCGGCGCACGGCTGGGTGGCGCGGACGATGGTCTATCAATGGGCGATGAGATGGATCGAAGGCGACATTCTGGATCGGGCGCTTGAGCACGCGACGGCGGCGGTTCGATTGGACGATCACCTTCCGTTCAGCTATTTCGCGCTGGGCTGGGTCCTGCTGTGGCGCAGGCAAAAGGAAGAGGCGATTGCCGCCGGCCGCCGCGCGGTGGCGCTGGATCCGAACAACGCCGACTCTCAAATGTTCTTGTCCCTGAGCCTCAGTGCCGCGGACCGCGGGGAAGAGTCGTTGACCTATATCACGAGCGCCATGCGGCTCAATCCGCATCCGGCGCTGCTTTATGTCTTCGCGCTCGGTCAGTGCTACTACGTCATGAAAAAGTACGATGAGGCGATCGCCGCCTTCAAATGGGGCGTCCAGTTGGGCGACCAGTTCCCGCCCAACCACCTCTATCTCGCCGCGATTTACAGCGAGCTGGGGCGCACCGAAGAGGCGGCCGCGGAAAGAGACAGGACTTTCGCGGCGGCGGGCAGCCGGAAACTGCCGGTCATCAAAATGATGATGTTCGAGGGTGAAACCAGCCGCCGGTTAGAGGAAAACTCGAAACGCATTGGGCTGGCGTAAGGGGTATTTTTCACGCTGCGGCGCGCGATCCGTCCTTTATAAAAAAAGAGAAGCCCGCGGGGGGAACCGCAGGCTTCAAGGGGGCGGAAGGAGCTTCGGGGGGAGGAATTCCTTAGCGCTGGTCATCGCTGGCGACCGTGCTGATCTCGTGGCCGGTGACGGCGTCGATCTTGAGCTGCTTTGCGGTCCCGTCGTCTGCGGTATAGCGGAAGTCATAGGCCCGGGCGGAGGTGTCGTAGCGGACGGCCTGGAACTCGCCGTAGTCCGAGCGCTGCTCGAGGGCGTGCATGACGGTCGAGAATGCGACGATCGGGGAATTGGCGGGCTCTTGCGCGGACGCGGTCGTGGCGGTTAGGGCGAACAGGACGGCGATCATCTTCACTGTGGTTTCGATTTGGGTCTTCATGGCGTCTCTCCCGGCGAGGGTTGGTTGCTTCGATGGCCGGGAGTATGAGGAGAAGAGCCGCGCCCCATCAGTTTCATACGGTTCCTACCCCGGGAATCCGGCCTTTTCCGCCGAAAATCCCGGTTCGCCGCAATAGGTACGTACCGTTAAAAATGGCCGTGAGGGCCGACGCGGCCGCGGCTCAAACCGCGATCACGTAATCGAACCAGAAGGGCCCTTCGGTAAATCCGGGCACCGGCTTGGGCGCCGGGCCGTCGGGCGCCCCGGCAACGTGGATCGAATCGCTGCGGACGACTCCCTTGGCCTTGTTCTTTAGCGCGTCCATCAATTTCCCGAAGGGGATCGAGGGCCAGGGCTTGTTCTGCGTCGAAATCATCGCCGCGAATCGCCCTTGGGTCATTTTCTCCAACGCGCTTTTCGGGGTCGCGTTGTGGCTCCCGTGGTGGCCGACCTTGTAGAAATCGACGCTCGCCAGGATGTCCTTGGCCTCCGGAGATTCGATCCAGGATTGCCAATTTCCGTATTGGGCGTCCCCCGGGAACAGCAGGTTCCGCCCCTTGTAGGAGAAAAGCGTTACCAGGCTGGTGTTGTTCACCGCCTGATCCAGCGTGAACGCCAGTCCTTCCGGGTCCCCCGCCATTTGCTCCAGCGCCGCCGCGTCCATCTTGGACAGGATTCCGGACGGGTAATCCTTGGCGCTTGCGTTCCACTTCTTCGCATTCGGGAACGGGGCGACGGCGTTCACCGTTTCGGCGGCGCTGCCGGCAAGCCGGAGGAATCGGTCGCCGGCCGGCGGGTCCATCTTGGCGAGGAATTTGGGGTCGCGCGGCGGCCCCAGCACGCGCACGGAAAGCCCGGCGATTCCGGCCGCGTTCTCGAGCTTGTCGCCGGCTTGATAAAATCGGACCCGGCCTCCGGAGATGCCGTTCTTCAGCAATGCCATGGCTTCGGCATTCGGGGCGAGATTTTGGATCGCGTATTGCGCCTGCGCGTCCACTTTGGACATCGCCAGGAAGTGGTGCTCAAGCAACCCGATCAGGGCGAGCTGCTTTCTTTTGAGCTTCGCGGCGGCCGCGTCGTCCGGGTTTTCGGTCCAGGGCATCCACACTTCACCCACCGACAGTTTCCGGAACGCGTCGCCGAAGCGGCCGAATCCCGACACGTGATCTTGATGGGCGTGGGTGGCGATCACGAGCGCGAGCCTGCCGCCGGATTCGCGGGCGATGTCGTTGACCGCATCGCCGATGGTCTTGGCGTCTCCCTGAGAATGCACGCCGCAGTCGACCAGGATATGCGCCGCCCCGGATTCGGTCGGCAGCGACAACAGGAAGCAATCGCCGAATCCCACCCGGTACATCCGGATGCGGATTTGGCCGGCATTCGCGCCGGCCGGACCCGGACGCTTGGCGCGCGGCGCCGGCGTTCGCGCGTTTCTGCGAGGCGCTTTTCCCACATTCCGGGCGCGGGCCCTGCCCTTCCGGGCCGTCTGGCGCGGCTTTGCGCGTTTTCGCGGCGGTCTCGCCATGGCTTAAAATCCCCGATGGATCGCCGCGAAATCGAGTTTCTGCAGCGTCGCGTCCTTCTGGTACGGCGACAGCGCGGCAACCTCGCCCAGACGCGATTGAAACTCCCGTTGCCGCTGGAGCCGGGACTTGTTGCCGATGCTTTTCCGGACCACGTAGCGCACGTTTCCGTTATGATCGAAAATCACGGTCGAGCCGCCCCGGAACGTGAATGCCGGAGATTTGGGATCGGCGGGATCGACCTTTTCGGGACGTTGCTGCATGAACTCGACGACGAATTCGACGACCAGCCGCCCGTTCGGCGCAATGCGGTGAATGGGGTGGAACGACGACGCCTGAATCTTCAACCCGCCCTTCTTCGATAGCCCCAAGTCCGCGGCGTGAGTCTTGGCGTAAGCCACCAGAATCTTGGCATTCTTCTTCGCCTTGTCCGCATTCAACTTGGCCGCTTCCTCGTCCGTTTCGTGGAACACTCCGAATCGCAGCCCTTCGCAGGGCGGGAGGCTCTTGCCGTCGTCGGCCGGGCCGCGCCAGCGCAACGCTTCTTCGCCATAAGACGCCACATCCTCGGGCACGATGCCGCGGCGGCGGAAGGCGCCGATGAGCTCCGCCCGGTAGCCGTGCGGGTCGTCGGGGACGAGATCGGAATCGGCGGTGATGATGGCGCGCAGGAACTCCCCGAACTGGATGTCCACGGGCGGCGCATAGTCGATCGCCCGGATGCAGATGTTGAGGAAGTTGCCGGCAATCTTAACCGCCTCGCGGCACAACCGGTCGGCCAAGTCCGGATGAAGATCGCCGGCAGCGCTGACCGCCCCGCCGGCGCGGCCGATCCGCATCAAATCGGCGGTCCGCTTGAGATAGACGCTGAAGAACGCATCGAAGACCGCGGCGACCAGGATGGCGCCCCGGTTGTGCGGCTCGAATTCCCTTTCGAGCAATGCGGGATCGGGCGTGGTGCCCAGGGCCTCCCGCAGCGCCTTTCTCGTGCCCATGGCCTCGCCAAACTGCTTGGCCAGCTCGACCAACGGATTATGGCGGCTGATTTCGGCGCCGATCACCGGCGCGCCGTCCGGCTTCGCGTCGGGGCGAAGCTCCGGTTTGTAGAGCTGTCCGCCCGTCCGGTTGAGGGTGTCGATGACGGCCTCGCGCATGGAAAAGTGTTGGAACAGGGCGACGATGTCGGCGAACGCCTCGTGGAACGCGGGGGTGTCGGGGCTGGTCGGTTCGGTAAAATACGTGCGGATCCGGTCTATGACGGCGTGCGTCGTTTCATGGGCGACGATGTCGTGCGACAGGCACGTGAAGACCGTTTGGCCCGGCAGGTTTTCCCCCGCGTCCGTTTCGGATGCCGGGAAGTAACCGAACACCAGCGCTTTCAAATCGGGATCGTAGAAAGCGTTGGCCTGCTGGAATGCGTGGGGGAAAATCCGCAAATGGGCGCGGAACGGCGCATCCTTGCGCGTGCCCGGCTTGGGGCGGAAGTAGATGTCGCGGCCGAGCGCGGTTTCGAAGCGGCTGATCGTTTCGCTGGCGACGGCGTAAACCATTTGCTGATGGAATTGAGGATTCGATTCGCCCGGCTCGACGCCGCCGCGAAGAAGAATGTTGGGGTCGTCGAGATTGACCGGGGCGTACCAGCGCTTGTTGCTGGCGTCGTAATCGACCACGGCGATCTTGCCGCCGACGGGTCCGGGCCTCAGTTCCTCGTACGGCACGCGAATCTGCATGTAATTGCTGAGATTGCGCCCCATGCTCGGATCGAAGGCGTAGACCGTGAGCGGCCTCGATGTCGGTTTCGCGTATCGGGGCATTTTAGGCATTGGGATTCCTCTCCCCTGATTCTTCCTTGCGGCGCAGCGGCCTCATGGCCGATCCCGCTCGGCCCGGTCTCCTCATACGCCTGCATTCGGATAGGGAAAATTCCCGGGCGCCTTCAGACCGGGGTCGTGAAAGCTGCGCAGCGCGGCATCGCAAACCGCGTATCCCCAATTGATGAGACGTACCTGGACATCCGGCTCCATCGATGCGAGCCGCGTCGGGATACCCGCGAGGGCCATAGTTCGTTGCGCGGGGCACGGAAGCGCCCCGGGCGCGGGGTACTCGCTTATGTCCGTCCGGATGCTCCAATACGCGCCCTTGCGCGTCTTGTCCTTGAACGAGCCGATGACCCCCCGTTTCCGGAGCCCGCGCACCTGGTTGTCCACGAGATCGAAGACCCGGTAGGCGTGACGCGCCCAATCCCCCTTCGGCTGCGGCTCGGGAGGCATCTTGGCGCCGCCGTCGCTGACCAGGATGGTGTCGAATTCCTTCCAAACCGTTTCCAGCCCCAGGTTGTCGTAAACGCCCCCGTCGCTGAGGACGACCCGGCGGAGGTAAGGATCTTGCTGCAGATCGTCGCCGGAATTCGGTGCGAACGACTTTGGATCGAGCTCGATGGTCATCGGCGAAAGAAACGGGGGAAAGGCGGACGATGCGGCCACCGCCGTGGCCAAAGGGATAACGGGATTCATGACGCGCCCCACCCGATAGTCGCCCATGTACGGCTTGGAAAAACGCCACAGCGCGCCCGACTGAACGTTGGTTGCGTTGATCACGAAACGGGGCCGATCGGGGAGAGATTGCAAAGTCGCGTCGCCGAAAAGGTTGCTGCGGTAGGCGCCGGCGACACGTTCCGCGATCGTGCCGGGCAGAAGCATGCCGCCAACAACCGCGCCGATGTCGATCGTTTTACCGGCGAGTCGGCGGAGCGGGCCGACCACGAGATCGGCGAAATCGGTTTTTGCGGAATCGAAGGAAAGCCTGCTCCAGGCCAGCGCCAGAACACCCGCGGCAATCGAGCCACCCGACACGCTCGACACCCGGTTTACGGTTTTGAGAATCCCGCTGTCGTAGAGCCGCCAGAGTACCCCCGCATGGAATACCATGGCACGGTAACCGCCGCCCGAGAGGCAAAGGCCTATGCCGGGTTGGGGCGCGCGGCCGGACCGCGTGTCATTGAGCGGGCTGTTGCGTGCGGCGGGGGAATCGTCCACGAACATGACGATCGGGCCCCTTCACCAAGATCTTCCTCAGAGGAACACCATCCTATTCGAGACGGCATCGTACTTCAACAACGCAGCTTGAATACCCGCGTCGGATCGCGCAACGGGAAATGTCGCCAATTTGCGCCGGACGCGCGCCATGCGCCGAAGAAGCTATTATGCCCGCCGGCCGAATCTTAGACCGGCGCACGACATTTTAATTGGGGATGTTACGCCGACTTGAGCGCGGCGGGGCGCGCCTTGAGTTCGGAAACGAGGCGTTCACGGGGGAACCACAGCGTCACCGTGGTACCCGTGCCGGGGATGCTTGTCATCGTGATCGTGCCGCCGTGAAGCTCGATCAATCCCTTGGTGAGCGATAGGCCGAGCCCGGTACCCTCGTAACGGCGCTTGAGCGAGCCGTCCACTTGCGCGAACGGCGTGAATACCACCGGAATATTCTCTTCGGCGATGCCGATGCCGGTATCCGCAACCGTGATGTCGATTCCGCTCGAATCGATGCGCGTCGTGACCGTTACCTGCCCGCGGGCGGGCGTGAACTTGACCGCGTTCGACAGCAGATTGAGAAGCATCTGCTTCACGCGCCGCGCATCGGCCAGCAAATGCGGCTGGCCCGGATGCGGCGCGAAGTCGATTCGCACATCCGCCTCCCGCGCGCGCTCGATAACGAGCCGGATCGCGGACTGAATCGTTCCGTCCACATCGAAGGCGGTTTCCTGCAGGTCGATCTTTCCCGCTTCCACCTTCGAGACGTCGAGGATGTCGTTGATGACTTCGAGGAGATGCTTGGCGCTGCCGAAGATGTCGCGCACATATTCGCGGTAAAACGGGTTATTGACCGGGCCCGAAAGCTCGTCCTTCATGATCTCGGAAAATCCGATGATCGCGTTCAAGGGCGTGCGCAGTTCGTGGCTCATGTTGGCCAGGAACTCGGATTTGGCGCGGTTGGCAAGCTCCGCCTGCTCCTTGGCGGCGGCCAAGGACACCGATTTTTCGATCAGCGATTGGCGGTCGCGCGCCTGGGCGATGGCGTAGCGGATCGAACGGTCGAGCAGCGGGGCGGTGAGCGTCGTCTTATCCAGAAAGTCGGCGGCGCCCGCCTCCATCGCCGCGATGTCGATGTCGCGGTCGCTGGCCCCCGTGAGCAGGATGGCGGGGGCGAGCGAGCCCATTTGGGGTGCGTCGCGCAACAAATCGAGCCCGCTTTTGCCGCCCAGGCGGTAATCGATCAAACAGGCGTCGTGTTCATTGCGCGCGAGGGCGGCCAGCCCGTCGTCGAAAGTTTGCGCCCAGCGGACCTCATACTGACCGGCCGCGACCTCGGCCAAGAGATCGCGGGTAATCAGATAATCGTCCTCGTCGTCCTCGACCAGAAGGACGCGGATCGCCACGAGTGCCTCCGTCCCCGCGGTCAGGCCGCGGCCGGTTTGCTGGCCGGCGGCAACTCGACGATTTCCACCCAATAGTTGCCGAGCACCTGGACGACATGAACCAGATTCTCGAACGTCACCGGTTTGGTGATGAAGGAATTGGCGCCGAGGTCGTAGGTGCGAAGAATATCTTCTTCCGCGCGCGAGGTGGTGAGCACCACGACCGGAATGCGCCGCAAATCGGCGTGCGCCTTGATCTCGGCCAAGGCCTCGCGGCCGTCCTTCTTCGGCATGTTGAGATCGAGAAGGATGAGGCCGGGATAAGGCGTGCCGGACAGATTCGCGTACTTACCGCGGCGGAAGAGGTAATCGAGAAGCTGCTCGCCGTCCTCGACGAAATGGATATCGTTGTTGAGGCGGCTTTCCTGGAATGCTTCCTTGACCAGCATGCGGTCGTCGGAATCGTCGTCCGCCATCAGAATCGTGATCGGTTTGCCGTTGGGCCTCATAGGGCTTACTCCTTATTGGCGTGCCGGATTGGAACCAGCACGATGAAGGTGGCGCCTTCCCCGGGGGCGGTTTTCGCGGTGATCGTGCCGCCGTGCCGCTCGATGATTTTGCGGCAGGTGGCGAGCCCGATCCCGGTTCCTTCATATTCGCCGCGGCCGTGAAGCCGCTGGAACATGTTGAATATCCTGTCCACGTATTTTTCGTCGAAGCCGATGCCGTTGTCGGCGACGGTAATTTTGCACCAGGCCTCCTCGGAATCCGGTTGCGCGGCCGTTCCGTCGGCCATGCAAAGCGAGGCTGCGACGCGGACAACGGGCGGCACGCCCTCCTGGTGGAACTTGAGGGCGTTGCCGATGAGATTCATCAAGATCTGGCGCATCTGCGTGGGGTCGGCGTCGATCGTCGGCATAGCGCCGATTTCCACCTTGCCGCCGCTTTTCTCGATCCGCACATGCAGGTCGGCGGCCGCATCCTGCGCGGCCTCGCTCAGATTCACGGGGACGAAGGGCAGAGCCTTGCTGGTGACGCGCGAATAGGTAAGCAGATCGTTGATGAGAGAGCGCATGCGCGCGGACGCCTTTTGCATGCGATCGAGGTAAAGCTGCCCGTCTTCGCCCAACTGATCGCCGCATTTCACCTTCAGCCGGTCGCCGAACGCCTCGATCTTGCGCAATGGCTCCTGGAGATCGTGGGAGGCGACGTAAGCGAAGTCCTGGAGCTCTCGGTTGCTGCGCTCGAGGCGCCCGGCATATTCCTTGACGGCCTCTTCGGCGCGCTTGCGGTCGCTGATGTCCACCCAATAGCCCACGACCTCGAGCGGCGTGCCGTCGTTGTCCTCGACCAGCACCAGCTCGTCCCGCATCCACCGGTAGCTCCCGTCCTTGTGGCGGAAGCGGTATTCCTGGACGTGGCGGCCGGTCTTGAAAAGTTTTGCGAGGTCCGCGAACACGCGCGGCGCGTCCTCGGGATGGATTTGGTGAGTCCAGAACCCCGGATCGTCCAAGAACTCATGCGGCTCGTGGCCGAGCTGGGTCTTGATGTTGTTGCTGGCGAACGTCGCGGCATGATCGCCGCCGGCCTTGAAGCTGTAGATCATGGCCGGGCTGGTATTGAGCAGATGCTCCAGCCTGGCCTTCACGGCGAACAGGTTCTCATGGGTGCGTTCGGACTCGGTCACGTCGCGGCCGGTTCCGCGATAGCCCTGGAAACGGCCTTGGGGATCGAAATAGGGCCGGCCGTGCACCCGGAATTGCCGCGTCTCGCCCGAAGCCACGGCCACCGAAAACGCGAAATCCGTGATCGGGCGCTGGGCCAAAAAATCCTCGAGATAGCGTTGCCAATGCGTGTCCCGAAGGTCGGCCTTGGCGACCTCGAGCAACGTGTGCCCCAGCACATTGTCGCGCTTGAGGCCGGTGATTTCCTCGAACTGGTCCGAGAGATAGGAGAAGCGGAGGCTGGGGCCGGTTTCCCAGATCCAGTCGGAGACCAGCTCGGCGAAGTCGTGGAAGCGCTGCTCGGCGGCGGTAAGTCGCGCGGTGAGTTCGGCAAGACCGCCATGCTGCGGCATGGCGGCAGGCTGTTCCTCTCCGATCTCCTGGCGAAGCTCCGCGTTCGGTTTCCGCATCGATATAATTCCGGCGCCCCAATAATAATTCGACGCCTCACGCGCAGGTCGGCGCATGAGGCGAGTAAATCCTTGCTCCCGCGGGGGAAATCATGGCCCCGGACGGTAAAGAAGCGGTTAACCTAGCCCCTCGCGCGGGGTGTCCGCGCGCGCGCGTAAGTTGTGGAACCAGCTTCGGATAATGGCGTTTAGCCGGACTCGCGGCCGCCTTCGGCGAAGGCGCGGCCCAAGTCGCCTTCGCGCTCGACCTCCGCCAACTCGTTGCCGGCGAAATCGCGCAACGACACGATCCCGGAAAGCCGGCCTTTCCGCGTCACCGGCAAATGCCGGAAACGGCCGAGCTGCATCAGGCGCAGGGCAGAGAGCGCCGGAGCGTCGGCTTCGACGGTGCGCGGATTTCTGGTCATCACCGAATCCAAGGTGGTGGCGTCGAGATTGCACCCTTCCGCCGCCACCCGGTTCACCATGTCGCGCTCGGTGAAAATGCCGACCAGCCGGCCCGACTCCGTCACCAGCACGGCGCCGATGTGGCGCTCGGCCATCAGGCGCACGGCTTCGCGCACCGCGGCGCCCGGCGGCAACTGCACCAAGACTTGAGTTCCGACGAGATCGGAAACGGTTCTGTGCCTCATGGCGTGTCGTCCTTTAGGGGCTCCATCATACCCAATCATACCCGCGTCGCGGCCCGTTGCGCCACCTTCGATGGACTAGCCTTTATGGTTAAAAAACGGGCCATTGGCCCAGGATTTTTCTTGCCTCGGGTGGCAAAAGCGCCAATATAAGGCCGGAAGTCGCACAAATGATCGGCGTACCCGTGCTCAGTTGCCTTACCTTCAAAAAACCCGGCCTAGCCAGGTTACCCCCCGAAATTGTGAGACCCACACGCGCCGCGGCCGATGTTGGCGAGGGCGGTTTTGCATATCTTTAAATAGGAGCGATCATGGCTACCGGAACAGTAAAGTGGTTTAACGCAACCAAGGGCTACGGATTCATCACGCCGGATCCCGGTCAGGGCGATAAGGACGTCTTCGTCCACATCACGGCGGTCGAGCGCGCCGGCATGCGTTCCCTCATGGAAGGGCAACGCGTCAGCTACCAAGTGCTGAACGAGCCGCGCGGCGCCAAGGCCGTCGATCTCGCGGCCGCCGACTAGGAATCCGCGCTCCCGTATCGGGAGCCGGCCAAGTCAAAAAACCCGTCCTGGGGAAAGACCGCAGGGCGGGTTTTTTCCGTCTTGAACACCGTTTTCTGAAATTCGTTTAACTCGGGACCGTCATGCCGCATGGCGCACCGAGCGCGACGCGGGGAAGATTACCGTCACCGCGGTGCCCTTGCCTTGCTCGCTCTTGATGTCGAAGCGGCCCTGATGCAGCTCGATCAGGGCCTTGGCAAGCGGCAGGCCGAGCCCGGTTCCCTCGAACTTGCGGTTGAGCGCCGAATCCACCTGGCTGAAGGGCGCAAGCGCCACGGCGATGTCCTTGGGCGCGATGCCGATGCCGGTGTCGCTGACGGAAATCGTCATCGCGCCGGTTGCATCCACCGCCACCTCGGCCGTGATGCGCCCGCCGGCCCTCGTGAACTTGATGGCGTTCGAAAGAAGATTGAGAAGAATCTGCCTCAGCTTGCGTGGGTCGGCCCAAAGCACCGGCAATCCCGCCGGCGTCTCGGCGCGAAGCGTTACGCCGCCGTGGTCCGCGCGCTCGCGCATCAACGCCACGCAGGAGCGGATGATCGAGCCCACGTCCACCTCCTCTTCGTAAAGGTCCAGCTTGCCCGCCTCGACCTTCGAAAGATCGAGGATGTCGTTGAGGATGGCGAGCAGATGCCGGCCCGATTCGTTGATGTGGCCCGCGTATTCGACCAGCTTTTCGGGAGACGCGGCGTTGCCCATCCCGTCGCGGATCATGTCGGAAAATCCGATGATCGCATTCAGGGGCGTGCGCAATTCGTGGCTGGTATTCGCCAGGAACGCGGATTTGGTGCGGTTGGCGGAATCGGCGATTTCGATCGCCAGGCGCAACGCATCTTCCGCGCGCTTGCGATCGTCCACCTCGCGCCGCAGGTGATGGACGACCGACGTGAACAGAAGCGAGGCGATGGGCGCCGCCAGCACCGGCGCCACCAAAGCGGCAACCGTCACCACCCGGGGAACGGTTCCGACCATGATTACGCTCACCGCCGCCGATACCGCTTCGGCGAACACGACCGCGACTATGGTTGCGAGCGCCACCAGCACCGGAGTAGGCAGCGTGAGCAGAAAGCCGGCAAGCCTTCCGGGACTAGGCGAAAGCCCGGCGCCCGCAGCCAAGCGCCGCATGTATGCCTGCCGTGCAACCGTTACGGTTGGCGCCCTGTGATATGCCATCGACCGTGCGGTGCCGATATCGTCCCCCCTGCCGGGCCCTGAAACGGGCCGATCGGCAGCCGGCACCCCTAGGGCGCGAAGTTTACGCCGCGATATGCTTAATTTCGGGTTAACGGAACGACGCCGGGCCGTTGCGCGCCCCGACGCTTGTCCGCCCTCACCGGCCCGATTTGTCGCCGCGAACAGCAGGATCGGCGGATTTGATCTTGTCGATCAAGGTCCGGTCGATGAGGTTCGACACCTCGATCTTCGCGCCGAGCTCGAACCGGCGCAGTGCCGCGCGCGTCTGCCCGCCCGCGACACCATCCACCGCGCCCACGTAATAGCCGCGGCGCGAGAGCAGCGTCTGGACCTCGATCACCTCGGGCTTGGCCCGACTCCCGCGCCCTTTTTCCACCTTGGGCAGAACGAATTGCAGGTGATCCACCAGCCCCTTGGAGATGCAGCCGTCGACCGGCAGCTTGGCGTCCTGCTGATAGGCGCCGATGGCGGATTCGGTTTTCAGCGACGGCTGGCCGTCGGGCTGGCCCGCGTCATAGCCATGAATATTAAGTTCGAGCTGTATCGTTCGGGTATAGGCCGCAGAAACCGCATCGGGCATGCCGCTGGGACAGGCGGCTCCGGCGGTATTTGCGGCGGCGCCGATCAACAGCGATACCGCCAGCACGATCGGTTTTCTCATCGTTTCGACCCTTTATCAACTTCCGGCAACTTCCGGGCTCACGCCCTCTACATAATCCCGGACGGCCCCGGACAGAAGTGGGCTTGGCGTTAGCAGGCCTGGCTCGCCGCCTTGCACTCACTATTTGGTAATAAATAATTGTAATTATCCTCAAATGTTTCCCTGGGGCAAAGCGGGCGCGCCGGACATCGGCCCGGCCAAGGCCGGATCGAAGCTCGGCGTCCGGGGCGGAACCGCGGCCTGCCTTGCCCGGATCCTCGTGCTCGGCCAGGACCAGGGCCGCGCGCGCGAGCTTGCCAAGCTGCTCCGGGGCGAAGGCTATGCCGCCTTCGCCGGCGATTTTTCGGTAAGGGTCGGCCGCCTGTCCCCGGACGAACATCCCGATCTCGCCCTGATCGACGCTGACGATGCCGGCGAAAAGGGCCTCAAGCTTGCGGCTTCCTTCAAGAACGGCAACGGCGTTCGCATCCCGGTCATGATGCTCGCCGAATCCGCCGCCCCGGAGACGCGCCGCCGCTGCCTCGAAGCCGGCATCGACGACCTGATCACACCGCCCTACAGCGACTCCGTTGTGCTCGCGCGCCTCAAGCCGCTGATCCGGCTCGCCATCATGGAGGCCGAGCTGGAACGCCGTCTGGCGACCGCGCGCGGCCTTGGGCTGGACCCGGGCGACGTTCAAGATGCGCGGCGCGATACCGCGTTCCACCGGGTGCTGGTGGTGGGCGACGGCACCGATGACCTCTCCGAGGTCGAGAAGGCTCTCTGCACCGGCGTGCAACTGATCCCCGCGGGCGATGTGTTCGCCGCCGCCTCGATGCTGCACCAAGAAATTTTCGACGCGCTCGTCGCCGTCATCAAGGGTGCGGGGGAAGATTCTCTCTACTTCTGCAGCCAGTTGCGCAACAACACGAAGCTTTTCGATCTTCCGGTCCTGCTGGTCGCCGACGGCGGCGCCTTCGAGTCCGTGGACGACCCGTACCGTTCCGGGGCCAGCGCCGTGGTGCTGCGCCCGGTGGACGAGGCCGAGCTTCAAACCACGATCGAGTCGCTGGTGCGGCGGCAAAAGCGGCGCCATGCGATCCGCGACCGTCTGGCCGCGATAAAGGCCAAGGCGGGACACGCCGAATTGGGCGGGGTATTTGGCCACGATTTCCTGCTCGCGCACTTGGAGCGCCTGACCGGAACGGCGCGCGCCTGGCACAAGCACCTGTCGCTCGTTTCCTTCCAGATTCAAAATCTCGCCTGGGTCGTGCGCGATTTCGGGCCCGGAGCCGGCACCGACCTGATGCGCCAGGTCGCGGAATGGATCGGCGTCCTGATTCGCGCCGAAGATCTGGTCGCGCGCCACAGCGACAAGGAATTCTGCGTCGCACTCCCCGATACCGCGATCGAAGAGGCCGAGGTTGTGGCGCAGCGAATAGCCGGCGTGGTCCTCAACACCCAATTCGCGGTCAAGGGCGTGGATCTGCCGCTCGGCGTCTGGCTCCAGACGGGCGCCGCCGAATACGCGCCCGGCGATTCCCCCTCCACCCTCATCGAGCGCGCCCACCGCGACCTGCGCTAATCCGGGGACAAAACCTAGGCTCTTCCGGCGCTCCGCTCCGGCATCTTCGCGGCGCGCGCCGCGATCTCGGAGATCTGGCGCAACAGCTGCCGCAATCCCGCCACCCGCTCGGACGCCGCCTCCCAAGCCCTTTGCACCACAAGTTTGTGGTCGGGACGGAGCTTCACCGTCCCGGCGTTGCGGGCGATGAAATCCACCAGTCCCGCCGGATCGGGAAATTTGTTGCCGCGGAAGGCGATGACCGCGCCCTTGGGCCCGGCCTCCGCTTTCTCGACATTGGCCTCGCGGCACAATTGTTTGAGCGCCACGATGTCGAACAGATTCGAAACTTCGCCCGGAAGCGGCCCGAAGCGGTCGATCATCTCGGCGGCGAAGGCCTCGATCTCCCGCTCGTCCTGAAGATTGGCGATGCGCCGGTAAAGCCCAAGCCGCACGCCCAAGTCGCCGACATAGGATTCCGGGATCAAGACCGGCATCCCAAGCGAGATCTGCGGCGTCCAAGTTTCCTCGGCGGCAAGCGCCGTGCCGCGCGCCTCCGCCACCGCCTGTTCCAGCATGCTCTGGTAAAGCTCGATTCCGACCTCGCGGATGTGGCCCGATTGCTCGTCGCCCAAAAGGTTTCCGGCGCCCCGGATGTCGAGATCGTGGCTGGCGAGGCTGAATCCGGCGCCGAGCGAATCGAGGGCGTGGAGAATTTCCAATCTGCGCTGCGCGACCGGGGAAAGCACGCGCCCGGGCGGAAGCGTCAGATAGGCATAGGCCCTGAGCTTGGCCCTCCCGATGCGCCCGCGCAGCTGATAGAGCTGGGCCAAGCCGAACATGTCGGCGCGGTGCACGACCAGCGTGTTCGCGGTCGGGATATCGAGGCCCGATTCGATGATGTTGGTGGAAACGAGAACGTCGTAGGCCCCGTCGTAAAACGCCGACATCACGGATTCGAGCTGGCGCGCCGCCATCCGGCCGTGGGCGCTTGCGATCTTGACCTCGGGCACAAGCTTTTGCAGCCGCTCGGTCACGTCGGCCAGATCCTCGATCCGGGGGCAGACGTAAAAAATTTGCCCGCCCCGGTAATGCTCGCGCAGGATCGCCTCCCGCACCACCACCGGGTCGAAGGGCAGGATGAAGGTCCGGATCGCGAGCCGATCGACCGGAGGCGTCGCGATCACGCTCATCTCCTTGACCCCGGCAAGGGCCATCTGAAGCGTGCGCGGTATGGGGGTGGCGGTGAGAGTCAACACATGGACGTTGGCGCGAAGCCGCTTCAAGCGCTCCTTCTGGACCACGCCGAAATGCTGCTCCTCGTCCACGATCAAGAGCCCGAGGTTCTGGAACGCCACGTCCTTGGCGAGAAGCGCGTGGGTCCCGATCACGATGTCGATGCCGCCGGTTTTCAGGCCGGCCTTCACACCCGCCGCCTCGCGCGCGGGGGTGAGCCGCGACAACTGTCCGATGTTCACCGGCAGCCCTTCGAAACGCTTGCGGAAGGTGATGCTGTGCTGGCGCGCCAAAAGCGTGGTGGGGGTCACGACCGCCGTTTGAACGCCGCCCATCGCGGCGACGAAGGCGGCGCGCAAGGCGACTTCGGTCTTGCCGAAGCCGACGTCGCCGCAAATCAGCCGGTCCATGGGCTTGCCCGAGCCGAGGTCGGCCAGCGTATCGGCGATGGCCGTCACCTGATCGTCGGTCTCGGCATAGGGAAACCGTGCCGCGAATTCGTCGTAATACCCCTCGGGCGGAGTCAAAACCGGGGCCTCGTGAAGCTCGCGGGCGGCCGCCACCTTCAACAGCTGCTCGGCGATGTCGCGGATGCGTTTCTTGACGCGGGCTTTGCGCGCCTGCCAACCGGCGCCTCCCAGCCGGTCCAGTTCGGCGGCGCTGTCCTCCGAGCCGTAGCGCGACAGCACCTCGATGTTCTCGACCGGCACGAACAGCTTGTCCCCGCCCTGGTACACGAGCTTCAGGCAATCGTGGGGTGCTGCGTCCACCTCTATGGCGGTCAGTCCTTCGTAGCGCCCGATCCCGTGCTCGACATGGACGACCAGATCGCCGTCCGAAAGATTCGAGGCCTCGGCGATGAAAGCTTCGGCCCGCCGTTTGCGCCGTTGCGGGCGCGCCAAACGGTCGCCCAGAATATCCTGCTCGGTGATGACCAGCGCCTGGGGCGCGGAAAAGCCGTGCTCGATCGGCAGCACCACAAGCGCCGTGGCCTCGGCGCCGAGATGGGTCACTTGATGCCAGGATTCGCAAACCGCGAGCCCCAAAATGCCGTGATCGCGCAGCATCGCGCCCATGCGCTCCCGCGATCCCTCGCTGTAACAGGCGATCACGCTGCGGCGGCCCGTTTTTCCCTCGCCCGCAATCGTCTCGCGCACCGCGTCGAACACATTGGCGCCGGGGCGCGCCCGGATGCCGGCGAAGTCAGGCGCCGGCCTGCCCCCGGCATCGAAGGTTCGGGTGGCGTGTTCGGGTGCCGCGAAAGGCGAGAAGATGCCGGCGGCGCGCGTCTCCAGCAGCCGGTCCCAGTCTTCGCGGTTGAGATAGAGGCGCTCCGGCGGCAGCGGCCGGTAGGGCGCTTCGCCCTCGGCGCGCAAGGCTGCGGCTCGCGCCGCGTAATAATCGGCGATGGTATCGAGGCGCGCGTCCCTTGCGTCCTCGCTATTGTGATCCAGCGTCACCACGCTCGCCGGCAGATAATCGAACAATGTTTCCAGGCGCTCATAGAACAGCGGCAGCCAGTGCTCGAGGCCCGGATAGCGCCGCCCCGCGCTTAGGGCTTCGTAGAGCGGGTCGGTGCCGGTCACCGCGCCGAACAGCTCGCGGTAGCCCTCGCGGAACCGGGCGATGGATTCGTCGGTCAGCAAGATTTCGCTCACCGGCATCAAGGTGAAATTTTCGAGTTTTCGGGCCGAGCGCTGGCTCACCGGATCGAAAGTGCGGATGGCCTCGATCATCTCGCCGAAGAGGTCGAGCCTGAGCGGCTCCTCGCAGCCCGGCGGGAACAGATCGACGATGCCGCCGCGGAGAGCAAATTCGCCGGGCTCGCGTACGGTCTCGGCCCGGGTATAGCCGTTGCGGGCGAGATAACCGGAAAGATCCGATAGCGAAAGGCGGTCGCCAGCGCCGGCCCGGAACACCGCGTCGCGAAAAACCTGCCGGGGCGGCACCCGCTGCAAGAGCGCGCTGACGGTCGTGACCACGACAAGGCCCTGCCCGGCGCCGGCCTCCGCAAGCCGGGTCAGCGTCTCGACGCGCCGCGCGACCGTTTCGCCGTTGGGCGATACCCGGTCGTAGGGCACGCAGTCCCAAGCCGGAAAGGTCAGGACTTCAAGCCCGGGGGCGAAGAATTTCAGGCTCTCCGCCGTGCGGGCCATGCGCCCTTCGTCTTCGGCAACGTGCACGATGGGCGCGAGGCTCTGGGCAAGCCCGGCCAGGACCAGGGCATCGAACCCTTCCGGCGCGCCCGCGATCGCAACCCGGCTGGGCGCAGAGAAAAATTTCTTGAGGTGTTCCAAGCCTGTTAGGTCTTGATCCTGAAGTTCCGCAACAACCCCATGACGTCGTGATCCTGGCCTCGCGGAATAGTGTCGCGGCCGGTGATCCAGCCGTAAAGGTCCGGGTCGCTGTTCTGGAGCAGGGCTTCGAACCGGTCAAGCTGCGCCGCCGAAAAGCCGGCCATGTGCCGGTCGGCAAAGCCGCCCAGGAGCAGGTCCATCTCCTTGGTGCCGCGGTGGCGGCTGCGGAAGAGCAGACGTTTGCGCCGCGTCTCCAAATCCACTTCCGTTCGCCCGGTCATACAATCCATACCCAACTTGGCCTAGGATATAGAACCTCCGTCCTGTCAGCCTTGGGAAATTCCGGCACCTTGCGCCCCGAAATCCTGTTTCCCCTGTTCGCCCCGGTCACCGCCCTGCCGGGCATCGGGCCCCGTCTCGCCAAGCTGGTCGAGAAAGTGGCCGGGCCCAAGATCGTCGACCTCTTGTGGCATCTGCCCACCGGCATCATCGACCGCCGCTATGCCCCGAAAATCCGCGACGCGGAGCCGGGCCGAATCGCGACCCTGACGGTAAAGGTCGATGCCCATATTCCGCCCCGCATCAAGCGCCTCCCCTACCGGGTGCACTGTTCCGACGATACCGGCGAGATCGAACTCGTCTTCTTCCACGCCCGGCCGGATTATTTGAAAACCGTGCTCCCCGTTGGGGAAACCCGCGTCGTCAGCGGAACCGTCGAGCATTTCCGCGATGCGATCCAGATGACCCACCCAGACCATATCGGCAGCTTGGCCGAACTCGCCCAGCTCCAGTCGGTCGAGCCCGTGTATCCCATGACCGCGGGGCTGACGGCCAAGCCCCTGGGAAAGGCTATTCGCGCCGCCCTTGAGCGCGCCCCAAGTCTTCCGGAATGGATCGACGCGGTGGCGGAGCGTCGCTGGCCGAATTGGCGGGACTCGATCGAAGCCGTCCATGCTCCGGCCTCCGAATCCGATCTTTCGCCCGAGACGCCCGCCAGAATGCGCCTTGCCTATGACGAGCTGTTGGCGAACCAATTGGCGCTGGCCATGATCCGCGCGCGCCAGCGCAAACTGCCGGGGCGCAGCATCGAGGGCGATGGAAAGCTGGTCGGACGCGCGCTCGTGGCCCTGCCCTTCGAACTCACCGCGTCGCAAGAGCAAGCCTTGGGCGAAATCCGGCGCGACATGGCGGCGCCCGCGCGCATGCTCCGGCTCCTTCTCGGTGACGTCGGCAGCGGCAAGACGGTGGTGGCGTTCTTGGCGATGCTCACCGCGGTCGAGGCCGGATACCAAGCGGCATTGATGGCGCCGACGGAAATCCTGGCGCGCCAGCATTTCGCGACCATCGAGCCCTTGGCGGCGCAAGCCGGCGTCCCGATCGCCCTGCTTACCGGCCGCGAAAAAGGCAAGGCGCGAAGCGCGGTGCATGAAGGCTTGGCTTCGGGCGCGATCAAGCTCGCGGTCGGGACCCATGCCCTGTTCCAGGAAGAGGTCGAATTCGCGGACCTGGCGCTCGCCGTCGTCGACGAGCAGCACCGGTTCGGCGTCCACGAGCGCATGGCCTTGGCGGGAAAAGGCGGGGCGGCCGACATCCTGGTCATGACGGCGACGCCCATTCCGCGCACCATGATGCTGACGGTCTACGGCGATCTCGATGTCTCGCGCCTCACCGAAAAACCGGCGGGGCGCAAGCCCGTGGATACCCGCGCGATTCCGCTGGAGCGCTACGACGAAGTCATCGCCGCGGTTTCGCGGACGATCCAGAACAAGGCCCGCGTTTATTGGGTATGCCCGCTGGTGGCCGAATCCGAAGCCCTCGATCTTGCCGCGGCCGAAGAGCGTTTCGCGGAGCTCGCAAAGCGGTTCCCGGGCCGCGCCGGGCTCGTCCACGGCCGCATGAAGGGCCCGGACAAGGACCGGGTCATGGCCGCGTTCGCCGCCGGCGATCTCGATATCCTGGTCGCGACCACGGTGATCGAGGTCGGGGTGGACGTGCCCGAGGCGACCGTCATGGTGATCGAGCATGCCGAACGTTTCGGCCTTGCCCAGCTTCACCAGCTTCGCGGCCGGGTCGGGCGCTCACATCGCCCTTCCACCTGTCTGCTGCTTTACGCCACGCCGCTCTCGGAGACGGCGCGCGCCCGAATCACGATTCTGCGCGAGACCGACGACGGTTTCCGCATCGCCGAGGAGGACCTGCGCCTGCGCGGCGCCGGCGAGATTTTGGGGACGCGGCAAAGCGGCTTCGCGCAGTTCCGTCTCGCCGACCTCGTCCGCCACGAGGCCCTTCTGGCCGCGGCATCGGGCGACGCCGAGCTGGTGCTGCGTAGCGATCCGGAGCTTTCGTCCGCGCGCGGCGCGGCGCTCAAGGTTCTGCTGTACCTTTTCGAGCGCGACGCGATGGTCTCGACACTGCGTTCCGGGTAGACTCAGCAGCGCGGGGGGCCGAACGGCATGCCCTTGACCCTGGTCAAGGCGGACTCGCCGCTCCTCCCCCAATGTCCGCCGCGAACTTGCGAGCCTGAACGATGAGCTTGGCTGCCGAACAGCAACGGCCCGAACCGCCGCCCCAAAGCGCGCCGGCTGGCGATGCACCGCCGCAGGTTCCGCATCCTCGCCACCGCTTGGTTTGGGCAGGAGTCGCGGTCGCCGCCGCGTTGGCGATCCTTGGACTCGGCTACCGTTACTTAGGCAACGCCAGCGCTGCCCCCGTGTATCGCTTCGGCACCGTCACGCTCGGCCCGGTGACCGCTTCCGTCATCGCCTCCGGCACGGTCAATCCGGTTACCACGGTCCAGGTCGGATCGCAGGTTTCCGGCCGGATCAAGGAGCTCTACGCGGATTTCAATTCCCAGGTCACCAAAGGCCAATTGATCGCGCGGATCGATCCCGACGTCTTCGACACCCACGTCGCTCAGGCGGAAGCGGATCTTGCCGTCGCAAAGGCGGCCGTCGTGATGCAGCAGGCGGCGGTCGAGCGCTCCAAGACCGACCTTGAATCCGCCAAGGCCGATCTCACGGCTTTGGAGGCGCAGACGGTCAAGGCCCGCGCCGCGCTCGGCGATGCGGAGAAGAACTTCAAGCGGCAGAGCGAACTTTCGGTCTCGGGCGCCGCGGCGATGGCGACGCGCGACACGGCCGAAGCGAATTATGCCCAAACGAGGGCCCAGGTCGGAACGGCGCAGGCTCAAGCGCAAAGCCAAGAGGCGGCGATCCGTTCTGCGGAAGCACAGGTCCGCACCGCCGAGGCGACCGTGGTGTCGGCCGGGGCTCAGGTCGCGCTTAAAGCGGCCGCTCTGCGCGCCACCCAAGTGGATCTCGAACACACTTATATTCGTGCGCCGGTTGACGGGACGGTCGTGCTGCGGAACGTGGACGTCGGGCAGACGGTCGCCGCCAGCCTTCAGGCGCCTGTTCTGTTCACCATCGCGCGGGACCTGCGGGCGATGCAGGTAGATACCTCGATCGACGAGGCGGATGTCGGCGGAATCAAGGTCGGCCAGCGAGCCCTTTTCACGGTTGATGCCTATCCGGGCCACACCTTCGAGGGCGAGGTGGTACAAATTCGAATTGCGCCGCAGGTCGTTCAAAACGTCGTGACCTACGACGTCGTGACCTCCGCGCCGAATCCCGACCTGCTGTTGCTGCCCGGCCTCACGGCGAACGCGCGGGTCATCACGGCCGAGCGCAAGGATGCGCTGCTCGTGCCGAACGCGGCGTTGCGCTACGGCCAGGCGCAGGCGGCGAAGGCCGCGGCTCCGCCGGCCGGCGCGCAAGTCTTCGTGCTTGGGACCGATGGCAAGCCGCAAGCCGTGGCCGTGAAGCTCGGCATCGGCGACAACAACGTGACCGAGATCACCGGGGGCGCCCTTACGCCGGGCCAGCAAGTCATTGTCGGCGAGGCGCCGCCGGCCGGTGCCAAACCCGCGGCCTCGCTGCCGGGGTTCGGCGCCGGGCCCAGGATGTAAAAATGACCGTCTGGCTCGTCGAGACCGAGGACCTGATCAAGGAATACCGGAGCGGCGAGCAGAGGCTTATGGCCGTACGCGACGTTTCGGTGAAAATCGCGCGGGGCGAGTTCGTGGCCATTATGGGGCCGTCCGGCTCCGGTAAATCTACCTTCATGAATCTCTTGGGCTGCCTCGACAGCCCGACCGCGGGCAAATACCGGCTCGACGGGCGCGACGTTTCGCGCCTCGACCGCGAGGCTCTCGCGCGCATCAGGAACCGCAGCATCGGATTCGTGTTCCAGCACTTCAATCTTTTGCCGCGGATGACCGCGCTGGAGAATGTCGAGCTGCCTCTCATCTATGCGGGAATCCCCGCCGCAGCCAGGCGTGCCAAGGCGCTGCGGCGCCTGCGCGAGGTGGGCCTTGTGGAACGCGCCTACCACCAGCCGTCCCAGCTTTCGGGCGGCGAACAGCAGCGGGTCGCGATCGCCCGGGCGCTCGCCAACGATCCGATCCTGATCCTGGCGGACGAGCCGACGGGCGCTCTCGATTCGCGCACCAGCATCGAGGTCATGGGCTTGTTCCAGCAACTGAACGACCAAGGCATCACCGTCGTGGTGGTCACCCACGAGTCCGACGTCGCGGCCTTTACCCGCCGGATCCTGAGCTTCCGCGACGGCCGGCTGGTCGGCGACCATCCGGTCGCCGCGCCGCGCCGCGCCGCGGAGATGCTCGCAAAGCTCGCCCCGGTGGGTTCGGCGGCATGATGCTTCTTGCCAGCATCCGCATGGCGCTCGAGGCGCTGCGCCTCAACCTCTTGCGCAGCGCCTTGACGATGCTGGGCATCATCATCGGCGTCGCTTCGGTGATCACGATGATTGCGGTCGGTTCCGGCGCCGAAGCCCAGGTCGCCGAGCAGATCCGCACGCTCGGCTCGAACCTCATGATCGTGGTTTCCGGGGCGATCACTTCGGGCGGCGTGCGGCTGGGATTCGGAACCGAGCTGACGTTGAGCGAGGATGACGCGCTTGCCATAAAACGCGAGGTGCCCGAAACGCTGGTGGTGGCGCCGGGCGTGCGCGGCTCGGCCCAGGTCATTTACGGCAACGTCAATTGGTCCACCGTCATCTTCGGCACGACGCCCGATTTCATGATCGCGCGCGAATGGAACGTCGTCGAAGGCCGCATTTTCAGCCAAGCCGATGTGGAGGGCGCAGCCAAGGTCGCGCTCTTGGGGCAGACCGTCGCGCGCACCCTGTTCGGGGACGCCGATCCCGTCGGCCAGATGATCCGCGTCAAGAAGGTGCCCTTTACGGTGATTGGCGTCCTCGATCGCAAGGGCCAAAGCCTTTCGGGACAGGATCAGGACGACACCGTCATCATGCCGCTCTCGACGGCGCGCAACCGCGTCATCGGCGCCAGCCAGGCGAACCGGCGCGCCGTCGGCGCCATCATCGTCAAGATGGAGCAAGGCGCAGACCTGCACGCGGGCGAGGATCAGATCAAGGGACTATTGCGCCAGAGGCACCACATTCAACCCGGACAGGACGACGATTTCTGGACGCGAAACCTGTCCGACGTGGTCTTGGCCCAACAGGCCTCGACGCGCGCGCTGACCGTGCTATTGGCCGCCATCGCTTCGGTCTCGCTGGTGGTGGGCGGCATCGGCATCATGAACATCATGCTCGTCTCGGTGACCGAGCGCACCCGCGAGATCGGATTGCGCATGGCGATCGGCGCCCGCGCCCGCGAGATCCTGAGCCAGTTCCTGATCGAGGCGACGACGCTTTCGCTGGTCGGCGGCGCCGCCGGAATCGCGGTGGGCTTGGCCGCTTCGCTCATCATCGGCAATTGGGCGGGTTGGCAGACGCGGCTCGAGCCGCACTCGATCCTGCTGGCGGTCGGATTTTCGGCGACGGTTGGAATCTTCTTCGGGTTCTATCCGGCGCGAAAGGCTTCGCTTCTGCTCCCTATCGAGGCCTTGCGATACGAGTGACGGGTGCTAGGCCTGCTTGCGTCCGCCTTCGTGGGAGGTCGCTACGCCGCGCGTTCTTGCCCTCAGCTCCGGCGGCCGGTCGTCGGGGGGCGACACGATGCCGCCCGAGATCACCATCTTGATCCCCTCCTCCACCGTCATCGACAGCACGACGATTTCGCTGCGAGGCACGAATAGCAGGAATCCCGAGGTCGGGTTGGGCGTGGTCGGAACGAACACATTCACGACCTCTTCCTCGGTCAGCTCCTGAACCTCGCCTTCCGTGATCCCGGTGATGAAGCCAAGGCCCCAAATCCCGCGGCGCGGGTATTCGACCAGCACCACCTCGCGGAAAGCGGTCGAATGGGTGCCGACGACGGTTTCGGTGAGTTGCTTGACCGCGCCGTAGACCCCGCGCACCACCGGCATGCGTGCGAGCACGCGGTCGCTGAGGCGCAAGAACAGCCTTCCCGCCAAGTTGGAGGTCAAGGCGCCGACCAGGATAAGCCCGACGATGGCGACGATCAGGCCGAATCCGGGCAGGCCGAAGGGCAGGTAATTCTGGGGGTTGTAGCGCTCCGGGATGAGCGGGGTGACCCAGCCGTCGACGATGCCGACGAAGGTCAGAACCAGGTAAACCGTGATACCGATCGGCGCGGTAACCAGGATTCCGGCAATGAAATAGTTCCGCAGGCGCGCAGCCAACCCCCCGTGCCCCGGACGCGGGGCGCTTCGCGGGCCTTGCGCCGGAAGGTCCAAATCCTGCTGGCTGCCGGAGGTGCCGCCGGCATCCTGGGGTTTTTGAGGGGTCGGCATGGGTTATTGCGGCCTGGTTGCGGGCGGCGGATCACAACACGATAAACACACGCCGCGCAACGGCGTACCATGGAAGCGCAATTTCGCTTTTGCGGTTCCGGCCGGTGCCGGTCACAAACCCGTGAACGCCTGGGCGCGGCATTGGCAAGCGGCGCCATTGGCACGAAATTAAGCGCCCGCTGAGGAGCCCCGCAAATCATGACCAACCGCCCCCGCTTGCTCGGATTGGCTACCGCCGTCCCTCCCCACCGTCTGCAGCAATCCGATGTCATCGCCCGCGCCGAAAAATTGTTCGACCGCGACGCGAGCGAGATCGAGCGCATGATGGGCGTTTACGGCAACGCCGGAATCGAAAGCCGGTATTCCTGTGTGCCGCTCGAATGGTACGAGCAGCCCCACGGCTGGACCGAGAAGAACCGGCTGTTCCTCGAGCACGCCGTGGACCTGCTGGAGCGCGCGACCGGCGACGTGCTTGGGCAAACCGGGCTCGACGCCGCCGACATCGACGGTATCGTCGCGGTTTCGACCACCGGCATCGCAACCCCCAGCTTGGACGCTCTTCTTATGGAGCGCATGGGGTTCCGCCGCGACGTCTGGCGGCTCCCCGTGTTCGGGCTCGGCTGCGCGGGCGGCGTGCTGGGCCTCGCCAGGGCGGCGGCGATGGCGGCGGGCGCGCCGAAACAGAAAATCCTCTATCTCGTGGTCGAGCTGTGCGCCCTCACCTTCCGCCGCTCCGACCAGTCCAAAAGCAACATCATCGCCACCGCCCTGTTCGGCGACGGCGCCGCCGCGGCGATCGTGAGCTGCGAGGGCGACGGCCCCGAAATCTCCGCCTGGGGCGAGCACTGCTGGCCCGACTCTCTCGAGGTGATGGGCTGGCAGGTCGAAGACGACGGATTGGGCGTGGTCTTTTCGCGTAATATTCCCAATATCATCCGGTCCGATCTTCGCGCGGCGACCGAAGCGTTTTTGCAGGCCAACGGACTTGCGCTCCCGGATATCGCGAGCTTCATCTGCCATCCCGGCGGGGCCAAGGTGATCGAGGCGCTGGAAGACGCCTTCGGGCTTGTCCGGGGCGCCATGGCGGAAGGCCGCTCGGTGCTGCGGGACTTCGGCAACATGTCGGCCGCAACCATCATGTTCGTGCTGCAGCGGGCATTGGGCGCAGCCGCTCCCGGCCGGGCCCTTTTACATGCGCTCGGGCCCGGCTTCACCGCCGGGTTCCTGCTGCTGAACCGGGCCTAAAGGCCATGACGATGCACTACATCATCGTCGCCGCGATCGTGCTGCAGCGGCTGGCGGAGCTCGTCTATTCCCGCCGCAACTTGGAGCGGCTGGTGGCAAACGGCGCCGCCGTGATAGCGGAGCCTTCCTACCCCTGGCTCGTCGCCGTGCACACGGCCTGGATCGCGGCGCTGGTCATTGCGGTTCCGGCCGACGCCCCGGTTCAAATCCCCTTCCTTGCGCTCTATCTGGTCCTTCTGGTGCTGCGGGTCTGGGTGATGACAAGCCTGGGGCGGTACTGGTGCACAAGGATCGTGACGCTGCCCGAAGCACCGCTGGTGACCAGCGGGCCTTACCGCTTCCTGCGGCACCCGAACTACGCGGTGGTGGCGGGCGAGATTCTGGTGGCGCCTCTCATCTTCGGCGCCTGGGAGATCGCGGCGATCTTCAGCGTGTTGAACGCGGCGCTGATCTATCTGCGGATCGAGCGCGAGGATGCGGTGCTGGCGGCGCGCCGCGCCCCGTCCATCTAAACCATCTAAAGAAGGCCGCGCACCGCGGGCGCGGCGGTGATCCGGCCTTCGCCCGTGTAGGCCTCGTGGTTGGCCTCGATCTCGTCGATCTTATAGCGGTAGTTCACCATCAGCCCGGCCGACTGCGCCAAGCCCTTGGCGGAACGGTCGCCCAGCCAATTGAGGCGCTCGACCCGCGCCCCGTTGCCGAGGTGGAAATGCGCGACCCGGTCGCGTGCATTCGCCCCGCGCCGCTCCAGCAGCAGGTAGCGCGCGCAAAGCCGCAGCAACACGGGTTTCAAAAGCTCGACCTTTACCGCGTCGCCGACCCACGCCTGGTCGCGCAGCATTGCGAGCAACGCCGCGTTGCCGTCGTTGGCATGGGCGGCGGCCGCCAGCTCGTTCGCCTCGGGCGGCTCCAAGACCTCGTGGCCGGCGCCGATCTCGGCCTCCAGCCAGCGCATGAACGAAGGCATCGGCGACAGCGTCACGAATTGCCGGAGATTGGGGAACTCGTGGGCGAGGTCCTCCACCACCCGTTTGATCAGGAATCCGCCGAAGCTGACGCCCACCAAACCCTTCTGGGCATTGGAGATCGAATAGAAGACAGCGGTGTCGGCGCTCTTCGGGTCCTGGCGGGGGGCGCCCTCGTCGAGAAGCGCCTGAACGTCCCCGGCCATGCCGGTGGTGAGGGCCGCCTCGAGGAAGATCAAAGGCTCGTCCGGCATGCGGGGGTGGAAGAAGGCGTAACAGCGCCGGTCGGAATCGAGCCGGTTCTTGAGATCGCCCCAGGAGCGGATCTGGTGCACCGCTTCGTAGTCGATGAGCTTTTCCAGCAAGGCGGCCGGCGACTCCCAGGTAATGCGCTTCAACTCCAGGATTCCGATGTCGAACCAGGACGCCAAGAGGTCGCGCAGTTCCGAGTCGAGCCCGGTCAGTTCGGGCTCCGACTTCGAGAACCGGATGAGGTCGGCGCGAAGGTCCGTCAGAAACTTAATTCCCTCGCCCAAGGTGCTGAACTGCCGCAGGAACTTGAGGCGCGGCGGAACGAGGGCCTGGCGCAAGTCCGAGACCGCCGCGGCAAAGGCGGGCTCGTTCTTTGCGGCGCTCAGGGAAGCGGCGGCGGCCGCGGCCGTTTTGCGGTCGAGGCCATAGTCGCGGGCCAAGAGACCGAGAAACCGGGCCCGGCCGGCATCGTTGAGATCGAGATAGCAGGCACCTAGTTCCGCGGCCCTAGCGCGTGCCGAAACTTCGCCGCCTAAGGCTAGCAGGCACTCGTCGATGCGTTCGCGCAGGCGCGCGAGGTCGTCGGGCGGGAGATCGGGACGGAAGGCGCCGGAGAGGCGCAGCCGGGCCGTGCCGACGATGTCGCGCCAAGCGTTGATAAGGGCGCTTCGGGTGCGGCCAAAGAACCCGGCCCGATCCGGCATGCGCGCCACTGTGCCGGGTTCGCTCATTTCTTTCAAGGCCGTGGGCTTCATGGCTTCCATCCCGCAAGAAGTTCTGGCGCCGGGCGCACACTTCCCACCTTCGTACCAACCCAATTAAAAATCGGTGACTCGAAAACCTCGGCCAGCCCTGCCGTCTCGGCTTCGCCGAAAACGCCGAAGCGCCGCAACAGCCCGCCCATCGCCGTTTCGGCCGCGCGGTTTGCCCCGTCGTCGATCTTGAGCGCCAAGCCAAGGCCCGGCAATGCCGCGCAATAAACGCCCTCGGCCCCGCCCTTGACCAAGACGCGCCCGCGGGCCGCCTCCATGACCCTGGTCCCGAACCGTCCGGTGCCCGCGATCAGGAAAGGGTTGGCTTCCATGGCTCTGCTAATCCGCAGCAGCGCCGACTGGCGAGGTCCGGGCTCGGACTTCGGATCGGCCAAGCGCGCGATCCCGCGGGCAAGCGCAACCAGGGGAACCGCATGCACCGGGATGCCGCAGCCGTCGATCCCGCCCGGCGCGGATTCGAGGTCGGTCTCGAAGACCTCGGACAAGATCTTGCGCAGCAGGCGCTGAACCGGGTGGCCGGGGCGGATGTATCCCATGACGGGCTCGTTCAAATGGCGGGCGACGGTCAAGAAGCCGGCATGCTTGCCCGAGCAGTTGTTGTCGACGGCGGATGGGCCCCGCCCCTCGCGCCAAAGAGTACGGGCGGCGGAATCGGTGCGGGGCGGCTCCGGCCCGCATTCGAGATCGGCCTCGCTGCATCCGATCCGCTCCAGCCAAGCCGTCACGATTTCGACGTGGCGGGGCTCGGCCGTGTGGCTGGCGCAGGCGAGCGCGACCTCGTCATCGCCCAATCCGAACGCGTCGGCGGCGCCGGATTCGAGCAGGGCCAAGGCCTGCAGCGGCTTGATGGCCGAGCGCGGAAAGACCGGGGCATCCACCGCCCCTGTTGCGAAAACCAGGTTCCCGCCGGAATCGACGGCCGCGACCGCGCCGCGGTGGCGGCTTTCGACCAAATCGCCCCGGGTCACCTCGACCAGGACCGGATTTGCGGCTCGCGCCGGGATCTCAACCATTGCCGGGGATTCGGATGCCGTCGCGGTTATTCGAAATGCCGGGCGACCAAAACCCGGGTCTCCCGGTCCATCATCGTAAAGACGCCCGCCACTTCGCCCGTTTCCTTGTCGGCGCGGACGATGATCGCCTTGCACGCGAAATGGATGGTGTTTCCCGGCACTTCGATCCGGAACCGGATGTCGACGCCGTCGCCTTCGCGCCGGGGGCAATCGCAGGGCATGGCCAGGAACCCGGTCGAGCTCCAGTTCTTCACCGGATAGCTGCGCCCGTCGATCTCCACCGTGCCGAGCTTGACCTCTTCACGCCGCTCGCGGCGCTTCTCGCCTGCTGCTAGGCCCACGAGCGACAGGAGCGTTGTCAACAGGTTGCGCGACATGGGACGGCCGATCTCCTTGGCTGGCTCAGGCCTGCGACCATAACACCCTTGGCCCCCGGCCAAAGCGGCCGGGGACGCCGGTATGCGCGCCATTCTTGCCCGGGCGGGTAAAACCGCCGATACTGCCGCCGCCCTTTGAGCAGGGCAATTCGAGCAAAGTCGTGGGCGACGACCCAAGTTGCGGTCCCGGCTGGGACGAAATCCTGACATTCGATGACGCGACGCTTTGGCGTGCCGATGCGGGCGGCGGCGTTTTGTCCCGGTGCTTGGCAGCAAGGGGGGCCGCCGGCCCGGGAATTCGGCGCGGGATTGGGGCGAATGCCGGCATTTGTAAACAAGACTCGCCGGGGCGGAAGGCGTTGGCATGAGCTGGACCAATTCCGAACTGGTCGAAGTTCGAACCCGTGAGGGCGGCCATCGCGCCGTCTTCAGCCGCGCCGATATCCCCAAGGACGCGATCGTCGCCATTTTCGACGGCCGGGCGGTGACCTTGGACATCCGCGAGGACGGCACCGTGGAGTACCGCGACGAGAACCCGCATATGCTCATCCACCTCGCGGTCCAGGGGCGCAAGTTCTTCGCCCTTTCCCCGATCGCCCCCGACGACGTGGGCGGGGTGGATTTCATGAACCATTCCTGCGAGCCCAACTGCTATATCGAGCGCACGCTGGTGGTGCGCGCCAAGAACCCTATCCCCCGCGGCACCGAACTCACTTGGGATTACCGCGAGACCGATCTCATCGCGCAAGGTATACCATGCTGGTGCGATGTTCCTAAGTGCGTGCTTTAAGCACAGACACTTAGGGCGTTGATCTCATCCATTTTCGAAAAATTTTCGAGGGGCGAAATCGTTGCCGGCGCATGAACGCCGCGAGACGCAATTTAACCATGATTTAACTATGTACCGTTAAAACCGTCGGCTTAACCGGAGACCGGAGTAAGACCGATGCGCTACCGGCGCCGCTGGGCCCTGTTGGCCGCAGTTCTTTCCGTACTTTCCCTGGAATCCTGCTCGAGCGATCCGATCATCAGTTCGCTGCGCCCGACGGCAGAGGACAGGAAGGAACAGCCGCAACCGCCTGCCGGGGCCATTTCCGCCTTGATGCGGGTCGGCGAAGCAACGCGCCAAGGCGGCGATCCGGCCACCGCCGTCACCCTCTTCCGCCGGGCCCACGCGCTGGACCTGTTCCAGGTCGCACCGCTGGTCAAACTGGGTGCGGCGCTCAACGACGTCGGCGCCTACAACGAGGCTTCCGAAGCGTTCAAGGACGCGATCAACCTCGACCACAACAACGTCGAGGCGCTGCGGGGAATGGGGACCGCGCTCATCGGCCTCAACCAGCCGGCGCTGGCGATCGACCAATTCAAGGCGGCCCTTGCGATCGAGCCCGACTACCGGACCTTTAACGGACTGGCCGTTGCCAGCGATCATCTGGGCGAGCACAAGGTCGCCCAGGACTATTACCAATCCGGTCTAAAGGAATTCCCGAGAAATCTGACTCTCCTCAACAATCTCGGGCTCTCGCAAATCCTCAGCCGCGATTATGACGCGGCGATCACGACCCTCGTCGCCGCCTCTCAGGAGCCCGGCTCAACCGCGCGTCAGCGTCAAAACCTGGCGCTCGCCTATGGGCTGGCCGGCCGGGACAGTGACGCCGAGCGGGTTTCGCGCATCGACCTCGACGACCGGTCGGTGCAATCGAACCTCGCCTACTACGGGATCTTGCGCGCCGGCGACGACGCCGCGCTGATGCAGGCCGTCATGGGCATCCATGTCCCGGTCAAGTCGGCGGCGGTGCCCGCCCAGCCGGGCGTTGCCGAGAAGCCCCAAGCCGGGGCCCCGGACCAAGGTTCATCGGCCGAGACGCCGCAATCGAATAACTCGAGCACAAGCGCCGAAACCACCGCCGCGCCCCAGGCGATCGGCTCGAGCACAAGCGCGCAGCCGGCCGCGGCACCGCAGGCCTCGGCGCCCGCAACCGAGGTTCCATCATTCGCGGCGGTTGTGACCCAGGCCCCGCAACAGCAAGCCGAGGCAGTTCCCGCCAAGACAACGGAACCGGCCGCGGCACCGCAGCACTCGGCGCCCGCAACCGAGGTTCCGTCATTCGCGGCGGTTGTGACCCAGGCCCCGCAACACCAAGCCGAGGTAGCTCTCGCCAAAAAGTTGGCGAAGACGGCGCCGGACCGGACTGAGCTTATGAACGTGACTACTCCGGCCGGGCACCCGATAACGGTCATTCCGATAATCCAGGTAACGAACGGTGAGCGGCCGGGAACCCAGGAGCCGGTTGATCCGGCCGCGACCAACGAGCAGGAGCCGGGCATCCTGGCAACTCCTCCCGCCGTGAGCCAGGCATCGGCCACACCGGTCTCCGACAGCCAGACCAATAACTTGACAGAATCTTCTCGTAATTCATCTGAGGCGGCACACCCGGTGCGGATCGAGATCCGCCCAAGCGGACCCGCGCCAATCACGACCGGCTATTCGGATTTGGCAACCCCAATGCCGGCGGCCAGCCGCCAAATCGGTGTTCTTCCGCCGTATATTGCGGGTCCGGTTTCGCCGGGACCGCCGATCTGGTACATGCAGCCCAAGATGGCCTCCGAATACGTTACGTCGAGGCGCGATCCGATCACGGCGCTGGTCGATTACATTTTTGGGCCCTCGGCACCGGAAATGCCCGCGATGACCTCGCTTCGGCCTGCTGCGGGACTCGAGGAAACAAGCGCAATACCCACCGACGTATCCGGCGATCTCGATGCCCGTTACCACGGCCGCCTCCAATCGGTTCGTGGACCCCACGGTTCCGCCTCGACCGGCGCCGGGCCGCCCACCCTCCTTCGCGGCGCTCGCTAGCCCGCATTCCAAATCTCGCCGTCAAATGTTGCCGCGCCGGCCCATGAGCCGGCGCGGCAAACGATTCATCGGGCTTGCGGAATCGAGTCCGGCCCGTAGGCTATTAGCCCAGGCCATGTGCCGGGAGGCTCGCGGGCGGTGGGCCGTTGCAGTAGGTTTCGGTCCGGGGCCTTCCCCAGCCAATGAGATGGAGAGGCGACGATGACGACCTATATCATGCTCGCCAATTACACCGGTCAGGGCATACGAAAGATCAAGCAATCTCCCAAACGCCTTGATGCCGCGCGCAAATTGGCCAAGCGCTATGGCTGCCAGATTAAGCTCTGGTACCTGACGCTCGGCAGCTACGACGCCGTGATGGTCATGGACGGTCCGAATGACGAGGCCGTGGCCAAATTTCTGCTGGCCGTGGGGTCGCTCGGCAATGTGCGCACGGTGACGCTCCGCGCCTTCGACGAAAAGGCATTTCGAAAGATCGCCGGCGCCGTGCGCTGACGGCGGCGTATCCGGGCTTTTGCGCGCGGCAAAACCGGAATCCGGCTCGCGAACGGCGCGCTTCCCTGCGTCAGGCGCGCGGAAATTGGTGGAATTTGCTAAGATGGCGGCGGATCGCGCCTGGAAAGTGCCGGTAACGGCCAGGCGAAAGGCGCTTTAAGCATCGGAACCGTCACGAAACCGGCCATTTAGGGGGGAAATCCATGAGCGACGACAACCAACAGTCCATCAACGCGGCCTCGCGGCAGGCGGTTTGGCTCCGGCTCCTGTTCATGATTCTTTTTGTCGTCATCGGCCACATCACCGGTTGGCTCGTGGTCGCGGTCGGCATATTCCAGTTCCTGTGCGTGGTCATCACCGGCCAGAAGAATGCACAGGTCGCAGACTTCGGCGACGGGCTCAGCAAATATCTGTACCAAATCGCCCGCTTCATAAGTTTCGGCGGCGAGGACAAGCCGTTTCCGTTCACCGATTGGCCGGGTGCGGCGCCCGGACGCTAGATTTTGCGTTGACCGCGGCGCAAAGGCGCGGCAGTTTGAATCCTTAATAGGGCCGGACGTGAACCGGCCACAATCTTCGGATTGATAATCTGGGAGGGCGGCTAGCAGACAAGGAGGACGCCATGCGTCGTTATCTTTGTGTTCTGGCTGTTACGAGCGCGGTGCTCGCCGGATGCGGTAGTTCCACCGGCGAGCGGACGGTGACGGGTGCTGGCATCGGCGCCACCGCGGGCGCGATCGTGGGCGCGGTCACCGGTGTCGACATGGGCTTGTTGGCGATCGTCGGCGCGACCGCGGGCGGTATGGCCGGCATGCTCACCGACACGGACGAGCTCGATCTGGGGCCGGCGCCTTGGGATTCGAGTTCGGGCGAGCGCGCGGACGCAAATCAGACGGCCGCGGCCAAGGGGAACGCGGGACCGAACCAAGCGGCGACCGCGGCGGATGCCGCAGCGGTTGCACCGGCAGCGGGGACGCCGGGACCGCAGCCGGGGGCCGACCCGGAAACGGTGCGCGGCATCCAATCTGGGTTGGCCAAGCTCGGCTTCGATCCGGGCTCCGCCAACGGTATCGCCGGCGCCAAAACCCGGAGCGCGATCCGCGCCTTCCAGCAGCAGAATGGCCTTCCGGCCGACGGCGTGCCGACGCGCGAATTGGCGCAGCAGATCCAGCAGCAACTGGGACCGAATTAGAACGCCCGTAGCGGGCTTTCGGATATTTGCGGGGCGCCGGCCCCGTTTTTTTTGCGGGCCAAGCAAAAATGAAGCGGGCCGCCCGATTGGGGCGGCCCGCCTTAAGGAAACTATTAAACCTCGAAGCCTTACTTCTTTTCCACCTTGCATTCGGGTTTATCGACGTTTTCCTTCTTCGTGCAATCGACCTTCGGCTTGTCCTCTGCGAATGCCGCGACGGGCATGAAGCTGACGGTGCCGACAGCCGTCACGAAGGCAGCGGCCATGGCCGAGAGAAGGACTTTTTTCATTTATAGCGACTCCGGTTAAGTAGTTGCGGTGGCAGACATATACGGCGCGCACGGCGGCGGCGGCAAATGAACAAATTGTAATAATATGGCCGGATTGCCATCTTTGTTTCGCGGCGGTTAATGCGGGCCGGCCGCCTTACGCCGTTCGGCTAGGCCGGTGCCGGCGGCGTGTCAGCCCGGGGCCTTGGGCGCGCAGCCGAAGTGGTGCTTGGGATCTTCGGCGAGCACGTTGCGCTCCGCCGGGAACGGCCCGGCGACGGCGGCGTTGCTGCCGGCATCGAGCACGGTCAGCGCCGCCTTGTTGGTTTTTCCGTCGAGATCCCCTTCCACCAGGTATTTGGCGCCGGCAACGGCGGTGAACTCGAACTGGCCGAAATAGTCGGCGCAGGGCCGATCCACGCCGCATACCGAATACGAAGCGACGACGCGGTGGGGCCCGGCGGGCAGCGAAAGCCCGAGCAGCGATTGGGTCTCGATGCCGTCCAGGCAGTGGATATCGGTTCCGCTATAGACGCCGACCGCGTTTGAAAGCCGGGCCATCGCCGGCTTGGGCGGGGGCGGAGGCGCCGCATGCTTTTCGGCGCAGGCGGCCAACGCCGCGGCGGCGGCAAGCATCAAGGCAAGCGTGCGGGATTTGCCGGTCATCCTCCACGATGGCGCATGAAGTTGACGAGGAATATCGCCATGCTCGCAAGCGTGAGCAGCGAGCCGACGATGACCATGGGATAGCTCTCGGTGGTGATGACGATGAAAATGCCGGGGATGAAGATGACCGCGCCTAGATTCGCGACCCAGAAATGGACCTTGGTGAGAGGGCTTTCCCGCATCGCCGGATAGGCGCGGTAAACCAGGCCGAAGATCGCCAGCGTGACCCACCCGACCAGATTGATATGGGCGTGGACGTCCCGATAGTCGAAGGCGTGGCCGATTCCGATGACGATTCCGATTGCCATGCCCAGGACCGCGTAAACGACCGCGACGGTGATGAACAGAACGTCGACGTTCTTCATAACGCCCCCCCTCCAGCCGCTCTCTCCGCGCGGATTTCCCGGTGGCCGCGATTATAGGGAGAGAACGGCCTCGCCGAAAGGCAGCTTGCGACGGGACGGAGCCGCTTGCGGCGCAGGTGCCGGAGCCCCAATTCGGTGGTATTCTTCGGGCTTCGGCAAATCCCAGGCAAAGGAGGAGAGCATGACTCTCGCGCGAGCCCTTGGTTTGGCGGCGGGCCTGTGCCTCATGTGCGCCGCGGGCGGTTCCGCGGCATTGGCCCTGGAAGGCAACACGGTATCCGGTGCGGCGTATTCCGGTTTTCTGGTCCCGGCCGGATGCGGCGGATATGGCGGCGCCGACTGCCCGACCGACGTATCCAAGGCCAAGCCGGAATCGACCGAAGCGGATTCGCAGCGGAAACCGCAAGACCAATGCGCCAAGGGCGGCTACGGCGCGGCCGACTGCAAGTCACGCGATCCGAGCAACGGGGCGCCCGATTCCGCGGCGGACCCGACGCCTCCCCAGGGATGCGGCGGTTACGGCGAGGCGGCATGCCCGAGTGGCGCCGGCGGCAGCTTCGACAAGGGAGGAAAAACTGACCCTTATTAGACTCGCCTGCGGGCTTTTCGTCTTGGCGTTCGGCTTGTCGCTCGACGGTCCGGCGAGTTTGGCCGGCGCTTACGTCGCCGATGCGGTGCCCGCAACTGGAGATCGGAATCCGGAAGGGGATTCGAAAATGGCACCCACACAGGGTGCGGCCCCGTCATCCGGCGAAGACCCGCAAGGCCCGATGCATCAATGCAAGCTCGGTTGCGAGCCCCAGTGCCGGGCGTTCGGCAACGCGGATTTGGCGGCGGAATGCCGCGACGCCTGCGAAGCGAAGTGCCAGACGAATAACGGGCAGTAATCAACGCCGGGGAAGGTCTTGAAACTCATTGCGCCGGAACGGGCCGCGGAATTGATGCGCCAGGGCGCTATGCTGGTGGACGTCCGCGAGGCGGACGAATTTGCGCGCGAACACATCGTCGGCGCCAAGCACCGGCCCTTGAGCGCGATCGCGGCCGGCGGGGCGGCCGGCGCGGCCGGCCAAGCCGTGATCTTCCATTGCCGCAGCGGGGGGCGAACGTTGATCAACGCGGAAAAGCTCTTGCCGCTTGCGCAGGGCGATACCTACATCCTCGAAGGCGGGATCGAAGCCTGGAAGCAGGCGGGATTGGCGGTCGAAGCCGGCCAAAATAGTTAGGCGTTCAGGGGCGGCGATTGGCGGGGCAAAGGAGGAAGGCATGATCTCCGGCGGAATCCTCGGCGTTGCGGCAGCCCTGTCGCTGGCGCTCATCGTTCATCCGGCGGAAGTTTCGGCGCGATGCGGCCTGGGCGGCTACGGTGTTTCCCAATGCCCGGATTACTTCACCACGACCAAGCGGAATTACGGCGGCGAGGCGGAAACCTATGAGCCGCCGCCGATGGCGGCGCATCCGGCGCCTTGGGATCAATGCGCCAAGACCGGCTGGGGCATCACCGGATGCCCGGGATACAAAACCGGGATCACGCCGGGCGCGCCGGAGTCCGGGTATCGGCAAAACCTGGACGATTGCATGAAGACGGGCTGGGGCATTACCGGATGCCCGAATTGGCCTACCGGAACCACGCCCCAGCCGCCGGGATCGCCCCGGAGGCCCGCTTGGTCGCAGGAAATTCAAGAGAGATGCGGCAAGGCGGCCGATCCCGAATGCTCCGGGGGCGAAAAGCCCGCGTCATCGCCGCCGCCCTATTAAAAGGCGCCGCGGCTTCACGCCCTAGTCCGGCTCCTGCGGTTTCAGGTGCGGCAAGAGCTTGCGCGCGAATTCCGGAGTGATGTGGGCGAAGAGCTCTTTGTCGAAGGTCGCGCCCATCGCCGCCTCGAGGAAATAAGTTTGCCCGGCCGCGGCGTTCACCGTCAGATCCGGAATCATCGGCAGTCCATCGCAGGTAAACGTGTGGCGGCCGGGCGCGATCTGAACGACCGCGTAGCGCCTTTGGTCCAAGGTCACGATCTTCCGCTCGCCGTCATAGATCGTCTTGGACGATCCGAATACGGTCGGCGTACTCATGTTGAGCACGTAGAGGGCCGCCATTCCGGGAGCGGGCGCTTCGATTTGCGGCGGCGCGGAAGCCCGGTTCGCGCAGCCGGACGCCATCAGCGCGGCGGCCAACAGCGCGGCAAGATTCCGGCGGCGCCGGTTAGGACCGGAACAGGGCAAAGTAGAGGACATACAGCCAGCCCAGGACTCCGTGGATAATGGCCCAAAGGATGGAATGGTTCGCGGTATAAGAAATCGCGATCGCCAGCGCCGAGCCGAAGCCGATGCCGTATTTCGCGCCTTCGACACGGAAACTATAGGCTTGGACTCCGTTCATGCCTTCCTCCCCGATTGCGATGCCCGGGGCGCCATCAAATTTGCCCGCCCGAGCGAGAAGGGCAACCGGCATCGAACGACCCTTCGTCAATGCCCGGGATTTTGACGATCGGCCGGAAGGCGGTCAATAAGCGGTGCAACCTGTTCGGCGACCAGCGCGTTGCCGTTCTCATTCAAGTGCGGATCCACGGCGAAATAGTCGCTCTTGTCGAAAAGAGGCGCCAGGTCGACGACGTTTCGAGCGCCGTTCTCGGTCAGCAACGCGAGGAGGGTTCGGTGCGGGTTAACGAATTTGGGATTGCCGTCGTAAAATCTCTTGTCGGGGATCACGAAATAAACGACCGGTACTTTCGCGGCGATGACATCGAACGCTTTGAATACCGTTGCCGCCTTGTTCTCGGGTACGACCTCACCGGGCCGTCCAAAGACGAACGTCAACATTCGTTCGGCGTGCCGTACGATTGAAGTCAGCAAATAGCTGTTCCGCACGACCGGCCAGGATTCATAGGCCGTGATTTGAATGAAGCGCCCGTTGACATCCGAATAGAGTCGCTCGGTCTGGACGCGGATGGGTCCGCCGTTTTCGTCCACGCCGAGCCAATGGTTTATTTCGAAATCCCTTGAGTCACTGAACGTGGTGACGAACATGATCAAGAGATCCGGTTGAAGTTGCAGACCTTCCTTCGTGACGTATGCGTAATAAGTGTCGGGAGAATAAGCGTCGTGAAAGCCGGCGTTGATGACCTCGATCCCGTTGTTTCGAAACTTGGAAGCAAGTATTGCGGCGAAGCTCTTGTTGTCTCCCATTCCATATCCCACGGCAACGGAATCACCAAGCAGGATAATGCGTTTTACGCCGGCCGGTTTGGCCACCGACTTCGGAAATTCACCGAGGTAGCCGAGCGTGTTGGTGCGGTAGGTGACGTCGTATTCCGGCGCCACATGGCGAAAAGTCAGATTCGGAGCCAGGGTGAAGGGAAGATAATCGCTTTTCACCAGGAACTGCGGCATGGAATGTATGAAATACGGTCCAATGAGAATCCGAAGGCCGATTTCGGCAAGAACCAGGCAAACGACGATCGTTAGCGACAGCAGCATCAGATTCTTCGTCCGGTCGTTCATTTATCGCTCCGTGGAGCCGGCGGGATTGGCGCACATGGCTAGTCGGGATCGAAGACATTTCTGTAATCGCGCTTAAGCGACGGGTTCTGCTCGCTTTTCACGAGATAGAGATTGCCCACCGCCAGCGAGTCCAATTCGGTGCCCATGAAGCAGCGGAACGCATCCTCGGGCGTGCACACGATCGGTTCGCCGCGCACGTTGAAACTGGTGTTGCACAGCACGGGACAGCCGGTCTTCGCCTTGAAGACCGAGAGCAAGGCGTGGAAGCGCGGGTTAGTCTCGCCGTGGACGGTTTGGATGCGCGCCGAGTAGTCGACGTGGGTCACCGCGGGTATTTCGGAGCGCGGCACCTTGAGCTTCTCGATGCCGAAAAGCTTCTGCTCTTGCGCCGTCATCTGGCGCCGGCGGCGCTTCGCCACGTCGGCAACCAGCAGCATGTAAGGGCTGTCGGTGTCGAGATCGAACCAATCGGAGACGTCGTCCCGCAACACGGCGGGCGCGAACGGGCGGAACGATTCGCGGTACTTGACCTTGAGGTTGAGGGCCGATTGCATTTCGGGCCGGCGCGCGTCGGCGAGGATCGAGCGATTGCCGAGCGCCCGCGGCCCGAACTCCATGCGGCCCTGGAACCAGCCGAGCACCTTGCCGTCCGCCAGATCCGCGGCCGCGCGCGCGATGACCGCGTCGCCGCCGAGCCGCAGGAAACGGGCGCCCGCGGCTTCGAGCCGTTTGGCGCTGTCATCGTCGTCGAATTCGGGACCGAGATAGGCGCCGCTCATGCCGTCCTGCCGGTTGGCGACCTGGCGCGGGCGATCCTTGTAGACGTGATAGGCGGCGAGTGCGGCGCCCAAGGCCCCGCCGGCGTCCCCGGCCGCGGGCTGGATCCAGATGCGCTTGAATTTGCCGTCGCGCAAAATCTTGCCGTTCGCGACGCAGTTGAGCGCGACGCCGCCGGCAAGGCACAGATTTTCCGCGCCGGTCTCGCTTGCTATGCCGCGCGTGAGGCGCAGCACGATTTCCTCGGTCACGGTCTGGATCGACGCGGCGAGATCCATGTGGCGCTGCGAGAGCGCCTCATCGGCTTTACGCGCCGGCCCGCCGAGCAGCCGGTCGAATTTGCCGCTGGTCATCCGCAGGCCGGTGCAATAGTCGAAATACGACTGGTCGAGGCGGAAAGTGCCGTCGGGCTTGAGGTCGACGAGATTCTCGAGAATGAGCTTGGTGTATTTGGGCTCGCCGTAAGGGGCAAGACCCATGAGCTTGTATTCTCCCGAATTGACCTTGAAGCCGGTGTAATAGGTGAAGGCCGAGTACAAGAGGCCGAGCGAATGGGGGAAGTGCAATTCCTTCACCATCTCGAGATGGTTCCTGCTTCCGAACCCGACCGAGGTCGTCGCCCACTCGCCGACGCCGTCCATGGTCAGGATCACCGCTTCTTCAAACGGAGAGGGAAAGAAGGCGGACGCCGCGTGGCTTTGGTGATGTTCGCCGAAGAGAAGCCGGTTCTGCCAGTCGTAGTCCGCCGCGAATTTCCCGAGCTCGTCGCGCAGGAGCTGCTTCTGGAACAGCTTTTCGCGCAGCCAAAGCGGGATCGCCATGCGGAAGGACGCGAATCCCCTGGGCGCGAAGGAAAGATAGGTTTCGAGCAGGCGCTCGAACTTCAGGAACGGCTTGTCGTAGAAGACGACGTGGTCGACCGAATCCAGCGAGATCCCGCCTGCCCGCAAACAGTATTCGATCGCGTGGCGGGGAAAGCCGGCATCGTGCTTCTTGCGCGTGAAACGCTCTTCCTGGGCCGCGGCCACGATGGCGCCGTCCCGGAGAAGGGCGGCGGCGCTGTCGTGGTAGAAGGCGGAAATGCCGAGGATGTGCATCCTGCGGGCGGCCGCGATCAGAAGAGCGTGTAAATGAAGGGGGCGACCGCGGAGCCCATGGTGAGCGCGATGAGCCCGCCGAATATCACCATCATGACGAGGACCGGCAGCAACCAATATTTTTTGCGCACCCTCAGGAACATCCAAATCTCGGACAGAAACGAAAGCATGTTCAGAACTGATTCTTCATCGATTCGGGAGGCGGCCCCGGCGGGTTCCGCGGGATCCAGTAGCTGGCGGCGGCGGCATCCCGTCGCAACCGGAGGGGATCGTTTCCGAACGCGCGCATGAGCACGCCGACTGGGGTCACGAAAAGATAGTAAAGCAGCCCGAGGAAAACCGGACTGACGATGCGGTTGAGCAGGAGGCCGAGCCCGGTCCAGAGGCGGTTGAGCGGCGCCAGACCATCCGGCCAGGCCAGTGCCAGGACCAGGAACAGGGCCGAAAGCCCGAGCGCCCACCAGCGCACCGGTCCATGCCCTTCCAGGACCAAGGGGGCTAGAGCCACGATCGCGAAGAAGGCGGCCATGACCAGCCCGAAGGTGCGATCGGAGGAGCCGTGGATCTCCTCGGGCCGGCTGAAATCCTCGTGCATTCGGGACCGTTCCATTTAGTGGGACGTTGCCAGGGTATTAAGTATCTTGTTAAAGATTTGAAGGGAAGAGCCAAGGGAATCGCGATCGAAGCGGGCGGATCGATGCCAGGGGGGTGGCCTTTTGTCCAGCGCCGCGAGGGGCTTGCCGGGCGCTTCCCGGGTATGGCGGATTGCCGGACCGGAACAGGAAACTCCGGAGCCCCTTTTGAGCCGATGACGATCGCGTCGAGCGAGACCCCTTGCGGCGGTAAGTTCACGCGCCCGCACATAGCCTGAGTTGCGTGAACCATTGGCCTGGAGGGCCAGGCAAGGGCATGCCGTCGAAAATCAAATCCATTCTGTCTTCCGCGGCGCTGGCCGCCGTTTCGGTGGCCGTTTCGCTTGGCGCCGCCGAGGGCATCTTGCGGATCAAGAACGCATCGATGACCAATTACGACATCGAGATGTGGCGTTACGCCAAGGAGCTGAAGATCCGCAGCGACGATCCCGCGCTCGACTTCGACCATTTGAAATCGAAATCCGCCGTCCTCGAGAACGTCGCCATACGGCTCAACGATTGGGGCTTGCGCGGCGGACCCATAGCACCCGCGCCCGGCAGGCGCATCCTCTTTCTCGGCGGGTCGATTACCTTGGGCTGGGGCGTGGCCGAAGAGGACACGGTCGAGGCCAGGCTCGAAAAGATGCTGGCCGGCCAAAAAGCCGAGGTCCTCAACGGCGGGGTCGGCAACTACAACGCCGAGCGTTACGTATCGCGCTTCTTTCACGAACTCACCGGGCTGAAGCCCACCGATATCGTCGTGCACTATTTTCTGCGGGATGCCGAGGATCTGCCGCCGGGCGGCGGGAACTTTCTGCTGCGGCACAGCGAGCTCGCGGTCACCTTGTGGATCGCCGCCCACAGGACGTTCGACAAATCCGGGGAGGCGTCGCTGGTGGAGCATTACCGGCAAGCGTACCGGCCGGACGCCCCCGGATTCCTCAAGATGAAGGACGAGCTGAAAAAGCTCGCCGATTACGCCAAAGAGAACGGCATCCGCATCTACCTCGCCATGGTCCCCGACGTCCACGACTTGATCGATTACAAGTTCGCATTCGTGCATGACATCATGCGCCGGATCGCGGAGACGGACGGCTATACCTACATCGACCTGTTGCCCGCCTTGCAAGGGCGGCCGCCGCAGGAACTCTGGGCTATGCCGGGCGACCCGCACCCCAATGCGCTGGGCCACGAAGCAATGGCGCAGGCGATTTTTCCGGCGATCGCGAAAACGGGCGAGAGCCCAAGCGGCCGATGAGCGCGGACGCTCGATCCACCCGGAAAGGCTCGAGCCGCCATGCTCTTTAGCTCGCCCGTTTTTTTCCTGTTCTTCGCCGCGTATTTTTTGCTGCATCTCGTGGTTCCCAAGCGCTTCAGGATTTATCTGATCATCGCCGGCAGCACGGTTTTCTACGCCTGGTGGCGGCCGGAATATGCCTGGATCCCGTATCTGCTGATGGCGACGGCGTTCGGCGGCGCGCTGTGGATGGGGCAAGCGGATAGCCGCGGCCGGCGCAAGCGGCGCGTCCTATGCACCATCGCCGCGCTGTTCCTCCCCCTCCTCTTCTTCAAATACACGAATTTCATCTACCGCGACGTGATCGGCCCGTTCATCGGCAACCACGACAAGCTCATGGATCTCCCGCTGCCGCTTGGCGTGTCGTTCATCACCTTCACCCTCACGGCCTACGTCGTGGATGCGTTCAAGGGCAAGTTTGCCGTGAGCCGGTCGGCTTCGACGGTGCTTGGCTATGTGCTCTTCTTTCCCCATTTGATTGCCGGCCCGATTCTGCGGCCCGCCGACCTCATTCCGCAACTCGAACGCCCAAAGCCGGCGGCCCTTCGCCGCGCCGCGGTGCCGATCGCGATCTTCACGCTCGGTCTCGTCAAAAAGCTGGTGTTCGCCGATCAGATCGGCGAGGCCGTCAACACGATTTACGCCCAGGCCGGGCCGAGCGGCCCGGCCACGCTGCTCGCGATCTACGGTTTCGCGGTCCAGATATACTGCGACTTCAGCGGCTATACCGACATGGCCATTGGTCTCGCGCTTATGCTCGGCATCCGGCTGCCGAACAATTTCCTCCGGCCTTACGCTTCAGAATCCCTGATCGATTTCTGGCAGCGGTGGCACATCACCCTTTCCTATTGGCTGCGGGATTATCTCTATATCCCGCTCGGCGGCAACCGCGGCAGCCGCGTCCGGCAGGCCGGCAACGTCATGATCACCATGGTGCTGGGCGGGCTTTGGCACGGCGCGAATTGGACTTTCGTGATCTGGGGCATGCTCCACGGCATCGGCGTCGTTTTCGTGCAAGCGCTGAAACGGGATTTTCCCGGGCATTGGCTGCTTCGGATGCCGCGGTGGCTGGGCGTGTTCGTCACCTTCCACTTCGTCACCCTGGCTTGGGTATTTTTCCGGGCCGAAAGCCTTGGCAAGGCGCTCGCCATGCTCGCCGCCCCGTTTGCGGGCGGCTGGGAAAACGCTTACCCCGTGTTCGCCGCGAATGTTTTGCCGATCCTGCTGATCGTGATGTTCTTCGGCGTGCACCGTTACGACGATCACCGCCGCATCAAGGCCGCGGTCCGGTACGTGCGCCCCGAAATCGTCTGGCCCGCGATCTTGCTCGGCTGGATTATCGCGATCGCGCTCAGCCAAGGCAGCTCGGCCAAGTTCATCTATTTCGATTTCTGAGAATCAAAGACGAGGGCACGGGCGCCGTCCGGGCGGCGGTTGCTTCGGGACTTTAGGTTCGGCAGTAGCTCGGGACCCAGCTTCTCTCGACCATGCCCGGCGGCATGCCGGTGTAGTTGAAGGCGAGTCCGTCCTCGACCATGCGGTCGATATCGAAGATGCGCTTCGCCTCGGGAATATCGTGGTAGAAGGCGCGGAACAGCGGACCGACCAGCAGCCGGGCGAATCTGATTCCGATCGGCCCGATGAAATTGCGCCGCTGTCCGACATGGGCAAGCTCATCGACCATGATCTCGTGCAGCAGGTCGCGAATGCGCGTTTTCGCCTCGGGCTCGTCGGCGAGGATGTCGTCGAGCACCGCATCGAGGTGGCGATAGAAGACGATGCCCATCAATTCGGTCACGAAGGCCGGGGCGTCGAGCAAGGCAGCCGGAAAATACGGGAACACCCGGTAGATCCGCCCCATGATCGGGCCGAGCGGCATCCATTTGACGTTTTCCAGGCGCATGGTCCGGAACATCTCGTGGAAGAAGCGCACATGGCAGAATTCCTCCGCCAGGTGGTAGCGCGTGATCTTGTCGGTGAGGCCGCGCGCCGCCGATATGGAAGGAACGGCGTCCCACGCGCCCGATATGCCGACCCATTCGTGGCGCGCGAATTTGTAGACGCAGGTGAGGAGCAAGGTGCGGCGGTCGAGTTTGCTTGGATCGTCGACGAGCTTGACGTAGTTCCGGTAGAAGGCGTCCGGATCGGCCAACGGCCGCCGGGAGCGCACCGGATTGTCCTGGAAATATTTGAGGCGCGCGCGCTTGAGGGTGAGATCCTTTTCGGCCTCGATGATCTCGCCGGAATGCCCCCGCGAAAATTCGAAATAGGTCTCGAAGTTGGAGACCCGCTCGGTCGCGGTGCTGGGTGAAAATATCGAGCGGAAGGTCATCGGCGCCATGAGGCCATCCTCGCAAAGAAGGCGTTAGAGGTTGCAGACAGGCATGCGAGACACCCCCGGCGAAGCCCCCGGCCACGGCCGGCATCTTGGGCCCCGGATAGACGGCATCCGAGCAGGCCGGATAATAACGGACCCGGGCGGCCAACATCAATCGCTTCGATGCCGCGCTTGGTGGGGGGGCGCCCGAAGGAGACCGGTGGCTGCATCAATGCGTTGTCCGCGCGGTCGGAATGACTTAACATTGATAAAAGTGGCTGGAGGATGATTATGCATATCAGACATTTGCGAACATCGGCGTCTTTGATCCTGGCCGTGAGCGTGGCGGCGATTCCGCTCTACGGTTGCGAATCGATCGAAAGGGAAACGGGGCTCAGCAAGGAAACCCAGACCGGTGCCGCCGGCGGGGCGGCCTTCGGCGGCATCATCGCGGCGCTGGCCGGCGCCAATCCGGCGTGGATCGCGGCGAGCATACTCCTGGGCGGCGTTACGGGCGGCGTGATCGGCAATGCCCTCGGCAAGGAGGATGCCCAAAAGCACGCCGACAACAATCTCCATTCCCTCGATACGCTTGGGGCGGGACAAAGCTCGACCTGGGAGGACAGCAAGACCGGCAACAGCGGCGGCACCACCGTGACCGCCGTCAACAGCCGGCAGGACGGCACCATCTGCAAGTCCTATACCGAGACGGTGAAGACCAGCGCCAAGACCGTGACCCAGCAGGCGACGGCCTGCAAGGCGCCCGGCGGCGGTTGGAAAGTGCAAGGGGCTTAAAGCCGGACGGAGAGACCGCTAAGGCCGGGGCCGCCGCGGACGGCGGCGGGATGCAACACGCCCGGCTTTTTGCCGGCGGCGGTCAGCCGCGCAAGTCGCCTTCGATACGGATGCCGTTTGGATGCTGATCGTCGCGCGCATCGTCATTGGAATCTTCGGGCTCGCGGCCGCGAGCCAGTTCTTCCGGTTTGCCGTTTACCTGGTCTGGGGCGCGGTCGAAGGCAGATCGGACCCGCTGCTCATTTTTATCTTGGCGTTTCTGGGGCCGGTCATGTTCCTCGCCCTGTGGTTCGCGTTCTTTGGCGCAGACCCGGCCGAGCGGGCGCGGATGGGATTGACCTTGAAAATCGCCGCCGCCATCGGCGTCATTGGATTCCTGGGCGGCTTCATCTTGCCGATGATCTTGACGCCCGAGGCCAATCAGGGCCCGATGATGGGAATATTCCTCACCGGCCCGGCGGGATTGGCACTCGGGTGCATCGGCGGATTCATCTGGGCGCGGCGGTCCATGTGAAATCAATTTTCAGGGCATCCGGACCAAAGCCGATTAATCCTTGGCGCACGGTGGCGGCGATCGGCGGCGGTGCCGCGCTGTCGCTAGCCGCGCTCGGGATCTTCGTCTATCTCGAATACGGCGACCTCGGTCTCGGCGCCAACGGCTATATCGCGCTCACGCTCGGCGCCATCGGCACCGCGCTGGTGGGCGTCGCCCTCATGTCCCTCGTTTTCCTGAGCGACCGGCTGGGCTACGACGACGAAGTGGGGAAATTCCGTAAAGATTCGAAACGCCGCTAGGAGATTGGCCGGCTAAGGCGGCGCGGATTTTATTATCCAGGCACCGAACGCTTGCGCCGAGGCCGCCGTGGCATGGGCGGGCAAGGGCGGGTATATTCGGGCGGCCCGGTATCGCGAAATCAGGAGAAGCCATGACGCGCTTTCGTTTCCTGTGGATCGCTTTCGTTCTCGCGGGCTGCTACCCCGGTCCCGAAAATCCGCCCGATTACGGGCCTTATCCCGACGGTTACGAGTCCATCGTCACGACCTGGATCCAGGGGCATGTCTTCAACGCGCCGACCGTCAAGGATGTTTCGATGACCAAGCCGGTCCAGGACCAGCTTTGGGTCGGCAAGCTTTATGGCGGCTTCGCTTACGGATACAAGACCTGCCTTTCTTACGACGTTCAGGATCGCGACGGCCGTTACAAGGGCATCGCGCAATACACCGTGCTTTTGAAAGACGGCGCCGTCGCCCACGCCGGCGTTTACGATCTCGTCAACGAGGGGTGTTAGGGGGGGCGCGGCAAAAAGCGCGCGCCTCGCCCCGTAGAAGGAAGGAGAATATCATGACCCTCCCAACAGTTAAGGCGGCGAGCGGCTTGATCAATATCGTGGCCTTAGGGTGGGCTCTTTCGGCGGCGCTTGTCGTCTTGTATGTAATTTGTGCGCTGGCCGGGATGATATTTCCGGAGGCCCCGCTCACCCACGGATGGTTGAGTCTCTTCTCAACCGCACCGCTCGGTACCCTGAAGAGCTTCGTCGACGGCATCGTTGGCAGTATCGGGTTTGCCTGGGTGACGGCCTTTGTTCTTGGGTTGGTATACAATCGCCTCGCCTCGCGCGGATGACAGAAAAACGGCGTTCAGCCAAAGTTTCCGCCCGAACCCGTCCACCTTCCTGGCGGCGTGGTGGCCGCCGCCATGCCGTTCGATGAGGACTCGGGCCGAGCGGTAATGTCACGGTCGTGCGGCCGGCCGCATGGGCGCGATACGATCGACGCCGAAGTGGAGGAACGCGGGGCATGAATGATCGATCCCAAACGCCCTGGTGGCGCACCAAGGCCGGGCTCGTATTCTGCGGCTTCCTGGCGGTCGCGGGCTTCTTCCTGATCACCGAGCACACCGCGCATGTCTTCGGTGCTTTGCCCTATCTGCTCCTTGCCGCATGTCCTTTGATGCACCTCTTCATGCACCACGGGCACAGCGGCCGCCATCACGGCGGCGATGACGAGCATCGGCCGCGATGAACGGTACGCCGGCCTATGGCCTGTGGTCGCTCGCCGCCATCAATTCGGCCGTGTTCATCATCTTTGCGTACAGCTTTACGAAGCCGCGGACGAACAGGGACTGGCGCTCGTTCGGCGCGTTCAGCGCCTTCATCGTCGCGCTCTTTTCGGAGATGTACGGCTTTCCGTTGACGATTTACTTCCTCTCCGGTTGGCTGCAGAGCCGTTATCCTCAGGTCGATTGGTTTTCGCACGACGCCGGCCACCTATTGGAGGAACTATTCGGCTGGAACGTTAATCCGCACTTCGGGCCATTCCATATCCTGAGCTTCATCTTCATCGGGGGTGGCTTCATCTTGCTTGCGGCGGCGTGGCGCGTTCTCTATGACGCGCAGCGGCAGCATCGTCTCGCGGTAGCCGGCCCGTACGCATATGCGCGGCACCCGCAATATGTGGGCTTTGTCGCCATCATGTTCGGGTTCCTCCTGCAATGGCCGACGATCCTCACATTGGCGATGTTCCCGCTGCTGGTGTTCATGTACGTGCGCTTGGCGGTCGCCGAAGAGCATGACGCGCGGCGCGAATTCGGCGAGGCCTACGAGCGGTACGCCGCGGTAACACCACGGTGGGTGCCGCGCCTCGGCGGATAATGCTCGGCTTACAGCGGCATCCCGTCAAAAATTTTCATTGGGTCATGGGCTTCGCGGCGACCGCGGGGGCAATACACCGTGCTATTGAAGGACGGCGCCGTCGCTAGAGCCGGCGTTTACGATCTCGTCAACGAGGGATGTTGAGGGGGCGCGGCAACCGCTGGGCTTAAGAAACTCCGCTCTACAATCCTGTTGCCGACGATATTACCTATCACTTTAGTCCATTCGCGGCCGGGGCCGGCGGGTGGTCAACCGCACCGTCCAGAACGCCGAGCGCCCGGCCATAAGGGAGGCGGCCATGCATGTGGCGCAGATACTGAAGGCCAAGGGAGACCGCGTTGAAACCGTCGGCGAGACGGTGAGTATTGCCAAGGTGTCGCAAATGCTTCGGGAAAAGCGGATCGGTGCCGTGGTCGTCACCGGCGGCGATGGAGCCGTGTCCGGCATCCTCTCCGAGAAGGAAATCGTCCATGGTCTCGCCGCTTACGGGACCGCCCTGCTCGGAATGACGGCGGCGCAGATCATGAATCGGGAGGTCGTAACCTGCACGCCCGAATCCCGTGTCGAGGAGCTGATGCGCGAGATGACGACGCGCCGCGCCCGGCATCTGCCGGTCATCCATCAAGGCGCGCTCGCCGGCATCGTCAGCATCGGCGACGTCGTCAAGTGGCGGCTCGACGAACTCCAGTCCGAGGCCCAAAGCTTGCGGGATTACGTGACCGGATCGCGCTGACGTAAACGCGGCGGTTTAGGCGATGCGGGTTTTTGGCGCGGATTCCGGGACGGAGGCGAGGTGGCGGGCCCGAAGACCCGCCACTTCGTTGAGCTTCAAGTCTTGCGCGTCACTTCGTCGGCGCCGGCGCCGGCGCCGGTGCGCACGCCTTTAGCGTCGTGGAGTACACCATGCCCGTCGGGCAAGTCGGTGTTGGCGCCGTAGTAGTAGGAGCGGGAGCAGCAGTAGGAGGGGGGGCGGGCACGCATGCTTTTTTGGTCGCGTCCCACACCAAGAGCGGGGGGCACGCAGGAACAGGAGCGGCTTTAGTCTGAGCGTATGCGGCCATCGGAGCCGAGACAGCGAGCAGAAGGCCAGCAAGAGCTGCGCCTGTAATGATTTTAAACAACATCTGGAACTCCTTTTTTTGACTTACTTAGTCGCCATGCGATAATTGTATTACATTTATCATTTGTCACAAAGATTCCTCGACGGTGACCCGAGACCCTCGTTTTCCTCCAGATTTGAGTAGAGTCCGTGACTCCAGGAAGGAGACGGACGAGGCGTAAGTCGAGGTTCACGCTGACATGCCGCGACCGGTAGACGATGGCGGCTTTCGGTCCGGAAGCGGAAGCTCGCGCGCTGCTGTCAGTCCGGATTTATGGGTTCACGGATTCAGCGCCGCCGATTTACGTTGTTTTTCCATTCGCGCCGGCCCCTGCGGATGAGCCGGACAATCCAGCGCTTGAGCGGCGGCACGTCGTCGGCCAGAAGCAGAAGGCCCAAGGGAATCATCCAAATTCCGAGAACGGGCAGGAATCCGAAAATCCCGCCAATAATGAAAACGACGGCGGCCGGCAGGCGCACCCATCGGCCGGCGGGCGCGCGCAGCCAATGCACGGCGCCGCGCAGCCGCACCGGCAACGTATCGATCATGTGCCGGATATAGCGCTCGCGGCGCTCGTGACTCGGGCTCATGGCGACATCCGCGGGCGATCATGCAATTGCATGGTTTCGGTGTCAGGAGATTCAAAATCGAATGGTGAGCCTGGCGTCTACGATCTCGTCAACGAGGGGTGTTAGGGCGGCGGGCAACGGCGGGTAATTTAACGACAACTCTCGATGTTGCCTCCCCGGTCTGCACCGCAAGCGGAGTTGCCAAAGACGGTGTTGTTATTGATCGTTGCGGAGGCGCAATCGGTTACTTCGACACTCCAGTACTGGCTGGTACCATTTCCGAGGTCTCTCCTGCACAGCGCTCTGGCGTATACTGCTCCTTCTTGCTGCTGGTTCGGAACAACCCCTTTTTGCGGCACGAGAGATAGGCGAAGGATATTCTTGTCCAGCACACTGTCGTCCCGAAGTGTGATCTCTGTCGAATTTTTCAGGAGAGCGAGTCGCGCCTGATCATTCGAGTCAAGGTTGCACCCGGTGAGAGACAAGACCATAAAGAGAACACCGAAGCATTGAGTCTTTATCATTTTTATCCTCGCTTTTTTGCCGTGTTCTGATTTGCCAGGAGAGGACTATTCTTGCCCAATTGGAGGCCAGTAACATGTCCCGCCATGAAATCGTGTTGGGCAGGAAAAGCAAACCGCTATGGAGTGCCGCTCGGTCAGTCGCCCCGAGCGCATGGGATTTAGGCCGGTATTCCACTGGGGCGCACAAGGTCCCGAGGACGTCGAAATCGTGGATTACCACTGACGGTTTCTTGTCGAGGACAACAGCCATGCCAAGCCCCAAGCCCATCCACCCCGGTGTCGTTCTCAAAGAGGACGTGATGGACGAGCTCAAGCTCAGTGCCAACGCCTTGGCGCTGGAGCTGCACGTACCCGCGAACAGGATCACCGGGATCGTCAATGGCGAGCGCGCCATCACGCTGGAGACGGCGCTGCGATTGGAGCGCTATCTCGGCGCCTCGGCCGACTTCTGGCTGAACCTTCAGAGCCGGTACGAATTGGAGGCCGCTTCGGGGCTGCGCCGGCGCGTGAAGCGCGAGGTCCGGCCGCGGAAGATGGCTTGAGAGGCGCGGGACGGAGGCGCGGGCCAAAAGAGAGCGATCTCTATTAGGGCGATTCTTGAACGGAGGCGCGGGCGAAAGTAGGCCGTGGCGATTAAGGTGGCACAGATTGTGGGGATGCCTGAAATTTCACGCTCTTAGAATTGCCTTTGTGCAAGGCCTTTCCTTATGCGTTTAAGGCGGCGCGTTTGCTCACTTTGAATCTTCTTCAGCACCTTCGTGAGATCAGCGTCACGATGGAACTGCCCGCTTACTGAATTCCCAGGAGGACGTGCGACACGCAGCAGTATGGACTCGATGTCCTTGAGATAACGAACTCGACCCACGCGGAAGATCGCGAAGCTGTCCCATTTGGCCCGGTGTTTGTTCTTTGTATGACCCAGGAGTCTCCAATACAGGTTTTTCGCTAGGCCGACGTAGTAGAGGGTTTTACGCCTGTAGAGAAGATAAATGCCTGAATACCCCCGCGTGATTTCTTCAAGTCCGTGTTTGAAGGTTGGTTCGTAAAGAAGATCGATCGGAAGCCGCGCCGATACGCCCTTCACCAAGGCGCCCTTGCTCGAACCTTTCTTGATCTTGCGGTGCGTACGGAATCGTTGCCGTTTCTTTGGCATAGGCACCCACTGAAGAGGTCTAACTTCGGCCCCGTGATATTGTAACGATGCGGCAAGCGTTGGGCTAGTCCAGCATACTACGGTGGGCGAGCGCTTGGTCCGTTTTGGACGCCGCCACGAGCCGGAAAGATTTGGCGCCATAGCTCGCGCCGGCGTCTATGATCTCGTCAACGAGGTACGAATGAAGACTTTGATCTACATCCTTGCCGTGACTGTATTGGTTGGCTGTGCAGGGGGTCCCGTTGGTTGGGGGGGCACTGATGAGGTGCTTTTTTCCGACAAGGATACGATTAAGATTCAATGGGACAACACGGTAACTAGTGAAGACGCCGTACGTCAGAAGGCGATAGCTCACTGTGCAAGGACGAACCGCGGGGCTCAAGTCGTTGATGCAACGTCTGACCCATTTACCTTTGGGTTGATTCAATCGAAGACATGGAAATGCACTGAGTTGCACGCTAACTAACCGACCAAACGGCCGCTAAAATAGAAGATTTGGTGAGCCCGGAAGAAGTCGAGCCCGCGGCCCTCTGATTAAAAGTCAGATGCTTTAGTGTGCCAATACCTTGGCGATGCAGAAAGCTCCTGCGATGAAAAAACCAAACGACGCAAACGCAAAAATGATCATTGCAATAGCAGTGCCTCTCGTAGCGTGTGCTAACCAGTTAAGTGGCTTGAGTTTGTCAGCGTCCGTCGAAACCTCGGCGAGAGCACGCACGTTTTTAAACGTGACGAAGCTTTGATGGAAATAAGCCACGAGGCCTGCAAAACCAGCAAGAATTACACCCCATAAGAACGGGCGCATGCCTTGTAGGACTTGCGACAATACATTTTCTTTCCCGGCTTTGTCCCAAAGCTGACCTACGAATGCGAGCAGCGCAATGACTGCGCCTGCATTGAGCACTACGGCTGTGCGTAGGGCGACTAGGCCGATCTCGCCAGCCATGCGGTCACTATGTAACTGGGACTCAAATCGGGCCTGCCAGTGTTGCTCCTGGCGGCGGAGAGTGGCTCGATAACGCTCAAGTTCTTTTTCTTCGTCGAGTGTCACCGATAATCCACGCGGCTAGTGATTAGCGCTTTGGTGAGCCCGCCGGGGATCGAACCCGGGGCCCTCTGATTAAAAGTCAGATGCTCTACCGCTGAGCTACGGGCTCACTGGGGCGGGAAGATAGGCTTGCCGGCGCGGTTTATCAATCGAGCCGCCCGCAGGCGGCCGACCACCGCACTCTATTACAAGCAGCCCGTTGCGGCGCTGATGCTTCTTATCGCGCGGCGGGTTGAAGCTATCCGCTGTCGCGGATTCGGCCGTCGGGACGGTGCGTCACGACCTCAACATGCTCGCGGCGGGCGGTTTCGCGTGCGGCGTCATACGCCTCGGTCTGGGTATCGAAATTCCGGCTTACCCGGTCGGCACCCTCGCGGCGAGTTGCCCAGTTATCCCCGTGCGTCACGACATGAATGTCTGTTTTGGACATGAAACGCCCTCGTTTCACAATGGCGGGCCCATTGCCCACCTTTGTATCGATAGGGACATAAACTGGCCAAAAAATCAAGGTATTGTTAGTTAGCGTTAAACAAACACCACATACAGAGGGCCGGGCGCCCGCCCCGGCGGGGCCGAAATGCTAATATGAGTCGGTTGAACTTGGCGGCTTGCCAAGGGCTTTGCCGCGGCCCGGCAGAGCATTTGGCCAAGGGGGCCGGATGCCGCATCGAACGAAGCTTCTCGACGATTTGGGAGTCGTGGTCGTCCGGTTTCGGGACGGCGTCACCTTCGTCGACGTCAAGACCGCGATGGACGAGGTGCCGGCGATGCCCGGGTTCCGGGAGGGACTGAAGGCGGTCGCCGATTTCCGGGATTGCACCACGGCCCTGCGCGGGGCGGAGGTGAAGAAGCTTGCGGATTACGCCAAACGCGCCGATCCGGCTTGGGGCGAAACCAGATGGGCGCTGCTGGCCGCAAGCGACATCATTTACGGGTTGTCCCGCATGTATATGGTTTATACGGCGGGATACAAGGTGACGAGCCATGCATTCCGGACCGCCGGGGACGCCAACGACTGGCTCGGCATCGGCGTCGACGTGGACGATATCTTGAAGCGGGCGGGCAACAAAATCCCGGAAAACTCCTAGACCGCCTTGGGCTGTTTGGCGGAGGGGGTTTCCTCGCGGCCGAAGCGGCGCATCAAATGATTGGCGACGCGGGGACTGACGAATTGGGAGACGTCGCCGCCCAAGCGCGCGACCTCCTTCACCAGCTTGGCGGAGATGAACTGGTGCTTGTCGGAGGCCATGAGGAACACGGTTTCGATCTCCGGGTCCATGCGGGCGTTCATGCCGGCCATCTGGAATTCGAATTCGAAATCGGAAACCGCGCGCAGGCCCCGGATGACCACCGACGCGCCCATGTCGGCGGCGAAGGAGACGAGGAGCGTGTCGAAGCGGTGCACCTCCACGGTTTTTCCATTGGAGTAGGCCCCGAACGCGAGCTCGTCCTGGATCATCTGGACGCGCTCTTCGACCTCGAAGAAGGGCGATTTGCCGTCGGAGACCGCGACCGCGACGATCAGGCGGTCGACGATGTGGGTGGCGCGCCGGATGATGTCGAGGTGGCCGTAGGTGACGGGATCGAAGGTGCCGGGATAGATGCCGGTCGGTTTCGTCATTCGCTCCCTTCCCTTCCGCCTTCGCCCGATGGCTTGCGCGGACCGGCGCCGTTTTCGCCCGGGCCGGTTCCGCCATTCGGCCCGGCTTCGTTTTCCGGCCCGTTGTTTTCGCCCAAACCGCCTTCCGTCCGGTTGTTTTCGTCCGGGCCGGTTTCCGTCCCGGTGCTTTCGCCCAAACCGGTTTCCGTCCCGGTGCCGTTGCCGGGGGTGCCGTTTTCGGGCTCGGCTTCAACCGGATCGCCTTCATCGGCAAGACGGGTGACGGAGACCACGCGCTCGGCCTCGGCGACCTTGAACAGGATCACGCCCTGGGTCTGGCGGCGCGCGATGCGGATGTCGTGCACCGGGCAGCGGATGATCTGGCCGCCGTCCGTCACCAGCATGACCTGATCCTTGGCCGCCACCGGAAAGGCCGCGACCACCGGGCCGGTGCGGTTGGTGAGCTCCATGTTGGCGATGCCCTTCCCGCCGCGATTGGTGATCCGGTATTCATAGGCCGAGGTGCGCTTGCCGAAGCCGCGCTCGCTCACGGACAAGATAAATTCTTCTTTGCCGTGGAGCTCGTCGAAACGGTCCTGGCCGAGCTTTTCGATGTCGCCGGCCGCGGTATCCTCCGCCACGTCGCCTTCGGCCCGGCGCATGGCGCCGGCGAGGCGCAGATAGGATTCCCGCTCCTCGATCCCGACTTCGACGTCGCGCAGGATCGACATCGAGATCACCTCGTCGCCCTTGTCGAGCCGCATGCCGCGCACGCCGACCGACGAGCGGCCCGAGAACACCCGGACGTCGGTGGTGGAGAAGCGGATGGCGTTGCCCTGGCGGGACGCCAGCAGCACGTCGTCGTGCTCGGAGCAGGTGGAAACCCCGACCAGCTTGTCGTTGCCCTCGAGCTTCATGGCGATCTTGCCGTTGGCCATGACGCTGGTGAAATCCGACAGGCGGTTGCGGCGCACGTTGCCTTCGGCGGTGGCGAACATGATGAACATGTCCGCCCAGGACGATTCGTCCTCGGGCAGCAGCATGACGGTGGTGATGGTTTCGTTCGAGGTCAGCGGCAGCATGTTGACGAGGGCCTTGCCGCGCGCCTGGGGAGTCCCGATCGGCAATTGCCAGACCTTGGATTTATAGACCATGCCGCGGGACGAGAAGAACAGCATGGGGACGTGGGTGTCGGCCACGAACACGCGGCTGACGAAATCCTCTTCGCGGGTGGCCATGGCGGCGCGGCCCTTGCCGCCGCGCTTCTGGGCGCGGTAGGTCGAGAGCGGCACGCGCTTGATGTAGCCGCCGTGAGAGACGGTCACCACCATGTCCTCGCGCTGGATCAGGTTCTCGATGTTCTGCTCGACCTCGATATCGGCGAGCTCGGTCCGGCGCGGCGTCGCAAACTCGGATTTCATGACCAGGAGCTCGTCGCGCAGCAGCTTGTAAAGCTTTTCGTGGGAGCGCAGGAGCTCCAGGTAGCCGATGATTTCCTCGGCCAATCCCTTGATCTCTTCGCCGATCTTGTCGCGCTCGAGTCCGGTCAGGCGCTGGAGGCGAAGTTCCAGGATCGCCTTGGCCTGGATCTCGGAGAGCTTGTAGGTTCCGCCCTCGATCTTGCGCCCCGGCTCGTCGATCAGATTGATCATGGTTTCGACTTCGCTCGCCGGCCAGGCGCGCGCCATCAAGCCGGCCTTGGCGACCTCGGGATCGCGGGCCTCGCGTATCAATTTGATGACGGCATCGAGATTGGCGACGGCGATGGCGAGGCCGACCAAGACATGGGCGCGCTCGCGGGCCTTGCCGAGCTTGAAGATCGTGCGGCGGGTGATGACGTGCTCGCGGAAATCGACGAAGGCGGCGATGATCTGGCGGAGATTCATCGTCTCCGGCTTGCCGCCGTCGAGCGCCAGCATCATGACGCCGAAGGTGGATTGGAGCGGCGTGAAGGTGAAGAGCTGGTTCATCACCACGTCGCTTTGCGCGTCGCGCTTCAATTCGACGACCACGCGCACGCCGTCGCGGTCCGATTCGTCGCGGAGATCGGATATGCCTTCGATCTGCTTGTCGCGCACCAACTCCGCGATGCGCTCCAAGAGCCGCGATTTGTTGAGCTGGTAGGGAATTTCGGTGACGACGATGGCCTGGCGGTCCTTGCGGATATCCTCGATGGCGACCTTGCCGCGCACCACCAGCGAGCCGCGGCCGGTCCGGTACGCTTCCCGGATGCCGGTTTTGCCAAGGATGATGCCGCCGGTCGGGAAATCGGGGCCGGGGACGTGCTCCATCAGCTCGTCCACCGTGATCTCGGGATTGTCGATATAGGCGCAGCAGGCGTCGATCACCTCGCCCAGGTTATGGGGCGGGATGTTGGTCGCCATGCCGACCGCGATGCCGCTGGCGCCGTTGACCAGCAGGTTCGGGAACTGGGCGGGGAGGACGACGGGCTCGCGCAGGCTGTTGTCGTAATTGTCCTGGAAATCGACGGTTTCCTTGTCGATGTCTTCCAGGAGCGAATGGGCGGGCTTGGCGAGGCGCGCTTCGGTGTAGCGCATGGCGGCGGCCGGGTCGCCGTCCATCGAGCCGTAGTTGCCCTGGCCGTCGACGAGCGGCAGGCGCATGGAGAATTCCTGGGCCATGCGCACCATGGCGTCGTAGATCGCGGCGTCGCCGTGGGGGTGGTATTTGCCCATGACGTCGCCGACGATGCGGGCGGACTTCTTATGGGCGCGGTTCCACTCGTAGCCTTCCTCTTTCATCGCATAGAGGATGCGGCGGTGGACCGGCTTCAACCCGTCGCGGACATCGGGAAGCGCCCGGGCCACGATCACGCTCATGGCGTAATCGAGGTAGGAGCGCTTCATCTCCTCTTCGATCGTGACCGGCGTGATGTTCTGGGGTTCCGGCGGAAGGGTTGTATTCAAGGCTTGCTCCGGTTGGCGGCGCGCGGGCGAAAATCAGCAGGAATCGGAACGGTCGCCAAGCCCCCCGGCCCTGGCCGACAACGCCGGAAATTTACCAAATTGCGGCGCCGGGAACAACGCGAGGTTAGAACGGGATCTCGTCGTCGAGCTCCTTGCGGGCGGGAGCGGAGGTTCGCTGCGGTTCCGCGGCATCGGCCTCGCCTTCGATGGCCGGCGTGCCCGAATCGCCCTTGGCGTCGAGCATGGTGAGCTCGCCCCGGAAGCGCTGGAGCACGACCTCGGTGGTGTATTTCTCGGTCCCCGACTGGTCGGTCCATTTGCGGGTCTGGAGCTGGCCCTCGATATAGACCTTGGAGCCCTTGCGGAGATACTTCTCGGCGACGTCGCCCAGGCGGTCGTTGAAGATCACGACCCGGTGCCATTCGGTCTTTTCCCGGGGCTCGCCGGTGGTCTTGTCCTTCCAGCGCTCGGAGGTGGCGAGCGAGAGGTTCACCACCTTGTCGCCGGCCTGGGTGCTGCGCACCTCGGGATCGCGGCCCAAGTTGCCCACCAGGATCACTTTATTGACGCTGCCCGCCATGCCAAAGCCCCCATGATATGAGCGCCGACTTTACACGGATCGGCGAGGTTCCGGCTACCGTTTCGGCCGGGCCGGTCATGCGTTCCGGCGCAATGCCGTCCTAAGGAAACGCGCAAGTCCAGGCTTCGATTTCGCACTTGCCGCCGCCCTGAGCCTGACAGGCTTTCATGGCATTGGCCTGGGCTTGATCTTTAGTGCCCGCCTGTCCGGTCGAAAAGCGGCCCTCGGACTCCACCGCAGCTACGGCGGCGCAAGTGTTGGAGAACGAGGCGACGATCTTGCAGTCGTCGCCATGCTGCCGGCAGTTGGCGAGCGCCGACCGGTCGGCATCCCCCGCATTCCCTTCATTGAAGGCATAACCGCTGGCGGTGCTTTGAGCGCCATAGGCGATGGCGCCATAGGAGGTCGTCGGCTTATTGCACTCCAGCCGATAACACTCTTGCACCCTCTCCAGGCATTGGTCCTGCTCAGGCCCGCTGCAACCGCCGTACGCGCGCTCGCAATCATCGACACAGTCGGCCCGAGCCGGCGCAAGCGGCACCGCCGCGGCGAAGACGAAGCTCAGAACCAGGGCGGAGAGTAATCGAAGCGTCATGGCATCACATCCGGGCCGGAGGCGGGGCCCGCCTTGTCGTTAAAGCGCCCTATTTTACCCGCAATCCTGGGCCCCTTGCTACGACGGAGGCACGCCAGTCCCGGGGGTCGCAATGGGACCATGATGCCCCATATAATCGGGTTCGGGCCCGGGGTTTGGTGGCCCCGGTCAGAGGCATATGACGAGCAAGATCAGCGTTCGCGGCGCCCGCGAGCATAATCTCAAGAACATCGACGTGGAGATGCCGCGCGACGCCCTGGTGGTGATCACCGGCTTGTCGGGCTCGGGCAAATCCTCGCTCGCCTTCGATACGATTTATGCCGAGGGGCAGCGGCGCTACGTCGAATCCCTTTCGGCCTATGCCCGCCAGTTCCTCGAGATGATGCAAAAGCCCGACGTGGACGCGATCGACGGGCTCTCTCCCGCCATCTCCATCGAACAAAAGACGACATCGCGCAACCCGCGCTCGACGGTCGGCACGGTGACCGAGATCTACGACTATCTGCGGCTTTTATACGCCCGGGTCGGGATCCCCTATTCGCCCGCGACCGGGCTTCCCATCGAAAGCCAGACGGTCTCGCAGATGGTGGACCGGATTCTGGAGATGAAGGCGGGAACCAGGCTTTTGTTGCTGGCCCCGATCGTGCGCGGCCGCAAGGGCGAATACAGGAAGGAGCTCGCGGACCTTCAGAAGCGCGGGTTCCAGCGGGTCAAGCTGGACGGGAAGCTGTTCGAGATCGACCAGGCCCCGACCCGTAACAAGAAGCTCAAGCACGATATCGAGGTGGTGGTGGACCGGATCGTGACCGGCCCCGGCCTGGAGACGCGTTTGGCCGATTCGATCGAGACGGCGCTGAATTTGAGCGACGGGCTGCTGTTCGCGGAAGACGCGGACTCGGGCGTGCGCACCATCTTCTCTTCCAAATTCGCCTGCCCGGTTTCGGGATTCACCATCGAGGAAATCGAGCCAAGGCTCTTTTCCTTCAACAACCCTTACGGCGCCTGTCCGGTTTGCGACGGGCTCGGGACCAAGCTTTATTTCGATCCCGAGCTGGTGGTGCCGGACGATCGGCTTAGTTTGCGCGAGGGCGCCATTCAGCCCTGGGCCAAATCGCCGACCCAGTATTACGCGCAGACGCTGGACGGGCTCGCCAAACACTTCAAGATTTCGACCACCAGGCCCTGGAAGGAACTCCCCGAACCGGCGCGCCACGCCATTCTGTTCGGCACGGCGCCCGATCCGGTGACGCTTTCCTATGACGACGGATTCAAGAAATACAAGGTCGAGAAGCCGTTCGAGGGCGTGATCCGGAATCTCGAGCGGCGCTGGCGCGAGACCGAGTCGCTTTGGCGCCGCGAGGAGCTGTCGCGCTACCAGAGCACCAAGCCCTGCGAGGCCTGCAATGGGCGGAGGTTAAAGCCCGAGGCGCTGGCGGTGAAAATCCGCAAGCTCGATATATCGCAGGTTTCCGACATGTCGATCTCGGAAGCCTCGCGCTGGTTCACCGAATTGGCCGGGCACCTCACCCCGAAACAGCGCGAGATCGCGCAGCGAATTCTGAAGGAAATCAACGAACGCCTTGGATTCCTTGTCAATGTCGGGCTCGATTACCTGACGCTCTCGCGCGCCTCGGGCACGCTTTCGGGCGGCGAAAGCCAGCGCATCCGGCTTGCTTCCCAGATCGGGTCGGGGCTGACGGGCGTCCTTTATGTGTTGGATGAACCGTCCATCGGGCTTCACCAGCGCGACAACCGGAGGCTTTTGGAGACCCTGGTGCGGCTCCGCGACCTCGGCAACACCGTGATCGTGGTCGAGCACGACGAGGAGGCGATCCGGTCCGCCGACTTTTTGATCGACATGGGGCCGGGGGCGGGCGTGCACGGCGGCGAGGTGGTGGCCATCGGCACGCCGGACGAGGTGATGAAATGCGCGAAGAGCCTGACCGCGCAGTACCTCATGCGGATCAAACAGATTCCGTTGCCGGCGATGCGCCGGCCGGCGGACAAAAAACGCGCGTTGAAGATCGTGGGCGCGCGGGCCAACAACCTCAAGAACCTGGACGTGACCATCCCGCTCGGCACCTTCACCTGCGTCACCGGCGTTTCCGGCGGCGGCAAGTCCACCCTCATCGTCGACACGCTTTATGCCGCGGTGGCGCGGCGACTCTACGGTTCGCGCGAGCCGGCGGGGGCCCATGACCGGATCGAGGGGTTGGAGTTCCTCGACAAGGTGGTGGACATCGACCAGAGCCCCATCGGGCGCACACCGCGCTCGAACCCGGCGACCTACACGGGCGCGTTCACGCCGATCCGCGACTGGTACACGGGGCTGCCGGAATCGAATGCGCGCGGCTACAAGCCCGGGCGATTTTCGTTCAACGTCAAGGGCGGGCGGTGCGAGGCCTGCCAGGGCGACGGCGTCATCAAGATCGAGATGCACTTCTTGCCGGATGTCTATGTGCAATGCGACGTCTGCAAGGGCAAGCGCTATAACCGCGAAACCTTGGAGATCAAGTTCAAGGGCAAGTCCATCGCCGACGTTCTCGACATGACGGTGGAGGAAGCGGCGGCGTTCTTCAAGGCGGTGCCCTCGATCCGCGACAAGCTCGAAACCTTGCAGCGGGTGGGGCTCGATTATATCCACCTCGGCCAGCAGGCGACCACGCTCTCGGGCGGCGAGGCGCAGCGCGTGAAGCTCGCCAAGGAACTCGCGCGCCGCGCGACCGGGCGGACACTTTATATATTGGACGAGCCGACGACGGGGCTGCACTTCGACGATGTAAGAAAATTATTGGAAGTCCTGCATGCGCTGGCCGACACCGGCAACACGGTGGTCGTCATCGAGCATAATCTCGACGTGATCAAGACCGCGGATTGGATCATCGATCTCGGCCCCGAGGGCGGCGACAAGGGCGGAAAGATTGTCGCTAGCGGCACGCCCGACGATGTGGCGCGGACGCCTGCGAGCTACACCGGCCAATATCTGGCGCCCTATCTCAAGAGCGCGGCGCAGAGGGCGAAGAAGAGAGCGTAAGCAAGCTTGGGGTTCGCTCGACACCGGAAAAGGCCGAGAGTAGACTAAGGCATTGATTTCGGAGATCCCATGTGACGAAGAGCCTTGATTTCACGGTCGTCTTGGAACCGCAGGAAGGTGGCGGATTCACGGTTTCCGTCCCGGCTTTGCCCGAGGTCGTTACCGAAGGCGAGACCGAAGCCGAGGCGCTTGAGATGGCCGAGGAAGCGATTCGCGCCATCGTCGAATACCGGCGCGATCACGGGATGCCAATTCCGGCCGACGCATCGCCCACGGTTCGGAAGATCACCATCGCCGCATGAGCCCGCATCTGCCCGTCGCCAATGCGCGGCAGGTTATCGCGGCGCTGCAACGGGCAGGTTTTGTAGTCGATCGCGTGCGCGGCAGTCATTACATTCTGGTATACCCCGGCGATCCAAGCCGCGCCGTCACCGTACCGTTTCACGGCACCAGAGATTTGAAACCCGGCACGCTACGGAACATCATCCGGCAGGCAGGTTTCACAGTCGATCAATTTCGGGAGCTATTGTGATGGCGCAGCGGGCGAAGAAGCGGGCGTGAGATACTGCTGCGTGAGTGCTACGATTAATGTGCAATGATTGCTAACGGCAGAACATGAAAGGCCCGACAATGTATCGCGTGTGCTTAGTCTTCGCGGCAGGTTTGCTTCTTGCCACCGCCGTGCACGCCGCGTCCCGTTGGAATGGCGAAGGTTGGTATCAAACCCTGGACCACAGTGTCCTTGGAAACAGCACGTTTAAAATGCTTTATGACGGCCCCTATAAAAGCGAGGCAGATTGCCTAAGGGTGCTACACCCCGACTACGTAGACCCCGGTTTGGAATCTGGAGACCCCGACGAGCTAAACGACTTCTCTTGTACGCAGTTGAAAACCCGCCCGGCCTGGGACCACTGAGCAGGCGGCAGCGACGGCGGCGAGCTACACCGGCCAGTATCTCACGCCCTATCTTAAAAGCGCGGCGCTGCGGGCGAAGAAGCGGGCGTGACAAATGCTGTATTACCGATCTCCGGCACTACCAAGATGGTTAGGAGCGTTGTAGATGGAAGAAACAGGACAAAAGCTCGAAATTCTTAGGCGGCTATCATTTGGAAAGAGAATCGCCGAGGAGGAAGGGGAAGCTTTAACGCAATATTTTGTCCAGACGGATCAATGGAACCGAATTTTTCGTGGGGAAGTAGACATTATTTATGGTCAAAAAGGATCAGGAAAAAGCGCAATCTACTTTCTTATAATAAACAAGACTGATGAATTGTTTGATAGAAAAGTTTTCGTAGTCCCAGCGGAGAAGCCATCCGGTGCCCCAGCTTTCCACGATATCGAAGACGATCCACCCACATCTGAACGCGAGTTCATCGATCTTTGGAAGCTCTATATGCTGTCACTTGTGGGGCGCACCCTTCGGGAATTTGGGATCGGCGGCGAGGAGGCTAAGGAAGTCATCCATTACCTCGAAGACGCTGGGCTTCTTCAGAAGGAACCCAATTTATCGCGTCTCTTGAAAGATGCGCTCACTTATGTTCGGCGCATAGGAAACCCCGAGGCAATAGAAGGCCAAGTTCACGTCGACCCGCACACCGGACTGCCGGTCGGATTTGGTGGTAAAATTATATTTCGGCAAACCACAACAGACGACAGCAATCGTGGTCTGAGATCCGTCGATGATCTTATGAAACTCGCAAATGCCTCACTTCGGGCAAATAGATACACACTTTGGGTCCTGCTTGATCGACTTGATGTCGCATTTGCTGAAAATAGCGACCTTGAGAAAAACGCCTTACGTGCCCTTTTTCACGCATACTTAGACATGCGTGAATACGGAAATATCGTGGTAAAAATTTTTCTTCGGACCGATATTTGGAACCGTATCACCGCAGAGGGGTTTCGTGAATCGAGCCATATCACGCGTACTGTCACTCTTTCATGGAATCCCGCGAACTTACTCAATCTCGTGGTTCGAAGATTGCTGAATAATCCAGTGATCATCGATTTATATAGCGTTCAGGCTGAGGACGTACTTTCGAAATACGAGACCCAACAAGAATTGTTTTATAAAGTCTTTCCCGACCAGGTTGATGCTGGGGAAAAGCAACGAAAGACATTTGAGTGGATTCTAAGTCGAACATGGGACGGCGAGAAGACTCCCGCTCCGAGAGAACTGATACATTTTCTCACGTCGCTTCAAGAGACCGAAATTGCACGGATCGAACGAGGCGAAGCGACCCTGTCCGGGACACAACTTTTTGAACGCGCCGCGTTTAAGGAGGCACTTCCAGCGGTTTCAAAAGTAAGGTTAGAGCAAACGTTTTATGCGGAGTATCCAGAGCATCGCGAGTACGTCGAAAAACTGCGAGGTGAAAAGACGCAACAATCCAAAGAAAGTCTAGCTGCGATTTGGAAGATACCTGAGGGTGAATGCCTAAAGGCTGCACTAGCCCTTACGGACCTGGGTTTTTTTGAAAAGCGCGGGACCAATGATAATCCGATTTTCTGGGTGCCGTTCCTTTATCGTGATGCGCTCGAATTGGTGCAAGGAACTGCGGAGCCTGAGGCGTAGTAAGTTGGCATGAGAGAGAGCGCCGCAAATCCCATCCACATCATCGGCGGCGGGCTCGCAGGATCGGAGGCGGCGTGGCAGGCGGCGCGGATGGGCGTGCCCGTTGTCTTGCATGAGATGCGCCCCACGCGCGGGACCGAGGCGCACAAGACGGGGAAGCTTGCGGAGCTCGTCTGTTCCAATTCGCTGCGCTCCGACGACGCCGAGAACAACGCGGTAGGCCTTCTCCACGAGGAGATGCGGCGCTGCGGGTCGCTGGTGATGCGCGCCGCCGATCAATCGAAAGTTCCGGCGGGGTCCGCGCTGGCCGTGGACCGGGACGGGTTCGCGGACGCGATCACCGGGGCGCTCGAATCCGATCCGCTGGTCACGATCGAACGCGGCGAGGTCGCGGGATTGCCGGATTGGGATTCGGTGATCGTCGCCACCGGCCCCCTCACCTCCCCGGCCCTCGCCGAGGCGATCAAGAATCTTACCGGCGAAAAGGAGCTGGCGTTTTTCGACGCCATCGCACCCATCGTCCACAGGGAGTCGATCGACTTCGAGGTCGCGTGGTTCCAGTCGCGCTACGACAAGGGCGGCGGCAACGATTACATCAATTGCCCGATGGACGAGGCGCAGTACGGGGCGTTCGTGGATGCGCTTTTGGCCGGCGAGAAGACGGCGTTCCACGAGTGGGAATCGAACACGCCCTATTTCGAGGGCTGCCTTCCCATCGAGGTGATGGCGGAGCGCGGGCGCGAGACGCTGCGCTTCGGGCCGATGAAACCGGTGGGCCTGACCGATCCCAGATCGGAGAGACGCGCCCATGCCGTGGTACAGCTGCGCCAGGACAACGCGCTGGGCACGCTGTTCAACATGGTCGGATTCCAAACAAAACTTAAGCACGGAGAACAGACCCGCGTGTTCCGCACGATCCCGGGACTCGGAAACGCGGAGTTCGCCAGGCTCGGCGGGCTGCACCGCAACACCTTCATCAATTCACCGAAGCTTTTGGATGCGCGGCTGCGGCTCAAAGCCGAACCGAGGCTCCGTTTTGCCGGCCAAATCACGGGTGTCGAAGGTTACGTCGAGAGCGCCGCGATCGGATTGATCGCGGGCAGGTTCGCGGCAGCGGAAAAGCTGGGCATCGAGATTGGCGCGCCGCCGCCAACGACCGCCTTGGGCGCGCTCTTGAATCACATAACCGGGGGGGCTTTGGCTGAGACCTTCCAGCCGATGAACGTCAATTTCGGCCTGTTCCCGCCGCTCGATGCCAAAGCCAAAGGCAGGGACCGCAAGAAAATGATGAGCGCGCGCGCCTTGCGCGATCTCGAGACCTGGCTCTCCGCGCCGCGCGCGGCGGCGGAGTAAAAAACCTATCCGACCGTACAGGGCTGCGATCACGCGGGATTCGATGCGCGAACGGTTTCGGCACACCCCGGTTTAACCCAAAATTCATCGATTCTTAATCACAGCGCAATCGAATGACCGATTGGGCCGAAGGACCAGATCCGTGCCAGAAGGACGCCCTTTCCATACCGCGGCATCCGGGGAGCCCTTGGTTCAATCCCGGCGCGCCGAAATCTGCATCTCATTGGCCGCGGGCGCCGGCATTGGCGCCGCCGCGATCGGCGCCGCCGTGCTCTTCGGCTGGGCCTTCGATCTTCCCATTTCGGAAAACTTTCAGGCGACATGGGTAACCATGAAAGCGAACACGGCGCTGGGATTCCTGTGCGCGGGCTTCGCCTTGTGGTTATTTGCGCGAGAGGACGGAAATCCGATCGGCAAGGCCGCGAGCCAAGTATGCGCGGTTTTCGTGGTCTGCCTCGGCGTGCTCAATGTCGCTCAGTACGCCTTCGGTTGGGACTTCGGAATCGACCAGCTGCTGTTCACCGACCAAAAGGCCATTGCCAACGCAAACGCTTTCCCGGGCCGGATGTCGCCGGTGACGGCGGCGAATTTTTCGCTTATCGGCTTCGCGTTGCTGTTGTACTGGCGGGCGGCGGGGCCTTGGGTCCGGATAGCCGAGGCGTTGGTGATCCCGGCGTCGCTGTCGTCCTATTTGGCCCTTCTTGGATACCTGTACGGGGTCAAGGTGCTATATGCCGCATTCTCTTTCACCGCGGTTGCCCTCAACACCGCGGTTGCGTTCCTGGTATTGAGCGCCGGGATCCTGATGGCGCGGCCCGACCGCGGTCTGATGCGAATGGTCGTCAGCGAACATGCCGGCGGCTTGATGGCCCGCCGTCTGCTGCCGCTCGCCGTCATTGTTCCGACCGTCTTGGGCTGGCTACGGCTGGAAGGGCAAAGAATCGGCCTGTACGGTTTCGAATTCGGCACCGCGATCCTGATCATCGCGGTGACGGTGTTTTTTGCCGCGGTCATTCTGTGGAACGTCAAAGCCCTCGACGATGCGGATCGCGAGCGCCAGCAACTGGATGTCATCCGCCGGCTCAACGCCGAGTTGGACCATCGCGTTGCCGAGCTGGCCGGGGTTAACAAAGAGCTCGAGGCTTTTTCCTATTCCGTCGCCCACGATCTCCGCGCGCCGCTCAGGGCCATCGACGGCTTCTCGCGAATCCTTGCAGAAGAGCATTCCGCCCAACTTTCCACGGACGCGAAAAAACTCCTTGGGATTGTGAGCCGGAACACCCAGAAAATGGGCCGGTTGATCGACGATCTGTTGGCGTTCGCGCAGCTGGGGCGGCAGGCCCTGAAGACCGAGCGGGTGCAGCTTGGCGACCTTGTGCGCCGGACCGTTGACGAAATGAGCCACCAATGCGACGGGCGCAACGTTCAATTTTGCGTCGGCGATCTGGGAATCGCCACGGCCGATCCGGCGCTCCTCAGGCAGGTTTTCGCCAACCTTCTGGGCAACGCCATCAAATTCACCCGCAACAAGGATCCCGCCAAGGTCGAGATCGGCTGCCGCGACGGGTCCGGAACCGCCGAAGCCAAGGTCTATTTCGTCAAGGACAACGGCGCCGGATTCGACACCAGGTACTCGGACAAGCTGTTTGCCGTGTTCCAGCGGCTGCATCGCACCGACGAATACGAGGGAACGGGCATCGGGCTCGCCACCGTGCATCGGATCATCGAGCGCCACGGCGGGCGAATCTGGGCCGAGGCAAAGGTGGACGAAGGGGCAACATTTTATTTTACGCTGAAGGGAGACCGCGCCGATGGTCGCGCAATCGCTGGAAATCCTGCTGGTTGAAGACAATCCCGACGACGTGGAGCTCAGCCTCCACGCCTTCAAGAAGCACAACCTTTCCAACCGGATCCAAGTCTGCCGGGACGGCGCCGAGGCTCTGGATTACCTCTTCGGGGAGGGCGCGTTCAAAGGCCGCAATGTCGAGAATATCCCGAGGGTCGTTCTGCTCGATCTCAAATTGCCGAAGGTGAGCGGCCTCGAGGTCCTGCAGCGGATCAAGAGCGACCCGCGCACCCGGGCCGTTCCCGTCGTCGTGCTGACGTCTTCGCGCGAGGAAGCGGATTTGACGGAAAGCTACCGGCTGGGAGTCAACAGCTACATCGTCAAGCCCGTGGACTTCGAGCGATTCACCGAGGCTGTGCAGAAAGTGGGGCTCTATTGGCTCCTGCTCAACGAGGCGCCGCATTAAGCGCGCCTTGCGGCCTTTGCCGCGCCGCCGAATAGGTCTTCTTACTTATCGCCCTTGTAGAGCTTCTCGCGCTGCCTTGCCGCCCTGATGAGCGGGTGCTCGTCGGCGGACATGCCGTCGGCCGGGGCCGTGTCGTCGGCAAAGCCCGCATCGCCGGACAAATGGGGCGGCGCATGGCCCTCTCCTTCGATGGACTCGGCGGCGATTTGAGACGCGAGGAGCTTTTGCAGCTCGTCTTGACGGTTTCGCGCCGCCGCGATCAACCGCTCGGTTTCGCTCGCGGGTTTGGGCCATGTTTCCGGATCCCAGTCCCATTCGATTTCGAGCTGCTCGCCGGGCTCGGCGCGGTTCCAGACGAAATCGAGACGCGAGTCTTCCACCACAAGATCGCCGGATTCGCAGCGCCCCAACCCGCGGTCGATCTTGAATCGCGGGCGGCGCGGGCGCGGCCCTTCGAAATTAATTGCGACGGTTTGGGCCGCACAGGGGTAGGACGGCTGGAAGACCAAGTGCGCGGGGACGTCGAGGAAGGATTCGAAGGATAAATCTTCCGCGACGGAATAGCGGGCACCGGGAAGGGATGGTTCCCTGAGCGCGACATCGAGTTGGAGCGAGCGCGAGGTGGAGAGGAACGGCTGGGGTGCTAGCGCGTCATCGCCGACGCGGCAGGCGTAGCTCCAGTCGGTGAGCAGTTCTTGGGGATCGAGGGCGGTCGGCTCGATGACGAATTTCTGGAGGCGCAGCGAGGTTTGGCCCGCTGCCAGCGACTCGAATTCAAATTCGCTCTGGGCCTTGGCCGTAACCGATGCGCCGCCGTGATCCGTCATGGCGCCCCGGCCGAAGGTGATGGAATGGCGCGCATGGAGCGTGCGGAACGGGTGGCGGGCGAGAGCGGCAAGCCGCATGCCCCAGGCCACGGAGGCCGCGGCCAGAATGACGGAAGCGACGGTGCCGAGCGCGATCACGCGCGGGGGCTGCGGGAGTGCTGCCAGCGCACCCATGCCGCCGAGGCCAAGGCCGGAGAAAACCGCGGTTCCCCAAATCGCGAGCAACCGGGCGGTGGGATAACGAATCGTCAAAGGCTTAGACCTGTTTTCTAACGTTCCAGGGTAACCGAAACCGGACGCTGCCGGTCACATCTGTGCCGCGGCGAGCCAGAGGCGGAGCTGGCGCCGCAGGCGCCCGGCCTCGATCCCCTTAGCGAAGGGATTAAATCCGGCGCGCTCGATGCGCGACAAGTAGGATTCGGCGACCACGCCCTGGAGCCAAACCGCCCGGCCGGGGCGGGAATTGGGCCGTGGCGCCGCCAGATACCGCCGCGCCAGATTGGCGATTTCCCGGGCCACGGCACGAAGCCCGGGCGAGGTGTAACTTGCGAATATATCCGCCAGGTCCACCCCTTCCCGGTCGAGCAGGGTTTTGGGCAAATAGATGCGGCCGGTGCGGGCGTGAAAGCCGGTTGCCCGCAACAACCCCACCAGCGCCCAGGCGATGCCGATGTGGCAGGCGGCTGTCTTGGCCTCGCCGCCCGGATCGAGAATCTCGAGGGCCAGAAGATTGAGCGCGCCCGAGGTCGCCTCGGCATAGGAGACAAGCGCCGCCAGGTCGTCCGGCGGCGAAGATCCCAGGTCGAATTCCCGGGCATCCAGGATTCGATCGAACAGGGCGCGGGTGAGACGATGGGCGCCGACGGCCCCGGCCAGCGCCTCTGCCACCTCATGGGCCGGGGGGCTGCCGGCGTAGATGGAGTCGAGCGCCTCGTGCCACCACTGCAAGCGGACCTGGCCCAGGATCGGCTCGCGCACGGCCTCTCTGATCCGCGCGATCTCGGCGTTGAAGGCATATAGGGCAAAGAGGGATTCCCGGCGATCCGCCGGCGCGAACAAGGCGCACAGAAACCGGTCGCGGTCATTGCCGCGCACCAAGCGGGCGCAATAAGAAAAGCTAAGGTTCATGCCGGCGATGGGCAATAGAATCACTAGCGGGAGGGGGATTTAGCCCGGAATCTCCAGCGGGAGTCAGTCTAATTCGGTTTGGCTCCCCCGGCACGGCGTGGTAAAACTCGGCGAATTTCCAAACGGGGGGTGTGGGAATGAAAAATCCGTTGGATTCCTTGCAATACACGGTGGCGCTGGGCTTCGCGTTGACCGTGGTCATGGTCCTGATCATCCAGGCGATGTATTGAGCGGGAGGGGATCATGGATATGACCGCATATTGGCCGTTCTTCTTCCGTTGGCTGCATATCATGAGCGGGGTCATGTGGATCGGCCTGCTCTGGTATTTCAATTTCGTCCAGACCCCCAGCATGCCCAAGATTCCGGATGCCGAGAAACCGGCCATCACCAAGGTGATCGCGCCCGCCGCCCTGTTCTGGTTCCGCTGGGCGGCGATGGCGACGATCGCGACCGGCATCATCGAGGCGTCGCTCAACGGCTATCTCAGCGACGCCTATAGCCTGGGCTTGACCAGCCACAACGTGCAGGCGACCCGGATCGGCTTCGGCATGTGGTTCGGCACCATCATGTGGTTCAACGTGTGGTTCCTGATCTGGCCGAATCAGAAAAAGGTTCTGGGCATGGTGCAGGTTTCGCCCGAGGAGAAGAAGAAGGCCGCGCGCATCGCGGCGCTGGCTTCCCGCACCAACATGATGCTCTCGATCCCGATGCTCTATGCGATGGCCTCGGCCTCGCATCTGCCGATGTAACGGAATTCGAAAAATTTGTCCGATCAGCAGCGGGGCTTTTGCCCCGCCGTTTTTGCGTGCCCGGCGGACCGCGGCGATTGGCCCGGCAAGGGCAAATGAAAACGGCCGTCACCTGGGCGTGGCAAAATTGCTACGCACCGGCTCAACTATCGATTGAAAACAGCTCGTGCCGGCCCTGGGTGAAAACCGGAATCCCTCTAATTTACATATGGTTAACGGGTGGATATACGATTCCGGATTTGACATAATGCGAGTATGGTTATTCGTCAGAGTTTTGCAAAATGACCCCTGAACCAACGCACATGAAGGCAAGCGGCCCGCGGCCAAACCGCAGACGCCGGCTGGCCGCGGGAGCGAAGCGCGGCTTGCGGCCCGCCGAAGAGATTCGGCGCTTGAAGAAACTCTACGCCCTGAGCATGTCCCTTTCGGGCGATCCGCTCGAAATCTTCGCCAGCATCGCCCGGATGATCGCCGATCTGTTCGGCGTCAAGACGGTATGCCTTTCGGAGATTTGCGGCGACGAGCTTCGCTTTCTCAGTGTCTACGAGAACGGAAAGGTCACGCTCCATGCCGGCGGCTGCTCGCTGCGAGTCACGCCCTGCGCGACGGTCGCGGAAACCAGGGATATTCGCGTCTACGACCGGGTCGCCGAACGATTCCCCGAAGCCTCGTTCCTGAAGGCGCGGAACGCCTTTTCCTACTGCGGATTTCCGTCGCTGGACTCGGAAGGGAACGTCGTCGCCGTCACCTGCCTTCTCGATCCCGCCCCCCGCGACTTCGGCAAGGAGGACCGGGAGCTGCTGACGATCTTTGGCCAACGAATCGCGGCGGAGATCGAACGCCAGCGCGTTCTCGACGAGCACGACCGGGCCAGCCGTGAAATCCAAAAGCTCTCCGGCGTCATCGAGCAATCCCCGGCCGCCATCCTGCTCACGGACACTCACGGCACCATCGAGTACGCCAACCAGAAACTTTTCGACATCACGGGCTATACCGCGGAGGAGCTTATCGGCCGCACGCCCGCCTTATTCAAGTCCGGCATGACCCCGAAGGAAACGTACGAGAACCTGTGGGAATGCCTCACGGCGGGGTGCGAATGGCGCGGCGAGCTCCTGAACCGCAAGAAGAACGGCGATCTTTATTGGTCGAGGGAAAGCATTTCGCCGATCCGCGATTTGCAGGGCGATGTCACGCATTTCCTCGCCATCGAGGAGGACACTACGGAGCGCCGCTCGATCGAGGAAAAGCTGCGCGAAGTGCAGAAAATCGACGCCATCGGCGGGATCGCCGGCGGCATCGCCCATGATTTCAACAATCTTTTGACCGTTGTCATCGGCAACCTCGATCTACTTTTGACCGACACGCAATGCGGCGGCGGTCAAAAACGACTGGCGGAGACGGCTCTGCGTGGTGCGCTCAGGGCGGCTGAACTCACGCGGAAGCTGCTCGCCGTTTCGCGCAAACAACAACTTCAACCGGAGCTGATGGACGCCAAGGGGCTCGTCTCGGACCTCACCGCGATCTTGCGCTCGGCGCTGGGCGAACGAATCGAGTTGAAAATGAAGATCGCCCCTGAGCTTTGGCCGGTTTACGCCGATCCGGTCCAGGTCGAAAGCGCACTTCTCAATCTCGCCATCAACGCCCGCGACGCGATGCCGGACGGCGGCGCGGTCACGATCGAGCTGGCGAACGTGCATTTCGACCCCGTGGCGATGGCCCATTACGAACGAGCGGACGGCGGCGACTACGTCATGTTTGCCGTAACGGATACCGGCACGGGCATGCCCCTGGACGTCGCGCGCCGCGCGTTCGAGCCATTCTTCTCGACCAAGGAGGTCGGTAAAGGTACCGGGCTCGGCTTAAGCACCGTGCACGGCTTTGCCCAGCAGTCGGGCGGGTTCGCCGAGCTCGACAGCGAACCGGGCAAGGGCACGTCGGTGAGGTTCTATCTGCCCCGCATGGCGGCGCCCGAGGAAACGACGGGCTAATAAAGCCCGCATTGGACGGGTTGGACGCTGCGCCGTCGTCTTCTAAACGGCAATCAGCGCGGCCGCGACCAGGCGGTCTTCGGCCACCAGCACGTTGTAGGTGCGGCAGGCGGCCCCGGTATCCATCGCTTCGACCACGATTCTCAATTCCTTGAACCTTGCACGCAAGGGCACGGGCAGGAGTTCCGCCCGTGCTCCGCAGCCGATCAGCATGATTTCGGGACGCGCGTCGTCGCCCAGGAGCGAGGCGAGGGATTCCAGGATTGTATCGGGTGAAAGTCCGGCGAGTGCTGCAACGGGCCAGGCTTGGGGGCCGGCCAAGCCGATCAAAACAGATCCCGTGAAAACGGCGCCGCCGATGCGGAAACGGCCTTCGCCGTAGGCCTCGATGAGGTCCCGGCCGCGCGGCTTTTGCGGCCTGAGCTCCACCGGCGTTTACGCAACCTTGGCCGCGGCGGCCTCGCCGCCGGGCGGCGGCGTGTCGGGCCGGAGATTGAGATAGACCAGCACCGGCACCGCGACGAACACCGAGGAATAGGTGCCGACGAAGATGCCCCAGACCATGGCGATGGAAAATCCGCGGATGACCTCGCCGCCGAAGAACAACAGGGCGAGCACGGCCAAGAGCGTCGTCAGATGGGTGATGACGCTGCGGGCCAGGGTTTCGTTGTTGCTGCGGTTGATCAGCTCGGTGATGGGCATCTTTTTATATTTCCGCATGTTCTCGCGGATGCGGTCGTAGATGACGACGGTATCGTTGACGGAGTATCCGGCGATGGTGAGCACGGCGGCCACCGTGGTCAGGCTGAATTCGAGTTGGAACACCGAGAACAATCCGACGGTGGTGACGATGTCGTGGATGGTGGAAACGAGCGCGCCCACGCCGAACTGCCATTCGAACCGGAACCAGACATAGACCGAGATGCCGATGAGGGAGAACAGCATCGCCAGAAAGCCGGCCTGGACCAGCTCCGCCCCGACCTTGGGGCCGACGAATTCGGTGCGGCGGAAATCCACGCCGGAGCCGAGCGCGCCCTTGACCGCGTCGATGACGCGGATCTGCTCTTTCTCCGACTCCTCGCTGGTTTGGACGCGGATCAGAATGTCGTTCGGGGCGCCGAATTCCTGAAGCGATATCTCGCCCAATTTGAGGGCGTCGAGCTTGGAACGGAGATCGCCCAGATCAGGCGCCGAATCCATGCGGACCTCCATCAACACGCCGCCCTTGAAATCGATGCCGAAATTGAGGCCCTGGACGGCGATCGAAACCAGGGAAATGACGGTGAGCGCGACAGAAAGCCCCAGCGACCAATAGCGCTTGCCGATGAAATCGTACTTGGTTCCGGCGGGAACGAGGGCGAGCCATCTCATGGCAAGATTCCTAGATCGGCAGCGTTTTGGGGCGCGTGCGCTGCAGCCACAGGGCGACCATGAGGCGGGTCACCATCACGGCGGTGAACAACGTGGTCATGAGGCCGAGCGAGAGCGTCACGGCGAAGCCCTTCACCGGGCCGGAGCCGAAGATGTAGAGCATCGCGCCGGCGATGAAGGTGGTGAGATTCGAATCGACGATGGTGGCGAAGGCGCGCTCGAACCCCGTGCTGATGGCCGAAAACGGCGGGCGGCCGGCATGCACCTCTTCCCGGATGCGCTCGTAGATCAGCACGTTCGCATCCACCGCCATGCCCATGGTGAGCACGATGCCGGCGATGCCCGGCAGCGTGAGGGTCGCTTGCAACAGCGACAGCGCACCCAACAGCAGCACCAGGTTCAACACCAGTGCGGCATTGGCGATCAGGCCGAAGAAGCCGTAAACGAGCCCCATGAATCCGACCACGAGAACGAAGCCGACGCCGGCCGCGATCTTGCCGGCGCGGATCGAATCCTCGCCCAGACTCGGGCCCACCGAGCGTTCCTCGAGCACGGTGAGGGGTGCAGGCAAAGCGCCCGCGCGCAGCAGCAGGGCCAAGTCCCTCGCCTCCTCGGTCGTGAAACTTCCGCTGATGATGCCGCTGCCGCCCAGGATCGGCTCGCGGATGACGGGGGCGCTGATGACCTTGCCGTCGAGCACGATGCCGAGCTGGCGGCCGACATTGTCGCGGGTGGTGTCGCCGAATCTTTTGCCGCCCGCGGTGTCGAAGCGGAAGGTCACCACCGGGCGCCCCTGCTCGACCGTCGGCTGGGCGTCCACCAGGCGCTCGCCGCCCACCATCACGCGCTTCTGCACGACATAGGCGGAAAGGCCGCGCTGGCCTTCGGCGGACGGAAGCAGCATGTCGCCGGGCGGGACGTGGCCGCTTTGCGCGTCGGTGACGGAGGCGCTTGGGTCGATGAGATGGAAGGTGAGCTTCGCGGTCTTGCCGAGCAGCTGCTTGATGCGCTCGGGTTCCTTGACGCCGGGAAGCTGGACCAGAATCCGGTCGGCGCCCTCGCGCTGGATCGTGGGCTCGCGGGTACCGGTTTCGTCCACGCGGCGGTTGATGATCTCGATCGACTGGTCCACGGTGCGTTTCTGGCGGTCGCGGATCGCGACCTCGGTCCACTTGAGCGTGACCTGGCCATCTTCGGTGGCGTCGGAACCGAGTTGGCTGTCGATTTTTTTCACGATGGCGCGGGCATCGTCGAGTTTGCCCGGATCGGTGAGCTTGAAGACCACGCCATCGCCCTGGACAGCGAGCCCGGTGTAGCCGATCTGGGCCTTGCGGAATTCGGTGCGGAGCTCGTCCACCAGGGAATTGAGGGACTCCTTCAGCACCGACTTCATGTCCACCTCCATCAACAGGTGCGAACCGCCCTGGAGATCGAGGCCGAGGCTGATCTGCTTATGCGGCAGCCAATCGGGAAGATGCTCCGCCGTGTCGCGCGAGAACAGGTTCGGCGCCGCCATCGCCGCGCCGAAGGCGAGGATGAGGACGATGAACAGAATCTTCCATGGCGCGAAATGAAGCATGGAGGCGCGGCGCTATTCCTTGCCGGCGTCGTCGGATTTCGCGGCCGCGGGCTCGGTCTTGGACAAGACTTCGGTCACGGTGTTACGCAGGACGCGCACCTTGACGTTATCCGCGACCTCGACCAGCAATTCGCTATCGCTCACGACGCGGGAAACGGTGCCGATGATTCCGCCCGCGGTCACGACCTTGTCGCCGCGGCGCAAGCCGGCCACCATGGCGCGATGCTCTTTCAACTTCTTCTGCTGCGGCCGGATGAGAAGGAAATAGAAGACCGCGAAAATGAGGACCAGGGGCAGAAAGAAGCTGGCGTCGAAGCCGGCGATGCCGGATGCGGTTTGGGCATAGGCGGGCGTGATGAACATATGAATCCTTTCGTGAATCCGGCCCGGCGAAATATACCGGCCCCCCGCCCATTTGCAAGGCGGGGCCTGCGTTTGACGCCGGGAGACGGTATGATAGCTTCCCGCGGCCCCGAACCGGGGCCGATTTGGCGGGACGGACCATGGCATCCGAGAAAGCGCTTGAACCCTTGCTGAAGCGGATCGCCGGCGCCTTGGAGCGGCTGGCGCCCGGCACGCCCAAGCACGCGGACCTCAATAGCGCGGATGCCTTCGTCTGGCATGCCGAGGAAGGAAGGCTGGTTGCGGTTCCGGAGGTGAACCGGATCGCGCTCTCGCTCATTCGCGGGCTCGACCGCCAGCGCGACGTGTTGATGGAGAACACCCGCCGGTTCGCGGCCGGACTTCCCGCCAACAACGCGCTGTTGTGGGGCGCGCGCGGGATGGGAAAATCCTCCCTCGTCAAGGCGGTGCATGCGGCGGCGAACGCGGCAAGCGCAAAGGGCGGTAACGGCGCCCGGCCGCTGGTGCTGGTCGAGATTCACCGCGAGGACATCGCGGGGATTCCGCGGCTCCTGGAACTTCTGCGCGGCAATGCCCGCCGCGTCATCATCTTCTGCGACGATCTGTCCTTCGACGGCGCGGATACGAGCTACAAATCGCTCAAGGCCGTGCTCGAAGGCGGGATCGAGGGAAGGCCGGAAAACGTATTGCTCTATGCCACGTCCAACCGGCGCCATCTGATGCCGCGGGACATGATCGAGAACGAGCGATCGACCGCGATCAACCCTTCGGAAGCGGTGGACGAAAAGGTTTCGCTATCGGACCGCTTCGGGCTTTGGCTCGGATTCCACGTCTGCGACCAGGACACCTATTTCGAGATCGTGGAAGGCTATGCCGCCCATTATGGGCTGAAAGTCCCGCGCGACGAAATCCGGCGGCAGGCCAACGAATGGTCGCTCACGCGCGGCGCGCGCTCGGGGCGCGTCGCCTGGCAGTTCATTCAGGATTTGGCGGGACGTCTCGGCCAGCCACTCGATTGACCGCGGACGAAATATCCGCCGTCAGGTAATCCGCCGGGTTGACGGCGCGGGTGCCGCGCCGGAGTTCGAAGTGAACCTGCGGGCTGGTGACGCTTCCGGTGTTGCCGGCCTTGGCGATCACCTGGCCACGCTTGACCACCGCTCCCTTTTTCACCAGCAGCGTGTCGTTATGGGCATAGGCGGTGGTCCAGCCGTCCGCGTGCTTGATCAAGACGAGATTGCCGAAGCCGCGCAATTCGTTCCCGGCATAGATCACCGTGCCGCCGGCGGCGGCCTTGACCGAGGCGCCGCGCACGGTCTCGATGTTGATGCCGTCGTTGTGCTCGCCGCCCTTCTTGGGGCCGAAGGGCGACAAGATCTTGCCGTGAACCGGCCACAGGAAAGTTTCGCCCGCAGGCTGCGGGGCGATTGGAAGCGCCGCGGTTTCAACCGGTTCCGCTTTCGAGTCCGGTTTCGATTCCGGCGCCGGGTAGGCGCCATTCGATGGCGGCGCCGGTTGGGCCTCGGCGCTTAATGGGGGCAGCGGCACGGCGGTCACGGTTTCGGGCGGTACGGTTGCCGCCGCGGCGGGCGGTACGGTTGCGGGTGTTTCGGCAACGGGTGTTTCGGCGGCCATGGTTTCCGCCGGTATCTTCAATTTCTGGCCGACCGCGATCGCATAGGGCGGCGCGATGCCGTTGGCGCGCACCAGCGCGGTCATGTCGACGTTGTAGCGGCGCGAGATGCTGTAAACCGTGTCGCCCGCGGCCACGACGTGATCGTGCTTCGGCGGCAGGCGCAGCACCTGGCCGGGCTTGAGATCGTAAGGGGCGTCGAGCCCGTTCCATTCGATCAGGTCGCGGATCGCGATATCGTGCTCGCGCGCCAGCGAATAGAGGGTGTCGTTGGGACCGACCGTGGTGACGGTTTCGACCGGCCCGGCTTGGGGCACGATGCGGGGCGGCGGCGGCAATTCGGCCTTTGCGGCGGCCGCGGGAGACGAAGGCGCGGACACCGCCGAGCCCGGCGGGCCCGCATCCACGCAAGCCCACAAAGGGGCGAACATGAGGGCGGCGGCGAAAGCGCCGCGGAGTGGCAACGGCCTCATGGCGCGCAATTTATCCACAGGCCCGCACCAGATGCAAATCGGAGGGGCGCCGGGCGTTCAGGAGACCCGGCCTGCCGAGAGAGGCACGAAGCGGATCGGGCCCATGGATTCGACCTCGAAATCCTCTGCGGTGCGCTTGATCCTGGTCAGGATTTGGGCGCCGTGGCGCGGGCCCACGGGGATCACCAAGATGCCGCCGATGCCGAGCTGATCGAGCAGGGTTTCCGGGATTTCGGGTGCGGCGGCGGTAACCAGAATCCGCTGGAAAGGCGCTTGCTGCGGCCAGCCGCCGTTGCCATCGGCGATCCAGGCGGTGATGTTGGTGAGGCCCAAGGTTTTGAATCGCTTTTCCGCCTCGTGCAGGAGGGGGCGGTGGCGCTCGACGGTGTAGACGCGGCGGAAGAGGCGCGCCAGGACCGCCGTCTGGTAGCCGGAGCCGGTGCCGACCTCGAGAATCTTCATGCCTTCGTGGGGATCGAGCGCCTGGGTCATGCGTCCGACCACCGCGGGCCGGCTGAGGGTCTGGCCGGCGCCGATCGGCAGCGTGATGTCTTCATAGGCCTTGTCGCGGAATGGGGCGGGCACGAAGATTTCGCG
>JBGQJC010000002.1:0-122049 GCA_041498815.1 Alphaproteobacteria bacterium
AGAATGGCGAAGGCACCGGCCAGAACATTCCGTCCGGCGTTTTCGTGAAAGACCAGCCAGGCGATCGCCATGGTGGCCAGCCCTTCCAGCGTCAGCAGGAGCGAAGCGGACGCGGCGTCGGTTCGCGCCAGCCCGAACATGAGCAGCACCGGACCGATCACGCCGCCGGTAACGACGGCGGCGGCGAGCCAAGGCATATCGGCCCGGGCAAGCGCCGCTTCGGGCCGCGGAATTCCGAACAGCCCCCGGCCAAATTCGATGCCGGCCAGGCCCATTCCCGCACCCAAGTAGAGGAGCCCGGCCAACAGCCAGGGATCGACACCGCCCAGCAGCAGCTTGGCAAACGGCGTGCTGGCGCCGAACAGGAGCGCCGACACCAGCGCAAATAGAACCCCGGGCCCTATGCGATTCATACGGGCTATTACGCCAATCCCTTTTTCGCCTTGCGGCCCGCGGGCGTTTCGCCGTTTTCGCTCGTTGCCCGGCGCCCCGCGATCATCCCTTCGATGCGGTCGAGGTCGCGCAGGTGAATGTCGGTCTGGGGGAAGGGCAATTCAATCCCGGCTTCGCGGAAGGCGCGTTCGATGGCGTAGTGGAGGTCGCTCACGATCGTCCAATAGCGCTCGATCCGGTCGACATGGACCCGGAGTTCGAAATCGAGCGAACTGTCCCCGAATTTCAGCAACAGGGCCTGGGGCGGCGGCGATTTGACGGCGGCCGGGTGCGCCGCTCCGCAGCGCGTCAGAACCTCCTTCACTTTCTCGACGTCGCTGCCGTAGGCGACGCCGACGGGCACGTCGATGCGCCCGAAGTGATCGCGGTGGGTCAGGTTGACGATGGAGGTCGACAGAATCTCGGAGTTCGGGATGATGACGTTGGCGCGCTGGAAGGTTTCGATCTCGGTCGAGCGCACGCTGATTCTTTTGACGAAGCCTTCCTTGTCGCCGACCCGGATCCAGTCGCCGACCTTGACCGGCCGCTCGATCAAAAGAATTAGGCCCGAGACGAAATTGCTGGCGATCGCCTGCAGCCCGAAGCCGATGCCGACCGACAAGGCGCCGAGCACGACCGCGAGGTTGGTGAGGTTGAGGCCCAAGGCCGAGATCGCCATGACCGCCGCGACAACGAGCCCGACGTAGCCGACCGCGGCCTTGAGGGAATGGCGCACGCCGGCATCGAGGCGGGTCTGGGGGAAGATGCGCTCCTCCAACGAGCGCTGGATCCAGCGGGTGACGAGCAGAATCCCGGCGAACACCAGGAAGGCGGTCGCGATGTCCGAGATCGAGAACGTCAGGCGTTCGATGTAGAGGCCGATTTCCGAACTCTTGAGCCAGCCCGACAGCCCGTGCCAGCTGACGCCCCAGATCGGGAGCGCCAGCGGGACCGCGATCAGGACCATCACGATGTTGACCCCGAACAGCAGCCAGAATTGGAGCACGCGGCTGCCGCGGTCCGTGAGCGTCAAGGCGTGCCGCACCCGGGGCGAAAGCCTTTCGTCGCGCGTGAGCAAAAGTTCGATCACCTCGCGCAACAACTCGTGCAGCAGCCAGAGCGCGCCGATCAAGGCCGCGGTCCAAACGAGCTTCGAGGTCAAATAGGCCGAGAGCCTGTAGTACCCGAGCAGCCCGGCGGCCGGAATGGTGATCGCGACCAGCATCATCACCCAGCGCAGAACCGGGAGCACGCGCCGGCGCACCTTCTGCAGCTCCTCGCTGATCGTTTCCTCGGTGGCGGTTGCAGCCTCCGCTTCGACCCCCGAAACCGCCCCCGGTCCGGTCCATTCCCACAAGCGGCGGCGCAGCAGGAACAAGACGCCGGCGGCGATGGTGCTGTTGGTGACGAAGTTGAAGACGGTTCGGAACTCGACCGACATCTGCTCGTGGTTTACCGATTCGTGGACGAAGATGATGAAGGCCGCGACACCCGCGAGCGCGGTGATGGTGCGGTTGATGACGCGCGCGTTTTCGGGATGGAAGGGTGCCAGCTGCCAATCCGGCATGTCGGGGGCGAGCGCCGCGCGCGAGAGCGAGGAAGCGAGGATGAAAAAGACCAGGCCCAGGCACACGCCGGATGCGATCGGCAGCAAATGCGCCGATAACATTTCCAGGCTCAGGAACGTGGCATAGACGGCGGCGACCGCAAGCGAGGGCAAGAGGCCGTGGCCCACCCCTTCGACCGCGGCGGCCAGCACCCGGCGCATGTAGGTGGGCTGGGCAAGCGTGGGGTCGCGCCCGAAGCGGCGCAGCAGCCATTTGCGCAGCGGCCAGCCGATGAGCGCGGCCAGGAAGAGTCCGGTCGAGAGCACGGCCAGCGAATAGACGCCGCGCTCGGCAAAGGCGCCGCTGGCGAGCCATTCCAGCGGCGCGGCGACGAGCCCGGCCATGGTGGTGACGAACTCCGGGATCGCTTTGGCCCATACGCCCGGCAAGACCGGATAAGGCCCGCGGGTCAGGAGCCGCGAGGCCAGGCGCTCGCGGCTTGCGGCCATGAAGGTGCCCATGATGTCGCTGGCCTGGGCGGCGACCAGATCCGCTTGTTTCATGCGGCTCTCAAAGACGGCGAGGCGCGCCTTCAGGCTTTCGCGCTGGCCGGCGACGTCTTGCGATTCGGCCGGCTCGCCCTCCTTGGGGGCGGGGCCCAAGGCCTCGAACAGCTTGCGGGTGGCCTCCGCCTGGGTCTGGGCGTCGCGCCAGGCTAAAAGCGAGTCGTCGTGCACTTTCTCGGCTTGCGCGCGGACGTCCTCGAATTCTTTTTCGTGCAAACCCGATTTGCCGAGCTCGGCGCGCGCGCTATCCAGCGCCTTGGTCCATTCGGCGATCTGGCCGGCGAAGACTTTCTCCTGCGCCGATGGGTCCGCCGCCAACGCCGCGGGGCCGATCACGAGCGCGGCGAGGAGAATCAGAGACCGCAGCCCGCGCGCGATTTGGAATTGAGACTGGCGCGGCATGGTCACGCCGCCTTTCTGCGCTTGACGATGAGGCGCAGCACCTCGGCCGCGGCGGTTGGGATGTTGGTGCCGGGCCCGTAGATCGCGGCGACGCCGCTTGATTTCAGGAAATCGTAATCCTGGGGCGGGATGACGCCGCCGCAAATGACCAGGATATCGTCGGCGCCCTGCTTGCGCAGCTCCTCGACCAGCATCGGGACCAGCGTGCGGTGCCCGGCCGCCTGGCTGGAGACGCCGACCACGTGGACGTCGTTTTCGACCGCCTGGCGCGCGGCCTCTTCCGGCGTCTGGAATAGGGGCCCGACGTCGACATCGAAGCCGAGATCGGCAAAGGCCGTCGCGATCACCTTGGCGCCCCGGTCGTGGCCGTCTTGGCCGAGCTTGACCACCAGCATGCGCGGGCGGCGGCCCTCCTGTTCGGCGAAGCTTGCTACTTCGGACTGGATGCGGGCGAACTCCGCATCCCCGGCGTATTCCGCGGCATAGACGCCCGAGACGCTTTGAACGGTGGCGCGATAGCGGGTGAAGACTTTTTCGAGGGCGAGGGAGATTTCGCCGACGCTGGCCCGCGCCCGGGTCGCCGTAATCGAAAGCGCCAGCAGATTCCCCTGGCCCGACTTGGCCGCGTCCGTCAGCGCCTCGAGCGCCTTGGCGCAGGCCTTCTCGTCCCGCGTCCGGCGGATGCGCTCCAGCCTCGCAATCTGTGTTTCGCGCACCTTGGTGTTGTCGATGACCAGAATATCCACATGCTCCGGCTCTTCGGGCTGATACTTGTTCACCCCCACCACGGCTTCCTCGCCGCGGTCGACTCTAGCCTGCTTGCGCGCGGCCGATTCCTCGATCCGCAATTTCGGCATGCCGGACTCGACCGCCTTGGTCATGCCGCCCAATTCCTCGACCTCGGCAATTAATTTCATGGCCTCGTTGGCCAAGCTGTCGGTCAAGGCCTCGACATAGAAGGAGCCGCCCAAAGGATCGATCACCTTCGGGATTCCGGTTTCCTCGGCGATGATGAGCTGGGTGTTGCGGGCAATCCGCGCCGAGAAGGGTGTCGGCAAGGCCAGCGCCTCGTCGAAGGAATTGGTGTGCAGCGATTGGGTCCCGCCCAGAACGGCGGCCATCGCCTCGATCGTGGTGCGCACGATATTGTTGTACGGATCTTGCTCGGTGAGACTGACACCCGACGTCTGGCAATGGGTGCGAAGTGCCAGGCTCATCGGGTTCTTGGGGTTGAACCCGCTCATGATCCGCGCCCATAAAAGCCTTGCGGCGCGGAGCTTGGCGATCTCCATGAAGAAGTTCATGCCGATCGAGAAGAAGAACGATAGCCGCGGCGCGAATTCGTCGGCGTCGAGTCCGCGCTTCAGCGCGGCGCGCACGTATTCGAGGCCGTCCGCCAGCGTGAAGGCCAGTTCCTGGACGGCGGTCGCACCCGCTTCCTGCATGTGGTAGCCGGAAATCGAAATCGAATTGAACCGCGGCATGTGTTTGGCGGTGTATTCGATGATGTCGGCGACGATTCGCATGCTGGGACCGGGCGGATAGATATAGGTGTTGCGGACCATGAACTCCTTGAGGATATCGTTCTGGATGGTGCCCGAGAGCTTTTCCTTGGCCACCCCCTGCTCTTCCGCCGCGACGATGAAACCGGCGAGCACGGGCAGCACCGCGCCGTTCATGGTCATCGAGACGCTCATCTCGTCGAGCGGGATGCCGTCGAACAGGATTTTCATGTCCTCGACGGAATCGATGGCGACGCCGGCCTTGCCCACGTCGCCCACGACGCGGGGATGATCGGAGTCGTAGCCGCGGTGGGTGGCGAGATCGAAGGCGACCGAAAGCCCCATCTGGCCGTTGCGCAAGCCCGCCCGGTAGAAGGCGTTCGATTCCTCGGCGGTCGAGAAGCCGGCGTATTGGCGAATCGTCCACGGACGATACGTATACATGGTGGCGCGCGGCCCGCGCAGGTATGGCGGAAATCCGGGCAGTGTCGCGACCTGTTCGAGGCCTTCGAGATCGGCCGCGGTGTAGAGCGGCTTGACCGCGATCCCCTCGGGCGTGTGCCAGGCAAGCTTATCCGCCCCGCGGCCCTTCATCTCTTCGGCCGCAAGCGCCAGCCAATCGGCAAGCGTTTTTCCCTGGAATTCCGCCATCCGCTAAGCCCAATCCTCAGGGCGCAATATACGAAGGAGCGCCGCACCGGTCCATGCCGGGCGGCGGGGGCGGCAGGCGTGGGGGAGCGGCTAGAGGTCGTCCCGGGAGAGGCGCGGCTCGCCGAAGAGATATCCCTGGCCGAAGGAGATCGGGTAATCGAGGAGCTCGACCAAGGACTGTTCGTTCTCGATCTTCTCGGCGATGAGATCGATGCCGTAGCGGTTCAATTCCGCCTTGAGCTCGCGCAGGTTGAAGCCCGGGCGCGGATTGCGGATTTGCGAGAGCAGGACTCCGGTCTCGACCTTGATGAATTTGACGCGGTGGCGGGCCAGCGCCGCCAGATCCATGTCGAGATGCGCCACCTGATCGAGCGAGAAACGGAAGCCGAGCGAGGCCAAACGCTCGAGATTGCGGATCACCTCGTCGTCCACGTGGTTGACGGCGGCCTGGGTCAGCTCGAAGACGAGATTGCTCGCCAGGTTCTGGTTCAAGCCCAGGAATTCGATGAAGTCGCGCAGGAACGGCTTGTCGCTCAGGCTGTGGGGCGAAATGTTGCAGAAGAAGCCGATGTTGCGTTTGCGGTTCTGGATTTTGCGGATCAACTGCACGCAGCGGAACAGCAGCATGTTGTCGATCGCGCCGATCAGCCCCTCGCGCTCGGCCAGGGCGATGTATTGCTCGGGCACGATCATCAGATCGTCCGCGACCCGGATGCGCGAGAAGCATTCGTAATGGCGCACCTTGCGCTGGGGCAGGCTCACGATCGGCTGAAGGAAAAGGTCGACGCGGCCGGCGTTGAGGCCCTGGCGCACCCGATCGAGGATCGCCTTGGGATCGAGGCCGGTGGCAACCCTGAGCACCGGGGCCGGCTTGTCGCCGATGAAATCCGGCAATACCACCGGCGGGGCGCCGTTTTCCGCGCGCTTCGAGAGCTGCTTGACGAGTTTTTCCAGAACCTTGACCTCGGCGACGATCTCGCCGATGTCGGGCTGCCCCTTGCCGGTCCTGCCCGGCCCCTGGAGCGCCTCGAACAGCCCGCGGGTTTCGCCCCGGGCGCGCGAGAGCTCGTCCATGATGCCATCCTGGGCGTGGCGCAAGATGCCGACCTCGCCGATCAGCTCGCGCCGCTCGTCGAGACGCACGAAGGCCTCGTGCAGCACCGCGCAGGCAATCAACACGACGCCGCCCGCGACCATCGAGGTATTGGCGTCGAATCCGGGGAAGTGCTGCGGCAGGACCAGCGCCACGACCGCCGCCATCGAGGCGTAAGAAAGAAAAATGATGATGTGAAAGAGATATGGCATCCTTAGCCCCCGCTAGGCGCGGGGCCGAAGTGTTGGCCCAAGGTCTTGAAATAAGGTTAACGAAGGGCCCGGGGGGCCGGAATTCCTTGGCATCGGAGCACCAAGCCCGGCCCAAAGCCTTTGGGAGCCCCCGGAAAATCGCGATTGTCCCGCGGCCCTGCCGCATGGCTAACGGGCCTCGATCCCGATGGCTTGCGCGAGGCCGTTAAAACCGTCGCGCTTCAGGCACGAGGCGAGCTCGGATTTGATGCGCGGGATGAGCGCCGGCCCGCGGTAAACGAGGGCGGTATAAAGCTGCACCAGCGTGGCTCCGGCCTTGATCTTGGCGTAGGCATCGGCACCCGAGCGGATTCCCCCGACGCCGATGAGCGGGATCCGGCCGCGGGTGGCGCGGTAGAGCGCGCGCAGCACCTCGGTCGAGGGCGCAAACAGGGGCGCGCCGCTGAGGCCGCCCTGCTCGCGGCGATTCCCGCTTTGGAGACTTAGGGGGCGCGCCAGCGTGGTGTTGGTGGCGACGATACCGTCGATTCCGGTTTCGATGGCGACAGCGGCGATCTCTTCCAATTGCCCGGGACCGAGATCGGGCGCGATCTTGAGGAGGAGCGGCGGCGGGCCACCGGGAGCTTTGAGTGCGGCGCGCGCGGCCAGCACGGTTTTGATCAGCGCACGCAGCGGCTCGCGTTGCTGGAGGTCACGCAAGGCCGGGGTATTGGGCGAAGATACGTTCACCACCACGTAATCGGCCGAATCCCCCAACGCCCCCAGCGCCGCCGCGTAATCGGCGGCGGCATCCGCACTATCCCGGTTGCGGCCGATGTTGACGCCGGTGATCCCGCGGCGATGCTTAAGCCGGCTGCCAACGATCGCTGCTCCGGCGCTGTTGAAGCCGAGGCGGTTGATGACGGCTTCGTCCTCGGCCAGGCGGAAGACGCGGGGGCGCGGATTCCCGGGTTGGGGTTTGGGCGTCACCGTGCCGACCTCGACGAAACCGAAACCCAAGGCGAGTGCCGCTTTCACCACCTCGGCGTGTTTGTCGAAGCCGGCGGCGAGCCCGACGGGATTGGGGAATTCGCGCCCCCACACGCGGCTGTGGAGAATGGGATCGTCGCAGCCGCTTTGGCGCGGCCCGAGGCCGAGCTTGAGGGCCGCAATCGTCGCCCGGTGGGCGGATTCCGGCGGCAACTGCCGCAACAAGGGTCCGATCAGGCGGTAGAAATCCATCTACTCCGTCACCCCGCGCGAAGGCCGGCGCGACCGTAGCCCATGCCCCGCCGTTTTCACAGGCCCGCCGATCCGCCGCGATTTGCAACACCGGGTGTTGCCGTTTGCAACCCGGCCCCGGGGCAAAGCGTAATCCGGCCAGCGCCGGGGGCCGGGGCGAAAGCGGGAAATATCATCATTTGTCATCATCTTGGGCCGCCCCGCGCCCGGCCTTGACCTGGGCGATGGCCGCGATCGGCATGGGGCTTGCTTTTCCTGAAGCCAACAACGGAGCAAAGCGCGATGCGGGAGCAAGACGGGGACAACGGCACGGCCGCATTGGCGGCCGCTTGCGCCATCGCGGCGAAGCTCGAATCCGGCTTCGTCGTCGCCCCGCTCGAGCCGAGCCGCGAAATGGTGGAGGAAGGCGTCGCGGCCGGCGGGGTCACGCCAGCCTGCGCCAAGCGCATCTACCAGGCGATGCTGGGCCGGCTTTAGGCCGTGCCGGAATCGGTGCCGAAGTTCCGTGAGAAATTCCGTGAAATCTGCGGCGGAAGCTGCGATTTGCCGCGATTTGAGCTTAACCCCGCGCGCTTGTGATAGGTGTATTTTCCTAATGCCGCAGGCCCGCCAATCTAAGAAGATGTTCCCATGCTGCGACACGCCGACATTTGGCGCGCGATCGATGCCTTGGCTTCCGAGCACGGGCTGACCCCCTCGGGTTTGGCGCGGCGGTCCGGCCTCGATCCCACGACCTTCAACAAGAGCAAGCGCATCACGCGCGACGGCAAGCCGCGTTGGCCGAGCACCGAAAGCGTCGCCAAGATTCTCGATGCGACCGGGAGCACCATCGACGAGTTCACGAGCTTTATTACCGGCGTCAAGGGACGCCGCGCCGTCCAGCGCGTCCCGGTTCTGGGCTATGCCCAGGCGGGCGACAAGGGCTTCTTCGACGATGCCGGGTATCCCACGGGAATCGGCTGGGACGAGATCGTTTTCCCGGACCTCAACGATCCCCATGCCTTTGCCCTCGAGGTGAGCGGCGATTCCATGGAGCCGGTGTACCGCGAGGGCGACGTGATCGTGGTTTCGCCGGCGGCGGGGATCCGGCGCGGCGACCGCGTGGCGGTGAAGACCAAGGACCAGGAGGTGATGGTGAAGCAGCTGCTGCGGCAGACCGCGCATAAGATCGACCTTCAATCCCTCAACCCGCGCCATCCCGACCGCAACCTGACGGTCGAGGAAGTGGCCTGGATCGCCCGCATCGTGTGGGCGGGCCAATAAGGCGGCGCCCCGCAAGCTAGGCGTGTTTTCCTAAAAGCCTTTATTGGATTTTATTCATAATTCCCGGATTTATCCAATCCGGGGCGCCGGGCCGCGCGCGCTATTCCTTTGCAGCGCCACAAGGATTCTAGGCGAGCTTTTCGCCGGCCAAGACGCGGCCGATCAGGGCCAGCGTTTCGGCAAGTCCGTAAAGGGCGATGAAGGAGCCCATGCGCGGGCCCTGGCTTTGGCCGAGGAGAATTTCATAGAGCGCCTGGAACCACGCCTTCAAATCCGGGAAGGGGTGGCGCTTGCCGACCTCATAGACCTCGGTTTGGATCGTCTCGGCGGCGGCCTCCGGCGGCAAGGCGGATAAGACGCGCCGCAAATCTTCGAGCGCCGCGCACTCCATCGCATCGGGCGCGCGGTAATGCTTCTTGGGCTTCACGAAATCCCGGTAGTAGGCAACCGCGTATCCCACCAGCCGGTCCAGAATCGGCGCGCTCGCGGGGCTCGCCTGGGGCGCATAGCGCGAGATGAAGCCCCAGAGCACGGATTTGTCCTCGGTGTTGCAGACCGAGGCCAGATTCAAAAGGACGCTGAAGCTGATATGCGCTTCTTCGCGCGGGGGTTGGCCGGCATGGATGTGCCAGGCGGGATTCTCGAGCCGCGCCGCTTCGTCTTCGTTCTCGTATTTCTCGAGGAAGGTCAGATAGTCGTCCACGTTCCTGGGGATGACGTCGAAGTAAAGCCTTTTCGCGCGCTTCGGGCTTTGGTACATGAAAAGCGCCAGGCTTTCCTCGGGCGCGTAACGCAACCATTCGTCCACCGTCAGCCCGTTGCCTTTCGACTTGGAGATCTTTTCCGCGTTCTCGTCGAGGAACAATTCGTAAGTAAAGCTTTCCGGGGGCGCGCCACCCAAGATTTGGCAGATGCGACTCGAGAGCTTTACCGAATCGATCAGGTCCTTGCCCGACATCTCGTAATCGACGCCCAAAGCCAGCCAGCGCATGGCCCAATCGGCGCGCCAGACGAGCTTGCACTTGCCGCCCGTGACCGGTTGCTCGATCAATCTTCCGTCGGGATGGCGGAAGACGATGGTGCCCGATTGGGGCCGAATTTCCTCGGGGCGGACGTAGAGGTATCGCGGAAGGCCGAGCTCCTTGTCCTGGATGAGGGGCAGGAACAGCCCATAATTCTTGCGCCGCTCTTCCCCGATGGTGCCCGCCGCGGTGTTCAAGATTTCGTCGTAGTTCGCCAGCACATGGCGGAGCGTTCCGTCGAACCGGCCGCTTCGATACACGGCGGTGGCGCTTTGGAATTCGTAGTCGAAGCCGAAGCGGTCGAGAAATTCGCGGAGCTTGGCGTTGTTATGGGCGCCGTAGGATTCGTGGCAATCGCCGTAGGGATCGTGGATGCTGGTCAGCGGCACGCCGCCCAGATCGGGGCGCTTGTCGATGCAGCGATCGAGGAATGGGCGGCTGGCTTCCGGCACGTTGTCCGGCACCTTGCGCAGCCCGTCCATGTCGTCGGAAAAGGCGAACAGGCGGGCCGGAATATCCGACATCGTCTGGAACGCGTGCCGCACCATGGTGGTGCGCACGACCTCGCCGAAGGTGCCGATATGGGGCAGGCCCGACGGCCCGTAGCCGGTTTCGAACAGCACGAAACCTTTCGCGGGCGGGCCGGATTTGAATCGCTCGGCTACTTTCCGCGCTTCCTCGAACGGCCAGGCTTTGGCGGCCATAGCGAGATCTTTGGGGCTGGGCATCGGTGGAAATTTGCGCCGCAATCGGAAAAAGCGCCGTGACCCTAGGGCGCGGGGCCTAGGGCGTCAACGATTTCGAGCGGCGCGGCCCAGGGCGCGGTTACGGCTTCGCGCCGAGGCGCTTCAGCGCCTCCTGCGACCGCTTCGAGTCGGGCTTGAGCGACAGGGCCTTGCGGTAGTCGGCGATGGCCTTGTCGCGCTGTCCCAGTTTTTCGTAAATGCCCGCCCGCGAATCGTAGGCGTCGGAATAACCCGGTTTGAACTCAATCGTCTTGGTGACGTCGGCGATGGCCTGGTCCGACAGGCCCTTGTGGTCATAGGCGAGGCCCCGAAGAAAATAGGAATCGGGGAGGTCCGGCTTGAGCTCGATCGCTTTGGTGAGATGTTGGATCGCCCCGTCGTAATCATGGCGCTCGAACGCCGCTGCGCCCGCGTCGTACTCGCTCTTGGCAGGGTCGCAGGCCCCTGCCGCCAAGCCCAGCGACAGGGTCAGGACGATCATCCAAGCGCGCATCGGCCCCTCCCCGGTATTTGCCATCGTCTCAAGACGGAGATTAGCCGCAGGGGGTCGAACCCGGCAATTGAAACACGGAGCCTTGACGCCGGCTGGACCTCGGCAATTCGTGATATTCTGGGCGCAGCGAAGAACCGGGAAAGAACAGGGAACCGAGGGGGCGCCCATGACAAGAGGCTTGCCGCAACTCATCATCATGATCTCGGGGGCGGTCTTGATCGCCGCGGGGCTCTTTTTCGTAGCACTCCAGTTCCAGAACGAGACGCGGGCGGCGCGCATCCTGAGCCAGCCGGTGGACCCGATGAGCCAACATATGGCGGTGGACCCCGGCAAGGGCGTTGACCTCTCGACCCGCTTCGTCGGGCTCGAGATCGTCGTCGTCGGCGCGGTCCTCGAAATCGTCGGTTTCCTCGGGCTGAAGCCGTGGACGGGCAAGTCATGATTCATCATCACACGGCGCTCATCTACACCATGGTTCTGGTTGCGGCGGCCGACGGCGACATGACGGATGCGGAGTTGCGCACCATCGGGGAGATCGTACGCTATCTGCCGGTGTTCCGGGACTTCGACCCGAACAAGCTGCCGGAGGCGGCGCAGGGCTGCGCCAAACTCCTGGGCGACGAGGACGGGCTCGACAAAGCCTTCGCCATGATCAAGCAAGCGCTGCCGCCAAAACTGCGGGAGACCGCCTATGCGCTCGCTTGCGACGTGGCAGCGGCGGAGCGGCAAATCTCGCAGGAGACGCTGCAACTCTTGGAGTTCGCGCGCCACGAGCTCAATATCGACCCGCTGGCGGCCGCCGCCATCGAGCGCGGCTCGCGCGCCCGGCATATGACGGTATGACCTAGCCCTTCGGTTAGGCGCCCTTGGGCCGGCGCGCGGATCGAACCGGTAATCCCAAGACTCTATTAACATATAGGCCTTATTCAGAAATTGGCCGCTCCGCGCGATGAAATGCCGTAGCATCCGGTATATCGATGTCCGCTGAAAAAAGGGTGATGCAACAGGCACCGTCGTCCCGCCCGGAGTTGGATTTCCGCGTCCTGTTCGAATCGGCGCCGGTCCTCTACGTGGTGCTCACTCCGGACTTGACGATCGCCGGCGCCAGCAACGCCTATCTACATGCGACCATGACCAAGCGCGACGAGATTCTCGGGCGCGGCCTGTTCGAGGTCTTTCCCGACAACCCCGGCGATCCGGCGGCCACGGGCGTGCGGAATCTGCGTGCCTCGCTGGATCGCGTCCTGGAACACAAGGCGCCCGACACCATGGCGGTGCAGAAGTACGACATCCGCAAGCCGGAATCCGAGGGCGGCGGATTCGAGGAACGCTATTGGATGCCGTGCATTTCGCCGGTACTCGGCCCGGACGGCCAGATCACCTACATCATCATTTGCGCCGAGGACGTGACCGAGTTCATCCGCCTCAAACAACAAGGGATCGAAAAGGACAAGCACAGGATCGAATTGCTGGAACGCGCCGAGAAGGTCGAAGCGGAGATCTATCTGCGCGCGCAAGAGGTGCAGGAAGCGAACCGGCGGCTGGAAGAGGCCAATCGGGATCTGGAATCGTTCTCCTATTCGATGGCCCACGACCTGCGCGCGCCCTTGCGCGGCATCGACGGATTCAGCCTCGCGTTGCTGGAGGATTATTCCGACAAGCTGGACGAAGAGGGGCAAGGCCACCTGCGGCACGTGCGCGAGTCCGCGCAATACATGGCGCGGTTGATCGACGACTTGTTGATGCTCGCCCGAGTGACCCAGGCCGAAATGCACCGCAAGCCGGTGGACTTGAGCGCGCTCGCGCGGGTAACGGCGGGGCGGGTCAAGGCCTCTGCCCCGGAGCGGCAGGCCGAATTTGTGATCGAAGACGGGTTGGAGACGCAGGCGGATGCGCGGTTGCTCGCGATCGTGTTCGAGAGCCTGATCGGCAATGCCTGGAAATTCACGAGGGCCAAGCCCTGCGCCCGTATCGAATTCGGCCAGACTCATGAGAACGGGCACACCGCCTATTTCGTCCGCGACAACGGCGTCGGATTCGACATGGCCTATTCGAAAAAGCTGTTCGGCGTGTTCCAGCGCCTGCACGGGCCCGGCGAATTCGAGGGCACCGGGATCGGGCTTGTGACCGTCCAGCGCATCATCCGCCGGCACGGTGGCCGCATCTGGGCGACGGGCGAGGTGGAGAAGGGCGCGACCTTTTATTTCATCCTCGGCGAAACGGAGGAACCGGCATGAAAGAGCAGATCATCCTTTTGGTCGAGGACAACCCGAACGACGAAGCCCTGACACTTCGCGCACTCAAGAAACACAACATCATGAACCGGGTGGTGGTGGCGCATGATGGCGCGGAAGCCCTCGATTACTTGTTCCGGCGGGGTGCGTTTGCGAAGCGCAACCCCGACGAGGTTCCGCAGGTCATTCTGCTTGATCTCAATTTGCCGAAGGTGGGCGGACTCGACGTGCTGAAGCAGATTCGCAGCCAGGAGAGCACCAAGCTGCTGCCGGTCGTGATCCTGACCTCGTCGAAGGAGGAGAAGGATCTGCTCACCAGCTACCGGGAAGGGGCCAACAGCTACGTGGTCAAACCGGTGGATTTCGCCCAGTTTTCCGACGCCGTACGCCAGCTTGGCCTCTATTGGCTGCTGCTCAACGAGAAGCCGCCGCCGCCGGAGTGAGGAGCCGCGCGAAAATAAAAAGGGCCGCCCCTGCGGGCGGCCCCTTCGTGAATCGCTTTGAGATGGGCGCCGAAATTTAGAAGTCCATGTCGCCCATGCCGCCATGGCCGCCGTGGCCGCCCGGCATATCCTTCTTCGGCTCGGGCCTCTCCGCGACCATGGCTTCGGTCGTAATCAGCAAGCCGGCGATCGAGGCCGCATCCTGCAAAGCCGTGCGCACGACCTTCACGGGATCGATGATGCCGGCCTTGACCATGTCCACGTATTGCAGCGTCTGCGCGTCGAAGCCCTGATTGACGTCCTTCGACTCGGCCAGTTTGCCGACGACGACCGCGCCGTCCGCCCCCGAGTTCTCGACGATCTGGCGCGTGGGCCAGGACAGCGCCCGGCGCACGACATCGATGCCGACGCGCTGGTCGTCGTTTTCGCCCTTGAGCTTGTCCAAGACGCGGGCGGCATGGAGGAGTGCGACGCCGCCGCCGGCGACGATTCCTTCCTCGACCGCGGCCCTGGTCGCGTGCATGGCGTCGTCCACCCGGTCCTTGCGCTCCTTCACCTCGACCTCGGTGGCGCCGCCGACGCGGATGACGGCGACCCCGCCCGCGAGCTTCGCCAAACGCTCTTGCAGCTTCTCGCTGTCATAATCGCTGGTGGTTTCCTCGATCTGGGCGCGGATCTGGCTGCAGCGGGCTTCGATATCGGTCTTCTTGCCGCCGCCGCCGACGATGGTGGTGTCGTCCTTGTTGATGCTGACGCGCTTGGCCTTGCCCAACATGCTGATCGTGACGTTTTCCAATTTGATCCCCAAGTCTTCCGAGATCAGCTCGCCGCCGGTCACGACCGCGAGGTCTTCGAGCATGGCCTTGCGCCGGTCGCCGAAGCCGGGGGCCTTGACTGCGGCGACTTTCAAGCCGCCGCGGAGCTTGTTGACGACGAGGGTTGCCAGAGCCTCGCCTTCCACGTCTTCGGCGACGATGAGGAGCGGGCGGCCGGATTGCACCACGGCCTCGAGCAACGGCAGCATGGTCTGGAGCCCGGAGAGCTTCTTTTCGTGCAAAAGGATGTAGGGGTTTTCGAGCTCGCAGATCATCTTCTCGGCGTTGGTGATGAAATAGGGCGAGAGATAGCCGCGGTCGAACTGCATACCTTCGACCACTTCGAGCTCGGTCTCGAGGCCCTTCGCCTCTTCGACCGTGATCACGCCCTCTTTGCCCACCTTTTCCATCGCTTCGGCGATCATGTCGCCGATCTCGCGCTCGCCGTTGGCGGAGATGGTGCCGACCTGGGCGATCTCATGGCTGGTCGAGACCTTCTTGGCGCGCTTCTTGATGTCTTCGACCACGGCGATGACCGCCAAGTCGATGCCGCGCTTCAAATCCATCGGGTTCATGCCGGCCGCGACCGCCTTGGCGCCTTCGCGCACGATGGCTTGCGCCAATACGGTTGCGGTGGTGGTGCCGTCGCCGGCGATGTCGCTGGTCTTCACCGCGACCTCGCGCAGCATCTGGGCGCCCATGTTCTCGAACCTGTCGGCGAGCTCGATTTCCTTGGCAACCGTCACGCCATCCTTCGAGATGCGGGGCGCGCCGTAAGATTTTTCGAGCACCACGTTGCGGCCCTTGGGGCCGAGCGTGACTTTGACCGCGTTTGCGAGGATATCCACGCCGCGGATCATGCGGGCGCGGGCGTCACCGGCGAATTTCACTTCCTTCGATGCCATCGTGGCTGCTCCTTATCGAAAACTTATTTCTGGACGATTCCCATGATGTCGGACTCTTTCATGATCAACAGCTCTTCGCCGTTGATCTTGACCTCGGTGCCCGACCATTTGCCGAATATGATCCGGTCGCCCTTCTTGACGTCGAGCGGGTGGATCTTGCCGTCGTCGCCCCGGGCCCCGGGGCCGGCCGCGATGACCTCGCCTTCCACCGGCTTTTCCTTGGCGGTGTCGGGGATGATGATTCCACCCGAGGTTTTGTCTTCGCCCTCGATCCGGCGCACGACGACGCGGTCATGAAGCGGCCTGAACTTCATCTGTCTTCTCCCTGGCGTGACTTATTAAGACTGCGGGCCGTGCCGGCCGCGGGTGAAATCTGCCGCGGGGCTGACCGCCCGGCCCGCGGGGTGTTTAGCACTCTTAAGTGGAGAGTGCCAAGAGGATTTGCAAGGGCCCGGAGAGCCGGGATTATAAGGCGGGGGTGCGGCAGCTTGCCGCGGCGTTCAATTCGCCGTGAATGCCATAAACCTGCCCTGGCCTCTGCCCTAGGATGGCGCGCCGGGGACTCTTCCGCGCCGCTTATATAACCATCCGGCCACGGCCCCCAGGGAGACATTCGATGCAGCTCTATTTCAATCCGCTTTCGCCCAACTGCCGCCGCGCGCACATGACGGCGCTTTATCTCGGCATTCCGCTGGAAGAGAAGCCGATGGATTTCGCCAAGGGCGACCATAAGGCGCCCGGTTTTCTGGCGATGAACCCGAACGGGATGGTCCCGACCCTCAAGGACGGCGATTTCACCCTTTGGGAGTCGCGGGCGATCATGCAGTACCTGGCGTCGATGAAGCCCGAGAAGGGACTTTTGGGCAAGAACGAGCGGGAGCGGGCCGACGTCACCCGCTGGCTGATGTGGGATGCGGCGCATCTGGCGCGCCACTCCGGCACGGTCGTGTTCGAGATCTTGGTGAAGAAGGTCATGAACATGGGCCCGCCCGACCAGGCCGCGGTTGCGGCCGCCCTGGAGCAGATCAAGCGCTTCTACGGGGTGCTCGATTCGACCCTCAAGGGCAAGAAGTACCTGGTGGGCGACGCGCTCACGATCGCGGATCTTGGCATCGCCAGCACGTTTACCCATGCCGAAGCAGCAGCACTTCCGGTGAACGACTATCCCAACATCATGGCCTGGCTCGGGCGCATCACGGTGCTCGATGCCTGGAAGAAAACCGAACCGAGAATGTGAGACCGCGGACGCTCGCGCCAAAATTCGCAAAGGAAAACCCATGAAAAATATTATGCTGTTTCTGGTCCTTGCTATCACCTTGATCGCCATGCCGGCTTTTGCCGATGCGCCCAAACCCGATCCCGAAAACACGCTCTATATGGACCTCCAATACGGGCGCGTGGTCATACAAATGCGTCCCGATCTGGCGCCCAAGCACGTCGCCCGCATCAAGGAGCTTGCGCGCAAAGGCTTCTATGACGGCCTCATATTCCATCGCGTGATCGGCGGATTCATGGCCCAGGGCGGCGACCCGACCGGCACCGGCGGCGGCGGCAGCGGCACCAACATCCCCGCCGAATTTTCCGCCGAACCCTTTGTCCGCGGCGTTGCCGGCATGGCCCGCACGCCGGACATCAACGGCGCCGACAGCCAGTTCTTCATCATGTTCGGGGAAAAAGCGGCCCTCAACGGCAACTATACCGTTTGGGGCAAGGTCGTTTCCGGCATGGAATTCGTCGACAAGATCCGCAAGGGCGAACCGCCGGCGAACCCCGACAAGATCGTCAAGATGCAAGTCGCCGCCGACGCCGATAAGGCGAAGAAATAAGCCGCTTAAGGACCTGCCCCCGGATCCGTTGTTCGAGTTGCGAAACGGGGCGGCGATAATGTCTCGCGGCGCCAAATTCATCGTCGCCTGCATTGCCGCGGGGTGCCTGTTCGCCGGCAGCGTGCGCGCCGACGAGATTCCGGGCGAAAGCCTGGTGCCTACCAAAACCAAGAACGAGATTTGGACCAAGCTCAAGTCGAAGGACGCGGAGCTGGCGCCGTCCTGCCAAGCCCGCAAAGCTTTGAATACCAAGGTCGTCAAGACGCTCGCGGACGGCAATTGGGCCGAGCAATGGACCTTGGACCGCTGCGGCGACCGGGCGATTTACACGCTGGTCTTCACCCAAGGTCCTAACAAGAACGTCGACGTTCGTTTTACCCCGCCGAATTTGGGGAGCGGCGAATTTCCCGGCGAGACGCTCGGCAGTCCTGTGTTGATGAAGGACACTTGGGCGGCGATACAAAGATACGACCAAGGGCTGGGACCGGCCTGCCAGGCGCGGAAAGTCCTGGATACGAAGGTCGTCCAGCCGGCCGCCGGGGGCGAATGGACGGAACTATGGACCATCGACCGCTGCGGGGACTCGGTGCCCTACACCGTCAAATATACGAGCGATCCGAAAGGCGGCACGAAACTGACCGTGCGTTCCGGTCCGCTGGATTCGGGCGGCGAGACGAAGTGAACCGCTTACGCTGACGCCTCGCCCCTGCCCGCCCCGCCATGGTGCTGCGGCCTGAAGATTACATTTGCTTCGCTTTGCCTTGTTTTGCGCGCCGAAGTGCGGAAATGCGCGGCGCAGTTTCCGGCGGTTCCCGGCGGTTTCCTTCGGCTTTGCGCCCGCCGGCATCAGCCGCGCCGCGGTTTCTTAGGCGAATGTTCGCAAATGTCATCATTTGCATGCGTCCGCAAGGAAATCCCGCGAGGCGAGCGACAACGCCCACGCGCCCGCAAGGAAAATCCGCGGCGCCCGCTTACCATTCATAATGGCAAAGACCGAGGTGGGAGTATATTCCTAATAGGCGCAGAAGTCAACAACATTGCGAATCCGGCAGCGCATTCGCCGGCCAAGGCGGAGACGTTCGTATGCGCCAATTAATAATTAGAGGCGCGGGCGATTTATCGGTTATCGCCTTTCTTAAACGGAGGCGGTTGCTTTTCTGGTGGCGGTGAAGCGAACGGCGTTCGGCGTCCCGACCGATGCGCGCGGCTGCGCCTATCAGGCCGATCGCTTCCGCCATTGCCGGCGCAAGGCGTTCGCCGCCGCGAGGATCGATTACACGAGCCGGCGCGATCCGACCAGCAGCCAGAGAATGAGGCCCAAGACCGGCAAGACGAGGATCAAAAGGATCCAGATCAATTTGTTGACTGGCGGCAGGCTACTTTGCAGCACCTGGAAGATCGCGAATATATCGAGCACGAGGATGATAATCCCCGAAATGCCATAAACATCCATGCCGGTGCTCCTTCCAATTCATGATTCGGCCCGCCCATCGGCGGCCTGCATGCCGTATTTCCCGGTCCTCAGCCTACCGACTTTTTTATTTGTCGTCTTGGCCTGCTTCGCGCGCTGTGGGGACTCCGTGCCCTACACCGTCAAATACACCGGCGATCCAAAAGGCGGCACCAAGCGGACGATGGCCGATCCGCTACGGGATCAGCGGCCGTATTCGTCGTGCCGGCGCACCCAGAACTGCGGGACGTCATGACCGGCCTCGTCCCGGCCCTTGGGCGCGAGGTCGAGGTAATGGTAGGCGGTATTCAACATGTCGATGCCGCGAGCAAAAGCGGAATAGGTGTGGAACACGCGGCCCTTCGGGTCCTTGAAGAATACGCTGACGCCCTCCCGCTCCGCGGGGCCGGGATCTTGGGTCACGTAGTTGTAGACGGCTTTTTTCTTGGCCAGCTCCTCCGGCGTGAACGAGACCTGGTAGTCGAAATTGAAATCCGTCCCCGCCGATGAGACCCACTTGAAGTTCCAGCCCATGCGCTTCTTGTAGGCCGCCAGTTTTTTGAACGGCGCCCGGGACACGGCGATCATGGTCGCATCGCGGTGGTTGAGGTGGACGATGACCGGATCGAAGTTGTCGGCCCAAAAGGAGCAGTGCGGGCAGCCCGCGTCCCAATCCGGGCCGAACATGAAGTGATAGACGATGAGCTGGCTCCGTCCGTCGAAAAGCTCCGGCAGAGTTTGTTTCCCGTCCGGCCCCTCGAATACATACACCTTGGTGACGGCCTCCCACGGCAGATCGCGCCGCGCCTGGCTGAGCTCATCGCGCAGCTTGGTGAATTTCCTCTCTTGGATCAGGAGCCGTTTGCGCGCCTTGATCCACTCGCGGCCCGAGACGACTTTATGCGGCTTTGCCAGCGGCCTTTCAATGACTGGCAAGCGCGGCGGGTGATCGCGTGTCATGCGATTTCTTCCGTCGACAACGATCTCGGATATCTGTCTGCGACCGCATCGGTCGGAGACACGGCTTCTTCGGTTGCAAATATCAGCGTAGCTGCAGACCGCGGTGTAAAAATAACGGGCCACCAGAACGGCAAACCGCGCCATCCCTTCGCTTCGTCACCATTTTGGCGCATGAGCACAAGGACCGGAAGATCGTCCGCGTTTGCCCGCGCCGGTTCTTTCTGTTGCTTCGTATCGGGGGCGTTCGAAAAACGCCCCTCTTCACGATAGCGTGCCATTTTGTGGTCTTTGGCCGCTAACAACCACATCTTCCCCTTGAGGCCAGGATTTTTGCAAGTCCGCGAAAGATGCCCCAATGCCACGAGATGGGCTTGGCGGTCGTCGTCAGTTGACACATCCGGGAATTCGAGGTTTGCATACGCAAGTTCTAGAAGCTTCACCCCCTCATCGACATCTATGAGGTGAGGCTCCATGGATGACCCTATGAGATTTTCAATACGAGCGTCCAGCGCCGCCAAATTTCTTGCACCCGCGGATTTGGACACAGTTTGGAACCCCGAGAGCACCAATCGGCGGCCCGGACGTATGCTTACCACATCAGAAAATAAGAGCTTATTAGGTGAGCATGGAATCAGGCGTTTCGCGGCATCCCTCTGAATAAAATAGACGCCTTGATCGTGTTCACCGGACTCGAATGCTTCTCTCAAGGCACCATCGAACTCGTGTATCCGTTTCATAATTTGGTAGACGTGCTGAGGCGCATAAAACCTTGTCACAACCAGATCGGAGGCGGGGCGAGGACCATACATCCGGGAATGCTGCAGAACCGTATCTTGCTGGAAACGATTCGGGTTTCTTCCGTAATAAAACGCAATCAGGTTATTGATTGTGATTCCCCGGTCGAGTATCTGGCCGCCAATAAACATATTGAAGGGCGTTCTGAGCTTGAGCTGTCCATTACTTGCAAGCAAATTTTTGACATCGACATCGGAGTTCACTTTAGTAATCATCACCTGGCCGGTTACAAGTGAATCAATAACGGCTTTCTTCACTTCTTCAAGGCTAGGTAGCAGTAGTGCTTCAAGTTCGATAGAGCGACGTAAATCGACATGCGCGGCCCGTAGTAGCTCATTGAAGAGCGGGCTATCTGCGCTGGCTTGGTCGACAAGCGCGGCAATAATGGCGGCTGCCACGGTCACTTGCCAATCATGCGAATTCCGGGACTGCTCCGTATGGAAAAGAAAACTATACTTTTGTGGCCGCAAGCCAGCACTCCGTTGCTGAAGGCGGCGAATAGCACCTCCCACCAGAAACGTAACGATCGCGTCTCTGAGGACCGCCGCGTTTCGTTCAGTCAACACTCTGTCGATTTGTAGTCTGCGTCGGTCTTCTTTCTTGAGAGCATCTCGTTCCTGTAGCGGGACCTCGCGAAAGAAGAACGAAGCTGGAGACTCCGGGTCCGCACTTCTATCAAAGTACTCGTCGCCACCAACATATTTGCTATGTGTAGGCAATAGAACTGTGAAGGCGGGTCGTTTGGGTTTAAAGAGACAGTTTCCACGTACGACTATCTCGTCGTCGGGTTGCAAGTATAGCGAATAGGGCGTTGCCGTGACTTGCAGGAAGGCGGAGTTTGCAACAAGTTCACGGAACCGGTCGATTTGACGGGAAATTTTTCCGGCTATATTCACACCCCCGGTACGCCGACCGGACACAGAGGCAAGATCGGCCTCGTCATCTATGATGAGTACGCATCTTTCTTTTAGCTCCGGGTATCGCACTCCAAACAAATCAATAAGCCTTTTCATATTGTCGTCTTCTTTTTTGACGACAAAAATCAGCTTGCTTGTTAATTCGTATGTGGTTAGTTGCGGCACCGCTAAAATATCGAAAACCTGTACCTGATCCGCCTCGATAAATTCCTCGAAATCGTCTTTGACCCGGCTGAGCGTCTGCTCCGCCAGCGATTTTGTACCTTTCGTTAGTATGACCGCGACGTCATAGCCTTTGTCGAATGCGCGTGCGGTGACACCCAAATATGCGCGTGTTTTGCCACTTTGCACTTTTCCCAACAGAATGCCGGGACGTTTAGCCGAGGTTGCTTCCTCTTGGAGTTTTCGTACAACCTCTTCGACCTTCGCACGAAGTTCCGGTGGGTCACCTCGATTAACTGCCATTTGGTCGTAAAAAAGCTCAATCCCCGGCGCATCGTCTGCTTGTCGGCGCGCAAGCCAAAGTTTGACCTGATTTATGTCGAACACAGGCCCAGATTTCAGATCGGCGAGCGGCGCTGGAAAATCGGCAAAGCGCTTTCGCCAATTAGCCACTGCTGACGCGCCGACGTTTGCCAATTCACCGATTTCGTATATTCCGATCAGAGACGATTCAGCCATAAGAAGCGTCCTCCTGTGAACGATAAGGATATCTGTATGTGAATACCGTTCACAGATGGTTGTCAATAAGATTGTCAGCTCCTGTGAATGCTGTTTTCCTATAACACCTTAACGTGCTGATCCCGCTGGTATTTGTTGGTGGCGCGGACCTCTGAAAGGCGGCGAGCAAGACAAGGAACGCAAGAATTAGCGGCTAAGGCAATGCCGGCCAAGCAGGCAGCGCATCGTTCTGGGTCTCGTCACGGACCTGCGTTCCCTCAACCCCCATTTTAAGGTAGGTCCCAACGGTTGCGACGCGAGCACCCCCTACCCCGCCATCGCGCGCACGTTGAGATGGGTGAGGCAGCGGGCGATCCAGAGCTTGGTGAGCTTTTCCTGGACCGCGTTCCGGCCGAGGCGCTCGTGCAGCGCGCGGAAGTCCACCAAATCGAGCGGCCGGTCAAATTCATTTTTAGCGAAAGAATACGTATTTGATGAGGGCGGCTATAGCGAGCAGAACGACCAACACGCCCAGCAGACCAACCGCCCCCATACCCCACGTCATCCCATCCTGCATCATGTTCTGCATCATCACATCCTCCATTGGCCCAGCGTCGCCATCGCGTTACCTGCCTAGCCTTCTTCAATACAACATCGCAACCGGCACTCGCACCCCAGAAAAACTATTCCGGCGATTGCACAAACATCGGCGGGTGTTTGAATCGACGGCTCGACGCTACCGCGGCAACGCCGCCTTGCCATCCCCGCCAACGCGAAACCATCGTGCTTTGAGCGCTTCCAATATCAGCAGGCTGAAGAAGCCGGCAACGGCGCATAGGGCAAGGTCGTCCCAATGCAGCCGGCCAAAATGAAACAGCGACCGGGCCGGGGGCCAAAACACGGCCGCCGCGAGAACCGCGGTTACGCCGCCAAGCAGAATCCGGAGCGAGCGGTTGGGCCGCAGGAACGCGCGAACGAGAGAAGAGCTGAACGAGCGGTTGACCAAAATGAGACCCATGTTCATGAGAACCAGGGACGTGAAGACGAGCGCGCGCAAATCCGGCTCGGGCACTCCCATGCGCGCCGCGCCGATGAAAACGCCGGCCAAGACCGCGAGAACGATCAGGCCCTGGAGGACCGCCCATAAAATCCGCCTTGGCAGAAGCAACGGACTCGCGGGATCGCGCGGGGGGCGTCGCATCACGTCGTCTTCCTCCTCTTCGGCTTCAAGCACCACCGAACACGCCGGATCGATGACCATTTCGAGAAATGCGATGTGAATGGGCGTGAGCATGAGCGGCAGCCCCAGCAGAAGGGGCAGGAGCGCGAGCCCGGCTATGGGGATATGGACGGCGACGATGTACTCGATCGCCTTGCGCAGATTGTCGTAGATGCGCCGCCCCAGGCGGATGGTCTTCACGATCGAGCCAAAATCGTCGTCGAGCAGGACGATTGCGGATGCCTCGCGCGCGACATCGGTGCCGCGCCCGCCCATGGCAATGCCGATGTGAGCGGCCTTGATCGCGGGCGCGTCGTTCACGCCGTCGCCCGTCATGGCGACGATCTCGCCGTTCGCCTTCAGACTCTGGACGATGCGGAGTTTTTGATCGGGCCGGATGCGCGCGAATATCGACGTCGATTTCACGAGCGTCGCGAGCCGGTCATCGGACATGGCTTCGATGTCGTCGCCGGCCAGGACATCCGCGGAGTCGAGCCCGGCTTGCCGGCCAATGGCGCGGGCCGTTGCCGGATAATCGCCGGTTATCATCACGACCCTTATTCCCGCGGAACGGCATTCGGCGACGGCGGCGGGCACATTGGAACGCAATGGGTCGGCAAAGCCGATCAGTCCCGCATATTCGAATTTCAGGCCGCGGGGCGATTCCGGCGGGTTTTGCACCTGTGCGACATCCATGACTTTTGTTTTCGCGACGCCGAGCACGCGAATTCCATCGCGCGCAAGCGCGTCCACCTGTTGGCGAATTCGGACCAAGCGGCCGGCGGACAGGTGACAAAGCTCCGCTATCGCTTCGAGCGCGCCCTTGGCGTAAGCCGTGCCGTTCCCGGCGCCACCGCCGGACATGATGTTCGCTACCGCAAACAAATCCGGCCGGAGACCGTAGGCGCGAATGAGCGTGCGATCCGCGAAACCGGCGGTGGCCGAGCCGAGCTTTGCCCCGGCGAGCGCGTGTACGGCCATGTCCATCGGATCGGTCGGTTCGCGCGGACAGGCCAGCAGGGCAACTTCCAGGGTTTCCCGTAGGCTGCCCGATAGCGGAATGTTTCCATCCCGATCCCAGCGGGCATCCTCGCCGAGGATGGAGACGGCCGTCATGCGGTTTTCGGTCATGGTGCCCGTCTTGTCGGCGCACAACACCGTCGTAGCTCCCAGCGTCTCTATCGCCGAGGCGCGGCGCGTGAGCACGCGTGTCCGCGAAATACGCCACGCGCCCATCGCCATGAACACCGTCATGACGAGAGGGAACTCTTCGGGCAGCAAGGACATTCCGAGCGCGATGCCGCCAAGCATGGCCTCGAGCCACGACCCGCGCAGCAGCCCAAAGAGCAGGACCGTCAACCCTCCGGCGAGGGCGCCGACAATGGCGAAGTCACGCACGAACCATCGCATCTGCTGTTGCAGGCGCGGTTGTTCCGTTTCGATGGTGCGAAGGGCACGTCCGATCTTGCCCATTTCACTGCGAATGCCGGTCGCATGCGCGAGCGCAAGCCCGGTGCCGCGCACCACAAGCGTTCCGGCGAAGATATAGGGCAAGTCTTCGCCGCCCGGCCCGGCCTGCCGATCTCCGATCTTTGCGGAGGAAGGTTGGGCCAGCTTGCGGACGGGAATGGATTCGCCGGTCAGGAGCGATTCGTCGAGCAACAGGTCTTGCGACGATACCAGAGTTGCATCCGCCGCCACCCGGTCGCCCTCGGAAATCACCATGAGGTCGCCGCGCACGACCTCCCGGCCGGCTATGTGAATTCTCTTGCCGCCGCGGATCACGAGCGCCCGCGGACTCGCGAGATTCCGAAGCGCCTCCAATACGCGTTCGCTGCGGGACTCCTGAACGATTGTGATCGTGACCGAGAGGGAAGCGAACAGAAGCAGGAGCAGGGCTTCGATCCGGTCGCCCAAGAGCAAATAGACGACGCCACCGCCGATCAGCAGCGCGAACATCGGTTGGCGCAAAATTTCGGAAAGGATGCGCACGAATCCGCGCCGGTCGGGCGCCGGCAGCTCGTTGTACCCCTCCGCCTTCAGACGGGCCGCCGCCGTTGCGGCACTTAGGCCTGGTTCCTGTTCCTTCATCGGATGTTGCATGCGGATTCGTTCAATCGCGTTGGAGCCTTGTTAAACTGCGGCCATACCGCTTAAGCCGCAATCGAAACCGTTGCCACGGATGGACGGCGCGGGCGATTCTTCCGCTTTCGCTGTTCCTTGCAAGGAAGGCGGCGGAGCGCGGCCTAAAGATGACATTTGCTTCGCTTTGCCTTGTTTTTGCGCGCCGAAGTGCGGAAATGCGCGGCGCCGTTTCCCGCGGTTCCCGGCGGTTTCCTTCGGCTTTGCACCCGCCGGCATTGGCCGCCCCGCGGTTTCTTAGGCGAATGTTCGCAAATGTCATCATTTGCATGCGCATCGTCAAACTCGCGGGCAAGAACGACAACGCGCCGCCACCTGCCGCGCCCGCTTACCATTCACAATGGCAAAGACCGATGTGGGAGTATATTCCTATAACGCACGGAAGTCAACAACACTGAGGTTCCGGCAGCGCATCCGCCGGCCAAGGCGGAGACGTCCGTACGCACCAATTAATTATTGGAGGCGCGGGCGAAAAGAGAGCGCAGGATTAGGTGCGTGCCGGTTCGCGCGCGGCGGAATTAACGATTGGAGGCGCGGCTTGGCATTCGGATTTCGACTTTCTTTACCGGCACTAGCCGCAGCCCACAAATTTTTCGGATGTCCGCCTTTGACCCAAGGCGGACGATCGTCCTGGTCGCCGCTCACCGCAGCAAAGGATGGTAAGCGGACATTCACACCGGGATTTTGCAAGCGATAAGTGGCTGTTCCTCCTGTGGCAGCATCGTGGTGCGAAATTCTTGATTTTTGCACCACCAGCAGCCGTAAGGTCATTCGACCCCTTACCTGTCCGATGGGGATCTTATCGTCCGGCCTGTCATTGGGGAGCATACTTCAACCTGGGTCACTTCACGGGGGAGGATCGCGCTGTGAATACGTCTGTACCTGATCCAATGCTAACCGAACTTGCTCCGGGCTTTACAGTCCAAGACTACGAGACTGCTCTCGCCAATCGGGACAGGAACACGATAGCCGACGCTCTCCGCGAACGCTTCATGGTACGATATGTGAAACCAGCAATGGGAGGAAACTATAAGCATGGATTCACAATGATGGCGATTTCATGCCTCATGATTGAGGCACTCGAATCGTTTCGCCAGGGTTGGGAGAACAGCAACAAGAAGAGCAAAGAGGCGTTTGGTCATTTCTTCAATAGCAGTGAGCCATTCAAGGTGTTTCGGTGCCGCTGCCAGGAGTTCTACAGCAATATCCGGTGCGGTATTTTACACCAAGCCGAAACCACCGGCGGTTGGCGGATCACCAGAAAGAAAGGACGGCCGCTCTTCGATCATGCATCTCTCACCATCAATGCCGAAGACTTTCTAAAAAAGCTCCGTTTGGTGCTCGATAAGTATTGCGACGGACTCAAAACCGCCGACTGGGAGTCTCAGAGCTGGATGCATGTCCGCAAAAAGATGAAAGCACTGTGTGACAATTGCCGCGCATAGCGGCGGCCCGCTCCTCGGTCTGGTCGGCTTCCGCCTTCGGCTGCAAAGCGTGGAGATAATCGACGGCGCGTTGCGCGTGGGATCGGTCGCACGGAGTGCGAATTTTTTTATTTTTGCAACGGACTGTTTCGGCTCTAGCGTTCGGTCGCTCCGCTGGCTTTCAATAGTTTGATCATGGGGGCGGACTCGGCGTAGTCGAGCGGTGTCTTTCCAGCCACGTCCCGCGCCATCACCTTGGCCCCCTCTTTGATCAGGACTTCGGCTGCCCGCACGTTGTCGAACTTGGCGGCAAGGTGCAGAGGAGTGCGGCCCTGCGAGTCCATGCCTGACACCTTGGCACCGGCCTTGAGCAGGCGTGCTAGTGTCTCCTCTGCCATTGGCTTGGCATCGGGTCGGTCTGGCAAACCCGCCAGCGAGTTCTTGTTCGTCGCGACGAAGATATGAAGAGGGAGACCTTCTATCCCTTGCAAACCGCTACCGCCTTTCTGATTAGGGTCGGCTCCATGGTCGAGTAGCCACCGGATCGAATCTGCAGAGTCTCGCCCGTAAACCCCCCCTCTCACTGCCGCGATGAGGGCGGTCTCGTTGTTCGGACCGGTGCCGTCGATGCGGGCACCCTGCCTAACCGCCCGTTCCATCTTAGCTATTGCCAACTCCTCGTCGTAGCCCAAGCCTGGGCGGTCTGCGGGGAATTCACCCCGTGCCGCTTCGATGAGGGCGATCTGTGCGGCGGCGGTGCTGTCTACAGGTACGCCACCACGACTGATGAGATAGTCGTAAACCGCTGGTTGATTATATTTTTTAGCAAGTTCGGGCGGGGTGAAACCCTCCAGCTTCGCCGTGGGAGAGGCCCCCTTGTCGATAAGCAAACGGACCATCTCCACGCTGCCTGAGGAGATGGGGAAGAAAAGAATCTCACGGTCGGCAGGGCCGAGCTTGGCCCCGGCGGCGAACAGAATCTTGGCGACTTCGACAGCCCTACGGTTCGCGGCCTCATCATGATTACTGCCATGATTACCTGCCATCGCCACGGAGACGCACTCCAGCGGAGTTATTGGTCGGGGAGTCATTGATGGAGCGCTCGGATCGGCCCCCAGCTTCAGCGCGGCCTTCACCGCCTCGGTGTCGAGGTGACCGTCGTGGCACCCGACCGCATGCCATAGAGCGTCGTCTTCGGCCGGGCCAGCCCACGACGGAATGGGGATCACCATCACCATACTCACCACGACGGATACGATCGCAGTAATTGCGGTGATGAGGTTGGCGACGCGGAAATCCATTGAGACCACCCTGATCCCGCGTGCATGTGCGGGTACGCGCAAGCTGATGTTACCCGCATAAGCCCATTGTGTGAAATCGCGCCCGTTACGAAATTCTTGATTTGCGCACCAGATCGGACGTCCGTTAAGGGGCAGTACCATAAGAGCCATCAGCTAGAGCGCGAGGTCCGGAATTGGCTACAAGCGGACATGCCAGCGCATGTTGCTGGCTGCCCTCACCCCGCCCGAGCCCAGTTCGAAAACGCGGATTCTGCCGCGCCCTCACCCCGCCCCTCTCCCGCTTAGCGGGAGAGGGAATGGCGGCACCCCCCACCCCGCCCTCCCCCACAAGGGGGGGGGGGTTGGGAGAGTTACCCCGCCATGGCGCGGACGTTGAGGTGCGTCAGGCAGCGGTCGATCCAGAGCTTGGTGAGTTTTTCCTGGACCGCGTTCTGGCCCAGGCGCTCGTGGAGCGCCTTGAAATCGACGAGGTCGAGGGGCTGGTCCTGGTTGAAGCAGGAGAAGACGACCGTTTCCTCGCCGGTCACCGGGTTGCGGTGGGGCTGCAGGCACTGGGCGCAGATCTCCTTCATCATGCATTGCATGGGCGAGTTGATGGAGCCGATGGCCCGGTGGCCGGGCTTCAAGTAGGGCGCGAGCACGGAGTGGCGGGCCTTGGCCACCGCCCCCATCATCGCCTCCGAGCCGATGGCGATCACCCGGTCCACGGAGTCCAAGGGAAATTTCGGGGGCCCGAAGGCGCCGCCGGCATAGGCAACCATCGCCTGGACGATGTTGCCGGTGAATGCGGCGTCGCCGGGACGCGAGGGCGCGAAGCCCGGCTCCTCGTCGCAGCACCAGATGACCTGGTCGGCGGCGCGCTCGATCTGATCCGTCTTGTACCGGTCGATGACTTTCTTGTAGCCGGCGAAATAGACCACCCGTGAGCCGGCCTCGCGGAGCGCCTGGCCGATCGAGAACAGCACCGCGTTGCCCAAGCCGCCGCCCGCCAGGAGCACGGTTTCGTCGGCGGGAATTTCGGTCGGCGTTCCGGTCGGGCCCATGAGGACGCAGGGGTCGCCGGGCTTCAACAGCGCGCAGAGATCCGACGAGCCGCCCATCTCCAAGACGATGGTGGAAACGAGGCCGCGGGTTCGATCCACCCAGGCCCCGGTCATGGCGAGCCCTTCCATCGCAAGCCGGGTCCCGTCCACCTTGGGCGCCAGCGTCTCGAAATTTTGCAGGCGGAAGAACTGGCCGGGGCGGAACGCGCGGGCCATGGCGGGGGCGCGCACCACCACCTCGACGATGGTGGGGGTGAGGCGGACGACCTCAAAGACGGTGGCGCGCAAAGACTCGTTTAATTGCGCGACCAGGTTTTCCGCGGCGATGGGGGGACGGCGGCTAAGCACGCGGGAGATCACCGGATAGCCCTGCTTGGCGCTCGCCATCGCCTTGACGACATTGCCGGCATAGGAGGGGTGGAGGTCGCCGAAGAAGCTGGTGGCCCGCCCGTCGGGCCAGATTTCCATGAGGACTTGGGGGATTTCGGGCTTGGCGATTTTCGCGGGCTTGACGGGCTTGCCGGTTTCATCGACGGCGCGGAAGTATTTGCCCTCGATCGGCGCATGGGCCGGGTCTTCGCGCCCCAGCACCGTGTTGGGGTGCGTGCCCGCCGCGATCAGGATGCTTCGCGCCGGCAGCGTCACGGTATCGCCGGTGTCGATCAGATGGCCTTCCTCGTTGAGGTCCTTCCGCGCCAGCTTCAAGGCGGCGGCGTGGCCGAATTCATCGACCTCGACCGCGACGGGGCTGAGCTTTTCGGCGAAGCGGACACCTTCCTCCAAGGCTTTCGCCACTTCCTCGTGATTCAAGGTATAGCTCGGCGCATCGATGAGCCGGCGGCGGTAGGCGATGGTGGACCCGCCCCAGGAATTGAGAAGCTCGCGGATGCGGGGCTCGCGGTTTTCGAGCAATGCTTCGGCGCGCTCGGCTCGAATCATCTTGGCATGGGCGATGAACTCGCCGGCGATGCCTGCGTCCTCGGCCGTGAACGCGGCGCGCACGGTTTGTTCGCCGCGCTCGGCGACCAGAGTTTCGTAGCGGTGCAGGAATTTTTCGACCTGGAGCGGATAATAGGCCAAGGCCTCGGTCGCGGTGTCGATCGCGGTCAGGCCGCCGCCGATGACCACGACCGGAAGGCGGAGCTGGAGGTTTGCCACCGAATCGGTTTTCGCGGCGCCGGTGAGCTGTAACGCCATCAGGAAATCGGAGGCTTGGCGCACGCCCCGCGCCATCGCGTTGGGCATGGCGACGAAGGTGGGGCGCCCGGCCCCCGCGCACATCGCCACATGGTCGAATCCCATGGCGAAGGCCTGGTCCATGGTGATGGTGCCGCCGAAGCGCACCCCGCCGAACATGGAAAATTCGGCGCGGCGCTCCAAGAGCAGGCGGATCACTTTCAGGAAATTCTTGTCCCAGCGCACGGTGATGCCGTATTCGGCGACGCCGCCGAACCCGGCCATGGTCCGCTCGGCGAGATTCTCTTTGAGCTCCCCGAGGTCGCGGATGGGTTTGAACGGAACGCGGGCGCCGGTTTTGGCGACCCCCGACAGCGCGGGTGGGAGCGGCTCGATCTTCAAGCCATCGACCGCGACCACGCTGTGCCCGTCGTTCATCAGATGATGGGCGAGGGTGTAACCGGCCGGGCCGAGGCCCACGATCAAAACCTTGCAGCCGGTGGCGGCTTTGGGGAGTGCCCGGCGCAAATTCAGCGGGCTCCAGCGGGTGAGCAGCCCGTAGATCTCGAAGCCCCAGGGCAAGGCGAGGGAATCGCGCAGCACCCGGGTTTCGATCTGGGGGATGTCGACCGGCTCCTGCTTCTGGTAGATGCAGGACTTCATGCAATCGTTGCAGATGCGGTGGCCGGTGCCGGCGACCATGGGATTGTCGACGATGGCGGTGGCGAGGGCACCTAATGTGTGACCCTCGGAGGCCAGGAGGTTCATCTCGGAGATTTTTTCCTCGAGCGGGCAGCCGATCAGGGGGACGCCGAACGCGCTTTTCTTGAACCCGCCGGATTTATCCCAAAGCCCTTTCGAGCACGAGTCCTTGCCCTGGCCGTGGCAGAAGATGCAGTAGTGGGCGGAATCGAGCGCGCCCGTGACATCGGTTCCGGGATCGGTGAGGGCGAAACCTTCGCGCCGGCGTAATTTATCTTCCGGCAGCCGGAGTGCGGCGACGCCCTCGACCGCCGCCGCCTCAAACGGGATGAGCGTTACCGGATCGAGCTTGCGGGGGAGTTTGAACAGCACGCCGTGCTTGTGGCGCGCGCGGCCCTTGGACGAGAGCACGGCCCAGGCGGCGTATTTCCCGGCAACCGCCAGCGGTTCCGCATTCGCCTGCTCATCTTCGCGCCAGGACATGACACGGCGGGCGAAGGTGAGCTCGTCGAGCTTCTCGCCGAATAATTCTTCGAGGTCGGCGCGCAGCCGGTCGCCGTCGAAGGAATTGACCTGCACGGAATCAAAGGCCTTGACCGCCTGGCGCTGCACGAAGAGGCGCTTGCAGGCAAAAAGGGGCGCCAGACTATTCTGCGCCTCCGACAGCGCGCGGATCTCCTTGCCGATGGCGAACAGTTCGCCCAGGAAATCTTCGAGATGGGGGGCAAGCGCCAGAAGCAATTCGGATTCGGCGAGCGCGTCTTCGATGCCGCCGTTGGTGCGGGCCGCAATTAAGCGCATGGCCAACCCTGCGTCGGCGGCGCGCAGATGGTCCAGAAACAGCGCGTCGATGCGCTCCAAGCCTTCGCGCGCATAGAGATCGGCGAAGGAAAGCCCGTGCGCGAGAGCCAGTGCGGCCTTATCGGTTTCCATCGCCACCCGGTTGCGCGTTGAGCCGGAAATGCCAGTCAGCGGACGGAGGTGCGGGCGCCGTCGAGCGCGCCTTCGCCGAAGTTCCGTTCCACGTAATCGAGCAGCATTTCAACCGAACTGGCGACGTCGTGCTCCGACGTATCCACGATGAGATCGGCCTTGTCGGGCGGCTCGTAGGGCGCGGTGATGCCGGTGAAGACCTCGATCTCGCCGCGCCGCGCTTTCTTGTACAGGCCCTTGGGATCGCGCTGCTCGCAGGTCTCGAGGTCCGCCTTGATGTAGATCTCGTGGAACATGGTCGGCCGGATGGCGCGGGCCCGGTCGCGGTCGGAGCGGTAGGGCGAGATGAAGGCGGTGATGACGATGAACCCCGCGTCGGAGAACAGCGCCGCCGCCTCGCCCACGCGGCGGATGTTTTCCCCGCGGTCTTCCGGCGAAAAGGCGAGGTCGGCGGAAAGGCCGTGGCGGACGTTGTCGCCGTCGAGCACATAGACCTGATAGCCCTTGAGGAAGAGCTGGCGCTCCAGCTCCAGGGCGAGCGTCGTCTTGCCGGCACCCGAAAGGCCGGTCAGCCAGATGACGCCGCTTTTGTGGCCGTTGGCGCGCCAGCGCGCGGGCGTGGTGACGCGGTGATCGACGTTGAAGATGTTGGTGGATTTGACGGTGAGGGAATGGCGCTGGTCGGCGTAGCCTTCCATGCCGATGATGCCGCCGCCGACGATGTCGTAATCCTCGATCAGCACGAAGCGCCCGGTTCGTGGGCTCGCGTGGAATTCGTCGAGCGCCAGCATCGAGCGCGAGCGCAGCACGATTTCGGCGACCGCGCTTTTCGGCACGGAGTCGGACTCACCCGACGATAAATCCGTGGTGTCCACCACCCGCTCGATCTTCTGCACCTCGACCGGATGGCGCGCGGTGGCGATTTTGAGGAGATACCGGTTCCCCACTTTCAGCGGGTTCTTGCCGAGCCAGAAGATGCGCGCGCGGAAGACGTTGGTTTCGATGGGCGGATTTTCGACGTGGCTCGCGACCTCGCCGCGCTCGATGAATATCTGCTCGTCCAGCGTGATCCCGACCGACTGGCCGGCGCTGGCTGCGACCGCCGCCACGGGCACGTTCCAGCCTTCGATGCCGGTTACCTTCACGGTCTTGTTGGAGGGAGAGAACAGGAGCGTGTCGCCGACCTTGAGGCGGCCGCTTTCGATGCGGCCGGCGACGATGCGCCGGTCGTCGAACTTGTAGACGTCCTGCACCGGCAGGCGCAGCGGCAGATCGGTGGGCGGCACCGGAGGCTCGAACGCATCGAGCGCCTCGACCACCGTGGGGCCGCGGTACCAGGACATCGCATCGGTGGGGACGGCAATATGATCGCCGTCGCGCGCCGAAACCGGAATGACCTGGGTGGGGGTCACTCCGATCTCGTGCAAATAGGCGCGGATTTCGCGCGCCACCTCATCGAACCGCGGCTTGGAATACTTGACCAGATCCATCTTGTTGATGGCGACCGCCACCTGGGGCACGCCCAAGAGATGCAAGAGATAGCCGTGGCGGCGCGATTGCTCGCGCACCCCTTCCTCGGCGTCGATGACGAGGAGTGCGGCATCGGCACTGGCGGCACCACTCACCATGTTTTTCAGGAATTCCTTGTGGCCGGGCGCGTCGATCAGCACGTATTTGCGCTTGCCGGTGGAAAACCAGATCTGGGCGGTGTCGATGGTGATGCCCTGGTCGCGCTCGGACTTCAGGGCATCCATCAGGAACGCCCATTCGAAGGGCATGCCGCGGCGCGCGCACATGGCCTGGATCGCCTCGAACTTGCCTTCGGGCAGCGAGCCGGTGTCGTGGATGAGGCGCCCGACCAGGGTGGACTTGCCGTGGTCGACGTGGCCGACGATCACGATCTTGAGGGGCTGCGCGCTTGCGTCGTGAACGGTCACGGGGCCACTCCTACATATAGCCGTCGGCGCGCAGGCGCTCGAAGGCGTCTTCGGCTTCTTGATCCTGGGCGCGCCCGGAGCGCTCGGCAACGCGGGTGGTCTCGAGCTCGGCGATGATCTCGTCCACCGTCGAGGCGGTGCTGGAAATCGGATTCGTGCACGGCGCGCAACCCAGCGAACGGTAGCGCTTGCCGCCCTTCGAGAAATAGAGATTCACCACGGGAATGTTTTCGCGCCGGATGTAGCGCCAGACGTCGAGCTCGGTCCAGTGCAGGAGCGGATGGACCCGGACATGGGTGCCGGGCGCGAAATCGGTCTTGAACTGGTCCCAGAATTCGGGCGGCTGGTCGCGGAAATCCCATTCCGCGTTCTGGCCGCGGGGGGAAAAGACGCGCTCTTTGGATCTGGTTCCCTCCTCGTCGCGCCGGATACCGGCGATGATTCCCGTGAATCCGTGCTGCTCGATGGTGGCTTTGAGCCCCTCGGTCTTCAAGGCGGTGCAGCAGACGACGCGGCCCTTGGTGTGGTTCATGCCTTCGGCCAGGGCCTGTTTATTTTGGCCGACGATGAGATTGAGGCCCCACTCCTTGGCGACCCGGTCGCGGAATTCGATCATCTCGGGCATCTTATAAGAAGTGTCGATGTGGATGACCGGGAACGGCACATGGCCGAAGAAGGCCTTGCGCACCAGCCACAGGAGCGCGTTCGAGTCCTTGCCGACGGACCACAGCATGCCGAGCTTGTCGAAGGTCCGGAAAGCCTCGCGCAGAATATAAATGCTTTGGCTTTCGAGCGCGTCCAGTTGGTTCATGGCAAGGATCGCGCGCCGCAGTGGATGCCGCATTCGGTCTTTTCGGACCCCCGCCACCGCCCCGCGCGAACCTCTTCGCCGGGCGCTACCGGCGCGGTGCAGGTGGTGCAGCCGATGGACAAATATCCTTCGGCGACCAGCGGGTGGCGCGGCAGGTTGCGCTCTTCGAAGCTGTCGTCGATCCAGCCCTGTTCCCAATTGGCCAAGGGGTTGACCTTGATGCGGCCGTCCTGGGCCTCGATGGTGCGAAGCCGCGAGCGCTCGGCGCCGTGAAAGCGCTTCCGGCCCGTGATCCAGGAATCGAAATGCCGCAGCGCCTGGCCGAGCGGCCGCGCCTTGCGCATGGTGCAGCAGGCGTCGGGATCGCGGCGGTAGAGATCGCCGTCCGGGTCTTCGCCCATGACCTCTTCGTCGCTCGGCCGGTAGAGCCGCACGTCGGAGAGGTTCAGGTGGCGCGAGAGCCGGTCGATATAGGCATAGGTCTCGGGGAATAGCTTGCCGGTATCGAGCACCAGGACCGGGACCGCGGGATCGACGCGGGCGACCATATCCAACAGCACCGCCGCCTCCGCCCCGAACGAGGACGTGACCGCGATGCGGGCCGCGAATTCATTCTCGATCATCACCCGCAACAGGTCGATGCCGTCGAGACCGCCGTATTTCCGGTACAGCTCGTCGGCGTGATCTTCGGCCCAGTGGAGGCGCCCCGTTGTGGGATCGAAGGTCATTCCGCCGCCCCTTGGCCGCGCAGCATCGCGGCGACCGCGCCGCTCGAATCACCCAGCGCCGCCGCGTTGAATTCGGGCGCCTGGTAGGGCACCGCGACGAGCTCCGCCGCGAGATCGATGAAAAGTGCCAGTCTTTCGCGGAACCGATCGGTATCGCGGCCGGCTTCGGCCAGGCTAAGCGCGTTGAGCGCGGCTTCGAGCGCCGGTTCGACCCGGGCATCGCCGGCGTAAGTTGCCCGGACCTGAACGATCACATCGTCGAATCCGGCCTCGGCCGCCGCCGCCCCGGTGCGCAGCAGCAGCCGGCGCCCGGCGTAATAAAGGGCCTCGCGGGCAAACGGCAACCCGTGTTGGGCGCGGTCGGCCAGGATCGTGCGGTCGAAGCCGATCAAACCGTCGTCGGCCAAGTCGCGGAGCAGATTGTCGATGGCAAAGGGCGCCGCGCATTCGGCGTGCGCCGCTTCCGGCGTTTCGAACACCCGGGTTTCGCCCCAGTCCACGAACACTTGCTTGTCGCTGGCCGCCGGCCGGTCGGTGATGGATTTGACGATATCCTTGAGCCCGTCCTTGCCGAGGCGGAGCGCCCAATCGCGGACCGATTCGCCGCTCGATCTTCCCGCGGCATAGGCATCGAGGAACATCTTGAGCGCCTCGGGCGCATAGCGCGCCGCCACGATCGGGCCCGAAAGGGCGATCGCGCCGTTCAGGCGCGCATTGCCTCCGACGTAAATCTGGTAGTGGGGCGCATTCACGCCCTCGATCTTTTTGCCCATGCCGCGGAATCCGAAATCGGCCACATGGTGCAGGCCGCAGCCGTTCTGGCAGCCGGAAATCTTCACCGTCACGCCGGGGAGCGGCTCGTAACCGCGCACCAAATCCACCACCGCCTTGCCGAAATTCTGCGAGTTGGTGATCCCTAGGCGGCAGCTGGTGGTGCCGGGGCAAGAGACGACGTCGCCGATGTCGCCCTCGTGCTCCTGGACCGGGAGACCCAGCGCGCGCACGCTGGCGACGACTTCATCTTCGGTGCCCGGGGGCAGGCCGATGATGATGAGGTTCTGGTCGCGGGTGACACGGAAGCCCTCGGCGCCCGCCTCTTCGCCGAGATCGGCGAGCGCGATCAATTGTTCCGAAGTGAGCAAGCCCAATTCGGGCTGGATGACGACGGCGACGCGGCCGTCGTGGCCGTAAACGACGCCGCCGGGCGTCGCGGGTTCGGGCGCCTCGGTCGGCAGGCGCCAATCGAGGGGCTCCCAGGGGCGCTGGGGCAGGCCGCGCAGACGCTCGAATTCCTCGAGGAACAGCGCGCGGAATTTCTCTTCGCCGAAGCGCTTGATGAGGAACTTGATGCGCGCCTGGTTGCGGTTGATGCGGTTCGAATAGCGCTGGTGCAGGCGGACGAGGGATTCGAGCGCGGTGCCGACCTCGAACTCGGTCACGAAATCGAGGAGCTTGACGGCGGCGATGGCGTAACCGCCGGTGCCGCCGCCGCCGTAAAGGATGAATCCCTTCTTGCCGCCGCGCGTCGTCGCCACCAGGCCCATGTCGTGGATGCCGGAGCCGGCACAATCGGTTTCGCAGCCCGAGACCGAGACCTTGAACTTGCGCGGCATGTGCTGGACCAAGGGCTGGCGCAGCCACATGTGGGCGATGCGCTCGGCCACCTTGCCGGCGTCGACGTGCTCGCGCGGGCAAATGCCGGCGAGCTGGCAGCCGTTCATGTTGCGCAGGGTATTGCCGCAGGCCTCGCGCGTGGTGACGCCCGCCGAATAAAGCGCGCGCACGAATTCCGGCGTGTCATCCAGCGCCACGGAATAAAGCTGGATGTCCTGGCGGGTGGTGAGGTGGATCGGCTTTTCGCCGCCCGCGAATTTCTCGTTGATCGCCGCGATGGCGCGGGCGTGGGCGAAGGACAGGATCCCGCCCGGGAGCTTGAGGCGGCACATTTGCCCGGGGTTAAGCTGGCCGTAGATGCCGTAGCGGAGGCGAAAGGCGATCCACCGCTCCTGGTCCCATTCGCCCGACTTGAACCGGCGGTGGCCGTCGGCAAATTCCTCGTAATCGGACATCTTGGCCAGCGGCTCGAACTCGAGCACGCTCGAAAGACGCGCGCTGTTGCCGCCGTTTCCTTTGGGTTCCTGCGGTGCCATAGACATGAGGGCCCCTCCCGGCGACGATCCGCATCGCGAATGCGGACCGGGCAATTTCCAATGTACTATACTGTAATATATCTATTTGTCAAGAAAAATAAAGTATAATATAACATTATACTATAATAATATGTTATACTATCGGTCCCCTTGAAAATCGGCGGCAAACCGCGGGATCTTGGCCCCAGGCCGCGCCTCTGCACCACGACCGACATGGCCCGCGCCGGCATTCAACGCCGGGCGGGGGCGCTTGCGTGACCCTAAATGCTGGGCTACCAATCCGCGCGGCCGGGGCCTTTGCTATCGCGGCATCGAAGCCTAATCCGGCCATACCTTGCACCTGACGGAACGAAAATCCCAATGCCGGCGTCAAGCCCCGCGGTGTCACAGCCGACGTCACGTTTTCCGAACCCGGTGGCGGTCTGGCTTGCGGTCTGTTGCGCCATGATCTTCGCCATGGTGGTGCTGGGCGGCGTCACGCGTCTTACCCACTCCGGGCTTTCGATTGCCGAATGGCAGCCGTTATTGGGCTGGATTCCGCCGCTGTCGGACGCGGCCTGGGCCGAGCTGTTCCAGAAGTATCAGGCGACGCCCGAATACCGGCAGGTCAATACCGGAATGACCCTCGCCGAATTCAAGCCGATCTTCTGGATCGAATATGTCCACCGCCTGTGGGGACGGCTGATCGGGCTCGTCTTCGTGGCGCCGCTTGCCTATTTCGCGCTGCGCGGCCGCATCGACAAAAAGCTTCTCCTGCATTTGCTTGCGATCCTGGCGCTCGGCGTTTTCCAGGGCGCGCTCGGCTGGCTGATGGTCAAAAGCGGCCTTGTGGACCGGCCCAATGTGAGCCAGTACCGGCTGACCGCGCACCTTGCGGCCGCGTTCGTCATCTACGGATACATGTTCTGGGTCTTTCTCGGCGTCGTTTACGCCAGGTGGCGCGAGCAGCCATTTCGCGGTCTCGGCAACCTCCCGGAATACGCGCGGTTCCAATGCGTTTTCGTCTTTCTGACCGTGCTGGCCGGCGGATTGACCGCCGGAACTCACGCCGGCCTCGCCTACAACACCTTTCCGTTGATGGCTGGCCGGATCATGCCCGAAGGAATGTTCAAGCTTCATCCCTGGTACCTGAATTTCTTCGAGAACATCGCCACGATTCAGTTCACGCACCGGGTTTTGGCGCTCTTGACCGTGATTTCGGTCACTCTGTTTCGGCTTTCCTCGCGGCGGCTTGCGGGCAGCGCGCGGCTGGCCGCGAACGCGATGATGGCCCTGGTCCTGGTCCAGGCGGGCCTTGGGATCGCAACGCTCTTGTTCGCCGTTCCCCCCGGCTTGGCCGCGGCCCATCAGGCGGGAGCACTCGCCCTGTTCACGGCGGCGCTGTGGACCGCGCACTGCCTCAAGGCGGGAGCGGCGGGATGACGCAGGCAACCGGGCGGCAAGGGAATTTACGCCGCCCCGGTAGACGGGCTAAATTTCCGCCATGCCAAGCCCCGCTTTGGGACGGCCGATGACCCATTTCAGCCGCGAGGAGATCGCCGGTTTCGAGCGCGACGGATTCATCGTCGTGCGCGGGTTGTTCGGGGCTTCGGAGATGGCGCGCATTTCAAACTGGTCGGACGAGATCGAATCCCGGCCCGACGTCCCCGGCACCACCATGAAATATTTCGAGAACAGCCTGATCGAGCCGGGGAAAAAGATCATCAACCGGATCGAGAATTTCTATCCCTATCACGAGGGCTTTCGCGCGCTCTTCGACGACCCGAGGATTTTGGGGCGGCTCGCGGAGCTGTTCGGCGAGCCGGCGGTTCTCTTCAAGGACAAGATCAATTTCAAATACCCGGGCGGCGACGGCTTCAAGCACCACCAGGATCAGGCGGCCGGTTGGTGGACCTATGCGGACCTGTTCATCTCGGCGCTCATTTCCATCGACGATTCGACGCCCGAGAACGGCTGCCTCGAGATCGCCCCGGGCGATGCAAAGCACCGGACGCTCGACCGGGAATGGCGCCCCTTCACCGCGGACGAGATCAAGCGCATGCCCTTCGTTCAAATTCCGACCAAGCCGGGCGACGTGATTTTGTTCGATTCCTTCGTGCCGCACGGGTCTTATCCCAACCTCTCGAACGAGCGGCGGCGGATTCTCTATATCACCTATAACCGGGCGTCCGGCGGCGACCACCGCGCGAAATATTTCGCCGACAAGCGCAAGAGCTATCCGCCCGATAGCGAGCGCGAGCCGGGCAAGGAATACGTCTACCGGGTTTGAGCCTCTTGCGGCGTTTGCGCCGCCGCCTTCGCCGAATTTCCGAAAAATAAAACCGGCCGGCCCCAAGGGGAGAGCCGGCCGGTTCCTGCTCGGTCGTCGCAATTTCGCGCCGGGAGGTCAGGCCGGCGCGCCGACGCCTAGAACGGGATGATGATATCCGCCGCGATCGTGACTTGGCTCATTTTGCTCGAATCGATGAATGGGCCGGTGCAGGGCTGACTATTGGTATTGAGGCCGCAGGCCGCGCTGCCGCCGCTGAACGCCTGGTCGTAACGGATTTCCGGCCGGATCACGAGACCTTGGACCATCTCGGGCACCGGGGGCTTGATGTTCACGCCGGCGGTCAGTCCGAGGTAGGTCGTACCGTCGCGCGCCGCGCCGCCGCAGACGTCGCGTGGGCTGCTGAGCGGTTCGCCCTTTTCGAACCTGACGAAATCGGTGTTGTTGCCGACCTGGCAGACGAAGAAGTTCGCGTTGTCCCGCCAGACCTCGCCGCGGATGCCGGCCGACAGCCAGTCGTTGATGTTATAGGTGAGGTATTGGGCGACGCCGTAGCCGCTGACGTCGAAGCCGTCGTCGTGGATGTAGTTGAGCTCGGTGATTTCCGTCAGATCGGCGGTGATGTGGCCGGTGATCACGATGTCGCTCAGATAGCGCAGGTCGCTATTGGGATTGACGGTCGGATTCGCGGCCCGGAAAAAGGCGGTGTCCGGATTCTCCGGACCGATATGGGTGCTGGCAAGCACGGCGAGCTTGCCATCCAAAAGATTGAGGCCGACGCCGCCGTGGAACGCCGCCGCGCTGTTGTTGTCGCCGCCGCCCAGCGACGTATTCACGCCGGAATCGACGCCGTAATAGAGATCGAGCTCGGGAATGACGTGGGTTACCGCCAGAATGCCCGTATGCTTCAGCGGCACGCCGAAGTTGAACATGTAGGAGTGCGTGTAAAAGAAATTCCCGGTGGCGTCGATGACCTCGGTGCCTTCGAGCGTCACGTACTGGCCGATCTTGATGTCCGTTCCGCCGTTGCCGATCCAGGGCGTGTGGACCAGCGCCCAGGCCTCGACGATATCGAGCTGGACGCTGCTTTGATGGAACGACTCGTCGAACTCGCCGAGGAAATGGGTGTAGCGCGCATCCGAACCGACCATGGGCTGGAACTTGAAGCCGAGGTCGTAATCGACCGCGGAATCGATCGGGCGCTGCACGGTATACGTGATCTGGTTCAGAAGCGGAGAGTTCGACCTATCGGTGAAGAGATGGCCGAAATTGACTCCATCTTTCGGATCCTGGGTATTCCCCGTAATGCCGGCCTCGAGATGGCCGCCCCAAGTAATCGTGTCCGCCCAGGCCGGCGGCGGCCCCTGATCCTCCGGCGCGGCCGCGGGTTCCTCCGCCCACGCAAAAGACACGGGCAGCAGCGCGACGGCTGCGCCCAAGATTGCTGTCATGACCTTCATTTGCGACATCCCCTTGTTATCGTCTCTTTCTTGTCTTTCTTGTTTTGACCGGCGGTATTCCGCCGGCCCTGCGCGGAGCCATAACCCTGGCGACGGCCGTTCCGCGCGACCCCGGTTGCGCCCGCGCCGGCGTCTAGACACCGGCCGTGACTTGGGCGCCATCCTTAACCCCTACTACGCAAGACCCGTGCCGCCTGTCATGAGGCACGAATCATAAACTCTTTATCCAGAAAATCCCCAAGATTCCAAAACCTTAAACAAAAGCATAGGTTCTGATTCTCATCCTATTCATTACTAGTCATGGTATTTCGGCTATGTACCTGCATAGAAATTAAGCAGCCATATTATTATGCTTAATTTTTGGGCTTTCGATGAAGTTTTTGTGGCGATCCCCGCGTTACCATTAGACTAGCCACGCCTCGGGTTCAAAACTATTTCATGTTCCACTTTACCGCCCTTCTAATGACTTTTGCGGCGACGGTTGCGGCCATGGCCTGGGTCTATCTCCTCGGCTTGCGCGGCGGATTTTGGCGGGCGCGCGAGCGTTTGGAGCCGGGCACGGAATCACATTCACCGTTGCAGCCGAGTGTCGTGGCGGTGTTGCCCGCGCGCAACGAAGGAGCAGTAATCGACGCCAGTTTGCGCTCGCTGTTCGCCCAGGATTATGCGGGTCCGCTCCATGTGATCCTGGTCGATGACGGGAGCGAGGATGGAACCGCGGAAATCGCGAAGCTGGCGGCAGAGGCGTTGGGCGCTATGGGCCGCTTCGAGATCGTGACTTCCACGCCGCTGCCGTTGGGGTGGACCGGCAAGCTGTGGGCGGTATCCCAAGGCATTCGCAAGGCGGCGGCGAGCAGGCCCGATTACCTTTGGCTCACCGATGCCGATATCGCCCATGACGCCGCCGAACTCGGCCAACTGGTTGCCAAAGCGGAGCGGGCCCGGCTCGATCTCGTTTCCGTCCTGGTGCGGCTCAATTGCGAGAGCTTCTGGGAAAAACTTTTGATCCCCGCCTTCGTGTTCTTCTTCCAGATGCTTTATCCCTTCTCTTCCGCGAACGACCCCGATTCCAGAACCGCGGCGGCGGCCGGCGGCAGCATGCTGGTGCGCGTCCAAGCATTGGCGAACACGGGCGGAATCGAATCGATCGGGGCGCAGGTGATCGACGACTGCGCGCTCGCCCGCAACATCAAGAAGCGGGGCGCGATCTGGATCGGGCTGACGGAAGCGACGGCCAGTCTCCGCGCCTATGGAACGTTGCACGAAATCTGGGGCATGGTGGCGCGTTCGGCTTATGCCCAGCTTCGCTATTCGCCCCTGTTGCTTGCGGCCTGCATCCTCGGACTCATGGCGGTCTTCGCCGTTCCACCCGTGGCCATGGCCGCGGGACTTTTGACGGGCAATTTGCCCGCGGCGGCGTGGGGCTCGGCTTCATGGCTGACGATGATCGCGGCCTATGGGCCGACGCTGCGTTTTTATCGCCTTAGCCCATGGCGCGGCGTTTTGTTGCCGTTGGTCGCCTTGTTATATTGCGCGATGACCATCGATTCCGCGAGGGCGTACCGGCAGGGGCGGGGCGGCCATTGGAAAGGCCGCAGCTATGCGGCCGCGCCGCCATCGCCCGCGCAAGGACGATGACCGCAAGGGCGGCCGCGATCGAGACACCTTCGGGCAAGGGCGCCCGCGACGAGAATTTCCCGGTGGGGTCGTTCCTGATCTCGGCCCGGCTTAGGCCCCATGTCGCGCTTTTTTATGCCTTCGCCCGCGCCATCGATGACATCGCGGATAACCCGAAGCTTACGCCCGAGGACAAGATTGCGCGGCTCGACGGTTTTGCCGCCGCGATCACGGGCCGCATCGCCGACGTGCCCGGATATGAAAAAGCGTACCGCCTGCGCAGGAGCCTCGCCGAGACAAATATTCCGGCGCAGCACGGCATGGATCTCGTGGCCGCCTTCAAGCAGGACGCGATCAAGCCGCGTTACGCGGATTGGGACGATCTGATGGGATATTGCAATCTCTCGGCCGCCCCCGTCGGACGGTATTTTCTCGACCTTCACGGCGAGAGCCAGGACGCCTGGCCTGCCGCCGACGCGCTCTGCAACGCGCTTCAGGTCATCAATCATCTGCAGGACTGCGCCGACGATTACCGCAACTTGAACCGCGTCTATCTGCCGCAGGACTGGATGGCGGCCGAGGGCGCGGACGTGGCCGAGCTTGGGGCGGATCGCGCCTCGGCCCGGCTCCGCCGGGTATTGGACCGGTGCCTGGATGCAACCGAAAAACTGCTGGTGTTGGCCCGGGAACTCCCCGGCCGGCTCAAGAGTTCCAGGCTGGCCATGGAATCGGCGCTGATCGTCGAGATCGCGATCGCCTTGAGCGCGATGCTGCGGGCGGAAGACCCGGTTGCCGGCCGCGTGGAACTCAACGTTCTGGGTTTTTTGATGTGCGGGATCAAGGGCGTGTGGCGTGCACGGCGTTGAATCCGATCCCGCGGGACCGGACCCTCCGGCGGGACCGCACCCGTGGAACACCGAAACGCCCATTCTGCAAGCCTAAAATAAACTTTTCACGACAACGGCTTGGTAATAGACTCGGCGCCACATACGCCACCCCAGGGGATATGATCTTGCCGAGTATCCGCATTGGCCCCGCCCGGGCCGTGGCGAAGCGGGCGACACAGCGGGCGGCCTCGCCCGGGCGCAATTCCCGAAAAATCTAGTCTCACAGGAAGGATGGCCATGAACTCCTCGACACCGTTATTGGACCGGGTGAAGCAGCCCGCGGACTTGCGGGGGTTTTCGGATGCGCAGCTGAAGGAGCTGGCCAAGGAACTGCGCCAGGAGACGATCGACGCGGTTTCGGTGACCGGCGGACACCTGGGTGCCAGTCTGGGGGTGATCGAGCTTACCGTCGCCCTGCATCATGTCTTCGAGACGCCGAAGGACCGGCTGGTTTGGGACGTGGGGCATCAATCGTACCCGCACAAGATTTTGACCGGGCGGCGCGACCGCATCCGCACGCTGCGCCAAGGCGGCGGGCTTTCGGGTTTTACCTGCCGGGCGGAAAGCGAACATGACCCGTTCGGGGCGGCGCACAGCTCGACCTCGATCTCGGCCGGGCTCGGCATGGCGGTGGCGCGCGACCTTCTGGGCCGCGACAACCGGGTGGTCTGCGTCATCGGCGACGGCGCGATGAGCGCCGGCATGGCCTATGAGGCGATGAACAACGCCGGCTCCATGGACAGCCGCCTGATCGTGATCCTGAACGACAACGACATGTCGATCGCGCCGCCGGTGGGCGCCATGAGCGCCTATCTGTCGCGTCTGCTCTCGAGCCAAAGCTATCGCAGTCTCCGCCAGATCGCGCGCGACATGTCCAAGCGCTTTCCGCGGTCGCTGGTCGAGGCGGCGCGCCGCGCCGAGGAATATGCCCGCGGCATGATGACGGGCGGCACGCTGTTCGAGGAACTGGGATTCTATTATGTCGGCCCGGTGGACGGCCACAATCTGGACCATCTGCTCCCGGTGCTGCGCAACGTGCGCGATTCGGATGCCGAAGGCCCGGTGCTCCTTCATGTCGTGACGCAGAAAGGCAAAGGCTACGGCCCGGCCGAAGCGTCCGCGGACAAGTTTCACGGCGTCAACAAATTCGACGTGGTGACGGGCGTCCAGGTCAAGCCCGAGGCCAAGGCCCCGTCCTACACCGAAGTTTTCGCCAAGGCGCTGATCGCCGAAGCGCAAGCCGATCCCAAGATCGTCGCCATCACCGCCGCGATGCCGTCCGGCACCGGCTTGAACAAATTCGCGAAACATTTCCCCGAGCGCTGCTTCGACGTCGGCATCGCCGAACAGCACGGCGTCACCTTCGCCGCGGGCTTGGCCACCGAAGGCATGAAGCCCTTCGCCGCGATCTACTCCACCTTCCTGCAGCGGGCCTATGACCAGGTGGTGCACGACGTCGCCATCCAGCGGCTTCCGGTTCGCTTCGCGCTGGACCGCGCCGGACTGGTGGGGGCCGACGGGCCGACCCATGCCGGATCCTACGACGTGACCTATCTCGCCACGCTGCCCGGATTCGTCGTCATGGCGGCGGCCGACGAGGCGGAGCTCATGGACATGGTGGCGACCGCGGCCACGATCGACGACCGCCCGAGCGCGTTCCGCTTCCCGCGCGGCGAAGGGACGGGCGTCGCCCTGCCCGAGCGCGGCACGGTGCTTGCGATCGGCAAGGGACGGATCATTCGCGAAGGCACGGCCGTCGCCCTGCTTTCTTTCGGGACCCGTTTGCCGGAATGCCTCAAGGCGGCGGACGAGCTGGCATCCCGCGGGCTTTCGGTGACGGTCGCCGATGCAAGATTTGCCAAGCCGCTCGACACCGACCTCATCAAGCGCCTGGCGTGCGAGCACGAGGTCTTGATCACCGTGGAAGAAGGCGCGATCGGCGGCTTTGCCGCCCATGTGCTGCAGTTCCTGGCGCTGGACGGCATGCTCGATGCCGGACTCAAGATCCGCCCGATGACGCTGCCCGACCGGTTCCTCGCTCACGACAAGCCGCAGGTCCAATACGATCTGGCGGGCCTAAACGCGGCCCAGATCGTGACCACCGCGCTCACGGCGCTGGGAAGGGCAACCGAGGCCGAAAGGCGCGCTTAAGTAAGGTTCGGCCCGAGGAACTCCGCCGGGCCCGGCGACAGATGCTCGACGTTCGACCCGCGAGCCTCCACTCCCAATCCCAGATCGCGCACGCCCAACGCGTGACGGCCAAATCCGGCTCGTCCTTCTATTGGGGGATGCGCATCCTGCCGCGCGCCCGGCGCGAGGCCATGTACGCCATCTATGCCTTCTGCCGCGAGGTGGACGACATCGCCGACGGGCCCGATTCGCCCGAGCGGAAAATGGCGGAGCTCGACCAATGGCGAGCCGAGGTCGGGCGCGTGTTCGGCGGCGATCCGCGCACGCTCACGGGCCGCGCCCTCTTTGAGCCGGTTCGGCGCTTCGCCCTCGCCCGCGAGGAACTCTTGTCCGTGATCGAGGGCGTTGCCATGGACGCGCGGGAAGAGATGCGCGCGCCCTCGCTTGCGGCACTCCGGCAATACTGCGCGCGGGTGGCGGGCGCGGTCGGGCTGCTTTCGATCCGCGCCTTCGGCGATGCCTCGCCAAGAGCCCGCGATCTGGCCCTGGCGTTGGGCGAGGCGCTGCAACTCACCAACATCCTGCGCGATTTGGCCGAGGACGCGGCGCGCGGGCGCCTTTACCTGCCGCGCGAGCTGCTGGACAAATACGGCATTGGGGCCCGCGACCCCGCCGCCGTGCTGGCCCATCCGGCGTTGCCGGATCTCTGTGCCGAATTGGCCGCCATGGCGCGCGCCAAATTCGCAGAGGCGCAAGACGCCCTTGCCGACTGCGACCGGCGCAAGCTTCGGCCCGCCGTGATCATGATGACGATTTACCGGCGCATTCTCGACAAGCTGTTGGTTCGGGGCTGGCGGCGCCTCGATCAGCCGATCGAGGTGGCGAAGCCGGAAAAGGTTTGGATCGCGCTGCGCCACGGACTCCTGTGACCTTCGGGCGCGGGCAACGGCGGGCCGGCGCGGTGCATGTGGCGGGTGCGGGTGTAGCGGGCCTTGCCTGCGCGCTCCACCTGGCAACCATGGGGCGCCGGGTCGTGGTCTTTGAGGCGACCGACCACGGCGGGGGACGCTGCCGCTCGCTCTTCGACGGCGCGCTCGAACGTACCATCGACAACGGCAACCATCTGATATTAAGCGGTAATTCAGCGGCGCGCGCTTATCTGCGCGAGGCGGGCGCGGAGGATTCGCTGCACATCGCCGCCGAGGCGGTGTTCCCGTTCTTCGACCTTAGAACCGGGGCGCGCTGGGTGGTAAAGCCCAACCGCGGATTCTTTCCGTGGTGGATTTTTTCACCCGCCCGGCGCGTTCCCGGCACCCGCGCTTCGGATTATCTCGCGGGATTGAGGCTCGCCTTCGCCAGCCGGACGGCGACCGTCGCGGAATGTTTCGACCGGGATAGGCCCGCCTATGAGCGGTTCTGGCGGCCGCTCGCGGTTGCGGTCCTCAACATCGCGCCTGAAGAAGGCGCGGCCAGGCTGCTGTGGCCGGTCTTGCGTCTCACCTTCGGCAAGGGCGAGGCCGCCTGCCGCCCGTGCGTGGCGCGGGAAGGTTTGTCGGCGACATTCATCGAGCCCGCGATCGCCAAGCTCAAGACCCTGGGCGCGGAAGTGCGGTTCAACCGGCGTTTGCGCGGGGTCCGTACCGTCGAAGGGCGCGTCACGGAGCTCGATTTCGGCGACGAGAAAATTCCGCTCGGCGCGGAAGATTCCGTGGTGCTGGCCGTGCCGCCGGAATCGGCGGCGCAGATCATCCCCCGGCTCAAGGCGCCCAAGGAAGCGCGGCCCATCGTCAACGCCCATTTCCGTCTGCCCCGGGCGCCGGCCCCGTTTCCCGGGCAGAGTCCGCTCCTCGGGTTCACCGGCGGGGTTTCGGAATGGATGTTCGTGCGCGGCGACGTCGCCTCCGTTACCGTGAGCGCGGCCGCCGCTTTGGCCGAAGAGGATGCCGAGAGGATTGCAGCCAAGGTCTGGCCCGAAGTGGCGCGCGCCCTCGGCCTGCCGCCGGCAACCGCGGGGTTCCTTCCCCCCTGCCGGATCATCAAGGAGAAGCGCGCGACCTTCGCCCAAACGCCGGATCAGCTCGATCTTCGCCCGGGAACCCGGAGCCAATTCGTGAATTTGCTGCTGGCCGGCGATTGGACCGACACCGGGTTGCCGGCGACGATCGAGGGCGCGATCCGCTCGGGACTGGCCGCGGCCAAACTCGCGTAACGCCACCTTGACAAGCCGGCCGTTAGTCCGTAACCCCCGGTTCGAGCCCGTTTTTACCGCACAATCCGATGAACGCCGCGACCATGAACGAAGCCAAGCCCAAGATTGCGGATCGGCACCTCGACGCCGTGATCGAGGAAGCGCGGGCGGCACTGGCAAAACTCCAGGCGGAAGACGGGCATTGGCTGTTCGAGCTCGAGGCCGACGCCACCATCCCGTCCGAATATATTCTGCTGAAGCATTTCCTGGCGCGCTCCGAGGCCGAACTCGATAGCGCGCTGGAAAAAAAGATCGCGGTCTATATCCGCGCCTGTCAGGGCGAGCACGGCGGCTGGCCGCTGTTCTACCGCGGCGATTTCGATATGTCGGCCTCGGTCAAAGCCTATTACGCACTCAAGATCGCCGGCGACGGCGTCCATACCCCGCACATGAAGCGGGCGCGCGAGGCGATTCTGGCGCGCGGCGGCGCCGCGCGCTGCAACGTCTTCACCCGCGCGGCGCTGGCCCTTTTCGGCCAGTTGCCGTGGCGAGCCGTGCCCGTCATGCCGGTCGAGATCATGCTGCTGCCGCGCTGGTTTCCATTTCATCTGGCCAAAGTTTCCTATTGGTCGCGCACCGTGATCGCGCCGCTTCTGGTTTTGATGGCCCTGAAGCCGCGGGCGCGAAATCCGCGGGGCGTGGACGTCCGCGAGCTGTTCACCGCCGATCCCGAAGCCGAGACCGGATATTTGGTAAACCCCACCGGAAAAAAGCTCGGCGATCTTTTGCTCGCCTTCGACCGGCTGTTGCGCAAGGCCGAGCCGTATTTCCCCAAAGCATCTCGCCGGCGCGCGATCGACGCCGCGATCCGGTTCGTGACCGAACGACTCAACGGCGAGGACGGGCTGGGCGGCATTTTCCCGGCCATGGCCAATGCCGTGATGGCTTTCGACCGGCTGGGGTATGCGCGCGACCATGCCGACTACAAGATCGCCTTGCAGGCGATCGAGAAGCTCACGGTGCGGCTGGAAAACCGGACTTATTGCCAGCCCTGTTTGTCCCCCATTTGGGACACCTCGCTTGCCGTCCACGCCATGATGGAGGCGGGCGAGGCCAATGCCGGCCCGGCGATGCGCAACGCCATGCGCTGGATGACCGAGCGCCAGATTTTGCACGTTGCCGGCGATTGGGCCTGGGCGAGGCCGGGTTTGCGCCCGGGCGGCTGGGCCTTTCAATACCGCAACGACTATTACCCCGATGTCGACGACACCGCCGTGGTGGCGATGGCGCTCGACCGCAGCGACGCCAAGGCCTACCGCCAGTCGCTTTCGCGCGCGGCGGAATGGGTCGTCGGCATGCAGAGCAAGAACGGCGGCTGGGGTTCGTTCGACGCCGACAACACTTATTATTATCTGAACAACATCCCGTTCGCCGATCACGGCGCGCTTCTGGACCCGCCCACATCCGACGTTTCGGCGCGCTGCGTCAGCATGCTGACGCAGATGGGATACGGGCGCGAGCACCGGGTGGTCGCGCGCGGTCTCCGGTTCCTGCGGCGCGAGCAGGAGGCGGACGGCTCTTGGTTCGGGCGCTGGGGCACGAATTACATCTACGGCACCTGGTCGGTGCTGTGCGCCTTGAACGCCGCGGGCGAAGACATGCGCGCCCCTCATGTGCGCAAGGCGGTGGCGTGGCTCAAATCGCGCCAGCGCGAGGACGGCGGCTTCGGCGAGGATGGTGCCAGTTATTGGTCTCACCGCAAGGCCGAGGCCAAGGCGAGCACGGCGTCGCAGACCGCCTGGGCCTTGCTGGGCCTGATGGCGGCCGGCGAAACCAATTGCCCGGAGGTTTCGCGCGGCATCGCCTATTTGTTGAATGCCCCGAGATCGGGCGCGCGCTGGGAAGAGGAATGGTATACGGCGGTCGGCTTCCCGCGCGTCTTTTACCTGCGCTATCACGGCTACGCCGCCTATTTCCCGTTGTGGGCGCTGGCCCGCTACCGGAACCTCACCCGCGGCAACCTCGACGCCGCCCTTTACGGATTATGAGCGCCTCGCCTCAGGTCGGCGTCGTCACCGGCTTGGCGGCCGAGGCGGAGCGTTTGACCAAGACCGGCCGCGCCCCGCTCATCTTCGTTTCCGGCAGCGATCCGGGCCGCGCCTTCGAGGGGGCGCGGCGCTTGGCTGCAAACGGCGCGGCGGGGCTGGTGAGCTTCGGGATCGCAGGCGGACTCGATCCCAAGCTTGCGGCCGGGACCGTCGTCTTGGCGCGCGCGGTGATTTCCGACGACGGAACGACCTATGCCGCGGACAGGGATTGGCGGCTGCGGGTTCTGGCCGAATTGGCGGGACGCATCGAGGTCGAGGCCGGCGTCATCGCCGGTTGGAACCGGGCGGTGCTGTCGGCCGGCGACAAGCGCAAGCTGTTCGAAGCGACCGGCGCCTCGGCGGTGGACATGGAAAGCCACGCGGTCGCCGCGGCGGCGCGCGAATTCTCGCTCCCGTTCCTGGCGCTCAGGGCCGTTTCCGATCCTGCCGCGCGTAGCCTGCCGCCATGGATATTGGCCGGGCTCGACGGCTCGGGCCGGGCCCGGCCATTGGCCGTGTTCGCCAAGGCGCTGATGCGCCCTTGGGAAATTCCGGGACTTCTGGGGCTGGGCGAGGAAACCTGGGCGGCGTTCGAATCTTTAAGCCGCGTCGCCGAGATTGGCGCCCTCTTGACGCTCCCCGCCTGATTTCGGCGCGTGGAGGCTTGCGACCGCGGCCTCGACCTGGCGCTCGAACAGATATTCGGCGGGCCGCGCGTTCTCGAGCGGGATTTCGGGGGCCATCGGTGTTTCGGTCGCGATGCCCTTGAGCGTGACGCCGAGGGCCCGAAGCGGGTGCGATAGGGTGTCCGTTACCGCGGTCGCTTCATAGCCGCAATGGGCCATGCAGTTGGCACATTTCTCGTAATTGCCGGTGCCGTAACGTTCCCACTCGGTTTCTTCCATCAACTCGCGGAACGAGGAGGCATAGCCCTCGCCCAGGAGATAGCACGGGCGCTGCCAGCCGAAGACGTTGCGCGTCGGGTTGCCCCAGGGCGTGCAGTGGTATTCCTGATTCCCCGCCAGGAAATCGAGATACATGGGCGAATGGCTGAAGCGCCATTTGCGGCCGGTGTTATGCCGAAAGATGCCGCGGAAGAGCTCTTTGGTCTTGCGGCGGTTCAGAAAATGCTGCTGGTCCGGCGCGCGTTCGTAGGCGTAGCCGGGCGAGACCGTGATGCCTTCGATCCCCATCTCCATGACCGAATCGAAGAAGGCGGCGACGTTTGAAGGCTCGGACCCGTCGAACAGCGTGCAGTTGATGTTGACGCGGAAGCCCCGCGCCTTGGCCGCTTTGATCGCCGCCACCGCGCGGTCGTAGACGCCTTCCTCGCACACGGCGTGGTCGTGATGCTGGCGGTCGCCGTCCAAGTGCACGGAGAAGGTGAAATAGGGGCTGGGCTTGAAGAGGTCGAGCTTCTTTTCCATCAGCAGCGCATTGGTGCAGAGATAGACGAATTTCTTGCGCTGCAAGATGCCGGCGACGATCTCGCCGATCTCGCGGTGGAGCAAAGGCTCGCCGCCGGGAATCGAGACGATCGGCGCGCCGCATTCATCGACCGCCGCGAGGCAATCCGCGACCGAGAGGCGCTTGTTCAGAATCTCGTCGGGATAATCGATCTTGCCGCAGCCGGCGCAGGCGAGATTGCAGCGGAACAGGGGTTCGAGCATCAGCACCAAGGGGTATTTGTCGCGCCCGATAAGCCGCTGCTTCAGGATATAGGCGCCGACTTTGACCTGCTGAATGAGGGGAATTGCCACGGGCGTTCCGTTTCTTGTTTCGTTGCGTTGCGGGGCGCCGGTTCAGGCGATGCGCGCGACCGGGAGCTTGCGCAGCTCGTCCGGAAGCTTGAATTGGACGTTTTCTTCCTCGCCGTCGAGGATTTCGAGCTTGATGTCGCGGTAGGAGCGCAGCCGGTCGATCAGCTCCGCCACCAGCTCCTCGGGCGTCGAGGCGCCCGCCGTGATTCCGACCGCATCGATTCCTTCGAGCCAATCGGGCTCGAGATGGCTGGCGTCCTCGATCAGATAGGTGGCAACGCCGGTATCGGCGGCGATTTCGCGCAGGCGATTGGAGTTCGAGCTGTTCCGCGCCCCCACCACCAGGAACAAATCCACCTTGGGGGCGAGCTCACGCACCGCGCGCTGGCGATTCTGGGTCGCGTAGCAGATGTCCCTCACGTCGGGACCGACGATCTTGGGGAAGCGCAGCGAGAGCGCCTCGATCACCTCGCGGGTGTCGTCCACGCTGAGCGTCGTTTGTGACACATAGGCGAGCATTCCGGGGTTATCGACTTCGAGCTTTTCAACGTCCTCGACCGTGGAGACCAGATAAACCTTGCCCGGGACGCGGCCCATGGTGCCTTCGACCTCCGGGTGGCCTTCGTGGCCGATCAAGACCACTTCGAAACCCTGTTCCGCGTAGCGCTGGCCTTCCTTGTGGACCTTGGCCACCAGCGGGCAGGTGGCATCCACCACGGGGAGCGCGCGCAGCCGCGCCAAGTCTTCGACCTTTTGCGAGACGCCGTGGGCGCTGAACACCGTGACCGCGCCGTCCGGGATCTCGTGCAACTCTTCGACGAAGCGGGCGCCTTTCGCTTTGAGATCTTCCACCACCCGCTTGTTGTGGACGATCTCGTGGCGCACATAGACCGGCGGCCCGTAGATTTCGAGCGCCCGTTCGACGATCTCGATCGCGCGCTCGACGCCGGCGCAAAAACCCCTGGGCTTGGCTAGAATGACCCGCAAACCGTCACCTCCGTCGACATCCGATAATCCCCTAAACGCCCGGGGCACCCGTTTGGTGCCGCCGCCCCCCCGCTATATCCCCTCGGGCGCCGTTACCGGCCCACACCATAACCGGTCTTGACGGGCATTGGAAATCATCCGAATTTACCAATCCTGGCAAGTACTTGATTGGAAACCTAGCACGGATCTGGTCACGCCGCCACCGGGCGATGCGCCGCATCCGTCACGACAGGTATCCGTTGCTTCGGTACCAGGCCACGGCATCGCGCAAGGCAAGCCAGGCCTCCCTCGGCTCGAAGCCCAACTCGCGCCGCGACTTGTCGCTTGAAAAATACATGAGCTTTTTCGCCATGCGCGCCGAATCGACGGTAGCCAACGGCTCGCCGCCCCAAACCTTCGCCACCGCCTCGGCCATATAGGCGATCGGCACGACGAGTTTGTGGGGAAGCCGGAACCTGGGGCCAGTACCCCCGGTGATCTCGGCAATCGCCACGAGAATTTCCCGGAGCGTCATGTTGGTGCCGCCCAAGACATAGCGCTCGCCGATGCGGCCGCGCTCGAAGGCGCGCAAATGCCCCTCGGCCACGTCGTCCACGTGCACGACATTGAGGCCGGTTTCGGTATAGGCCGGCATGCGGCCCGCCGCCGCCGCGACGATCAGGCGCCCCGTGGGCGTCGGCTTGATGTCGCGCGGGCCGATGGGGGCGGAAGGGTTGACGGTGACGACGGGGATTTTTTCCTGCGCGGTCAGGCGTTTCACCTCGGCCTCGGCCAAAAATTTCGAGCGCTTGTAATGGCCGATCATGTCGGTGATCGAGACCGGCGTTTCCTCGTCGGCCGGCGTCCCGCTGGCGTTCGATCCCAGCGTCGCCACGCTGCTGGTGTAGACGATGCGCGATGCGCCCGACTCGGCCGCCGCCAGCATCAGGTTGCGGGTGCCGGCGACGTTGGCCTCGTAGATTTCGGCCGGGTTCGGAGTCCACAGCCGGTAATCGGCGGCGGCGTGGAACACGGCCGTGCAGCCTTTGCAGGCACGGGCAAGCGAAGCAGGGTCGAGCAGATCCCCGGTCACGATTTCGATGGGCAAGCCTTCGAGATTGGCGCGGTCGCTCCCGACCCGCGCCAGCGCGCGGACCTCGTGACCGGCGTCCAACAACCTTCTGACGATGGCGGAGCCGACGAACCCCGTTCCGCCCGTGACCAGGGTGGTCATGAACCGGGTTTGATTCGCGCAGCAGCCGTTGGGCGCGAATGCCGCGCTTTGCTCCGCGAAGGTGTGGCGATCATAGCCGCGCCCCGCGCGGCAAATCGGCGAGCCGCGGCAAGATTTCGCTTCGCGCCCGCAGGACGTCTTCGGGAAAATCGATCTCGATCCAAGGCAGGCCGGTGACGTCCTCGTATCCGAAGCTGCCCGGCGCCTCAATGAGAACGTCGCGCAGCGCCTCTTCGTACCAGACGCCGCGCTTACCGCCCGCGACATAGGAATCTGCGACGGCGGCAAGCCGGGCCGCGATCCCGGGCGAGAGCCGGAAGAAGCCGACCGATTCGCCGCAGAAGTCGTAAGGGTTGCGGGGAATCTTGTGGAAGTCCACGAGATCTTCGCCCTTCACGCACAGCTTCACCGGTTCCTCGCCCGGCTCGATCCGCCGGTCCATGAGGAAGCAGTTACCGTGCCCGGATGAGAGGAGCCTGGTCATCAGCCGATAATCGTACAGGACGTCCGCATCCATGAGCAGGATGTCCGCGCCCCCCGCAAGTTCTTCACGCATTGCCCAGAGAGAAACGATGCTACCGTCCCGGTAATCGGGGTTCAACACGCAACTGGCGAATCCCGATTGCGAGGCGCCCAACGCGGTCAATTCGGCCGCGATCCGGGGCGCTTGGTGACCGGTCGCGATCGTGACCCGCTCGATGCCGGCATGGCGCAGGATTTCCAAATGCCGCGCCAGCAGGCTTTTGCCGCCGAACTCCAACAGGGCCTTGGGCGGGTGCCCGGGCCCCAGCCTTTGCCCGACGCCCGCGGCCAAAATCACGGCTTTCACGGCGCCGCCGGTTTGGCGCGCTTGGCCGCGCGCCGGTCGCGCAGCTCCTGCATCGCGGGCAGCACCACCAGGGTGCACACCAGCGCCAGCGTCAGGGACACGAACAGCAGGACCCCCATGCTGGCGGTGCCGCGATGGTTCGAGACCGCGAGCGTGCCGAACGAGCCCATGGTGGTGAGCGCGCTGAAGAGCACCGCGCGCGGCGTGTTGGTGGCGAGCACGACGGCGACCGCCGCGGTCGCGCGGTGGCGCAACACCAGATAGATGCCGTAGCCGACGCCCAAGCTCAGCAGCAGCGGGAGCGCGATCACGTTCGCGAAGTTGAACGGCGTGCCCGCCACCACCGTGAACGCGACGGTCAAGAGCGCCGCCAGCACCAGGGGCGTCAGCACGAAGATCGTGTCCACGACATTGCGCATGACGCACAGCAGCAGAATCAAGATTCCGGCGGCGGAGTAGATGCCGGCCTGCTCGAAGGCTTTGACCACCGCATCGCCGGCCGCGAGCATCACCACGGGATTGTCGGTGGCATCGGGCGCCACCTGGCGCACGCCGGCGACGAATTGGCGCAACGCCTTGTCGTTGTTCATGTCGCCCGCCGGCACCACGGTGACGAGCGCGCGCCCGTCGGCCGCGATCGCGCGGGCGCGCAAGTCGGGCGGAAGATTGTCGCGCGTCACTGGTTCCGGCTCGAGCGCCTGACGCAGCCGCTCGAGTCTCGCCGGAAGGGTGGCGAGCAGGCTGGTCTCGAGGTCGATCAGGCCGGACTTGCCGCGCGTCTCGATGAGCCGCCCGAGATCGTCCGCCAGCTTTTTCGCGGGCCGGGCCAAGAGCCCCGCGCGCGGGCTTGCGGCAAGCGCCTTGAGCTTGGTGCGGAATTCTTCGGCGGCGGCAAGACGCTGCGCCGGATCGGGCGGCGCCTTGGGCGGGGCCGCCTTCAACACCGGGCGCAGGAACAGCGCCATGCCTTCGATGATCGGAATCTTCGCTTCCTGATCGCGCGGGATGAAATCGTTGAGCGTCACCGTATCCTTGACCTCGGGCAACTGGTCGAGTTGCGTGGCCAAGGCTTCCGCGGCGTCGAGATCGGGGGCCAGGACCCCGATGGTGTAGGCGGCGCTGGGATCGGAATGCATCAGGTCGCGGAAGGTCTGGACCGATTCGGTGGTGGGATCGTTGAGATTGAGCGGATTGAAATCGAATCGCGCGCGCGGCACCAGCACCAGCGCGCCGAGCCCCAGGATCAGCGCGCCAACCGTGATCGTCACGGGATGGCGCAGCACGAAGCTGAGACTCGGTTCGCCGCTGCCCGAAAGAGCCGCGGCGCGCGCCGCGGCCAAGCTTCCGGGCGCCAGCGGCATCAGCGCGAGCAGGGCCGGCAGCACCGTCAGATTCGCGAACCAGGCGATGAACATGCTGCCGCCGGCGATGATGCCCAGTTCGGATAGGCCGACATAGGCGGTGGGCACGAAGGAGAAGAATCCGATCGTGGCGCTTGCCGCGGCAAGCGTGAGGGCCCCGCCCACGCCGATAGCGGTGTTGCGCAGGGCGTCGCGCGTGTTGCTGCCGCGCGCGACCCCTTCGCCGTAGCGGAAGCAGAATTGAATTCCAAAATCGATGCCGACGCCGATGAAGAGCACCGCAAATGACACGGAAATGAGATTGAGATGGCCGATCGCAAGCGCCGCAAACGCCGCGGCCCAGCCCAGGCCGACGATGAGCGTGATCAGGCTGGCGGCAATGAGCCGCGGCGAGCGCAGCCCGAGCACGAGAAGTCCGGTCACCAGCAAAAGCGAGAGCACGCCGGCGAATCCGGCGCCCTTCGATACGCTTGCCAATTCTTCGTCCTGGAGGGCGGCGGCGCCCGTGAGCCGCACCTTGATCACGCTTCCGTCCGCGGTCGGAAGCTGGGCCGCCATCCGCCGCACCGTTGCGATCGCGGCGCCGGCCGGGTGCAGGGTTGCGTAATCGAGCTTGGGCTGGACGACGATGACATGGCGCAGGTCATCGAGCTTCGATTCGCCCGTCATCATCTCCTGCCAGGACAGGAGATAGGGAAGCTTCTTGAGGCGCGCGGTGACCGCCTGCTGCAGCTTGGCCACCACCGGCGCGATCATTCCGGGCTCGGTATGGCCCTCCGCGATCTCGGTTGCGGCCAGGCCAAGCACGCCGAAGAAGCCACGCAGGTTCATGTCGGCGGCCAGCGACCCGATCAGGGGCTGGGCCTTGGCCAGGCGCTCGGAGAGTTGCGCCAACTCGTCTTCGTCGAGATAGAGGAGGCCGTTGCGGCTGAAGAACGGGTCGTCGGCGGGGTCGAAGACGTAGGGGAACAGTTCGGGCTGCTTGCGCAGCTCCGCCGACATCCGGCCGCTCGCATCCGCGACGACATCGGCATTGTCGCCGTCGATCACGATGACGAGGTTGTCATTGAATTGCGGGAACGCATTCTTGAAGTCGCGGTAGGCAACCTCGAAGGGAAGGTTTTTCGACAGCAGGTCGGCGGTGTCGGTGGACATGGTGAGATGGGTCGCGGCGAAATAAAGCCCGCCCAGCGCGCTCAGCCCCGCGAGGGCTGCCACCGGAACCGCCGCCCGGCGCATGGACTCCACCCACAGCGCCAGCGTCTGCCGGAACAGATTCGCGGCGGCGGCGATCACGCGGAACCCCGCAAATCCCTGCGCGTTACCATGTGCTTTGGGCCGGCATCGCTTGGCCCGCGCGGCAGTTGAAAGGAGTCCGGTTTTCCCCGATATAAGGGGGGCCTTCCCCCGCAGTAGAGGAGAAACAATGGCGTTTCATCGCCTGAATGCCGCGGTTGCCGTGATTTTGACGGGCGTGCTTATAGCCTTTTCCGCCGCCGCCCAGCAAGATACCGCGCCGGTGCCCATTGCGCCCGAACCAGCACAAACACCGGCGGCGCCGGATTCCACACCGCCGCCGGCCGCCCAAGAGCCCGCGCCCGCGGCCCAGGAGCCCGCCCCGGCGGCCCAGGAGCCGGCGGCCCAGGAGCCGGCGGCCGTGCCGGCATCGGCGCAAAAGATCATCGAGCAATTCCACGCCACGCTTCTCAACGTCATGAAGGAGGGACGGAGCCTGGGATACGACGGGCGTTTCCAATGGCTCCAGCCGGCGGTCAAGGACACGTTCAATCTTCCGTTCATGGCGGAGATTACCGCGGGTACCTATTGGAACAAGGCAGACGACGAACAACGCCAGAAATACGTCGAAGCATTTTCGAAGATGAGCACCGCAACCTACGCCGAGCGGTTCGACGCTTACGCGGGCGAGAAGTTCGACATCACCGGCACCGAGGAAGAAGGCCGCAACTCGGTGGTGATTCAAACCCAAATCACCGATCATGACGGCGGCCACACGCTGATCAATTATCTTTTGCGCAACATCGACGGCACGTGGAAGGTCGTGGATGTCTACCTTAACGGCAGCATCAGCGAACTCGCGGTCAAGAAATCGGATTATTCCGACGTCTTGAAGACGGGCGGAATCGATGCGCTGGTCGCCGCCTTGAACAACAAGGTGGCGAGCATCGCCACCGATGCCGGGAAATCGGAGGTCAAGACCAAGGTCCGATAACGCGCGGCCGCCGCAACCGGCGGCGAGAGGGCCGTTTCCAAGACGGCCATTCCGTATTACCTTTGGGCGCGAATGGGGGCGCGGCATCAAGCGCCTAGCGCCCGGGTTAGGGGATATGATGAAGGCACAAGTCGTTCTGCCGCGAAACGGCACCGAGACGCTGCTGGAGCCGCACACCAAGGCGGCGCGGTTGCGCGCGCTTTTGTATTCGCCCGAGCTCTCCTTTCTGATGGAGGCGCACGACGGATTGTCGGCCAAGATCGTCGAGGAATCCGGGTTCAAGGGAATCTGGGCCTCGGGGTTGGCGATATCGGCCGCGCTCGGCGTGCGCGACAACAACGAAGCGTCGTGGACACAGGTCATCGACGTTCTGGAGTTCATGTCGGACGCCACCACGATTCCGATTCTGGTGGACGGCGATACCGGTTACGGCAACTTCAACAACATGCGCCGCCTAGTCAAGAAGCTGTGCCAGCGCGGCATCGCGGGCGTGTGCATCGAGGACAAGCTCTTCCCCAAAACCAATTCCTTCCTGGGCGACGGTCAGCCGCTCGCCGATATCGGGGAATTCTGCGGCAAAATTAAGGCGGGCAAGGACAGCCAGACGGATGAAGACTTTTGTCTGGTCGCCCGCATCGAGGCGCTGGTCAGCGGTTGGGGGCACGATGAGGCGCTTCGGCGCGCCGACGCTTATGCCGAGGCCGGGGCAGATGCGATCCTGGTTCATTCCAAGAAATCAGCGGCGGACGAGATCCTGGCCTTCATGCGCGAATGGAGCGGGCGCTGCCCGATCGTGATCGTGCCCACCATGTTCTACGGCACGCCGACCGAGGTGTTGCACAAGGCGGGCGTCTCGACCGTGATCTGGGCCAACCACAACATCAGGGCCGCCATCAGCGCCATGCAGGAGGTGTGCCGGCGAATCCAGAGCGAGCATAGCCTGGTCGGGGTCGAAGGCGAGATCGCGACGCTTCAGGAGGTCTTCCGCCTCGCCGGCAACAGCGAATTGGCCGACGCCGAGCGGCGCTACGGCAAGGCACGCGAGGAGATCCGGGCGATCGTGATCGCGGCCTCGCGCGGCGCCGACCTGGGCGAGCTCACCAAGGACCGGCCGAAATGCATGATCGACGTGCGCGGGCGGCCCCTCCTGCGCCGCCTGGTTTCGACGCTGCGCAAGGGCGGGGTGCGCGAGGTGACGGTGGTGCGCGGTTACAAGAAAGAGGCGATCGATTTGCCGTCCATCAACACCGTGGACAACGACGCCTACGCCACCACCGGCGAAGCCGCTTCGCTGGCGTGTGCGGCTTCGCATCTCGAGGGCGGCTGCGTGATTTCCTACGGCGATATCCTGTTCCGCCGTTATATCCTCGACGCGCTGTTGCACGGCAGAGGCGACATCGTGCTGGCGGTGGACGCTCTTAGCGCCGACAAGCGCCGCGGCGGCGCCGGGCGCGCGGCGGACCTGGTTTCATGCACGCGCCGGTTCACCGGCAATTATCTGCTGGAGAAGGAACCCGCGTTCCTGCGGCGCATCGCCAACAACATCGAGCCCGAATCGGTGGACGGCGAATGGATCGGACTGGCGCGGCTTTCGGCGCGCGGCTCCGAACTCGTGCGCGGCGAGATCGCGGCCATGGCCGAGGACGGCAGCTTGGCTTCGGCGAGCTTGCTCGACGTCTTCTCGCGCCTGATCGAGAAGGGCGAAACGATCTCCGTCATCTACATCGCGGGCAATTGGCTCGACGTGGACGACGTTTTCGACCTCGCCGAGGCGCGCAACTTCTTGTGAGGCGCCGTTCATGATCGAGGCCGGCCTGTTCATCGCGCAGGCGATGGCGCGCGGCTTCGACTTCTATTCCGGGGTGCCCTGCTCGTTCCTGACGCCGTTGATCGACGGCGTGATCAGCGATCCGAAATTGACCTATGTCGGGGCGGCGAGCGAGGGCGAGGCGGCGGCGATCGCGGCGGGCGCCTGGCTTGCCGGGCGCAAGACCGTGGTCATGTGCCAGAACTCCGGGCTCGGGAACGCGGTCAATCCGCTGACCTCGCTCAATTACCCGTTCCGGATTCCGACCCTGTTCATCACCACCTGGCGCGGCCAGCCGGGCCTCAAGGACGAGCCCCAGCACGAATTGATGGGCCGCGTCATGGACCGGCTTCTCGACACCATCGAAATCCGCCACCGGCCATTTCCGGCGGAAAGCCGGGACATAGCACCCGCGCTGGAGGAGGCGGATTCCGCCATGGCGCAAACCGGCCTTCCGTTCGCCTTCGTCATGGCGAAGGGGAGCGTGGCGAAATCGGCGCTCCGCCAGACCGCGATCGAACCGAAGGCCCCCGGCGAGTACCGCGACCTTCGCGCCAACGGGGCGAAGCCCGCGCGCGCCGAGGCGTTGAGGACGTTCCTCGACCTCGCGCCCGAGAGCGCCGCGGTGATCGCGACCACCGGCAAATGCGGGCGCGAGCTGTTCGCGATCGCCGACCGCAAACAGCACCTCTATCAGGTGGGGTCCATGGGCTGCGCGGCCGGCATGGGTTTGGGCGTCGCACTCAATGTCCGGCGGCCGGTCGTCGTGCTCGACGGCGACGGCGCCGCACTCATGAAGCTGGGCACGGTGGCGACCATTGGCGCCTATCGTCCGCCGAATCTGATCCACGTCGTGCTCGACAACGGCGTCCACGATTCGACCGGAGGGCAGATGACCGTCTCGGCCACGGTGGATTTCGCGCGGGTCGCGCTCGCCTGCGGTTACGGCGCGGCGTTTTCCTGCGATTCGCTCGAGGGATTCGCAAACGGGCTGCGCGCCGCCTTCGTGCGCGAGGGGCCGAGCCTCATCCACCTGCGAATTTTGCCCGGTTCGATCAAGGACGTAGGCCGGCCGAGCGTGGCCCCGCGCGACGTGGCGCGAAGGTTCAAGGCCTTTCTCGCCTCAGGCTGAGGCGTTGGTCAGCCTAATCCCCAACTCGCGGGTGACCTCGGCGACGGCGGCGACAAGGGATTCCATCTGTTCCGCCTGGAGCGCGCCGATGCACCCGACCCGGAACGTTTCCGCCTTGGTCAGCTTGCCGGGATAGATGACGAAGCCGCGCCGGCGCAGGGCTTCGTAGAACGGCTCGAAGCGGAAGCCCGGGGGGTTGCGGAAGGTGACGATGACCGGCGCCTGGAGCCGGTCGGGCAGCAGCGTTTCGAAGCCGAGACGGCGCAGGCCCGCGACCAGGACCTCGCAGTTGCGGCGATAGCGGGCAAGCCGCGCCGGCGCCCCGCCTTCGGCGCCGTAAGCCTCGAGCGCGGCATCGAGCGCCGCGATCACATGGGTGGGCGGCGTGAAGCGCCATTGGCCGCTTTGCTCCAGGAATTTCCATTGGTCATGGAGGTCGAGCGCGAGCGAGTGGGAATTGCCGGCGGCGGTTTCGAGCGCCGATTTGCGCGCGATGACGAATCCCATGCCCGGAACCCCTTCGAGGCATTTGTTGGACGAGGCGATGACCGCGTCATAGGCGAGTTTGCCGGCGCCAAGCGGCAGAATTCCGAAGGTGCTCATGGCGTCGATCAGGAGCTTGCGCCCGGCCTTGGCGGTCGCGGCGGCGATGTCCTCGATGGGGTTGAGGATGCCGGAGGTCGTTTCGCAATGGATCGCGGCGACATGGGAAATGCCGGGGTCGGCGGCGAGCGCGGCGGCTGCTTGCGCGCCCGAGGGCGGCGCCGTTTCCTCGGTCTCTAACACCGTGAAATTGCGCCCCACGATCTCGCAGATCTTCGCGATCCGCCGTCCATAGGCGCCGTTGACCAGCACCAGCACCTTGCCGCCGGGCGGAACCAGCGTGCCGATGGCGGCTTCCACCGCGTAGGTGCCGCTGCCCTGGATGGGCACGCAGAGGTGGGTCGCGGCGCCGTCGACGATGCTGAGGAGCCGGTCGCAAACGCGAGCGGTGAGGGCAATGAAATCGGCCTCGCGCGAGCCGAAATCGCGCTGCATCGCGGCGCGCGTGGCGCGCCGGGTGTTGATCGGCCCGGGCGTGAACAGCCAGGGTTTCTCGGGGCTTTCCATGCCCGCGAGGCTATCGCCGTCCGGTGGCGGTTCTCAAGCGCGATCCGGCGCGTTGCCGGGAAGAACGACCGGCCGGGCTTGGGCTCAGCAGGTGGGCCCCATGAAGGCGCCGAGATAGAAATTCGGGCCGAAGGCGACGCTGCGCCCGTTTTCCTCCAGGTACCTCTGCTGAACGCCGTAAGCCTCGTGCTCGCGCAACTGGGGCCGCAAGACGGCCGGAATATTGGCGAACCGGTGATTGCGATTCTGCAGATAGTGGACGAGCTCGTGCAGCAGCACGGAGCGGGCGCAGACGTTGGTTTCGATCTGGAGGCCGTCGTCGATGTAGACGACGTTTTTATCCGGATACACGCCCAAAGCCTCGCACGGGCCGGCGCAGGCGAGCTGCGCGATCTGGGCATGAGGGACCAGGGCAACGGCGGGCGGCTCGTTGGGCAGGGCGTAGGATGTGTGAGTGCCGATCCAGGCCAGCAAGCCGGCCACGATCAAATTCATGGTATTCGGGTCCATAACGCACCTCCTCGACCCCCATCCGGCGGCGCGTGTTTTCACGTCGCTGCCTCCCACGGGCCGAAGCCGGTTCCAGGACCATTCGGTCCCGAACCGCGGCACCCTCACTTCATTCCCCTCTTCAATCCTTCCCTGGGCTTAGAAACGCCGGGCCGGCTGGCCGCAAAAACCCACGGCTAATCCACCCATTACGGTAATATAGGACAATGCCGCTGACCGATCTATGGGGCGTTTTGTCGCAGGGGATTTTTAGCCGCCCGCCCGCTGGCCGGGGTTGCAGGCGGGGCCCATGAAGGCCCCCAAGCGGAAATTGTTGCCGAAGTCGACGGCGCGGCCGTTGTCGCTGAGGAACTGCTTCTGGACCGAGTAAGCCTCGCGCTCGCGCAACTGGGATTGGATCACGCGCGGCAAATTCAAAAACCGCCCCTCCTGTTGCTGGTCGTAATGGACGAGCTCGTGCAGCAGCACGGAGCGCGCGCAGATATTGCTGTCGAGCTGGAGTTTGGCGTCGACGTAGATGACGCCGGCATCGGGATAGACGCCGAGCGCTTCGCACGATTGGCCGCAGGCGAGCAGTTCAAGATAGGCGTGGGGCACCACGGCGATAACGGGCGTTTCCGCCGGCATGGGATAAGTGGTGTGGGCGCTGATCCAAGTCAGCAAACCCACGACCAGGGCTTTCATGCTCCCAGGGTCCATCGCACGCGCTTCCCGGCCCGGTGCGGATCGCGACAGCGATCGAGCGAACCATGTAACGCACCGGCCCGATTCAGTTCCGGTTTCTTCCGAAAGAGAAGACTCCGGGCCTTACGGCGATTAGCGCATGGACCGGCTTAACGAACCGTTAGACCAAGGTTAATAAATGGTAGACAAAGGGTAGATTTTGGCGGAAATCCTAGCCTTTCGGCGAGAATTTCCCGGGCCGATCGCGCCCCTCCTCAGGACTTCGATTCGGCAATCAGGATCTCGCCCTGGCCGCCGACGCCGCGGTCGCCGGCGAAGCGGCGCACGCGTTCGCCGATTTTATTGAGCACGGCGAACTCGGACCCGAAGCGGCGGGCCTGATCGTAGAGCAGCCACAGAAACTGGAGATTGTGCCCGCCGCAGTCGTTGAAGGTGGCGAGCATCCGCTGCGGCGCATGGCTGAGTAAAATCGTGCCGCGGCGCATGGCAAGCCCGGTGAAATCGCCGGCATGGCCGAGCACCACGATCGTTCCGGCCACCATCCTCGAGCCGGCATAGGGGCCGGTGTCGCCCGCGATCAGCAGCACGCCGCGGCGCATGCGATCGCCGGCGCGGCCGCCGGCGTTGCCCGTGACGCTCACCAAGCCGCCCCGCATCCCCACCCTCTCGCCGGGCAACGCGGCCCCGAGAAAATCGCCGGCATTGCCGCCGATGCGGATTTCCCCGCCTTCCATCGCGCAGGCGGCATAGACCCCGGCGCTGCCCGAGATAACGATCGCGCCGCCTTTCATCCCGAAGCCGGCATAAGCGCCGGCATCGCCCGAGACCGAGATCGAACCCGTGGTCATTCCCGCGCCGATGCGATCCAAGCGCGGCGATCCGTTCTCGATCGCGATCTCGCCCGAAACCGGCGAGGCAATCGGCTCACCGGAAAGTTCGAACAGGGCATCGAGGCGCGCCAAGCGGTTGCCGCAGGGAAGCATGAGCGCGGCCACCTCGGCGAGCTTGCGCCCCGCCAGCTCGCGCGGGATCAGCGCCGACATGTCCACGCGCTGGCGGGGTTCTTCGCGAAGGGCAAGCCGCAGCGTCATGACAGGATCTTGTGCAGATGGAAATGGAATTGGCCGAGCTTGCCGCCGTAATTCCCGGCCGAGATGCGCGCGATGCCGCCGCCACGCCCGAGCCCGCAAATGGCCTCCATGCCGGCGCGCATCGCCGCCGCGACCGCGTCCTTAGAGAGGCCATCGATGACGATTTCCAGAACCGCCTCGATGTCGGGGGTGAGCAAGGTTTGGGTGAGGCCTTTGAGCGTGGGGCAGTAGGCGTCGTTCGACGAGGCGATCAGGGATTTATATTTCGATCCCACCTTCGAGCCCGAGCGCACGACGCCGCCCGGAAACGGCATGATGATGCCCGGGACCCCGCGCATGGCGGCGACCGCCGCCTCGGCCGCGGCCAGCACCTGCGCGCGCGAGCGGGCCAAGATCAAGAGATTTCCGCCGCCCACCGCCTTGGTCGCATAGGCGAATTCCTCGCAGATGAACTCGCCGTCCATCACCGGGATGCGCCAGTAGCGCTTGGTGCCGAGCAGCTTGGCGATCTGGAACCCGTCGCCGAAATAGCGCAGCGATGCCCCCAGCTTGATGCGCTCGTCGCCCGCAATCCCCGCGAACAGGGCCGAGGTGGGCGAGGTCATGACGCACTGGCCGGCCCGCGTCAGAACCTGCTTGGCGAGATCGTTCCCGGACATGGCGAAGATCAGCACCGAGACGCCGGGCCGCCCGTCGGGCGTGTCCGGGGGCTCCAGCATGCGCTCGATCCCCGCCTCGCAGCCGCACGCGATCACCGAGGTGGCGAATCCGGTCATGGCGTTCGCGGCATGGTACGCCCAAGCGGAGGAATCCGCGGTGATGATGAGCCGTGTCGCCTTCATGCCGAAGGCTTCGGCGAAGGTGTCGTCGATCTCGACGCCGTTGACGATCACGGATGCGGCCCCCGGCGGCAGGGATGGACCAGGGTGCGGAACTGATTTTGATCCGCGATCTCGGCCTCGGAGAAGGCGAAATGATCCATCCGCATGCCGAGATAGCGGTCGAAATAATCGCCGAGGTCTTTTTCGATCGCGCGGTCGAATTCGGGACGCACGACATGGGTTCCGCCCCGCGTCTCGGCGACGATCCGCCCCTCGCGCACCACCAGCTCACCATCCTTGAACACGAAGTCCGGGCGGGCGAACATGCGTTCCTTGTCCTCGTGCTCGGTATAGACGGCGATATCGGCCGCCGCCCCCGCCCCCAATTGGCCGCGGTCCGAGAGCCCGAGAATCTTGGCGGGCGCGGCCCGCGTCATGATGGCGATTTCATAGAGCGAGTATTCGCGCGCAATCGAGCCAAGCTGGCTCGCGAGCGCCGCATCCTTGTTGATGCGCGACAGCATCTCGTTGCGGAAGGTGCGGTCCATCAGGAGCCGGATCAGATGCGGATAGCTGGTGAAGGGCGCGCCGTTGGGATGATCGGTGGTGAGGAAAATGCGCCAGGGATCTTCCACCAGGAGAAACAGCTCGAGCCCGATCGCCCATTGCAGCGCGTTGACGAAATTCTTGTCGCGGTAGCGGAACGGCACCAATCCGCAGCCCGCCTCGCATTCGATGTCCATCAGCACCCATTTGGCGGGATTGGCGAAGCGCCGGTTGCGGTGCTGGGCCATGGTGTCGCCCGACGCCGTGACGGTCCGGCCGAACATGATCTGGCCGACATCCATGGTGATGTTCTGGTTGCGGTTCACCGCCTCCGCGATTTGGGCGGCGGCGGACGAGAATTTGCGGTCGCCCTCGGTGCCGTAGGCATGGAATTGGACATGGGTGAGGTGGAGGGCCAAGCCTTCCGCGCCCGCGATGGTCTTGAGCGTGGTCTCGAAATTCCCCGGGATGCCGAGGTTGCAGCCGTGGATGTGGAGCGGATGGGGAATGCCGAGCTCGGTCACCGCGCGGGCCAGCGAGCGGATTACCTGGCGCGGCGTCGTGCCGTAATAGGGGGCCGGCTCCTCGAGGTCGAGCATGCGGCCGTTGAACTTGAAGGCGGAAATGCCGCCGGGATTGACCGCCTTGACGCCGAGCGCGTGCGTCGCCGTCAGAATCCAGGCGACGTAATCGTTGATGCGTTTCTGATCCGCGCCCTTGGCCAGCGCGCGCAGGAAATAATCGTCGCTCCCGAGCATCACATAGGCGCCCTTGTCGATGATCGGGATATCGGACATTTCGACATGGGTCTGGCGCGCGTTCACCGGGACCATGGCGGGCTCGAAGGCCGCGGTGTAGCCCATCTCGGCGTAGCGGTAGCCGGTGACAAAGGAGGTGGCGGTGGAGCGGCCGTTGCCGGCGCGAAAGGCCCCGTCGCGCGCGCGTTGATGCTGGCGGTGCTCTTCCGGGAGCATGGCGCGTGCGATGTTCACCTTGCCGCCCGCGACGTGGCTGTGCAGGTCGATGGCGCCGGCCATGACGACGCGCCCGGAAACATCGTGGGTCTTGTCCGGCTTGGTGCCGGGATCGGGTACGATGCGATCGTCGCGGATGAAAACATCGCCCGCGACGCCGTCGATCCCGTTTGCGGGATCGAAAATGCGGCCGCCCGCGAGCTTGATGAGCATCAGGCGGGTCCCTTGCCGGCGCGGACCTCGATCGCCCGCAGGACGTCGGCCGCGCGCGGCAACGCCGATTCGCGAAGCGCGTGCAGCGGAAGCGAGGTGACGGCATCGGCGCGGACGACATGGCCCGCGTGATCGACGCCCGGCGTGCCGACCGGAATCGACACCTCGGGCTCGCGCACGAAATTCGAGCCCGCCGCCGCCAGCGCGATCACCGGCACTTTTGTTTCGAACGGCAAATCGCCGGGCTTGAATGCCGAAATCCAAAGCACCGCGTCGGCCTCTCCGCTCTCGATCAATCGCCGCCAGGAATAAAGATAGGGATCGTAATGCGGCACCCCGCGCGCGAAGCCGGTGCGGAGCGGAAATCCCGCTTGCCAGGTGCAGACTTGGGCGGCGCCCAGGACATTGTCGCTGCCGCCGAGCGGCACGCCGCTCATGCGCGTCGTTTCGTTGGCATCGGTGACGAGATCGCAGATCGCCTGAACGGCGAGCTCGCCGTGGGCTTCCTCCAGGTCGGCCGCGGACCAGACGACGATGCCGTAGCGCGCGGCTTTGATGCGCCCGGCCAGCGCGGCGAGGCGTTCGACCGGGACGCCCGCGACCTCTTGGGCTTGCAACGCCCAACCGCGGTAAAGCGCGCGCAAGGCCCGGAACAATTCGGAGAGCCGGCCGGTTTCGCATTCGATCGACGCCGGCGCGCGCCCATCGGGGCCGATCCCGCCGCTCGTGTCGAGTTTGCCCCCGAGATACACGATCTCGGGCACCGGTTTCGGATCGAACAGCGAATCGGGCGCGAACACGAAGCGCTCGAAGAAACGGGGAAAGCGCGACACCACATCGGTGCCGGCGACGATCACGAGGTCGGCGCGGTTCTTGACCTCGGCGAAGGTGGTGGCGATCCAGCCCTGGTCCTGAAGCGCCAGCGTATTGCGGAACAGGGCCTCCGATCCGGCATGGTCCACCACCGCGCCGATGCGCTCGGCCAGCGCCATCGCGGCCTTGGCGCCGGCAAGGTCGCAAGCCAAGCCGGCAATGAGCGGCATGTGGCTTTGGTTCAGGATTTCCGCGGCCCGCGCGCAGGCGGCCTCAAGGCTGGTCTCGCGCCCGGCGATGCGAGGGGATGCGGGCGGTGCGATTTTGGCGAAGCAGTCCTTGGCGAGCGGGCAGCCTTTTGCGGTAACGGCAATGACTTTGCCGGATACGGCGACCGACAGGTCGTCGCAATAGAGCCCGCAATACGGGCACACGACCGCGTCGCGCCGTTCCGTGGTTTTGGCCATTCGCAAGCGAGGATAATCAGTCGTCGTATTTTATGTAAGCGAACCGCGGATCGGACGGCGTCCCCTCGAACGGGCCCCCGTCTTTGCCCGGCTGCCACTGGATAACTTCATCGAATCGCTTTGCCAAGGCGAAATCTTTGTCGGTGATGCCCTTGGCCGCGTGATTCGTCAGCCGGACCTCGACCCACGCATAGGACGCCGTGATGTCCGGATGATGCCAGGCGGTCTCGGCCAAGTGTCCAATCGTGTTGATCACCATCAGCGTCCCCTTCCAGCTGTTGGTCCGGTATTTGCGCCGGATCCAGCCCCGTTCCAGCGTCCAATGGGGAAGCTCGTTCTTCAGCTTTTCCTCGACCTCGGCGTCGCTGTAGACGCGCTCTTTCGATCGTTCCGTCATGACCCACCTCCGCCCCCTGCCCTCGTTAAGCTAATGCCGCGGCCTTACGCGGGGCAAGGCCGGGCAAGGCGACAAGACCCGCGGATTCCTCTAAACTTGGGCGTTGGAGCGGGCCGCCCCACCGAGCCCGGAGCGCAGCGCACCGCCATGAAGCCTTCTCCGCATCTTGCCGCCATCCGAGCCGAGGTTGCAGTCCCGGCGCGCCTTCATCTCGGCTTCCTCGATCTCGACGGCGGTTCGGGCCGCCGCTGGGGGAGCTTCGGCATCACCCTGGACGGCATCGAAACCCGGCTCACGGCCGCACCCGCCGAAGGCATCCGGGCTTCCGGGCCGTCGGCCGAGCGCGCCGCAGGCTTCGCGCGGCAGATCGCGGCCAGCCTCGATCTTCCGGGCGGCATCGATATTACCCTGCAATCGGCCATTCCCGAGCACGCCGGGCTCGGCTCGGGCACGCAATTGGGTCTTGCGGTCGGCGCCGCCTTTGCCGGGCTCTATGGGCTCGATTTGGGCGCGCGCGCGATCGCGATGACGTTGGGGCGAGGCGCCCGTTCCGGCATCGGGATCGGGGCCTTCGAGCAAGGCGGGGTGCTGGTGGACGGAGGAAGGCTGGAGGGTGCTAACGAGCCGGCGCCGATCGTGAGCCGGATGGAATTTCCCGACGCCTGGCGCATCGTGCTGGTCTTGGACGGAGAAGCCCGCGGCTTGCACGGCGCGATCGAAGCGGAAGCGTTCCAGAAACTTCGCGGTTTCGCGCCCGAACTCTCGGCGCATCTCTGCCGCCTGGTTTTGATGGCGGCGTTGCCCGCACTTGCGGAGCGCGACTTGGCAAGTTTTGCCGCCGCGGTCGCGGAAATCCAGAATGCGGTGGGCGACCATTTCGCGCCGGTCCAGGGCGGCCGTTACGCCAGCCCAGCGGTGGCGCAAGTTTTGTCGTGGTTCGAGAGCGAGGGATGGACCGGCATCGGCCAGAGCTCCTGGGGGCCGACCGGCTTCGCCCTGGTAGAGAACGCCGCCGCGGCCGACGCGCTGGTTGTGGCCGCGAAGGGCAAATGGGCTGGTGACGGCCGGCTTGCCTTCATGATATGCCGGGGCCGGAACAGGGGAGGACGCGCCGACTTGGGGTTTTCCATGGCGGCCGCGAGCGAAAGTCACCGTCGCTGATCCCGGGCGGAAACGCCCGATAATCCGACATCGCAAACAACAAGGATCACGGTATGGACCGGCCGCATCTGTTACACATGATCACCCCCGAGGCGAACGTGAGCCCGTTCGACGTCAACATGGCTTATGACGCCGGATGGGATGCGGTCATTCCCTACACCCATGTCGCGGTCAAGGACGTGCGCGGGCTGGTGCAGGACATGATCTTTTCGCGTTCGGCGGCGGACACTAGGCGCACCGGATTGTTCATCTGCGGGCGTGACGCCTCGCTGGCACTCGACATGCTCGACAAGGCGAGGGATGCGATGGTTCCGCCGTTCGAGATTTCCTGCTTCCCCGATCCGGCCGGGTCGTTCACCACCGCCGCGGCCATGGTCGCCTGCACCGAAAAGCTGCTGAAGGATAAGTTCGGGACCACGCTCCAGGGTCTCAAGGTGAAGATTTTCGGCGGCAAGGGGATCGTGGGCAGCATTTCCGGCGTGATTTGCGCCCAAGCCGGGGCCGAGGCGTCGCTGGTCGGTTACGACGGAATCGATAGCGTCAAGCGCAAGGCCGACGAATACAAGGCCCGCTTCGGCGTCACGGTTATTCCCGTGGACGGCAGCACCGAAGAACTCAACACCGCGATCCTGAAGGATGCGGACGTCGTGTTCTGCGCCGCCCGGGCCGGCGTGCAAGTGCTGAGCAAGAAGCAACTGGCGACCGCCCCGCAGATCAAGGTCGTCGCCGACGTGAATGCGGTGCCGCCGCCGGGCATTGAGGGCGTGGGGCTGAAGGACGACGGGGTGAAGCTCGAATCGGGCGCGCTTTCCATCGGCGCGCTCGCCTCCGGCGACATCAAGGTCAAGACCCAGCGCGAATTGCTGATCGAGTTGTGCAATTCCAAGAAGCCGGTCTATCTCAACTTCCAGGAAGCCACCGAAGTTGCCCGCAGGTTGGTCGGCCTCACGAACTGAACTTGGGGGCGCGCAGCCCTTCCTGATCGCCGCGGCATCCGGCAGGGCGCTCGCCGCATCCGCCAAGCGCGCCGGTTATCGCGTTTCGGTCCTCGATCTTTTCGGCGACAGCGATCTTGTTTCTCTCGCAACCCGATTCGCCCGCGTCGCACGCGGCGAGACCGGCGGATTCGATTCGCAAGCTGTAGCCGACGCGGCCGGGCGGCTGGCACCCGGGAATTCGAATCCGCTAATCGGTTTCGTGTACGGCTCGGGATTCGAAGACCGCCCCGATCTCTTGGCACGCATGGCCCGGGGCCGCGAGCTTTTCGGCAATGCACCCCTGACGCTGGCGCGCGCCAAGGACCCCATGGGCCTCGCCGGGATTCTGGCGGAACTCGAACTGCCGCATCCCGAAACGCGCCTCGATCCGCCGCCCCGGGCGGAGTTGGACCGGTGGCTGGTAAAACGCGCGGGCGGCGCAGGGGGAGTTCATATCCGCCGCGCCGGGGATGCGGGCGGGATTAGGGGTGGCTGCTATTACCAGCGCTTCGTTGCCGGCCGGTCGGTTTCGGCGCTGGTGTTGGGCGCCGCCACGGACGCGGTTATCCTGGGCTTGAGCGAGCAATGGACCGAACCTTCGCGCCGCCAGCCGTTTCGCTTCGGTGGCGTCGCGGCGCCGGCGGAAATTCCGGGCGCTGTGGCGGCGCCGCTGGTTGCGGCGGCACGCGCCCTCGCGCGGCGGCTTGGCCTGATCGGACTCAACAGCGTGGATTTCATCTTGGACGGCGAAAACTTTTGGGTGATCGAGGTCAATCCGCGGCCGGGGGCTTCTCTCGACGTATTCGAAAGGCTGTGCGCCGCGCCGTTGTTCGAACTCCACTTGCGGGCCTGCCGTGGCGATTTGCCGCGGGAGACCGCGCCGGCACCCCGGCACGCCGAAGCGAGTGCCGTTTTTTATGGCGATTCGAAGACCGCGATCGCCCCCGGATTCGATTGGCCCGAGTGGACCGCCGACCGGCCAGCGTCAAGCACGCGCGTTCGGGCGGGCGAACCCCTTTGCACCGTTTTCGCCGATGGAGAGCGCCCCGGGGTTGCGCGGAAAGCCTTGCGCAACCGGTGCGAGACTTTACGGGCGGCGCTTGCGCGGTGTATGCAAGCATCCGCGCGGAAGGAGACCGCCAACTCGCCGCGCGCCGAGGGGGATAGGCGGCAAGAAGGAATCGAGCCTCGTGAAAAAACGAAACGCCCAGACCGCCGGACCGCCTAAAAAGGGGCGGACCGACTGGCCAAGCGTATCGAAGCTGGCCGACCCGCTCGTCCAATCGCTTATCCATGACGCGCGCGAGTTGCGGATCGGCGTGGACCGCACGCGGTCCGGCGCCGTGATCGTGGACGCCGGAATCCATCACTTGGGCGGCATCGAAGCCGGGCGCCGGATCGCCGAAATCTTAATGGGGGGGCTGGGGCGCGTCACCATCGGACCGCGCCAGGCGTTCCGCAATTGGCCGTGGACGATCAGCGTCGACTCCCTCAATCCCGTGCTTGCGTGCTTGGGCAGCCAATACGCGGGCTGGAGCCTGTCGGCCGGCGGGTTCACGGCGCTCGGGTCCGGGCCGGCCCGGGCCTTGGCCGCGCGCGAGCCCCTGTTCGCGGAACTCCGTTACAAGGACAAGGCGGACTCCGCCTGCCTCGTGCTCGAAGTGGACCGGCCGCCGCCAGCAGGCATCATCGAGAAGGTGACGCACGACTGCGCGGTGAAGACTAAACGCCTGACGATCATCTTGACGCCGACGGCGAGCCTGGCCGGGACGGTGCAGGTGGTCGGGCGCGTGCTCGAGGTTGCCATCCACAAGGCGCATGAGCTCGGCTTCCCGCTCGATCGCATCGTCGACGGCATGGGGAGCGCGCCGCTCCCGCCGCCCGCGAGAGATGTCGTCACCGGCATGGGGCGCATCAACGACGCCATCATCTTCGGCGGCACGGTGCATCTCTTCGTCACCGGGCCCGACAAAGACGCGCACGAACTTGCGCACAATCTTCCCGGCCAATCGAGCCGCGATTACGGCAGGCCGTTCGCGGAAATTTTCAAATCCTACAAGGGCGATTTCTACGCCATCGACGGCAGGCTCTTCAGCCCGGCGCGCGCCATCGTCACCGCGATCGAGTCCGGCCGCACCTTCCACGGCGGCGGGGTGAACGAGGGCTTGCTCGACCGGTCGTTCGGGTATGAGGGCGGCTAAGCGAGTTGCGATCTTCAGCGACGCGCCCGACTGGCATGCGCGCCGCCTGACTTCCGCCTTGGCGGCGCGGGGCGTCGCCAGCACCACCTTGTCGCTGATGGATTGCGCGATCGATACTGGGACGGTTTCCGGACTCCGGATTCCCGGATTCGAGGACGGCTTGCCGAGCGGCGCGCTGGTGCGCCTGATTTCGTCCGGAACGCTGGAACAAATCACGCTCCGGCTCGGCTTCATCCATGCGCTGGAGGCCTTGGGCGTCGTGACCTACAACGACGCGCTCACCATCGAGCGCACGGTGGACAAATCCATGACCAGCTTTTTGGTGCAACAGGCGGGTTTACCGACGCCTCCGACCTGGGTGACGGAGAACGCCGACGAGGCCCGGGCGATCGCGGCGCGCGAGATCGCGGCCGGCGAAAAGCTGGTGCTGAAACCCTTGTTCGGATCGCAAGGCAAAGGTTTGATGCTTCTGGAAACGCCCGCCTTGCCCGCACCGGCGGAAGTGGGCGGCACTTATTACCTGCAGCGATTCATCGATACCGGGCCCGGGCGCTGGCACGACTGGCGTATCCTGGTCGCGGGCGGGCGGGCGATTGCCGCCATGATCCGGCGCGGGCGCCATTGGATCACCAACGTGATGCAGGGCGCGGAATGCGAGCGCGCGGCGGCCGAAGGCGAGCCCGCGGCGCTCGCGGTGGCCGCGGCACGGGCGGTCGGCGCCGGTTATGCCGGGGTCGACATCATCCGGGACCGCGACGGGCGATTCATGATTCTCGAGGTCAACAGCGTGCCCGCCTGGAAGGGATTGCAGAGCGTCACCGATTTCGACGTGGCGCAGGCGATCGTCGACGATTTCCTGGTACGCTTGAGCAACGCGCCCTCGCGCGCGGCAGCGTCGTGACGGGGAACGCGGATCGGTCATTCTCAATGGCCGATGTTTTGCGCGCCGAATTCGAGCGTGCGTGTTTGATCGAGATCGAGGCGCTCAAGCCCGGCAACGTCCACGAATATGCCGGCGGCCACGGCATGACCGCCGAAGATTTCCGCACCAGCGCCGGCGTTGCCGCACCCGCGATCGCGGCGCGCGGCATATCGGTCGGCTTGCGCATCGCCTCCGCCGTCGTTGCGACACTCGAATCCGTGCACACCAATACCAATCTCGGAATCGTGCTGCTGTGCGCGCCGCTGGTTCACGCGGGGTTAGCAATGGAGCCTTCGCGCGACGTCACCGAAGGAAAAATCCGCGCGGCGCTCGAGTCGGTCTTGCTCGCGCTGGACGTATCCGATGCGGAGTGGGCGTTCGCCGCAATCCGGCGCGCCAACCCCGCGGGCCTGGGCCCATCCCCCCGCCATGACGTGAACACCGCGGCGAAGACGACACTTCTCGAAGCGATGCGCGAGGCGCAATCCCGCGACCGCATCGCATTCCAATACGCGAACGGCTTTGTTGACGTTTTTGCGACGGGTGTTGCCGAGCTGCGCGCGGCGCAGGCAAAGTATTCGGGGGCGCCCAAGGCCGAAACCTGGGCCGCGACCGCCGCCTATCTCGCGTTTCTCGCCCGCTTTCCCGATTCCCATATCGCCCGCAAACACGGTTGCCACGCCGCCGAGGAGGTTCGGGCGCGGGCGGCAGAGATTCAACGAGTATTCCGCCAAGCCTTGGACCCCGCGGCATTGACCGGGGCCCTGATCGCCTTCGATTCCGCGCTCAAAAGGCGGGGATTGAACCCCGGAACCAGCGCAGATCTTACGGTTGCCAGCTTGCTCGCGGTCCGGCTTCCAGATATATTTCGCCTTCACACCGCCTGCCGAACGGGGGGGTTGGCGCCGTAAGGTCTTTCCCCATTCGCGAATCGTGCGGTTTTTTAATTTGCGAAAACAATTCGCAAGACTTGGCCATTAACACAGGGGAGGAGAATTTATGGCGAAAATCACGAAAACGATGGTCGGAGAGGCGCTTGTCGGCGACGGCAACGAAGTCGCCCACATCGACCTCATCATCGGCCCGCGCGGCAGCTCTTCGGAGACCGCGTTCGTCCTGACGCTGACCAACCAGAAGGAAGGCGTGAACGGCTTGCTCGCCGTTTTGGCGCCCAACCTGATGGCGAAGCCGTCCACCGTGATGTTCAACAAGGTCACCATCAAGGGCGCGAAGCAGGCCGTGCAGATGTTCGGTCCCGCCCAGGCCGGGGTGGCACAGGCGGTAGCCGATTGCGTGGCCGACGGCACCATTCCGGCGGAAGAAGCCGACGACGTGTTCATCTGCGTCGGCGTGTTCATCCACTGGCAGGCCAACGACGACGCGAAGATTCAAAAGTACAATTACGAAGCCACCAAGATGTCGATCAAGCGCGCCGTCGCCGGCGAGCCCAAGGCCCGCGACGTCGTGGCGCAGCGCAGCACGGCGAAGCACCCGTTCGCGGCAGGGTGAAAGTCCCGCGACTCCGGGCCGGCCAAAGGCCCGCAAAGTAGCGGAGGCTGGCTATCGAAGTTGCTGAAGATGCTGACGGGTGGCTGACGCCCGACGTGGCATTTTAAAAGGGGCATTTTAAAAGGGGCATTTTAAAAGGATAGCGGAGGGGGGCCGGGAGCCTCCCTCCGTTGTTTTTGGACCCGGTTATTTCCGCCTTTGCGCGATCGCGCGGGGACCGAGGCGTCCCTGGTGCAAGGCGCTCGCCGCGAGCACGCCCGCGGCCCCACGGGCGGCAATGCGCTTCACATCCGAAACATTGCGCACGCCGCCCGCGGAAAAAATCCGGCGCCGCCCGGCGCGCCGCAAGACATCGGTGAGCCGCGCAAGATCGGGGCCCTGGCCGCCGCCGACGCGCGACAACGTCATCACCAGCACGCGCGCCGGCCACACGGCGGCGTTGCTGGAGAGAGGCGGCGGTCCGAAAAAGCGGCGCCCGCGGAAATCGAGCGACAGAATCACGTCGCCGGATTCGAGCATTCGCCGCCACTCGGAATAACTCTTGAGGGTTTCGCTTCCCACCACCGCGCGCCCGAGGCCGTGCGCCCTCCAAGCGTTCAACGCCGCGAGCGTGCCGATCCCGGCATCGATCCAAAGCTCGAGCTTGGGGAATGCCTTGCGGATCGCCTGCAGCGCACTATCGTTGTCCCCCGCCCCTTCGATGCGGTCGAGATCGGCAACGTAGACCACGGGGAAAGGATGCAGGCGGCGCAAGGCTCCGATAACCTCGATGGGGTCGTTGCCGGCGGTGAGCCGCGAGCGCAAGGGCCGGTAGCTTGCGCGCGATCCCAGCCGCGCGTGGACGACGGCGCCGGATTTCAGGTCGATGGCGGGAATGACGAGCACGGACGGTCTGCGGATTTTGGCGCTCGAATATAGCACCGGGGGCGGGCTTGCGGGAGAAGAGCAGCAGGCCGGCCTCGCCCGCGAGGGCGAGCTGATGCTGGGGGCACTCCTTCGCGATCTAGGCGGCATTCCATCGGTTCGCGTGCTTTCCACCCGCGATGCGCGCTTGGAAGTGCCCCGGACGCCCGCGCGGTTTTCCGTGCCGGGCGGGGGCGAAGATATCTGGGCGTTTTGGGCGCAGCAGATGGCCCGGGCCGACGCTTTGTGGCCCATAGCACCCGAAACCGGCGGGCTTTTGGAGCGGATGTCGCGGATCGCGGGCGATAACGGAAAGATCCTGATCGGCAGCGCGCCGGAGACGGTGCGGATCGCCGGGTCCAAGATCGCCACCGCGGAGCTTCTGGCGCGAACGGGCCTTTCCGTTGTCCCCACCGCGCCGGCTCGAAACCCGCCGCCGGCGTCCGGCACGGGATGGGTGGTCAAGCCCGATGACGGGGTGAGCGCGGATGAGACGCTGGTCTTCAAGGATGCCTCCGAAATGTCGGCGTGGATCGAGGCCAAGGCCGACGCATCGCGTTTCGTGGTGCAGCCTTATCTCGAGGGTGTTGCTGCCAGCATCTCGGCGCTGTTTCGCGGGGGCCGGGCCTCTGTTCTATCCTGCAACCGCCAGGATATCGCCCGCGGCGGCGGCGGATTCCGATACCTGGGATTCGAGGTCGGGGCGCTCGAGGACATGCGCGCGCCATTCGAGAAGATCGCTTCCGCCGTAGCCACCGCCATGCCCGGATTGTCCGGCTATGCCGGGATCGATCTCATCTTGACCGGGGACGGGCCGGTGGTCCTCGAAGTCAATCCGAGGCTGACAACCTCTTACGCGGGGCTGAGCCGCGCGCTCGGGCGCAACGCGGCGCAACTGATTTTGGACGCGGCGGCGGGAAAAGAGCTACCCGCGGTGCGCCCTGCGCGGAGCGTGCGCGTGGCCGTGGAGGGCGCCGATGGCTGAGACGGTCATGGGGTGGGACCTGGGCGGCGCGCATCTCAAAGCGGCAAAGGTCGAGGGCGGGTGCGTGATCTCTGCCATTCAACTCCCCTGCCCCTTGTGGCAAGGCCTGGCGCATTTGGAGACCGCGATGGACGAGGCCTTGCTGGCACTTGGCCCGGCGCCGCGCCACGCCGTTACCATGACCGGCGAAATGGCCGACATATTTTCGACCCGGGCCGAGGGCGTGGCGGCACTGACCGGGGCCGCGGCCCGGAAACTAGGCCGCCTTGAAATCTTCGCGGGCGCCGCCGGACTCATCCCGCCATCCGATGCGGCGCGGCGCTGGCGCGAGGTCGCTTCCGCCAATTGGATGGCGAGCGCCGGCCTGGTCGCCGCAAAAATACCCGAGGCGCTGTTCATCGACATCGGCACCACCACCACCGACATCGCCCCGATCCTCGGCGGCAAAGTCCGGGGCGCAACCGATGCGGAGCGCCTGGTTTCGGAGGAGCTGGTTTACAGCGGGATCGTGCGCACGCCGGTCATGGCGGTCGCGATGGAAATCACTTTCGAGGGCCGGCGCCAGGGATTGATGGCGGAAGCCTTCGCCACCATGGCCGATGCCTATCGCGTGGCGGGACTTTTGCCCGAGAGCGCCGACGACATGCCCGCCGCCGATTCCGGCGGCAAGACACTCGAGGACAGCGCCCGGCGTTTGGCGCGCATGCTGGGGCGCGACGCAGGCGATATGCCGCTAGCGGCGTGGCGGCGGTTCGCCGAGAGCCTGGTCGAAATCCAGACCGCGCGGATCGAAGGCGCCTGCCGGAATGTTTCGGGCGGCGCGAAGCTGGGCGCCGGGGCGCCGGTCATCGGGGCGGGATGCGGATCGTTCCTGGCGCAGAGCCTCGCGCAGCGTCTGGGACGCCGGTACCTGGATTTCGCGGAGCTTTTGCCGGTGGCCGAATCGGTGCGTCAGGCGGCGGGGATCTGCGCGCCGGCGGTTGCGGTCGCTTGCCTCGCCGCGAAGTTGTGACGGCCGAGCGCCTGGTCGAGCGCGGCGCGGACGCCGGCGACTTTGGCCGGATCGATTCGCCCCGTCCGGCTCTCGTTTTCGCAAAGCGCGCGGCGGAAGCCCAGGAAATCGGGGGCATGGGGTGCCAGCGCCGCGATGTCGCCAATGCCGAGCGAGCCCGCAAGACCGGTGCGAAGCCCTGCCGCGGCGCTCATGAACCGCGCCAGCGTTTCGGCATCGGCGTGATCGAGCAGGGAGCCTTGGGTTTTATCGGCGGTATCCAGCATGACGCCGAAGAACCGCGCCGCGCGAAGATGCTCGATGATTTTGAAATCGGGATCGCGGTCGGCAAAAAGAACGCCGACGAGCCGGGCCCCTTCCGCCGCCATCGGGGCCAAACCCGCGATCGTGGCCCGCCGGCCCGGTCCCGGGAACATCCCGATTTTGATGATGTCCACGCCGGCGGCCAAAGTCAGGCGCGCCGTGCGGGCGACGAGCGCCGGGTCCATCGGCAGGTCGCCGATGGTGGCGCTTACGGGCCGCGAGCCGGCAAGGGCGGAAACGGCGGCGCGGATTTGAGAGAGCGGCCAAGCGCCGAGCGCGCCCGCGCCCGGATCCTTGAGATCGATGACGTCGGCGCCGCCCGAAACCGCGGCAGCGATTTCATCCCTGGACGCGATGCTGGCCAGCAGCGACGTCACTTAGACCCCCCGCCCCCGTGCTTCACGCCACGGGTTTCAGTCGCCTTATAATCCGCAATCGCATCCATAAGCCAGCCCCACGCTTCGCGCTCGCGCGGGGCCGCCGTCTTTTCGATGGCGATCGCAAGGTAGGCGATTTCGGTTTCGATTTTCCCGGGCGGCAGCCGAGAGAGGCGGCTCACCAAAATCGCCGCTTCGATGACCGCGGATTGGGCCCGGTTGAAGCCGCGGAACGGCGCATGGGTTTCCTCGTGGACGATTTCGAGCCGGAAGCGCGGGCGGGTGGGATCGTCTTCGATCGAGGCGACCCGGACCTCACGATGGGCGAGCGCGCCTTCCAGCACCCGGCCCTTGACGATCCGCGAGGGGCGCGTCGGCCAATCGCGCCGCCCGGTCAGGCAGCCCGCGAATACCCGCACGTCGTCGGTGAGGTTGATGACCGCGCAGCCGGTAGCCATGAGATTGTCGAGGGTGACCGATGGGCGGAAGGGCGCGATCGAAAGACCTAAGTCGTCCTCGGTGACGCCGAAGGGCGCGATGTGAATAGCACCTTCCACGCTCAGCGTCGTCACCACGGTTTCGAGAATCATCGCTTGCCCTTCGGTTTCAATCTTTTGGCTCGCGCCTGCGCCGGGCGCTTCTTCTTGACCGCCAGGGTGTGGCCGGGCTTTTGGTAGTCGCCCATGGCGGCCTCGGGTTTGACCTTATCGGCGGCAACGCCCCAGTCCAGCTCTTCGTCCTGATTATAGGCTTTGCCCAGCTGCCAGGCGGTTTGGGCCCGCGCCAGCTCGATCCCGATGTAGAAGGCGTGGGCGCCGTCGTTCTCAAGCTTCAAATGCGGGAATAGATCGAATGGGTCGGTTGCGATGTGCAGGCCGTCGCGGTTGAAGATATGGACGCCCGCAGCACTCACCTGGATGCGGAAGCTGGGGTCGCGGATTTCGGAGGCGAGCTCGGCGATCTCGGCCGGGGTGTTGGGGAACGGCTTGCGGCCGTGGAGGCACAACAAGGCGTCGCTGTAGCCGATGGGAAGGGCGTCGTCTTCCCGGGCGCGGTACATAATTCGCCGCGCCGCATCCACCTCCATCACCGCGCGGCGGGCGTGGGGGCTTACCTGCACGACCAGGATGTTGCGGATCGCAAGCTCGGACGCGATGCCCATGAGGGTTGCGGTAATTCCGGTGGTATCGGCACCCGTGAGCTCGGTCAAATTGCCCAATCCCATCAGGATTTCGACGTCGGGGAAGCGGCGGCGCAGTTCGTGGTAGCGCACCAGGCTGTCCACGAATCCGAAATGGATCGGATCGAGGACGGGATCGGCCAGGAAGGGACGGTGCTGGGCGCGAAATTTATCGATCGCGCGGGCGAGCGATTCGAGATCGCCGGGCTCGGCCGGGATGAGGACCGGGATCGAGGGCACCTCCTCGGCCAGCGCCAAAGTTTTTTCCGTGAGGCTGAGCAGATAATCGGCGCCCGCACGGCCGCCACGGCGCAGTTCCTCCGGGTCGGCGGAATCGACGCTGACGGAAAAGCCCTCGGCCTTGAGCGCGGCGACGGCTTTTTCCAAGTGGCGGAATGGTGTCGCGGGAAGGCACCCCAGATCGATCACATCGGCGCCGTCGGCTTTATAGGCGCGGGCCCGCTCCAGGATCGCCGCCACGCCCAACATCGGCGCATCGGTGATTTCGGCAAAGATGCGGACGTCGGTCTTGCCGAGGTCGGGGGGCGCACCGCCGCGCCCGAAATATTCGGGGATATCCTTGAGGTCGTCCGGCCCGCGCACGACCGGCACGCCGTATTGGTGGCTCAAGGCATCGAGATCGCCGCGGCAGCGGCCCGGCACCATGATCTTGCTGGCGTCCTTGGGATCCGGGAGCCGGCGCTCGATCAAATGGGCGGTCATCAGGGCGGCCACGGAAATACCGATCTGCTGCACGCGGTAGCCGAATTCGGTCGGCTGCATCGAGGCCAAGACCCGGTTCAATTGTTTTTCCGCGAGCCGGCCGGTCAGGAAGAGGATGCGTTCAGCCATTTCCGCCGCTCCTCGATCGCGCGCGTCAAGCCGGCCATGCTTTCGACCACCGTGGTCGCCTCGAATTCGCGGAGCTTGGCGGCGTTTTCGAGATCGATGCGCCGGGGAAAGACCTTGACCATGCCGGCGGGCGCCATGGTTTCGAGCTCGGGCGCGGTGTCGCAGGCGAACACGATCGCCGGCACGCGGCATTTCCCCGCCTGGGCGAAGACATTGGTGGCGAGGTTGTCGGAAATTCCGTAGACGCATTTCGCCACGGTGTTGGACGAGACCGGCGCCATGACGAGCGTGTGATATTCCCCCTTGTAGAATTGGCCGACGGGTGCGGCGCTTGCCGTCGTGTCGCGGTAGACCTGGACGCCGGGCGGGAAAATCTGACCGCGGTGCCGGTACATGTGCAGCACCTCTTCCGCCGCCTTGCTCACGAAGACGTCGTAGGAGTCGAGCGTCTTCATGGCCGCCAGCGATTCGTCGAAGAAGTGCCCGGAGCCCGTAAGCACCCAAGCCCATTTCTGATTGCGCGGTGTTGCCGTCATTAGGCGTGTTCCGTTTGTGGCCGTCTTCGACCGCAAAAAAGTCAGGCTCGTTCATGGCTTGGGCGGCTGTCAACGCCGCATTGGGCCGCCAGGCGGCTAGGCCGCGACCGCGACGCCGGGAAGCGTGCCGGATTCGAGCCCGCGGGCGAGCTCCTGCGCCCCGCCGGGGCCGAGCCAGCGGAGCGCAAAACCCTTGCCCGCGACGAATTCGGGAAAGGCCTTATCGACGAATCCGCCGGCCGCAAGCGTTGATGCCGTGACCGGCGGGGGCGGCGGATCGGCCGATTTGACGAGGACGAGCGCCGCCGCCCCGATCTTGGCCGCGAGCCAGGCCGCCAGCGAATCCGAGGTGACGTCCCAATTCGCCCCGATATCGGAACGGTCCTTGGTCATGGCAACGGCCATCCACACCGGAACCAGGCCGCGCGCGTGACTTTCCGCGATTTCCGCGCGGCTGGCGGCGGGAACGAGGTGCGGCGCCAGCGCACAAAACATGAGGCCGTATTGCTCGGTCGCCAGGATCGCCATGCGATGGGCGGTTGCCTCATCGAACCCCAGGAGCTTTTGCGTACGGCGCACCTCATCGGCGAAGGGGCCGCCGCCCGGCGCCACCACGGGGCGGATCTTGCCTTTGGCATTGAGCGCGGCGAGGAAGTCCGGAAGCGCCGGCGAAAACGCGAGGCTTCCGCCGATCTTGACGACCCACATCCTAGCGGCGGTTTTTTCGGCCGCGCTCGATTTCGACCCCGGCGCTCGCGGCTTCCTTGAACACGTCGAGCTTTTCGACCCGCACCCGCGCCGATGCTACGCGGCGGTCTTCAAGGCAGAACGAGGCGATGCGGTCGGCCAAGATTTCGACCAGATCGATGTGGCCGGCGGCTACGATCCGTTTGATGCCGAGGACGACGTCCTCGTAAGAGACGACGTCGGCGATGCCGGCGGGCTTGCCCCCGGTTGCGACCATGAGATCGACGTTGAAGCAAACGCGCTGGGCGAGTTCCCGCTCGTGCGGGTGAATTCCGATCCGGCAAGCCAGAACGAGGTCGCGGACGAAGATGCGGGAGACGCCCGTACCCCCGTTCCCCGTTCGCTTGCGCCTGGTTTTCCCCCGTGCCACCGGCGCCCCCCTTCGATTCCCGCGTGGGATCAACGGCTTCAACCTAACAAAACGGCGGGACAGCGGCAATCCGGCGGGCCGGAAAAGGGTGGCAGCCGCCCTGTTCAGCATCCGTTCAGGGCCTATATTGGTAGCTATCGGTTGGCGACCTGTTTTCCGCCCGGGCCGGATGTTATGATTGGGCTTTCCAGCCTAATTCGGCAACATCGGGCCCACGGGAGGGATGAAGTCGTGACAATCCGGAATCAGATGTTCGCTACGGCCTTGGCCGCGGGGGCGGTTTTGGCAACCGCGGGCGGGGCATCGGCCACCACCGACGCCAATGACCTCTCGCCGGCGAACCAGGCCTTGTTCACGACCGACCATATGGCCTCGATCAACCAGCCCACGGCGCTGATTTATGATTTCGAGAAGAAAGGGACGCTCGAGCCCGGCTTCACCGACACCGTCGAGATCGATATCACGAAGGTTTCGGCCCACGGCCGCAAGGACCTCGCGTTCCATTTTTTGAGCGGGCCCAATCACATCGAATTCCCCGACCGCGAGGATTTCGTCGGCAATCCGATCTTCATGTTTTTCCTGGAGCGCGACGTGCGCGAGCTGCAACGTCTGACGCGGGGCAATGCGCTTTATTACCGCTTCCTCATCCGCGACGCGCTGGTGAAAGGTGCTACCATGACGCCCACCACCTTCACGTCCGGCGGGCAAACACACAAGGGCACCGAGATCCGGATCAAGCCCTTTGCCGAAGATCCCGGAAACGAGCGCTATCCGAGATTCGCCAAAAAGGAATATTTGTTCATCCTTTCGGACGAGATTCCGGGCGGATTCTACAAGGTGGGTGCGGTGACGCCGGACCCCTCGAAGGACGAGCCCGTGACCGACGATAGCGTGACCTTCCACGAGATGCGCTCGCCCGCGGCCAAGCGCGCGCAGACCGAAGGCGCCGGACAGGCGAACTGACCGAAATCAAACCGTTGAAGAAAGGCGAGGCGAGAGAGCGATGACGAAAATCACGAAAACCGGATGGATGGGGCTTGGGCTTTGGGCCGCGCTCATGACCGGATCGGCCATGGCCGCGCCGCGGACCAACGACTTTCCGACCGAGACACGGGTCGAATACGTGTTCGCCTGCATGTCGGAGGTGCCATCGAATTTCGAGTATCTCCAGAAATGCTCCTGCGCGCTCGACACCATCGCGGCGCACATGACCTACGAACAGTTCGTCGAAGCGCAGACCTACCGCAGCATGCTGCAATCCCACAACCGCAACGCCAATATATACGCCAGCCCCGACGTCTCCAAAGCGTCGCTGGACCGCTTCTATCACGCCGAGGCCGTGGCGGAATTAAGGTGCTTCTGACGCGAGGGGCGCGTTAGGCCCAAAGGAAAGGGGCGCCGGAGGGTAACTCCGGCGCCCCGAACGTTTCGGGCGGGTGAGAGGTTGCCGCCCCTAGCCGTTGGCGCCATCGCCGACGGGGAAGCTTTTCTCGAACACGCGGCCTTCGGAATCCTTGATCACGGCCTTGAGGTCGCCGGGGCCACGATCCCGGTAATAGAAGAAGAAGCTCGGGTTCTCGCTGATCGAGATGCCCGGCTCGACACTCAGGATCTTCTTGTCGCCGTAGGTCACCTCGACCGAATTGACGAATTCGGCGGGGATTGCGCGCCGGGCGACCTGGTCGAACTGGAAGCCGGTGTAGTTGGGGTGATTGACCAGAATCTGGGCTTCGCCCGGCTGGCCGCTGGCCGCGGCCTTAATGAAATTCATCTTCATCTTGCCTAGGCTCGCCCGGGCTTCGTCCGAATCGCTCAGGCTCGGCGCCGAGCAGCCGCCCGCGGCTTTGAGGAAGACCTTCGCCATGTAGAGCTTGCCGTCGTTGGTTTCTGCAATCGCCCGCACGTTGGTAAAGCTGTCGATGCGAACGCGGGTCGAGATATTTGCGATCCCGTTGTCGGGAGTGAAGTGGAACACGGCCGCAATCGGCGACGGATTCTCGTCGATCACGAGATAGATGGTCTTGAGGTATTTGTCGGGTGTTTGCGGCTTGTCGGCCGAAACGGTGATCGGGATGAAGGCGGCATCGGTGACGCGGGGCGGCGCCTCGAGCGTGATCACGCCCACGGCCTCGGCGATTTCCTTATCCGCAAACAATTGCTTGCGGATGTTGTCCCAAGCGGGGGTTTCACCCTTGACCAGGCCTTCGGCGTTGGTGCGCTCCTGGTCCCAAATGTCGGCGGCGCGAACCGAAGGAATGCCGCCTGCGGCCAGCATCAAACCGAGTGCGGCCGAGGCTCCAAGAATCTTCGCAAACGAAGGCATGACGTTTCTCCCGAACCAGTTCCGGCGCCCCTCAGGGCGGCCCGGTTCATTCTATCCCTGCACGATATTCTAGTACGGAATAATACAAACATTTAGGGGAGAACCAAGGCCGTTCAAGTGGCCGGGCGAGCCCGCCCGATCACGTCTGTGTGAGGCGGCGAGGCGAGGCGGCACGATGGGACTTCTTCGTCATTCCCATTCGAGCTCGACGAAGGCCTCGGTCACGTTGCGCGGGTTGTAATCGTCGAACAGGGCCCATTTATCGCGCTCGCCGCCGCCCGCCTTGGCCATGGCCTGCTCCAACGTCCCATGTTCCTTCTGGATCTTGCGGATGTCGCCCAGCAGGACGTTGAAGTAGCGGGTTTCGGCATCGAGCGCCTGAGGCCAGGGGACCGAAGCGGGCCCATGGCCGGGCACGGCCAGGGCGGCCGGAATCTTCTTCAACGCCTCGACCGCGTTCAGCCAGCCCTTGAGGCTGCCGTCGAGCGCCGGGATGCGGTCCACGAACAGAAGATCGCCGGCAAATAAAGTCGCGGTCTTGGAATCTAAAATCGTGACGTCGTTGTCGGTGTGCGCGGTCTTGAAACCCGTAACGGTCAGCTTTCGGCCGCCGAGATCGAGCGCGATCTCTTCGCCCGCCGCAACCGTCCGGGTCGGGGCGACGGCTTCGATTCCTTGCGCGGCATCCTCGCCGACGAAGGTTTTGAGCGTTTTAAGGTAGTACGGAAACTTCGCCGCCATCGCGCGCGCAAGTTTGGCGTGGCCGACGAATTCCGGCTTGTCGCCGACAAACGCCGTATTGCCGAAGGTATGATCCGGATGAACATGGGTGTTGATCACGTAATAAATGGGAAGATCGGTCTTGGCCTTGATCGCGGCGCGAAGGCGGCGCCCCACGGCCGGCGCGTTGCCGGTGTCGATGACGGCCACACCCCGATCGCCGACGACGAAGCCGAGATTGGCGATGTCGCCGCCATTTCCCGGATTCACGTCCTCGTAGGCCCCGGCGTGGACGAAGACGCCGGGGGCGACCTCGGCCACCGGCAGGGCCGCATCCATGGCTGAGGCCGCCTGCGGCCCCAGGCACAGGACGAGGGCCGAGACGATTAAGGCAAAAACCCTCACCGGACGCGGTTCGAGCATGTCCTGTTGCATTGCAACATAATCATAGGTCGATTGTGCACTGCACGCTAAGGGCAAGTCCGTCCCCGTATCGGCTATTCCGCCGCGGCCATCGCGGCCTCGGCGCTAAGTTAGGGTCGTGCTTCGTTAGATACATCGCTTAAATATCGTTCCCACAAGTGGGAGCAGCTTTTTTTTCGGCTACGACCCGTTCGAATCGAGCGTGGCAGGGTTGCCGAGACGGTGTTGCGGCAATCGCGCGCGCTTGCGCGGTCGCTGCATCCAAACCTGCGCCCGCCAAGTATTAGTTAATAGAAAAGATGTCACGGCGGCGGCCCGAAACGAACCATTTTCGGGCCCCGCAACGGGACTTCAACCGCAGCCCGGAATTGGGCGCGGCGATTCCTTAAAATTCCGCAGTTTTCTGCGGGTTTTAGGCGGGAATACCAACCCGTTCGGGCATCGTTCGCGAGGCCATTTTGGGCTCCAGGAAGAGGGCACCGGAAAATTGCGCGGAGGTGCGCGATTTCATGACGTCGGAAGTAATTGCAAAACAGAAGAACCTTGACCCAATCGAACGAAGGCCCGTATCATGAGCGTGGGTTGTGTAGGCTTGGTCGTGTCCTTCTTTTAGCAACAGAAGCTCGCGTTATCCTTTTGCCGCCTCCGCGCGGCGTAAGGTGGCGTAAGCATTTACGGCGAAAAGTCGGTCGGCTTAGCGCAGCCCCAGTAAGTCTTCCCGCGATCGGAAGACAACAACCAAGTGGGGAGGAATGACCACATGAAAGTTCCTTTTAAATCGTTACTAGCGGCGACGGCAGTCGTTGCGTTGGCGGGCCCTGCGCTTGCCAACGACGAACTGCTGAAGCTGCAAGCTGACCCGAACCAGTGGGTCATGCCCAGCGGTAACTACTCTGGCACGCGCTACAGCGCGCTTGACCAGATCAACAAGAGCAACGTTGGCAGCTTGGGTGTTGCCTGGCAGTTCTCGACCGGCGTCCTGCGCGGCCATGAAGGCGGCCCGTTGGTGCTGGGCGACGTGATGTACATCGTCACCGCGATTCCGAACATCGTTTTTGCCCTCGACCTGAACGATAACGGCCGTATTATTTGGGAATACAACCCGGTTAAAGGCGGCAAGTATCCTTCCGGCGAGACCGAGGGTCGCGTCGTTTCCGTGATGTGCTGCGATAACGTCAATCGCGGCGCAGCCTATGCCGACGGCAAGATTTTCGTTCATGCCGCCGACACCACCCTGATTGCCCTCGATGCCAAGACCGGTAAGGAAGTTTGGCACGTCCAAAACATGGACTCGGGCAAAGGCAAGCGCGGCGTTTCTGCCTCCACCGGCACGGGCGTCCCGATCGTCATTAAGGACAAGGTCATGATCGGTTGCTCCGGCGCCGAGTTCGGCGTTCGTTGCAACATGACCGCGTACACCACCAAGGACGGCAAACGCGTATGGCGTGCCTATTCGATGGGCCCTGACGGCGACATCCTCGTCGACGACAAGACCACCGAGCTCGGCAAGCCCGTGGGCAAGGACTCGTCGATCAAGACCTGGGAAGGCAATGCCTGGGAAATCGGCGGCGGCTCGATCTGGGGCCACTACGCATGGGATCCCGATCTGGATCTCATGTATTTTGGCACCGGCAATCCAAGCACGTGGAATCCGGTGGTTCGTCCGGGCGACAACAAGTGGTCGATGACCATGAACGCCCGCAACCCGGACACCGGTGTGGCCAAGTGGCTGTATCAGATGACCCCGCATGACGAGTGGGACTACGACGGCATCAATGAAATGATCCTCGTTGACCAAGACGTCGGCGGAAAGAGCCGCAAGGTTGTGGTGCATTTCAATCGTAACGGCTTCGGCTATACGCTTGATCGCTCCACTGGCGAGCTGCTCGTCGCCGAGAAGTATGATCCGGCGGTGAACTGGGCGACCCACGTCGATATGAAGACGGGCCGTCCGGAAGTCGTCGCGAAATACAGCACCCATAAGAACGGCGAAGACGTGAACAGCACGAACATCTGTCCCGCCGCTCTCGGCACAAAAGACCAGCAGCCTGCGGCGTATTCGCCGAAGACCAAGCTGTTCTATGTGCCGACCAACCACGTTTGCATGGACTATGAGCCGCTCTCCTATACCGGCGGTGGAACGGAATACAATCCGGGCGATGCATACGTGAATGCGAAACTCGCGATGTTCCCGGCCGGCAAGGTGACGGGTGACGGCACCACCAATATGGGCAACTTCATCGCCTGGGATGCCGGCAAGGGCAAGATCGTTTGGTCCGATCCCGAGAAGTTCTCGGCTTGGGCCGGCGCGCTCGCCACGGCCGGCGACGTCGTCTTCTACGGCACCCTCGACGGGTACGAGAAGGCGGTCGACGCCCAGACGGGCAAGTTGCTGTGGCAGCTCAAGACCCCGTCCGGCATTATCGGCAACACCAACACGTGGTCGCATAAAGGCAAGCAGCAGGTCGGCGTCATGTCTGGCGTCGGCGGCTGGGCCGGCATCAACCTCGCTCTCGGCATCCAAGAATCCGATGCAAGGGGCAAGGACGCGGCCGGCGGCCTCGGTGCGATCGGCGGTTACGCTGGTCTGTACGAATACACCCGCCTCGGCGGCGTGTTGACCGTCCTCCAGCTTCCGTAAATCGGAAACTCGGATCGAGCCCGGCATCGCGAGATGCCGGGCTCTTTTTTTGCCTTTTGACACAGGGGAGAGAGCCCGGAAACCCGCGGAATTCCCGTTGTTGCACCGGAATCCATGGGCTATAAGGGCGTCATAAAAACAACATATAATTCGGGAGGATTCTTTAATGGGTACGCTAGGGCCGGGGGGCCAGCCAAAAACGATGTTCCGCGCGATCGTCATCATCGCCGCGGTCGTCGTCGCGGTGGGGATTTGGCGGTGGACCGGCAGTAAGGCGCCGGGCGGCGGCACCGAAGCGAAGCCCGAGGCGGCGGCACAACCGGTTGCCGAAACGAAGCCGGCGCCGCCGGCCGCGACCCCAGCACCTGCCGAAGCGGCGAAACCCGCCGCCCCAGGTATCCCGGGGGTGGATTACAACGGCGATCCGCAAACGCGTTACGACGGCAAGCCGTACAAGATTTATCCCGACGGCAAAGTGAATTTCGCGACGTTTCGCGGCTACAACATCTATGCCAGCGTCTGCCATGTCTGCCACGGCTATTCGGCCTTGGGCAGCTCGTTCGCGCCGGCCTTGAAGGAATCGCTCAAGGACATAACCTATGAGGATTTCATCGCGACGGTGATGAACGGCCGCGAGAACATCACCTCGTCGCAGACCAATGTGATGCCGTCCTTCGGCGAAAATAAGACCATCGTGAAATACATCGATTCGATCTATGCCTATCTCAAAGGGCGGGCCGACGGCGCGATCGGCGTTGGCGATACCGAATACGAGGGCCCGAAGGAACCATAACGGGCCGGAGGCTTGCCCTCGGGAAAGACCGAACGATTAAAGCGCCGCGACCGCCGGCAGACGTTAAAGCCGGCGTCGCGCTTGACGGCAATAAGTTAAGGGGCACATACCGGGGATGTTGCGGAACCGAGGCGCGCGGGGCGCCGGGGTTTCCGGTTTGCGGAACATCAAAGGAGTTATGCCCGTGCGCATTTTTTCGGCCTCGCTTCGGACCCTCGCCAAGGGACGCATCGCGACATTTCTTTGCGCCGCCGCCGCTACCCTGATTCTGGCGGGGAACGCGCGCGCCGAAACCAGCATCGAAGCGGTCGACCGCGGCCGGCTTCGGGTTTGCGCCGATCCCGACAACCTTCCTTATTCCAACGAAAAGGGCGAGGGATTCGAGAACAAGATTGCCGAGTTGTTCGCCAAGAAGCTCAATCGCCCGCTCGTTTATTCCTGGTCGCCATTGGGCGCCGGATTCTTTCCGAACACGCTTGACGCCAAGACCTGCGACCTTGTGATGGGCGTGCCCTCGGCGCTCGAAGCGGTGCTCAGCACCAATCCCTATTACCGGATGACCTATGTGATGGTCACCCGCAAGAACCTCAAGGCAAAGTCGCTCTCGGATCCGAAGATGGCGAAGCTCAAGATCGGAACGATTGCGGGCACACCGCCCAATTACTTGCTGCTCGATAACAACCTGCTCGGCAACTTGGTGCCCTACCGGCTGCACAACGACCCCGGCGAGCCGACCATCGCCGAGGAGATGATCGGCGATTTGAAGAAGGGCACGATGGACGCCGCGCTGTTGGCCGGCCCCGCCGCCTATTACTGGGTGCGCAAAGAGCGCGTGGACGCCGAGATTACCCGGCTTGAAAACGCCAAGCATTCGGGCGGCAAGATGGATTATCTGATCACCATGGGCGTGCGCCGCGGCGAGAGCGATTGGAAGCGGGAAATCAACGACCTGATTCGGAAGAATCAGGCGGAAATCAACAACATCCTCGCTTCCTACGGCGTGCCTATTTTGAATCTGGTGGGATCGCCGGAGCCGGCCGGAACCGCCCAAGGCAAGCCGAGCCCGGCCTCACCCGCGAGCGCCGCCTCACCCGCGAGCCCCGCGTCGCCGGCGGCGCCCCAGGAGAGCCCCGCCGCCCCGAAACCCGAATGACGCGATCCCGCCAAACTCGAAGTCCCGCTCGACGCGGGGCTTTTTGTTTCGGGGGCTTTGGACAAGACCGCGCTTACCCGATGCGGCGATAGACGAAAGGCGGCGGCGCCTGATGCGCTTCGCGGCTCGCGAGCCCGAAGATTTCTTCGTGGCGGGGTGAAAGCTCGCACGCCGGATCGGTCGCGTTTTCGTCGCCCGTGAGCGCGAAGGCCTGGCAGCGGCAGCCGCCCCAATCGATCTCGCGGCGGTCGCAGGAGCGGCAGGGCTCCGGCATCCAACCGGTACCGCGGAAGCGGTGGAAGGCTTCGGAATTCTCCCAGATCCAAGAGAGGGAGTGATCCTTGACCGAATCGAAGCGCAAGCTTGGAATGCTTTCCGCCGCATGGCAAGGCAGCACCAAGCCCGCCGGATTGATGTTGACGAAGCGCCGGCCCCAACCGCCCATGCACACCTTGGGACGGCGCGCGTAATAGTCGGGAACCACGTAATCGATGACGAGCACGCCCTTGAGCCTTTCCCGCGCCTTTTCCACCACCTCGGTCGCCCAGGAGAGCTGTTCGTAGGTGGGCATGAAGGCGGCGCGGTTCCTGAGCGCCCAGCCGTAATACTGGACCTGGGCCACTTCCAGGCGCTCGGCGTCGAGGCCCACGGCCATGTCGATCACGTCTTCGAGATGGTGCAGGTTCTGGCGGTGCATCACGGCATTGACCGTGAGCGGCAGGCCGGCTTGGCGCACATACCCTGCGACCTCGATCTTCTTCTTGTGGCCGCCCTTGAAATTGCCGATGCGATCCGCGTTCGCCTCTTCGGAATCCTGGAAGCTAATCTGGATATGGTTCATGCCCAGCTCGCCGAGCCTTTCCACCCGTTCCTTGCTCAGCAGCACGGCGGAAGTGATGAGATTGGTATAAAGCCCGGTGTCGCTGGCATGCTTGGTCAACTCCTCCAGGTCCTTGCGCACCGTGGGCTCGCCGCCCGAGAAATGAATCTGGTGAACGCCCATCTCCACCGCCTCGTCCATGACGCGGCACCAGGTTTGGGTATCGAGCTCGTTGCTCGCGCGCTCCAGATTCGTCGGATTGGAGCAATAGGGGCACTGCAGCGGACAGCGGTGCGTCAGCTCCGCGAGCACCGCCAAGGGCGCCTGCACTTTGGCCGACGTCGCCGGTTTCGTGATGGTTGCCGTGGTCATGCCGTTAGAAATCCTTTGTCCGCCAAGTCCTGAAGCATCGCGGTCACGTCTTTCAGTATTATATCGTGCGGCGCGTTGTATTTTTCAGCCAATGCCTTGACGATCGAATCCACGCTTGCCGTTCCATCGCACATCTTCAAGATTTCGACCGACGTCTCGTCCGGTACCAGCAGCCGCTCCGGCGCCAAAATCACCCACTGTTCCCGCTGCTTGTTGAAATGGAATTTCACATGCCGCGGAAACATGGGGATCGAGGCCGCGCTAACGATGATTCTTTCGCCCATCCCATCCCTCGGGCACGAAGGCGCCTGGCGGTATGTGCCCCTCGACATAGGCATGGTGCAGGGCATCGAGCATCGTCCAAAGCACGTCGCACTTGAAAATCAAGGCGTTGCAGACCGCTTCCTGCTGCTCCGGCGTGCGCGCCTCGCGTTTGGCGACTTCCAGCACGTAATCGGCGTCGCGCTTCGCCTGGTTCAGGCGCTTGCGGAAATAGGCCATCGTCTCTTCGCTGACGAAATCGTAATTCTCGAGCATGCCGGCGATGCGCTCGCGGTGGATGGTGGGCGCAAACAGCTCGGTCAAGGATGAGGTCATGCCTTCGAGCGGGCTGCGCTCCTTCACATAGGTCACGTATGCGTCCACGGCGAAACGGGTGGCGGGCAGAATCCCCTTGGTGGATTTGACGTATTCGCGATCGAGCCCGAGGCCGTCGGTGAGCTTGAACCAGCGCTCGATCCCGCCCTCGACCCCTTCGCCGCCGTCGTGATCCTCCAATCGGTGGCGCCATTCGCGGCGCAATTGCGGGTCCGAGAGCCGCGACATCAAGGCCGCGTCCTTGATCGGGATCATGCATTGGTAATAGTAGCGGTTGAGCGCCCAGGCCTGGACTTGGCCTTTGTCGAGCTCGCCGCCGTGGAGCATTTTGTGGAACGGGTGGAGGTTGTGGTAGCGGGTGGCGCCGATCTGGCGCAGCCGCGCTTCCAATTCCTCCGGGCTCATCAACGTCGTCATGCTTTCCTCTCCGCCCTCCCGTGCGCTCAACCGGCCTTAAGCGGGGGGGCGCCGGCGCGCTTCCGGAATTTTGGAGCGCCCGCTGCCTTCCAATACGACCTCCATGCCGTCTTCGCCCATTTCCCAGCCGGCGGCCTCGAGCTCGGCCCGTTCGGCCGAGTCGGCGAGCAGCGCGGGGTTCGAATTATTGACGTGGATGAATATCTTACGCTTCACGCCGAGGTCGCGGAAGGCGGCAATCGTGCCCTCACCCCCCGACATGCTCATATGGCCCATGCGGGTCCCGGTCTTGCCGCCCATGCCGGCTTTGATCATCTCATCGTCCGCCCACAGCGTGCCGTCGAAGAAGACGAGCGATGCGCCTTTGACGCGCGCCGCGATCTCGGGCGTCATCCGCGCGCAGGACGAAATGAAGAAGAACGAAGCGTCGCTCTCGTCCCGGATGTGGAGGCCGATGGTGTCGCCCGGCTCGGACCCGAACCCGCCTTTGGACGCGTCTTCGAGATAGAGCGCCACCTTGCCCGGCACGGCGAAGGCCTCGACGCTCAGCCCCGACGGCGTGCCGTTCGCCAGCAGCAGCGGCACGGGCTTATCGAGCGGCAATTCGCGCCGCGGCACGAGACGGTGATCGAGCACGTTGAAAACCGAATTCGCCTGCAACACCCGCAGCACCCGGTCGTGGCCGTAAATCGAAAACGGCGTGCCCTCGCGCAAGTTCAGGAGCCCGGCTATCGCGTCGATGTCGCCGTTGGTGACGACGGCGCCCGCGATCGGGCTGCCGCGCAGGCCGTGCTTGGATTGAAGCGCCGGATTTTCGGCGATCTGCTGGCGAAGGTCGGGGGCCGCGTTGAGCACGAACCAGTGCTCGCCGTCGCCGCTTACCGCGATCGAGGCCTGATGGCTGGGCCTCGCATTTTTATCGTTCGCGCGGGCGCGGCTACAGGCCGCGCAGTTGCAATTCCATTGCGGAAATCCACCTCCGGCGGCTGCTCCGAGAACGAGAATGCGCAACATCGTGCTCCTCCCGCTCCGGCGGCGGCCGCCGGAGGTGCCGATCTCATGGACCTTTAGACCTCAGCGCAAGCGTAGCTGTTGATCTCGAGGCCGACGCAGATCTCAACGATTCTTGGGGTAGTCCAAGCCATTGGGAATCTCCCTAATTAGAGTGACGGATTTAACCCCCCGATCTTGCCACGGCATCGCTGAACCGGCACTGAGCGGCCCGTTCAGGAAACGTTCAGGTCCAAGCCCTTGGCCTGCCGGGCTTTCCGGCCGGTCACGGACCCTAGTGTGAGGTATCTACGCTTCCCTTTTCAACCCCGGCGTCTCCGGATCCGGGCTGGGGATCAGGGCTGGGCCGCCTTGCCGGACATTTGCGCCTGGATCGCGCGCCCGTAGGTGCCGAGCCGCTGCTCGATCGTGAGCGGGATCTCGCAGAGATAGGGGGTGAGCTTTTGCCGCTCATCGTAAACCCGGCTGTTCCAGACGAGCTGCTTTTTCGCCTCGATGTATTGGGGGGAGTCGTGCTTGACACCCTTTTTGTCGAGCTCGCGGACCCCGGTTTCGACCTTGTTGATCTTTGCCGCCACCCCTTGCTGGCGGTGGAAGAAGCGCTTGATGCCGTCTTGGGTCGAGATGCGCTGGTTGCTCATGGTTTCGAACAGCCCGGCGAACAGCTCGGAAAGCGCCTTATCCTTGCCGCCGCCGGCACCCGCGGCGAACTCGTTGATCGCCTTGACGCCGTCCGCTTCTTCCACAGTGTCATCCGACAATTTGGTGATGATCTCGCGCAGCTTGTCGTTGTCGTGCCAGCTTTTGAACGCGCTATCGAGCGGCGGACCGGCCCAAATCGTCGCCGGCGAAAGTTGCGCGACGAATTTCTGCGAGCACGGCCAATCGGCCTCTTCCGGCGATCCTTGCGCAGCGCCTTCCTCGGCCGGAGCACCCTTTTCGGTTGCTTGCGGAGCCGCCGGCTGCTTTGCGGTTGCTTGCGGAGCCGCAGGCTCCTTTGCGGTTGCTTGCGGAGCCGCCGGCTCCTTTGCGGGTGCTGCGCCCTTGTCGTCCGGTAGTGCCGCACCTGCCCAAAGCAAGGCCGCGGTTGCCGCCGCCAGGGTCATACACAAGCGCGCTTTGCCTGGGCGCGAAGCCGATTCGATCACGAGTTCCTCCTTGGTTTCCTTCATTTTACGACGTTCGTCCCGGTCTTGACGCTTCAGAATCGTTGCCGGTTGCGGCGGCTAGGCCATGGCGCCCGCCTTGCGCGCGAGCAGGCCGCGTCCGGGGTCGTAGCCGACGATGGCAAGGCCCAGAAAGACGGCGGTGGCGGCAACCGCGTAACCGAGATACGGCCAGTTGATCGCGCCGTATAGCCCGAAACGGATCACCTCGACCGCGGCGGTGAAAGGGTTATAGACGCAGATGTAATAGAGGATCTCGCTCGATTCCTGCATCTTCCACAGGGGATAGAGGGCGGACGAAGCGAAGAACATCGGGAAGATCACGAAATTCATCACGCCCGCGAAATTCTCGAGTTGCTTGATCCAGGACGACAGCAGCATGCCCAAGGCGCCCAGCATGAGCCCGGCGACGACGAGCGCCGGCAGCACCGTGAGATAGCCGTAGAGCGGCGGCTCGATGTCGAAGAACCAGGCGATGACGAGAAACGCATAGACCTGCAGAACCGAGACCGCGGTTCCGGCCAAAAGCTTGCACACGAGCAGGTACCAGCGCGGCAAGGGGCTGACGAGCAAGGTGCGCATGCTGCCCATCTCGCGGTCGTAAACCATGGACAGCGAGCTTTGCATCCCGTTGAAGAGCTGGATCATGCCGATCAAACCCGGTGCGATGTAGACCTCGTAGGTCACGTAAGTCTCATAGGGCGGGATGATCGAGACGCCGAGCACGGAACGGAAACCGGCCGCAAAGACCAGAAGCCAGATGAGCGGGCGCACCAGCGCCGAAAGAAACCGTTCGCGCTGATGAAAGAAGCGGAGCGCCTCGCGCCAGACGATGCCGAGGAAGCAGCGGTAATATTGGATCGGGGTCATTTGCGCCCCGCCTTCTCGATCAGATTGGTGAAAGCCTCGCGGATGTTCGCGGCGCCAGCAGCGCGCACCACCTCCGGCACCCGGCCCTGGGCCAGGATCCGGCCCAAATGGAGCACGATGACCCGGTCGCGGTCGTCGACCTCGTCGATCAGATGGGTCGCCCAGAGCACGGCGAGCTTTTCGTCCCGGCACAGGGCGCGGACATGGGCGATGATCGCCTGGCGGCTGCCGATGTCGAGGCCCACCGTCGGTTCGTCGAGCAGCAGCAGTTGCGGGCGGTGCAGGAGCGCGCGGGCGATTTCGACCCGGCGGCGCTGGCCGCCCGAGAGAGCGCGGACCTTGTCGTGGGCGCGCGCCGTGAGGTCGCTCCGCGCCAGTTCCGCCTCGATGCGGGCGGAGGCCACGCCCCAGCCGATCCCGTGCAGGGCCGCGTGGTAATGGAGGTTCTGGGAGACCGACAGGTCGAGATCGAGGGTCGGCTGCTGGAACACGACGCCGATGCGCGCCAAAGCCTCGGACGATTGCTTGCGCACGTCGAAGCCGAAGATTTTGATCGCGCCCGAACGGTTGTTGTAAAGGCGCGTGATCAGCGAATAGAGAGTCGTCTTGCCCGCCCCGTTCAGGCCCAGGAGGACCGTGAAATCGCCGGGATCGATCGTGAAGGCGACGGACTCGAGCGCCCGTTTCGGCCCGAAATCGTGGATCAGGCCGGAAACGTCGAGCGCCGGCACCCCGGCCGCCACGGCCGGCGCCGCTATGGCTTGATCACGACGCCCCATGGCTCCCTTCCGACCGGAATCGATTTTGTGACCTTGAGGCTGTCGATGTCGATCACCGAGACGTCGTTGCTGAGGCCATTCGTGACGTAAAGCCTTTTCTCGTCCGGCGTGAACCCGCCATGCCACACGCGCTGCCCGACCAGAAGATATTTCAGGACCTCATGCGTTTTCTGGTCGATCACCGCAACCCGATTCGAGGGACCGAGCATGACGAAGCCGTATTTTCCGTCCGAGGTCAGGTTTATGCCCACCGCCTGAATGAGTTCCTTGTTGACGCCCGGGATCTCGAAGGTGATCCGCTTGACGAGCTTGTGAGTAGACGTATCGAGCACGCGCACCGTGCCGCCGACCTCGGCCGAAACCCAGAGTTCCTTGCCGTCCTTCGTGAACACCGCGAAGCGCGGCCGCGCATCCACCAGCACGTTGTCCGCCACCTGGAACGTGCTGGCGTCGATGAAATGCGCCATGTTGGTGGTTTCCGACGTATTGATCAGAATCTTGCCGTCCGGCGACACGCCGAGCCCTTCGGGCTCCACCCCCACCGGGACTTCGTGCAATACCTGACGGCTGGCGACGTCGATGACGGTCACCAGATTGTCGTTTTCGTTGGAGACGTAAAGAATCTTGCCATCGGGCGATAACAGCAGCAGCTCGGGATCGGGGCCCGAGGGAAGCGTGCCGACGATCTTTTTCGAAGCGACGTCGATGATTTGAATCGTGTTGTCGTCGCTGGCGCAGACGAAGATCTGGGTCGCGTCGTGATTGAGCACGATGCCGCGCACCCGGTGCCCGACCGGAATCGTGTCGGTCACGACGTCCTTGTCGGTGTCGATCACGCTGATCGAGTTGCCCTTCTCGTTCGAGACGAAGGCGGTGCCGGCCGAAGCCAGCGGTCCGCCCGCAAGAACCAGGGCGGCGGCCACGGAGGCGGCCCGGAGCGGCCGCTGCGGACATTTCTTAATCATTTGAATTTACACGACGATTCAGGTTTATCGAAGCCGAGGGTATCGAGGTTGCTCACGGGATGGATGAACTCCTGCTGGGGCGAGACGGAGACCACGGTATAAGGCGCCGCGAGCACGATGGGCGTGCGCAACTGGTGATCCCAATCGCGGAAGTTGGCGCCCACGCCCTTGAATACGCCGACCGTGAAATCGGGGCCGAGGATGAAATCGCGCAGCATCTTGAAGTCGGTGGATTTGGTGCGCGTCGCCGCCTCGCCCACCACGCGCGCCGCCGTCCAGGCCGCGAAATCCTTCGAGGTCATGTAGCGCGAAGCCAGTTTCTGGAAGCGGTCCTCCAATTGCGTCGCGCCCCACTGCTCGAAAGCGGGGTGCCAATCGGCGGCGATCAGCCCTTGCGTTCCGGCGACCGGCCGGGGATCCCAGCTACGATACATGAAATCGTCGCCGAAATTATCCGCCTCGTCGGCGACGACCAAGACCTGGTAATCGGGGCCCTGGGTGAAAACCGGGATTTCGGATTGCGAGGTGCGGCGCTCTTCCTCGGTGTTGTAGGTCCAGGGCTTTTCCGCGACGACCTTGGCGCCGAATTTCTTCGCCGCGCGCCTGATGCCGTCGGCATACAGTTTGTCGGCCTCGTCCTGGCCGACGACCAGAAACCAGCGCGTCCACTTTTTCTTGATGAGGTATTGCGCGAGCGCATCCGTCAGCATCGCGCGATTGGCGAGGGTATGGAACACATTGGCGCGGCAATCGGCGTTGCGCAGGCGATCGTCCGGGGCGCCGGCATTATAGATCATCGTTTCCTTGGCCTCGGGCAGATCGGCAAGCGCCAGCACGTCGGCCGCCGCCGCGTTCACGATGATGTGGCGGTTGCCATCGGCGGCCAGCTTCTTGAACGCCTCGGCGATGTCGCCCGTGGCGGGAACCGTGACGGCGGTAAGCCGAAATTCCTGTTTGGTGAATTTGCCGGTGGTGTTGTCGTCATCGATGCCGAGCTTGGCGCCCAACAATCCTTCGTCCTTGGGGTTGGCTTGCGTGAGGTTGCGCGGCGGCAGGCGGTCCACTTCGCGGCCGATATAGCCGATGTTGACGATTTCGATCCCGGCGGAAGCCGGTGTTGGCGCCGCGGATTCGCCCGCGGGCTTTCCCGTTGCCTTGGAGGCACCCGGAGCCGCTTCATCCGCGACGGCCGGCGCCGCGGCAAAGATGGCCGGAGCCGCGGCAAGCATGGCCGCGATCATCAAGGCGCAAAGGGGGGCCAGAAACCGGGTCATGGCTTTTTCTTGGGTCACCTTAGGGGATTCGGGGCGTTTTCGGGCGGCGGCAATTATCTCCGATCCCGGGCCCCCTTCAAGCCGCCGTTTGCGGGCGGCCCATCAGGGTAAGTCGTTGTGAAATCAGTATAAGGGCGCCGCCTGAACCGGTGCTGAACATATTCTGATTCTAAATGGCAGCCGGCGGGCTTTCGGCAAGGCCTCGGGCAAGCGACCTACGGCAAGCCGGGGAAGTGTGGCGGCGTTTATGAGCACAAGTCCCGCCGGGACCGCGCGGCGGGCCATCAGGCCCCCGGTTTGCCGGAATAGGACGGGGTATCGAGGATGGAACGGACCGTCAGGGCGAGGTCGGATTTGCGGAATGGCTTGCTGAGCACCCGCGCGCCCTCTTCGATCAGGCCGTCGGGACCGCCGCCGTAACCCGACATATAGAGAACCTTGGTGCCGGGCCGCCGGGCCCTGATGGTTTCGGCGAGCTCGCGCCCGCTTAAGCCCTGGGGCAGAACGGCATCCGTCAGCAGGAGATCGATCTTGGCCGCCGCCGCCGTGACCGCGAGCGCCGCCGCCGCATCGGCCGCCTGAAGCACCTGGTACCCAAGATCTTCGAGCATGGATACCGCGATCCGGCGGACCTCGGCATCGTCTTCGACCACCAGGATGGTTTCGATGCCGGTGAGCGGCCGTTCTTGCGGCGTCACGATGGCACCCGTCGCGCGCGGCGCGTCGTCTGGGGCGCGCGGCAACAAAAGCCGCACGGTCGTCCCCTTCCCCGCTTCGCTCTCGATCGTCACTTGTCCGCCGGACTGCGCCACGAAGCCGTACACCATGCTGAGCCCGAGCCCCGTGCCCTTGCCGACCTCCTTGGTGGTGAAGAACGGCTCGAAGGCGCGGTCCCGTACCTCGGGAGCCATGCCGGTGCCGGTATCGGCCACCGAGACCAAGACGTATTCGCCCGTTTCGACCCCTTCGCGAATAGAGTTGAATTCGTCGAGATAAAGATTCAGCGTCTTGATGGTCAGGATCCCGCCCTTCGGCATGGCATCCCGCGAATTGACCGCGAGATTGAGAAGCGCGTCCTCGAGCCGGCCCGGATCCACATAGGCGGGCTTGGCGTCCCCCGCAAGCACCGTGCGGACTTGGATCGTCTCGCCCAGGCTGCGGCTGACCAGATCGACGGTTTTCAGCACCAAGGCGTTGACGTCCGTGGCCTGCGGCTGAAGGACCTGCTTGCGGGAATAGGCGAGCAGGCGTTCGGTCAATAGCGCGGCGCGGCGCGCCGCCTCGATTGCCCGTGTCGCAAGCAGGTGCGGCATGCTCCCCGCTTCGATCTGTTCTTCGATCAGTTCGAGATTGCCCAGAATCACGGCATGTAGATTATTGAAATCGTGCGCGATCCCGCCCGACAGGTGCCCGACCGCCTCCATCCTTTGGGCGTGACGCAATTGCTCTTCCGCCCGCTTGCGGTCGGTTATGTCGGTCGACATCCCGCACACGCCGCGGATGGCCCCTTGCGCGTCGAAGAGAGGGAATTTGATCGAGACGTATTCGTGCGGCCCATCGGCGTGGAGCGCCGTTTCCTCGATCTCGAGCGGCTGACCGGTATGCAAAACATCGAGGTCGTGGCGGCGAAAGGCATTGGCCATTTCGGCCGGAAAGATATCGTGATCCGACTTGCCTTTGAGCCTCTCGGTATCGAAACCGAAGATCGATTCGAATTTCTTGTTGACGAACAGGTATCGTCCGTCGCGGTCCTTGGCGTAGATCACCGCCGTCGCGTTGTCGAGGATGCCGCGCAGGACCTTCTCGCTTTCGTTCAGCGCCGCCTGGGCAACGGCGCGCTCGGCGCGCAGCTGGAAGTATTCAAACGAAAGATCGACGGCCTTGAGAACGTCGCCCCAGGGACCGGGAGCGGGCGCGGTGCCGGCCACGCGCATCGCGGTCAAGAATGCGGCAGCGGAAGGGAATGCGCTGGCCGTAATGCACACGACCGAGGGGTTGCGGCCTTTCCCCGTGACGATGACGCTGAGCCCCTTGGTGGCGCCGGTTTCCGTCGCGCCCGCGGCATCGGACAGGAGATGCGCAAGGGCGGCCTGCGCGGCGGCTTCGCTTTCCGCGACCGTGACCTGGTATTGCGCGGCGGAAAGGGTATCGGCAAGCGCACGCGCGATCTCGCCGCCCTCATCGACGACGAGAACGCGCCGCGGCCCGGAGGCAGACGGAACACCGTCCCGTGACTCGTTCATGATGCTTCGGTCAGGTGGGCGGGGCGGCCGCAACAGGGGACCAAACCCCAAGGGGCGGAAGTGTAACACAGAGGGCCGCGCCGGGAAGCGCAATCCGAGCATTTTGAGGGTGCGGACGGCATCCGGGATTCCGGTAAAAATCCAAGTGTTCCGGGACTTTACGGGCCGCGGCCCGGACCTTTCCCGGTTTTGCGCGCGGGCCCTCCTTGACCTTCCCGTTACTGGAAGCCCCACATATCCGGTGGCGGGCCTTGCGCGCCGCGCCCGGGCGCGGCGCACCCGGCATCGCGCCAATCAAGGACTCTGGAAATGACCGTCGAGGACATCGTGCGCGGCAAGAAGGTCGAACGGGCGCACGCCGATCTCAGGATCGGCGGCATGACGGGCAAGCATTGTGCCGCGCCGATCGAAGGCGCCATCCGGAAACTCGGCGGGGTCAACGAGGTGCGCGTCAATTTTTCGACCGGCATCGCCGGCATCGATTACGACCCGGCGCGGGTGAAGGTTCGGGACCTCGTCCGCGCGATCCGCGAGACCGGATACGCCGCGGGGGCGAGCACGGTCCGCCTCGGAATCAAGGGTATGAAATGCGCCTCTTGCGTGCATCAGATCGAGACGGCGTTGAAGGAAACGCGCGGCGTGACCTCGGCCAGCGTCAATCTTGCGACCGGCACGGCGGACGTGACCTTTGAGCCCGGGCAGGTGGACTTCGCGGGTCTCCGCCGGGCGGTGGAAGAGAGCGGGTACGAGGTTGCCGGGAACGGCGCGTCCGGCGCAGACGGCGAAACCGAGGCCGAGCTGGAACGCGCCCAAGAATTCCGTACTCTGATGCGCAAATTCTGGTTCGCGGCCCTGGTTTCGGTCCCGGTCATAATTTTCAGCTACCCCGATTTCATACCGGGCCTGCGGGATTGGGGTCCGGCGGGAAGCGTGGAGCGGCGCCTGATGTGGGCCGCACTCGGGCTGATGACGCTGCCCGTCCTGCTGTGGTCGGGTTCACAATTTTTCACCGGCATGTGGCAGGCGCTCAAACACCGCTCCGCCAACATGCACACGTTGATCGCCATCGGCGTTTCCGCCGCGTTCCTCTATTCGGTCGTCGCCGTGGCGTTCCCGGAAATTTTTCCGGACCCGGCTTTGGCCGAAACCTTCTGGGACGTCAGCGTGGTCGTGATTGCGCTGGTCGTTTTGGGCATGGCCTTGGAAACGCGGGCGAGAGGGCGGACCTCGGAGGCGATTCGCAAGCTCATCGGCCTGCAGCCGAAAACCGCGCGCGTGGTTAGAGGCGGGCAAGAGCTCGATATCCCGGTCGAGGAAGTCGTGGCCGGGGACGTGGTGGTGGTGCGCCCGGGCGACAAGATTCCGGTCGACGGCGAGGTGACGGAAGGCGCAAGTGCGGTGGATCAATCGATGATCACGGGCGAATCGATGCCGGTGGAGAAGCACGCCGGGGACGAGGTGATCGGCGCCACGATCAACAAGACGGGAAGCTTCCGCTTCGTCGCCACCAAGGTCGGAAAAGATACCGCGCTCGCCAATATCGTCCGCATGGTCCAAAACGCCCAGAGCTCCAAGGCGCCGATCCAGCGGATCGTCGATATCGTCTCCGGTTATTTCGTGCCCGCGGTGATGATCCTTGCCGTCCTCGCCTTCATCGCCTGGTACGACTTCGGTCCCGAGCCGCGGCTCGTCTATGCCACGATCGTTTTGGTCACGACGCTGATCATCGCCTGCCCCTGCGCGCTGGGGTTGGCTACCCCGACCTCGCTTACCGTCGGCATCGGCAAGGGCGCCGAATACGGCATTTTGATCCGCTCCGGCGACGCCTTGCAGACCGCCGGGAAATTAAACGCGATCGTGCTGGACAAGACCGGCACGATCACGAAGGGCGAACCGGCGCTCACCGACGTGGTTGCGGCGGATGGGACAAACGAATCCGAGGTGCTCCGGATCGCGGCCTCGTTGGAGCGGGGGTCGGAGCATCCGCTGGGCGAAGCCATCGTCAGGGGCGCCGAGGCCAAGGGTCTTGCGCTCTCCACCGCCGCCGATTTCGCCGCCGTTCCGGGTCATGGCGTGCGGGGCACGATCGAAGGCAAACCGGCCGCTCTCGGCAACGCAAAATTCATGGCCGACCGGGACGTGAATATCGGGTCGTTGCAGGCCGCGTGGCAGCGCCTCGCCGGCGAGGGCAAGACGCCGATGTATGTGGCGGTCGCCGGCAATTTGGCCGGGTTGGTCGCCGTCGCCGATACGGTCAAGCCGGACTCGAAACCCGCGATCGAAGCACTCCGGCGCCTCGGTCTGGAGGTGATCATGCTGACCGGCGACAACCGGCGCACCGCCGAATCGATCGCGCGCGATGTGGGCGTGACCCGCGTGCTGGCGGAAGTATTGCCCGAGGATAAGGCGCTCGAGATCCGCAAGCTCCAAGCGGAAGGCCATATCGTCGGCATGGTGGGCGACGGCATCAACGATGCGCCGGCCTTGGCCCAGGCCGACATCGGATTCGCCATCGGCACCGGAACCGACGTGGCGATCGAAGCCAGCGATATCACGCTCATCACCGGGAGCCTGATGGGCGTCGCCACCGCGATCGAGATCAGCCGGGCTACGATGCGCAACGTTCGCCAAAATCTGCTGGGGGCCTTCGGCTACAATGCGCTCGGCATCCCGGTGGCGATGGGCGTCTTGTATCCGTTCTTCGGAATCCTGCTCTCGCCGATGATCGCGGCGTTTGCCATGGCGTTCAGTTCCGTCACCGTGGTGACCAACGCCAATCGGCTGCGGGCGTTCCAACCGATGGGGCCGGCATGACGGCGGATCGATGGCTGGTCACGATCGTAGCCCTGGCGCTTTGCGCCTCGATCGTGTGGTTCTTCTGGCTCAAGCGCGCCAAGGCCACGCGCGCGGCGGAAGTCCCGGGCGATCGCCAGGAAGTCGTGATCCTGGTCAAGGGCGGCTACAATCCCGACACCATCGTGGTTCGGCACGGGCGCCCCGTTCGCCTCAATTTCCGGCGCGAGGAGACGGCGGCGTGTTCGGAGATGGTGCTGTTCCCGGATTTCCAGAAAAGCGCCAAACTTCCGACCGGCCAAACGGTGGCCATCGACCTGCTGCCGGAAAAGCCCGGCGAATTCGAGTTCTCCTGCCAGATGGGAATGATTCGCGGCAAGCTGATCGTCGAATGAAAGGCCGGCCGCGCTTGCGTCTCTCGAGCCCGCCATGAGGCGGGTCTTGCGCGACTATTTCCTGGTGATCGCGGGCGGCAACGCGGTTTGGGAAGCGCTGCAACTGCCGCTGTACCGGATTTGGGACGAGGGCCCGGCCCGGCAAGTCTTCTATGCCGCCGCCCACTGCACGGCGGGCGATATCCTGATCGCGGCAATCGCGCTGGGCGCGGCCATTTTGGCCGCCGGCGGGAAGGTTTGGCCGCGCGAAGGCTATTTGCGCGTGGCGGCGCTCGCGGTCGCCATCGGTCTTGCCTATACCTTGGCAAGCGAGTGGTTCAATGTCGGGATCCGGCTGAGCTGGGCCTATTCCGATTCGATGCCGCGGCTTCCGCCTTTGGGAACCGGCCTTGCCCCCCTGGCGCAATGGATCGCCGTTCCCGTGCTCGGTTTCATCGCCGCGCGGCCCAAGCCGGCTGCATGACAAATAATTCACCTTTCCGCCACTTCCCGGAAAGGGCCCGGCCTTCATAAACCGGGCGCGGGTCGCGAGGCGCGATTCCTAGGTGTTTTCTTTGACATTTTTGCAGCCAATTCGGGAGGTTATTCGAACATGAAAAAATCATATGCCCTAATCGCCGCACTCGCCGCATTGACCCTTGCGGCCTCGCCCGCACTCGCCGCCGGCAAGAGCAAACCGTCGACCAAATACACGGCCGACACCTGCGCATCGATGGCGAAACAACTCGAAGACGCGATCGGGACCCATGCCGGCTCGCCCAAGCTCGACCAGGCGAAGAAGCTCAAGACCGACGGCGATCAAGCCTGCGCCGCCAGCAAGTACCGCGATGGCGTCCGGAAATACCAGGCCGGCCTGAAGGACCTCAACGTCAAGCCGGTGCACAAGTAACCTCCCCGACTCGGCGGCTTAACCCGCGCGGCCGGCGATCGAGCCGGCCGCTTTTTTTGCGCCTACGGCTTGACCGGTGCGGGTGTTGCCGCGGCTCCTTCGGGTTTCTGCTGCGGCTCCACCGTTTTTGCCGCGGCCTGGACCTTCGGGAAAACGAGGGTGACTTTCAGCCCCGGCTCGTTGTCGGCGAGTTCGAGGCTGGCGCGATGAAGGCGTGCGACCGCCGCGACCAGGCTCAGGCCCAGCCCGCTTCCCGGAATCGAGGGATCGGGCCGGATGCGCACGAAGCGCTCCAGCACGCGGTTGCGCTCGCTTGCGGGAATGCCGGGGCCGGTGTCGGCGACCGTCATGCGCACAAATCTGGAATCGGAGGCGATCGAAAGCGCGACCGCACCGCCCGGGGGCGTGTATTTGATGGCGTTGTCGATCAAATTCGCGAGTGCCTGGGCGAGAAGCTGGCGGTTTCCGAGCAGCATCGCGCCGTCCGCGATTTCGGCGGTCATGGCAAGGCCGCGCTCTTCGGCCACCGGCTCGTAGAGGTCCGCGACATCGGCCGCAACCAGACCCAGATCGAGCGCCGCCATCTCGGTGCGCCCCACCCCGGATTCGGCCTTGGCCATTTCGATCAACGCATTGAAGACCGTGAGTATCCGGTCGGTGTCGGTGACCGCGGCCTCGAGCGCGCTGCGATAGGCTTTCGGGTCCGGCGCGCCACGCAGCGCAAGTTCGATCCGGCCCTTTAGATGCGTCAGCGGCCCGCGCAGGTCGTGGGCGACGCTGTCGGTGACGGTGCGCATGCTGGTCATGAGCTGTTCGATCTGATCGAGCATTTGGTTGAGATTTTCCGAGAGGCGGTCGAATTCGTCCCCGATCCCGCGCACCGGCATGCGGCGCGACAGCGTGCCGTCGACGATCGCGCGGCTGGTCTGGGTGATGGCATCGACGCGGCGCAGCATGTAGCGGCTCATCAGCGTGCCACCCGTGACCCCGAGGCCCAGCGTGATCGCGAGCGCCCACCCCAACGCCACCGTGATGCGCCGCTGGAACGCCGCCCGTTCGTGGATGTCGCGGCCGATCAGCAGCAGCTCGTTACCGGGAAGGCGGAAGGCCTGCGCCCGAACTCGGTGCGGCCTGCTGTCGTTTTTGCCGTCGCCGTTGTCCACCTGGTCGATGGTGAACTGAATCCACTGACCATCCACCGCGGTGTCGGCCGGCCAGACCGACAGGTTGCCGGCCAGAGGCCGGAGATCGGAATCGGCGAGCAGATAGATCGCGTCCTTGTCGCCGGGGTCGCTCGAACGATCGGCGATGACGTCGACGAGGCCGTCGTGGCCCAGACGTTCGTATTCGTCGGCTAGTCCCTTGATCTCGGCGATGATGGCGGCATTGGTTTCGGCGTCGATGGAGCCGACCGTGCTCGAGTAGATGAACGCAAAGGGGATGATCATCGAGGCGACGAACACCGCCAGATTGACCAGCGCGAAGCGGAAGGTCGAGGTCTGGAAATGCTTAGGAAGCGGCACGAAGCGAATATCCGGCGCCGCGCACGGTGTGCAGCAGGGGCCTGCGGAATCCCTTGTCGATCTTCTGGCGCAGGCGGCTGATGTGGACGTCGATCACATTGGTCTGCGGATCGAAGTGATAATCCCACACCGCCTCGAGCAGCATGGTGCGGGTGACGACCTGGCCGGCGTGGCGCATGAGATATTCCAAGAGGCGGAACTCGCGGGGCTTGAGCTCGATTTCCTGACCACCGCGGGCGACGCTGCGCGACAACAGATTCATCTCGAGATCGCCCACCCGCAGCACGGTGTCGGGGGCAAACCCGGTGCCGCGCCGCAGCAACGCCTCGACCCGGGCCATCAGCTCGGAAAACGCATAGGGCTTGACCAGGTAATCGTCGGCCCCGGCCTCGAGCCCGCGCACGCGGTCGTCCACCTGACCGAGCGCGCTCAGGATCATGACCGGCGTGCGGATGCTTTGGGAGCGGAGCACCTTCACGATCGACAATCCGTCCGTGCCGGGCAGCATACGGTCGGCGACGATGAGGTCGTAGCGCTCGCTGGCGGCCATGAACAGGCCGTCGCGGCCGTCCGCCGTCCAGTCCACGATATAGCCGCCCTCTTCCAGACCTTTGCGCAGGTAGAGAGCGGTTTGGGGATCGTCTTCGATGACGAGAATGCGCATGAGATTACCGGGGGCTTTTGCCCCTCTGCCGGGCCGAAGGCACCCGGCCCTTTGGAGCGGGTGAGGGGAATCGAACCCCCGTCTTAAGCTTGGGAAGCTTCTGCTCTACCATTGAGCTACACCCGCGGGGTCGAACATTCTATACCCAACGTGCGTTGGCGCGGCAAGGCGGCGGGCCCCCGGCGGAAAACCGGGGATTCCGCCCGATTCCGGCGCAGGCAAGGCAGCACCTCGCGCCCGCAACGGAATGTGACTTGGCGTTTCGCGCGGCGCGGGTTAAACGGAACTTGGCAGGCCTTCATGACCCACAGCCCGACTATTTCCCGACCGGCGCTCGATCCGCGCAAGTTCCGCGACGCGGAGGTGACGGCCGAAGGCGCGCGCCGCGCCAAGGTCGCGCTTCATGAGCTTAGAACCCTGTGGTTCAACACCGGGACGCTCTGCAACCTCACTTGCCGCAACTGCTACATCGAATCGAGCCCGGCCAACGACCGGCTGGTTTTTCTGACCGCGGCCGAAGTCAAAACCTATCTCGACGAGATCGCGCGCGAGAAGATGGGAACGCGCGAAATCGGATTTACCGGCGGCGAGCCCTTCAGCAATCCCGAGATCATGGCGATGATCGAAGAGCCGTTGGCGCGCGGATTCCGCGTGCTCGTGCTGACCAACGCCATGAAGCCGATGGCCAATCACAAACCGGCGCTGCTGGCGCTGCGCCGGAGATTCGGCGATCGGCTGGCGATGCGCGTATCGCTCGATCACTATGGCGCGGAATTCCATGAAATGGAGCGCGGCGCGGGCAGCTTCGCCCCCACGCTTTCGGGCCTCCGCTGGCTGTGCGAAAAGGGAGTAGTAGCCCATGTCGCGGGGCGGACCTGCTGGGGCGAAAACGAAAAGGACTTGCGCCGCGGCTATGCCCGCGTCTTTGCCGAAAACGGAATCGATATCGATGCCTTCGATCCGGCCGCCCTGGTGCTGTTCCCGGAGATGGACGCCGCCGCCGACGTGCCCGAGATCACGGAACACTGCTGGGGCATTTTGAATGTCGATCCGCGCAACGTCATGTGCGCGAGCTCCCGGATGGTGGTGAAGCGCAAGGGAGCGGAAAAGCCCGCGGTGCTCGCTTGCACGCTGATCGCCTATGACGAGCGATTCGAGATGGGCGCGACCCTGGCCGAGGCCGCGCGCCCCATCGCGCTCAACCACCCCCATTGCGCGCGGTTTTGCGTGCTGGGCGGGGGCGCTTGCAGCCGCGCGTGACGGGATGACCGCAACAACCTTGACACAAGGGGCCCGAGCCCGTAATCAATTCGGGTCGTGGTGATTTGAGCCGACCGGCTTGCGGCCACGTTAAATAAAGCGCTAAAAGGTCGGAGCCCCTTGAGAGCCCCGATCCATCCGGTCGGGGTTTTTTGATTCCCGGGCCCTCGATTTGCGCAGGCCCCGGGGCAAGGAGGGGCAGATGGCGCGAAGCGACCGGTCCCAAACATCATCTTGGCGTCCACGCACGCAGATGATCCGCGGCGGATTGATGCGCAGCGAGTTCGGCGAGACCTGCGAGGCGCTTTACCTGACGTCGGGCTATGTTTATGGCTCGGCGGAAGAAGCGGAAGCCTCGTTCAAGGGCGACGTCAAGCGCTTCATGTATTCGCGCTTCGGCAATCCGACCGTCGCCATGTTCGAGGAGCGGCTGCGCCTGATCGAAGGGGCGGAGGCCTGCCGCGCCACCGCAACCGGCATGGCCGCCGTCTTCGCCTCGCTCATGTGCATGCTGCGGTCGGGCGATCATGTGGTGGCGTCCCGCGCCCTGTTCGGATCGTGCCAATACATCGTGACCGCGCTTCTTCCCCGCTACGGCATCGCCACCACCATCGTCGATGGCACGGATATGAGCCAGTGGAAACGGGCGCTGTCGAAAAAGACGGTGGCCGTATTCCTGGAGACGCCTTCGAATCCCGCGCTTGAAATCATCGACCTTCGCGCCGTGTGCGCCCTGGCCCATGACGCGGGGGCGCGCGTCATCGTGGATAATGTCTTCGCCTCGCCGGTGCTCCAGAAGCCGCTCGAATTCGGCGCCGACATCGTCGTCTATTCGGCGACCAAGCACATCGACGGACAGGGCCGCTGCATGGGCGGCGCGATTTTGGGCACGGCCGCCTATTGCAATGACGAGCTGACGCCGTTCTTCCGCAACACCGGGCCGACCATCAGCCCGTTCAACGCTTGGGTGCTGTTGAAAGGACTCGAGACCCTCGAGATGCGCATCCGGGAGCATTGCGACAACGCGCGCACGATCGCCGAGTTTTTGTCCGCGCAAACCGGCGTCACGCGCGTCCTTTATCCCGGACTATCGAGCCATCCGCAGCATGAGCTGGCCATGAAGCAGATGAAGGCGGGCGGCTCGATCGTTTCGTTCGACGTCGCGGGCGGAAAACCGGCGGCGTTCCGCGTGCTCAACGCGCTCGAGCTCATCGACATATCGAACAACTTGGGCGATGCGAAAAGTCTCGCCACACACCCGGCCACCACGACGCACCAGCGCGTGCCGGCCGACGAGCGTGCGCGGATGGGGATCGGCGAAGGCTTGCTGCGGCTCTCCATCGGGCTCGAAGACACCGAAGATCTGAAGGAGGATTTGAGCCGGGCGCTGGCCGCCGTTTAACGGCATCGACGCGGCCTAAAACTTTCGCATAGCCATGGACAGGAAGGCCTAAAGTGATCATATGATAAGGTGAAAGTGAACCCCGGCTTTGAGCGGAAAAAATGCCGGGCGAGGGCGCGAAGACGGGGCGAGGAGGCGCTTTCATGTACAGCGTAGGCACCCGCGAAATCTGGGTGACGGTTGAGCCCATTTTCCTGGAGGACCAATCCACTCCGGAAGAGAGCCATTTCGTTTGGGCCTATCATGTCCGCATCGAGAATCGCGGACCGAAGACCGTGCAGCTCCGCTCGCGGCACTGGCGGATCACCGATTCGCTGGGGCGCACGCAAGAGGTGAAGGGCGCCGGCGTGGTCGGCGAGCAGCCGATTCTTCATCCCGGCGAAAGTTTCGAATACACGAGCGGCACGCCGCTTGCGACCCCGTCCGGAATCATGGTCGGTACCTATCGCATGGTGACGTCCGACGGCGAGGGATTCGACGTTGCCATCCCGCCCTTTTCGCTGGACAGCCCGCATCAAGAGCGGAAGATCAACTAGACCTTGCCGCCGCCGGCGCGGCTGGCCTTAACCCCGGGGTTTATTGTAGACTGCGCCTTAAGGTTTTCGCCGGGCCGCGCCTTGATTCTGCGCGGCTTCGCGCTAAATCGACTGGGGGAAAGCCCCCGGATTTTCGGACCGATTTCGCCCGAGAAACGTGGCCCGAGAAACGTGGAACGAGAGGAGTGGAGCGTTGCGCCTGACCGAGCGAGTTGTAAACGCCGAGCGCGTGGCGAAATCGAGCGACGGAACGGCGAAAAGGCCGAGCCGCGCCGAGGCCGAGGAGGCGGTGCGCACCCTGTTGCGCTGGGCCGGCGACGACCCGGAGCGCGAGGGCCTTTTGGAGACTCCGGCCCGGGTCGCGCGATCCTACGAAGAATATTTTTCCGGCTACACCGAGGACCCGGTCGAAATCTTGAAGCGGACCTTCGAAGAGGTCGACGGCTACGACGAAATGGTCGTGTTGAAGGACATCCGCTTCGAATCGCACTGCGAGCATCACATCGCCCCCATTATCGGACTAGCCCACGTCGGGTACTTGCCCAACCACCGCGTGGTCGGCATCAGCAAGCTCGCGCGGATCGTCGAGATTTATGCGCGCCGTCTCCAGATTCAGGAGAAGATGACGGCGCAGATCGCGAACACCATCCAGGAGGTGCTGGAGCCCAAGGGAGTAGCCGTCGTGATCGATGCGGCGCACCAGTGCATGACGGCGCGTGGCGTGCACAAGCCGGGCGTCACCATGGTGACGAGCCGGATGCTCGGACTCTTCCGCGACAATCCTTCGACGCGGCGTGAATTCCTCGCCATGATCGGGGCCCAGTCCAATCATCTCAATAACGTCTAAACCAGCCGCCTGAGGCCCGTGCCGCCGCTCTGTCCTATGGACAGCGGTGTTTCTATGGCCAATGATGACCCGCGCTTCAGGGGACTGGCGCGGTGATCGACGTCCGGCCGGTATTCTTCGTCATCGGCATCCTGCTCGCCGTCCTGGCGGCGGTGATGATTCTTCCTGCGGCTGCCGACGCCGCGGCGGGGAACCGCGACTGGACGGTGTTCGCCGTCTCCGCCGGAATCACGCTGTTCTTCGGCGTCGCGCTCATCATCGGCAACCGGGCGCCGCGCTTGCATATCGAGGTGCGCGAGGCGTTTCTGCTGGCAACGCTCGCCTTCATCGTGGCCGCCGCGGCCGCGGCCCTGCCGATGGTGCTGTGCGGATTGCACCTTAATTATACCGACGCCTATTTCGAGGCCATGGCGGGCTTGACCACCACCGCGTCGACGGTGATTTCGGGGCTCGATTCGGCGCCGCCCGGGATATTGTTGTGGCGCGCGCTGCTGCAGATGCTGGGTGGAATCGGCTTCATGGCGATGGCGGTCGTGGTGCTGCCGTTCTTGAAGGTGGGCGGCATGCAGCTCTTCCGCATGGACTCCGCCCGCGAATCCGACAGGGCGCTTCCGCGCACGGCCCAGGTCGCCACCGGAATCGCCGCGATCTATCTGGTTTTCATCGCCATCGACGCAACGTTGCTGTGGGTGGCCGGAATGACGGGATTCCAGGCGGTGGTTCATGCGCTGGCCACGGTATCGACCGGCGGGTTTTCGAGTTCGGACGAATCGATCGGCCATTTCAAAAGTCTTCCCATCGAAATCGTCACGACCGTGTTCATGCTGCTCGGCGCGCTGCCGTTCGCGCTTTACCTTCAGCTCATGCGCGGCCGGCCGGGGCGGTTGCTGCGCGACAGCCAGGTGCGCGCGTTTTTCGGGCTTTATGCGGCGACCGTCCTGGTGCTCACGCTTTGGCAATGGATTTCGGGCGGGGAGACATTCTGGGGCGCCTTGCGCACGGTTTCGTTCACCATTGCCGCGGTCATGACGACCACCGGATTCGTCACCGCCGATTACGATACCTGGGGCGGGTTCGCCGCCGCCGTCATCCTGTTCCTCATGGCGGTCGGGGCCTGCACCGGATCGCCCGCGGGCGGGATCAAGATTTTTCGCCTCGAAGTGCTCTATGCCGCGACCCGGGCGCAGATTCGCCGCCTCATCCAGCCGCACGGCGTATTCGTGCCCGAATACGGCGGACGGCCGATTCCGGACTCCGTCGCGAGCTCGGTCATGGGATTTTTCTTTTTGTTCGCGCTCACCTTTGCGGTGCTGTCGCTGGCCTTGGGCGCGACCGGCCTCGATTTCCTGACCAGCGTTTCCGGGGTGGCCAGCGCCATGTCGAACGTGGGGCCCGGCCTTGGCCCGGTGATCGGACCGGGCGGCAATTACGCCGCCCTGCCCGATGCCGCCAAATGGCTCTTGAGCCTCGGGATGCTCTTGGGCCGGCTCGAGCTTTATACCGCGCTGGTCCTTCTCTGGCCGGGGTTCTGGCGTGGCTGATCGCGGAGAAAGACGCCGGACTCGAGGTTTGCGCGTGCCCGTGTCGCGGATGGCGGGGGCCGCATGATCGATCTGCGTCCGGTCGCGTTCGTCATCGGAATCATGCTGGCGGGCCTCGCCCTGGTCATGACGGTGCCGGCGCTTGTCGACGCGATGAACGGATACGGGCGCGACGCCTCGATGTTCGGAGTCTCTGCCGCTTTCACGCTGTTCGTCGGGGTAAGCTGCGTGCTGGCGGCCCGCGCGGGAAGCCTTCAGTTCGACATCCGCCAGATTTTTCTGCTGGCGAGCCTGGGCTTCGCGGTCGCGGCCCTGTTCGCCGCCTTGCCGCTTTATGCCTCGAATTTGGGGCTTGACGCGGCGGCCGCCTATTTCGAGGCGATGGCCAGCGTCACCACCACCGCGGCGACGGCGATCACGGGGCTCGAAAACGCCCCGCCCGGAATTTTGCTGTGGCATGCGCTTTTGCAGTGGCTGGGCGGCATCACCGCGATCGGCGTGGCGATCGCCGTTTTGCCCGCGCTGCAAGTGGGTGGCATGCAGCTTTTCCGGCTCGAGGCCGCGGGCGCGGCCGAGCGCGCCCTGCCCAGGGCCGCCCAGATCGTCGCCGGCGTTGCGGTGATCTATGCCGCGTTGACCGCGATCTGCGCGAGCGCCCTTTGGGCGGCCGGCATGACCGGCTTCGAGGCGACGGTGCACGCGATGACGACGGTTTCGACCGGAGGATTTTCAACCTCCGACCAGTCGATCGCCCATTTCCATAGCCCGGCGATCGAGGCGATCGTGATTCTTTTCATGGTGCTGGGCGCGCTGCCTTTCGTCCTTTATTTGCAGGCGCTGCGCGGCAACCCGGGGCGACTCGTCCGCGACAGCCAGGTCTTGTGGTTTTTGAGCGCGCTGGTTGCGGCGGTGTCGGTGATAGCGCTGTGGCAATGGTGGCATCTGGCCAGACCGTGGGATCGGGCGCTGCGGGAAAGCGCCTTCAATGTCGTGTCCATGATCACGGGCACCGGCTTCACCACCGCGAATTATGACGGCTGGGGCGGGCTTGCGCTTACCGCCTTCTTGTTTTTCATGGTCGCGGGCGGATGCGCCGGTTCGGCTTCGGGCGGGATCAAGATCTTCCGCTTCGAGGTGATCTACGCCACGGCGAACGCTCAGATACGCCGCCTCATCCAGCCAAGCGGGTTGTTTATTCCCTACGTCAACGGAAAGCCGGTGCCCGATTCGGTTGCGAGCTCGGTCATGGGATTCTTTTTTATCTTTGCCGTGATTTTCGGTTTGATCGCGCTCGGGCTTGCCGCGATGGGTCTCGATCTTTTGACCAGCATTTCGGGGGCGGCGAGCGCGCTCGCCAACGTCGGCCCGGGCCTTGGCACGGTGATCGGGCCCGCCGGCAATTACGCCGCGCTGCCGGATGGCGCCAAATGGCTCTTGAGCTTCGGGATGCTGTTGGGCCGGCTCGAGCTTTTCGCGGTGCTGGTCCTGTTTACGCCCGCGTTCTGGCGCGGGTGAGCCCCTAGGGCGGCGCGGGGGCGGCGCGTTTCGCGATCAGGTAAGGCTTGAGATAGGCGGCGATGTTTTGCTCCATCTGCGCATTGAAATCTTTCATCAGCGCTTCGGTCAGGTCGTATTGGATTTTCTCGCGCTCGTTCAGCGTCGCGTCTTCCGACACCGTCTGGGTGCGCTCGGCGTGCGCGTTGGCGAAGGCCTCGCGGGACCCGCGCGGCCCGTAGATCTCGATCGTGGCATCCGCAACCGCCTCGTAACGCGCGGATTGTTCCGTCGTAAAGCGGGCTTGGAGATTCTTCGGGTGCTCGAGTTCGACGTCCTGGACCGAGGCGTCGTTGATGATGACCTTGATCGAGCCCTGCGGCCCCGCGGCCTTGATCCGATCCTGCGCCCAACGCCGCAAGGCCCGCTCGGGCGGGATGGGGAACGTCTGTTCGACATAGGGCGGCTTCAGCGACGGCTTGAATCCGGAGACGATCTCAACGCGGCTGACGTTGAACATAAATGGCGGCAGATGGCTGAAGGTGATGTCGGCGAAGCTTTGCTTCGTCGGCGGGGCGGCACAGGCCCCAATAGCCAGCAGTCCCAAGAGTGCGGCGCTCAATCGAATCGTTGCGGCCTTGTGATGCATGCTTCGATCCCGCGGGCTTGCGCCCGCCGGAGTTTGGCATGGCCGTGAGCGGCCGTTCAAGGCGAACTCAGCCCGCCGCGCGAAAACGCCGCAGCGCCGCGTCGTCGAAGACATAGGCCGCCTTGCAGAACTGGCAAACCACCTCGATGCGCCCGCCGGTCTTGAGGCCTTCGAGTTGGTCGGCCGGAATCGAGGCGAGCGCCCGCTGCACGCGCAGCTCCGAGCAGCGGCACCGGTGCACGAGCGCCTTCGCATCCGCGACGTTGATGCGTTCGCCGGGAAAAACACCGTCCAGAAAATGATACGGTCCGATGGCATCATCCATCAAATCGCCGCCGGCGAAGGCCGACATCAGCGCCGTGGCGCGATTCCAGCCTTCGACGGCGGCATCCTGAGTCTGTGCCGCGTTGGGATCGAAGCCGGCCTTGGACTCCGGCGCGGGCAGGCGCTGCAGCATCAAGACGCCGGCGCGCCACGCGGTTCCCTCGCCGCCCGGAAACTTGGCCGCGGCCAAGCGGATGCACGACTCGATCTGTTCCGACTGGCGCAGATATTGGTGCGCGCAATCGGCCAGGGTCGCGCCCACCAGCTCGACGATGCCCTGATAGCGTTCGGTGTTCGGGCCCTGGTCCACGGTGAAGGCGAGATGGCCGGACCCCAACAGCCGCGGCACGGGGCCAAGTGGCCCGCTTCCGGCGCCAGCCAGGCGGGCGGCGTCGAAGGTGACGCAGCCGCGCATCTCGCCCGCGCTCGTGGTATCGGCGACCATCATCGAGACCGGGCCATTGCCCTTGGTTTGGAGCGTGAACACGCCGTCGAACTTCAAGGCGCCCGCGAGCGCCGCGGAAAGCGCCAGCGCCTGCGCGAGAAGCTCGCCGACCGAATCGGGATAGTCGTGGATTCTCAGGACCGTGTCGGCGACGGTGCCGAGCCGGACCAAGCGCCCGCGCAGCCCGAGATCCCGGAACTGGAACGGAAGGATGAAATCGGGCGTGGCCGGGGGTTTCACCATCGGCGCACTATGTCAGGCACCAGATTAAAATTCCCTTTTGAGCGTGGAGGCGGTTTTCGGCTTCGTCCCAAACGACCGACTGCGGGCCATCGATGACCGAATCAGCGACCTCCTCGCCCCGATGCGCCGGCAAACAGTGCATGAACACCGCGCCCGGATCGGCGCGCGCCATGAGGGCGGCGTCCACGCGGTAGGGCAGGAGAAGCTTGCGCCGCTCCTCGCCGTCCGTCGCTCCCATCGACACCCAAGTATCGGTCGCGACACAATGGGCGCCCGCCACCGCCGCGGCGGCGTCTTCGCCCACACTCACCTTGCCGCCGTTTGCGCGGGCCCAGGTCACGATCCGCTCACTGGGCCAGAGCTTGCGGGGCGCCGCCACCCGAAGCGTGAAATCGAAGCGGGCGGCCGCCTGAATCCAGGAGGCCGCGACGTTGTTCCCGTCGCCCACCCAGGCCACGGTCTTGCCCGCGATCGGCCCGCATTTCTCCTCGAAGGTCATGATGTCGGCCATGAGCTGGCAGGGGTGAGTCTGATCGGTCAGGCCGTTGATCACGGGCACGGTCGCGTATTCCACCAGCTCGAACAATTTGTCGGCGGAATCGGTGCGGATCATGATCGCGTCCACATAACGCGACAGCACCCGCGCGGTGTCGGCGATCGACTCGCCCCGCCCGAGCTGGGTATCGGTGTGGGTCAGGACCACGGCGTCGCCGCCCAGCTGGTGCATGCCGACCTCGAACGACACGCGGGTGCGGGTGGACGGCTTTTCGAAAATCATCGCCAGCGTCTTGCCGGCGAGCGGCTTCGCGCCGCCCGCCTGTTACGCGCCGAGCTTCATGCCGACGGCGCGGTTCAGGATGTCGCGCAGCGTTTCGGTATCGAGACGATCGAGGTCGAGGAAATGTTTGGGCTGAGCCATCGGCCGCAACCTGGCTACGCCGCGAAAGCGGCGCAGGTTTCCTCGATGATGGAGCAGGCGTCATCGATCTCGGGTTCGCCGACGATAAGCGGCGGCACCACCCGCACGACGTTTTCGCCCGCGGTCGCCGTCAACAGACCCTTCGTGCGCAAGCGGGCCTGGAGATCGGTATTGGGAACCACGCAGCGAAGCCCGATCAAAAGCCCCTGGCCCCGCACCTCGTCCACCACCTTGGGGAAGCGGGACGCGATCTTCTTCAGCCGGTCGCCCAGGAGTTTGCCCTTGCGCGCGACGCCGTCCAAAAAACCATCCTCAAGCATCACGTCGAGCACCGCATTTGCGACCGCCATGGCGAGCGGGTTGCCGCCGAAGGTCGAGCCGTGAGTCCCTTGAGTCATTCCCGCCGCGGCGCGCTCGGTGGCGAGACACGCGCCGACCGGGAATCCGTTCCCCAAACCCTTGGCGAGCGCCATCACGTCCGGCGCCACACCGAACGATTCGTAGGCGAACAGCTTTCCGGTGCGGCCCATGCCGGTCTGCACCTCGTCGAAGAACAGGAGCAGGCCGAATTCATCGGCGACCATGCGCAGGCCGCGGAAGTAATCGTCATTTGCCATGACGATGCCGCCTTCGCCTTGAATCGGCTCGACCAGGATCGCGCCGGTTTCGGGGGTGATGGCCGCGCGCAGCTCGTTCAAATTCCCGAAGGCGACATGATCGAAGCCGTCCACCATGGGCTCAAAGCCCTTGGTGTGTTTTTCCTGGCCGCCCGCCGAAATCGCGGCCAGCGTGCGCCCGTGGAATCCGTTGTTGCAGCAGATGACCCGGTAGCGCCCCGGATTCCCGGTTTCGTCGTGAAACTTGCGAATCATCTTGAGGCCGCATTCGACCGCCTCCGCCCCCGAATTGCAGAAGAAAGCGCGATCCGCGAAGCTGTTGGCGGCCAGGCGTTCGGCCAAACGCTCTTGGCCGGGAATGCGGTAGAGGTTCGAGCAGTGCCAGAGCTTCCCGCCCTGTTCGGCCAAGGCCGCGACCAGCCGGGGGTGGCTGTGACCGAGCGCATTGACCGCGATCCCGGCCGCGAAATCGAGATAGCGCCGCCCGTCGGGGCCATAAAGATACACCCCTTCGCCCCGCTCGAAGGCGAGGTCGGCCTGCCGGTAGGTCGGTAGAAGCGCGGACACCACGGTCCTCTCGGATCGCATCGCATGGGGGGCGTTAAGTCCCGGAAAGCGCGGGAGTATCTGAGTTTGCGCCGCTGCTGTCAACGCGGGGAAGGGCTAAAGCCCAAGCCCTGCCGCCGCCGGTTGCGGGTCCGATTGCGGATGCTCAGTCCTTGAGCTTGTAGCCGGTGGCGAACATGCGGTGGCAGAGCCACCATAGCGCCGCGTTAAGCGCGATCATGGTGACGATACCGGCCGTGAGCGATCCGTCGGCATGGCCGATGAAGCCGTAGCGGAAGCCGTCGATCATGTAGAAGAACGGGTTCAGATGCGCGAGCGCGTGCCAATAACCCGGTAGCCGCTCCACCGAATAAAAGGTTCCCGACAGGAATGCGAGCGGCGTGACGATGAAATTGGTGACGGCGGCGATGTGATCGAACTTGTCCGCCCAGATGGCGCCGGCGATGCCGATGAGCGACAGCATGAGCGAGGCGGCGACGGCATAGAACAGGACAAAGCCCGGCGCATAGAGATGCATCGGCACGAACGGCACCATCGCCACCGCCGTCACGGCACCGACGAGGAGGCCCCGCACCACCCCGCCCGCGGCGTAGCCGAGGGTGAGCTCGCCGGGCGACAGCGGCGGCATCAGGACGTCGACGATACTGCCCTGGACCTTGGCGATGATGATGGAGGACGAGGTGTTGGCGAACGCGTTCTGGACCATCGCCATCATGACCAGGCCGGGCGCCAGGAATTCGGCAAACGGCACGCCGACGACGAACGTCACCGAGCGCCCGAGCGCGAGCGTGAAGATCGCGAGGAACAGAAGGGTGGTGACGACCGGCGCCGCCACGGTCTGGGTGAACACCTTGAAGAATCGCCGGACCTCCTTGATGAACAGCGTCCACAGGCCCAGCCAATTGACGAGCCCGAGCGGCTGGAATTCCGGCGTCATGGCCATTGGCGTTCCCCCTTAGTGCGAATCTTCCGGCGCGGCATCGGCGTGAGGCCCGCCGACGTTCACCACAACGGGGCGCTGCGGGAACGGCATTTCGATCTTGAGTTCGTCGAAGCGGCGCTTGATGCGGCGGTTGAACTCGCGCCCGACGATCCATTGCTTGCCGGGAAGGGTCTTGATGCGGGCCTTGATCATGATCGCGATTTCGGCGAACCGGTCGAGGCCCAGAACCTCGAGATCGTCCAGTATGAGAGGGCCCATGTCCTTGTCGCGCCGCATTTCGGCGCCGATTTCCTTCAGCGTTGCGATGACGCGGTCGATGTCTTCGTCGTATCCGATGCCGAGGTCAAACATATAATAGGAGAATCCCTTGGTGCGATTCAGCACCGTACTGACCGCGCTGCAGGGGATCGTATGCACATTGCCTTCGAGGTCGCGGAGCCGGATGCTTTTTAACGACGTCGCCTCGACGTATCCGGCGTGGCCGGCGAGCTCGACGAAATCGCCCACCGATACCGCGGCATCGAGGAAGATGAACAGCCCGTTCAATACGTCTTGAACCAATTTCTGCGCGCCGACGGCGATGGCCAGTCCGACGATGCCGGCGCCGGCCAACAACGGCGCGATGTTGATGCCGAGTTGCGCCAATACGATCAACCCAACCACCACGGCCAGCAGCATGAACAGGAATTTTCGGAACAGCGGTAGAAGGGTTTTGACCCGGGCGCCGCGCTCGGCCGATCCGTGCTGGGCTTCGCCGCGCAGCAATTGGCTTTCCATGTAAACGGTCGCGCCTTCCCAGACCAGAGCGGCGATCAGGAGCACGACGGCGATGCTGCCCACGGTCGTCACGAACTGGCGCCCGGCGCCGGCGGTGACCCAGGACAGCGATGGCATGCCCCAGACCTGGAGAAGCGCGAGGGCCGCCAGGACATAGATGATGGATTTCGCCGTCCCGAGCAGGCCCGGGAGATAGTTGTTGGCACGAGCTTCGAGCGAGGGGAAACGCCGGCGCACGTCCTCGTTCACGGAGAAGCCCTTGGCGACAACGCGGTCGATGATCGCGGCCGCGAGTTGGGACATGAGCACGATGACGACCGTGAGCACGGTCGCGGTGAGGACGAAGCTGAAGCCGCCCGGGACCCTGAGCGCCCAGACAAAATAGAGCGCGGCCAAGTAGAAAATCGCCAGCACGTGCCAGATGTCGGCCACGATGGCGCGGAAGGTATCGAGCGGACCCGGCTTTGCACCCTCGCTTGCCCGCCGGCCGCGGATGCGCGCGGACACAAGGCGGCGGTTCTGGAGAATCAGGATCACGGACATGAGCGTGACGGCAAGCCCCAGCGCATTGAGGACGGCGTTGTATCCGCTGTTATGCATGCCGAGCACATGCGCCGCCTCGGCCGCGAAATAGCCGTAGATCGCCGTCCCGAAAAGCCGGCGCACCCAAATAAAAAGGTAATTCGCGGTCTCGTCTTCGATCGGCAGCAACCGCAGCGACGTGGCATCCGGCGAGAGGATCACGCCGGCGACGATCAAAACGGCGCGCAGCAGCACGAAGGCGTTCACGACCGCGATCGCAACCGCTTGGGTAGCATTGTCGGGTTTGGTGAAGGGCAGCGCGGTATAGGCGACCGCGGCAAAGACGATCACCGGCGCGACGTCGAGGGCCACATACGCCAGCCGCATGCCCCAGCGCAGGAACCCGCCCTGGGCGCCCAAGGATTCGGCCGCGCGCCGCGGCCGCATCAACGCGGCCCGGGCCCCGAACTGCGCCGCCCAGCCGAGCCCGATAACGATCAGAAGCTTCACCGCCAAGGCGCCGACGGCGGCGCGGCGGTCGGGATCGCCGGCCTGGCGGCCGAGAAAGCCGAAGACCGCGCGCACATCGACCAGGGCCTGGGCGGCATCGGTGATTTGCTGGCTGGCGCCGCTCACGGCGTTCGAGATGGTTGCGAACATCTGTTCGCCGGCGCCGGGCTTCTGCGCCTCGCGGGCCGCGATCATGGCGCGTAGCTGGCTTGCCAGTTTTTCGCGTTCCGCCGGGTTATCGAGCGCCGATAACAGGGCCTTGAGGTCTTCGGTCGTACTTTGC
>JBGQJC010000003.1:0-84424 GCA_041498815.1 Alphaproteobacteria bacterium
AACCGGCGATCGGCTATCGCCCCGTGGTGTTGAAGCCGCTCTCGAACGACGTTCCCGCCTTCCCGCCCAAACCGCGCGTCTACTGACGGGGAACGAGATGGCCGAAATCGCACTGCCGAAGAATTCCCGGGTCAAAAAGGGCAAGACGCACAAGGCGCCGGCGCAGGCCAAGGACGTGCGGGCTTTCGAGGTCTACCGTTACGATCCCGACTCGGGCGAGAACCCGACGCTCGATAGCTTCGAGATCGATCTTGCTTCTTGCGGGCCCATGGTCTTGGACGCGCTGTTGAAGATCAAAAACGAAGTGGACAGCACGCTGACGCTCCGCCGTTCCTGCCGCGAAGGGATTTGCGGATCCTGCGCGATGAACATCGACGGCACCAATACCCTCGCCTGTTTGAAGCCGATCCGCGAGGTGACCGGCCGTGTGCGCGTCTATCCGTTGCCGCACCTGCCGGTGGTGAAAGACCTGGTGCCGGATTTGAGCCAGTTCTACCGGCAATATGCGTCGATCGAGCCTTGGATGAAGGCCGGGCCGCCGGCAAACGGCGACCGCGAACGGCGGCAATCGCCCGAACAGCGCGCCAAGCTCGACGGGCCGTCCGACTGCATTCTCTGTGCCTGCTGTTCCACGGCGTGCCCGAGCTATTGGTGGAACAGCGACCGCTATCTGGGCCCGGCGATTTTGTTGCAGGCCTACCGCTGGATCGCGGATTCCAGGGACGAGGCGGCCGACGAGCGGCTCGATGCCCTCGATGACACCTTCAAGCTCTACCGCTGCCACACCATCATGAACTGCACCCGTACCTGCCCCAAGGGCCTCAACCCGGCCCAGGCGATCGGGGAAATCAAGAAGATGATCGCGGGCCGGGAATGAAAACGGCCGCAGGCGGATCGATCCGGGTGTGACCGCCGCCCCGCCGCAACTCTTGAAGGCGCGAATCCGTCACAGCTGGATGGCGGGCGTTGCCATCGTTCTGGTGCTGTTCGTCACCGACGGCAGCTTCAAACACGGCGGCATGCTGCGCGCGACCTTCGAATGGCTGGGATACGCGGCGCTCGTGGTTTGCGTTCTCGGGCGCGCGTGGTGCTCGGCTTACATCGGCGGACGCAAGAAATACGAGTTGATCTCGATGGGCCCCTATTCGGTGGTCCGCAATCCGCTTTATCTGTTCAGCTTCATCGGCGTCGTCGGCATCGGATTCTGCACCGGCGTCGTGACCTTCCTGATTCTATTGCCGCTGCTTTTCGTCTCCTATTACCGCTTGGTGGTGCGGCGCGAGGAAGCCTTCATGATGGCCAGCTTCGGCGACGATTTCGCCCGCTATGCGAGCCGCGTGCCGCGCTGGCTGCCCGATTTCAAGCTCTGGCAGGACGTTCCCGAGATCGCGGTCAGGCCGCATTACCTGCTTTTTACCTTGCGCGATTCGGCCGCGTTTTTCATCGCCTTTCCGGCGCTCGATCTCATCCAGACGCTGCACGGGGCGGGCGTGTTGCCGGCGCTCCTGCGCCTTCCCTGACGGCTACCGGCCCCGCTTATTCGAGCGCGATCTCGCCGTCGAGTTCGTGGGCAAGCCCGATCGAATCAATCGTGAGCTTCACCCGGGCCCTAAGCCTCTCGTTGCCCTTGAGCCCGCCCTTTTCGATTGCCTTTTTAACCGCCTGCTCGATCTCGCGCTGCGAGGTCACGCCCACGATTTTGAGGAATTTGCGGATCTCCATGTTGAAGACGTCGTCGTTCATTGGATGCCTTCCTTTCGCCCTTGTCCGGAGCATATCAGCCGCCCGCCCCCTGGCCAGGGGCTGGGTTCCAAAGGGCTGTTTTGCCGTTGAAATTGGCTGGTCCCATACCTTGATTTAGGATATCGGAGATGATGGGCGGCTAAGGACCCCCCCAATGAAAGCGATGATCGAAACCGCCATTCCGGCCAGCCAGGGAGCGATGACGCTCCAGGCCCTCGACCCATTGATCGATCTCGAAACCGAGATCGGGAAGCTGAAGCGCGAGCGCAACGCCGTCATCCTCGCCCATTATTATCAAGACGGCGAAATCCAGGACATCGCCGACTTCGTGGGCGATTCGCTCGACCTTTCGCGCAAGGCCCAGGCGACCATGGCCGACGTGATCGTCTTTTGCGGCGTGCGCTTCATGGCCGAGGTGGCCAAGGTCCTGAGCCCGGACCGCACGGTGCTCATCCCCGATGTCGATGCCGGCTGCTCGCTCGAATCGTCTTGCCCGCCGGAGGCGTTTCGCGCCTGGCGGCAAAAACACCCGGGCCATGTCGCGATCACCTATATCAATTGCTCGGCCGAGGTGAAGGCGCTGTCCGATATCATTTGCACGTCGTCGAACGCCGAGGCGATCATCCGTCAGATTCCCAAGGACCAGCCGATCCTGTTCGCGCCCGACCGGTTCTTGGGTGCCTATCTCGCGCGCAAGACCGGCCGCGACCTCGTGCTTTGGCCCGGCACCTGCGTGGTGCACGAGCAGTTCTCGGAACGCGAATTGGTCAAGCTCCGCGTCCAGCACCCCAAAGCCAAGCTCGCGGCGCACCCCGAATGCCCGGAGCCGATCCTGCGCATGGCCGATCACATCGGCTCGACCACCTCGCTGCTGAATTACGTGACCCAGTCGGCGGACGAGGAATTCATCATCGCGACCGAGTCCCACATCATCCATCAGATGCAAAAGCGCTCGCCCGGAAAGCGTTTCTTCGCGGCGCCGGGCATGGACGAAAGCTGTGCCTGCAACCACTGCCCCTTCATGGCGCTCAACACCATGGAGAAGCTGTATCTCGCCCTCGTCAACATGGCGCCCCGCATCGAGATTCCCGAAGCGCTCCGGCGCGCGGCTTTGAGGCCGCTGACGCGCATGCTGGAGATGTCGCCGCGCCCCAAAATCGCCGGGGCCGCGTGAGCCCCCTTTCGTGATCGAAGCTTGCGCCTGAGCGATCTGGAAATCGAAGACTTCATCGCCCGCGCGCTGGCCGAAGACATCGGCGCGGGCGATATCACCTCCAAAGCCGTGATTCCGGAATCGGCAAGGCTCGAAGCCGAAATGCGCGCCCGCGAGAGTCTGGTGGTGGCGGGGCTCGATATCGCGCTCGCCGTATTTCACAGGCTCGAACCCGGATGCCGCACGGAAGTTCTCGTTCGCGACGGGGTGCTCGCGCAACCGGGCGCCGTGCTGGCGCGCATTGCGGGGCCGGCGCGGGGACTTCTTGCCGCCGAGCGCACGGCGCTCAATATCGTCCAGCATTTATCCGGCATCGCCACGTTGACGCGCACCTTCGTGGACCGCGTGGCCGGAACCGGCGCCGTCATTCTCGATACCCGGAAGACCATTCCCGGCTTGCGCAATATGGCCAAATACGCGAGCGCGACGGGCGGGGCCAAGAACCACCGCCTCGGGCTCTATGACGGGGTGCTGATCAAGGACAACCACATCGCGGTTTGCGGGGGAATTAGCAAAGCGGTCGAAGCGGCGAAAGAGGCAGGGCTTGCCGACATCGAGGTCGAATGCGACACCCTCGAGCAGGTGGCCGAGGCGCTCGATTGCGGCGTGCCGCATCTCTTGCTCGACAACATGGATTTGGCGGCGCTGCGCGAGGCGGTGAAACTCGCCAAGGGCTTTGCCACCACCGAGGCCTCGGGCGGGGTCACGCTCGAGACCGTGCGGGCCATCGCCGAAACCGGGGTCGATTTCATCTCCGCCGGCCGCATCACCCAGTCGGCTCCGGCGGTTGACATCGGCCTCGACTACGCGGCCGGCTAGGCGGGTCGGCGCAAGAGCCGCTCTTTCCTTGCCCTAAGCGCCGGAATCACGTTACTTAGCTTGATAACGCCGGGCTAAGACCCAGGCAAGCCGGGCTAGCCATAAGGAGCCGCCCGGCCCGAATACGGTGCAGAGGGAGGAATCATGGCCCGCAACAAGATCGCGCTGGTCGGCGCCGGGAACATCGGCGGAACGCTCGCCCATTTGGCCGCCCTCAAGGAATTGGGCGATGTCGTGCTGTTCGACATCATCGAAGGCGTGCCCCAGGGCAAGGCCCTCGACCTCGCCCAGTCCTCGCCCGTCATCGGTTTCGACACCGCCTTCACCGGCACCAACGACTACAAGGACCTCAAGGGATCGGACGTCGTGATCGTGACCGCGGGCATCCCGCGCAAACCCGGCATGAGCCGCGACGATCTCATCGAAATCAACGCCAAGGTGATCTCGACCGTGGCCGCGGCGATCAAGAGTTACTGCCGGGACGCCTTCGTCATCGTGGTGACGAACCCCTTGGATGCCATGGTTTGGGTGATGCGCGAAAAATCGGGTCTCCCCCACAACAAGGTGGTGGGCATGGCGGGCGTGCTCGACACCGCGCGCTTCCGTTATTTCCTCGCCGACGAATTCAAGGTTTCGGTCGAAGACGTGGGCGCCTTCGTTCTCGGCGGCCACGGCGACAGCATGGTGCCGCTCACGCGCTATTCGACCATCGCCGGTATCCCGCTTGCCGACGCCATCAAGATGGGATGGAGCACGGCGGAGCGCGTCGCTGCCATCGTGGAACGCACGAGAAACGGCGGCGGCGAGATCGTGGCGCTGTTGAAGACCGGCTCGGCCTTCTATGCGCCGGCGACCGCGGCGATCGAAATGGCGGAATCCTATTTGCGCGACAAGAAGCGGGTGCTGCCCTGCGCGGTGTGGCTTAGGGGTGAATACGGCGTCAAGGATCTTTACGTCGGCGTGCCGGCGGTGATAGGTGCGGGCGGCGTCGAGCGCGTGGTCGAGATCGCGCTCAATGCCAAGGAGCGCGCCATGTTCGAAAAATCGATCGCGGCGGTTCGCTCGCTGGTCGAAGTGTCGGCGAAGATACTCGCCAAAGGCGGCGCCGCAAGAGCGGGCGATGCTGCACCGCGCAAAGGCGCAAAAGCCGCCAAATAGCGGCTTTTTTTTCGCCTGTGCGGGGCGGGGCACGCACCGGCACAGGGCTGCGTCATGATGACGCCGCGGAACGGTTGCAGCGATGCCGGAGCGTGGCTATTAATGCGGGCTCTGTCCGCGGGGGGACGGACGGGGCGGCGTGACGCCGCTCCCGTTTGAAATAGGCGGGGCGAGATGGATATCCACGAATATCAGGCGAAGCAGCTGCTCGGCAAATACGGAGTCACCGTGCCGGTCGGCGACATCGCCTACAAGGCGCATGAGGCCGAAAACGTCGCCAAGTGGCTGGACGAAGACGTCATGGTCGTCAAGGCGCAGATTCACGCCGGCGGGCGCGGCAAGGCGGGCGGCGTCAAGATCGTCCACTCGGTCGACGAGGCGATCGCGGCGGCCGACAAGATGTTCAACATGACCCTCGTCACCCACCAGACGGGCCCGCAAGGCCGCCCGGTTCACCGCGTTTATATCGAGGCCGGCGTCGCCTACGAGAAGGAGCTTTATTTCTCGATCCTGAATGACCGCGAGACCGCGGGCATCACCGTCATCGGCTCGACCGAAGGCGGCATGGATATCGAGGAGGTCGCGGCCAAGTCGCCGGACAAGATCATCAAGATCAGGCTCGGTCCGGGCTCCAACCTGCAACCCCATCACGCGCGGAGCCTGTCGTACGACCTCGGTCTCAAGGGTAAGATCGGCCGCTCCGCTCAAAAGCTTTTCCAAACCGCGTATCGGGCTTTCTACGACCTCGACGCTTCGCTATCGAGATCAACCCGCTGGTCGTGACAAAAGCGGGCGAAGTCATGGCGCTCGACTGCAAGATGAGCTTCGACGACAACGCCCTCTTCCGCCACCGCGACATCGAGGAGCTGCGCGATGACGACGAGGTCGATCCCCTGGAGCTGGAGGCGGCGCGCCACGATCTCAATTACGTCAAGCTGCCGGGAAACATCGGATTGATGGTCAACGGCGCCGGGCTTTCCATGGCGACCATGGATATCTTGAAATCCTACGGCGGCGAGGCGGCGAATTTCCTCGACGTCGCGGGTGCTGCGACGCCTGAGCGCGTGGCCGTGGCCTTCAAGCTCGTCTACTCCGACCCCGGCGTGAAGGGAATCTTGCTCAACATCTTCGGCGGCATGATGCGCTGCAATTCGATCGCCGAAGGCTTGGTCAGCGCCGCGCGCGAGGTGGGCTTGAACAAGCCCTTGGTGGTGCGGCTCGAAGGCACCAACGTCGAGATGGGGCGCGAGATCCTCAAAAACTCGGGACTGCCGATCGAACCCGCGAGCTCCATGGGCGAGGCCGCCAAGAGGATCGTCGAAGCCGTGAAAAGAATCCCGTAATGGCCGTTCTCATCACCCGCGAATCGAGGATCATCTGCCAGGGTTTCACCGGAGCCCAGGGCACCTTCCATTCCGAGCAGGCGATCAAATACGGCACGGTCATGGTGGGCGGCGTGACGCCCGATAAGGGCGGCACCACGCATTTGAATCTTCCCGTCTTCAACACGGTGGCCGAAGCGGTGGCAATGACCGACGCCAATGCCTCGGGGATTTACGTGCCGCCGCCGTTCGCGGCCGACGCTATTCTGGAAGCGGTCGACGCCGGGCTCGGCCTTGTCATATGCATCACCGATGGAATTCCGGTGCGCGACATGCAGCGCGTGAAGCGCGAGATGCGCGGCTGCAAGACGCGGCTCATCGGTCCCAACTGCCCGGGCGTGATCTCGCCGGGGATCGGAAAAATAGGAATTATGCCGGGCTATATCCACACCCCGGGCAGGATCGGCATCGTGTCGCGCTCGGGCACGCTTTCATATGAGACGGCGGTGCAGACCGGCGCCGTCGGCTTTGGGCAATCCACCATCATCGGCATCGGCGGCGACCCGGTGAACGGCACCAATTTCATGGAAGCGTTGCAGCTTTTCCTCGACGATCCCGACACCGACGGCATCGTGATGATCGGCGAGATCGGCGGCACCGCCGAGGTCGAGGCCGCGGATTTCATCAAGTCGTGGAAGAAAAATAGGAAGCCCGTGGCCGCCTTTATCGCCGGGGCGGCGGCGCCGCCCGGCCGGCGCATGGGCCATGCCGGGGCCATCATCGGCAGCGGCAGGGAAACGGCCGAGGCGAAAAAAGAGGCGCTGCGAGGCGCCGGAGTCGTGGTCGCCGAAACGATCGTCGAGATCGGCAAGGCGATTCAGAAAGCGCTCAAGGGATGATCGGAATGACGGGGGAAGAACCATGGCCGAGAACGCGCTGATTGTATATGTCGGGGCCGACCGCGCCGGGCTGGTCTCCAAAGTGACCGGGCGCCTGTTCGAGCTGGGCGGCGATCTCGGCGACGTCACCTTCAACGCGCTCGGCGAGGCGGCCGAGATGACGCTGCTATGCGAAATGCCCAAGGACCTGACGCTGGACCGGCTGGCGAAGGAGCTTAAGGCGCTGCCGGAAGTCCAGTCGGGCGAGCTCAAGGTGACCGCGTTCCACATGAAGACCATGCTGGGGCCGTCGTCCCGCATCACCCACCGGATCATCCTCTCCGGCGGCGACCGGCCCGGCTTGGTCGCGAAAATCACCAAGATCATCGACGAACACGGCGCCAATATCGTGCGCATGACCGCCGAGCGCCTGACCGGCGCCTCGGGCAAGCAATACATCTCGCGCTTCGCGATATCCTTGCGCGAGGAACGCGCACCCGCGTGTCTCGGCGCAATCGTGACCCTGGCTGGCGAACTCAAGCTCACGTTTAGATACGAGACCGCCTAGCCGGATTCGCCGCCCCCGCCGAAAGATTGGCGTCCCCGGGGCTTGCGCCCGAGGCGCGTTTCGGTTTTTGTTAGGGGACCGCTGCAAGGGCATCAATCCGGCACCCCATGAATATCCACGAGTACCAGGCGAAGCAGTTGCTGGCCCGGTTCGGCGTCGCCGTGCCGCGGGGCGCGGTCGCCTATACCGCGCGCGAGGCGGAACAGGCGGCCAAGAACCTGGGCGGGCACGTCTGGGTCGTGAAGGCGCAGATCCACGCCGGCGGGCGCGGCAAGGGGGGCGGCGTCAAGGTGGTCAAAAGCCTGGCCGAGGTGAAGCAGGCGGCCGAGAAGATGATCGGCACCAAGCTCGTCACCCACCAGACCGGCCCCGGCGGCAAAGAGGTCAAGCGCGTCTACATCGAGGAAGGCCTGAACATCGCCCGCGAGCTCTATGCCAGCCTTTTGATCGACCGCGCGACCTCGCGCGTGACGATATTGGCCTCGCAGGCCGGCGGCATGGACATCGAGGAAGTCGCGGCCAAGGAACCGCACCGGCTGATTAAGGTTTCGATCGACCCGGCCACGGGCATCGAGCCCTTCCACACGCGCAAGATCGTCTACCGGCTGGGCCTGAGCGGGGAACCCGCGGCTTTTGCGGCGGCGCTGATCACGGGCCTCTACCGCGCGTTCATGGCGCTCGATGCCAGCCTGCTCGAGATCAATCCGCTGGTGGTGACCAAAGAGGGGAAGATCGTGGCCTTGGATGCCAAGATGAATTTCGACGACAACGCGCTCTTCCGCCACAAGGACATCGAGGAGCTACGCGACGAAGACGAAGAGGATGCGACCGAATCCGAGGCGGCGAAGAACGGCCTCAATTACGTGAAGCTCGACGGCAACATCGGCTGCATGGTGAACGGCGCCGGGCTTGCCATGGCGACCATGGACACGGTCCATGCGGCGGGCGGCGAGCCCGCGAATTTCCTCGACGTCGGCGGGGGTGCCACGCGCGAGCGGGTGGCGATCGCCTTCAAGCTGATCATCCGCGACCCCAAGGTCGAAGGGATCATGGTCAACATCTTCGGCGGCATCATGCGCTGCGACGTGATCGCCGAAGGGATCGTGGCGGCGGTGCGCGAGGTCAATCTCGTCGTGCCGCTGGTGGTGCGGCTCGAAGGCACCAATGTCGATCTGGGCAAGGAAATCCTGGCCAAATCCGGGCTCAAGATCACCGCCGCCAACAGTTTGGAAGACGCCGCGCGAAAGATCGTCAAAGCGGTCAAGAGCGCCGCCTGATGGCCGTCCTCGTCAATTCGAAGACCAAGGTGATTTGCCAGGGCTTCACGGGCGCCCAGGGCACTTTCCATTCCGAGCAGGCGATCGCCTACGGCACCAAAATGGTGGGCGGCGTGACGCCGGGCAAAGGCGGCTCCAAGCATCTCGGCCTTCCGGTCTTCGACACGGTGGCGGAGGCGGTGGAAAAAACCGGGGCCGACGCGAGCGTCATTTATGTGCCGCCGCCCTTTGCCGCCGATGCGATCCTGGAGGCGATCGACGCCGAGGTTCCGCTGGTGGTGTGCATCACCGAAGGAATCCCGGTTCTCGACATGGTGCGCGTCAAGCGCGCCCTTCTGGGATCGTCGAGCCGGCTCATCGGACCCAATTGCCCGGGCATCATCACGCCCGGCCAATGCAAGATCGGAATCATGCCGGGGCATATCCACCGCAAGGGCCATGTCGGCATCGTCTCGCGCTCGGGCACGCTGACCTACGAGGCGGTCGCCTACACGACCGCGGCGAAGCTCGGCCAGTCCACCTGCATCGGCATCGGCGGCGATCCGGTGAACGGCACGAATTTCATCGACTGCCTGGAATTGTTTTTCGCCGACCGCGAGACCCATGGCATCGTCCTGATCGGCGAGATCGGCGGCACCGCCGAAGAGGAAGCCGCGGCGTTCATAAAATCGTCCAAGTCGAAAAAACCGGTGGTCGCCTTCATCGCCGGGCGCACCGCGCCGCCGGGCCGGCGCATGGGGCACGCCGGCGCGATCGTGGCCGGCGGCAAGGGCCGGGCCGAGGACAAGATCGAGGCCCTGAAGCGGGCCGGGGTGGCGGTTGCCAAGACCCCGGGCGAAACCGCGATTTTGCTGGCCAAGCGCCTGAAATAACTTAGGTTTTGCGGAAATGCGCGGAAAACCGGCAGGGCGTTCTTTGCCTTTGAAATTTTGCTCTGCAGCAACAACATCTTAACCATAGTTCGGTAATGGAATGAGAGGCGCCGGGACCAACCGGCGCCACCGCCACCCCGCCGCAGGATCCATGGAACCTCGCCCCGCCCACGATTCGCTTCTTCTCGGCGCGAACGGCATATTCGTCGCCGAGCTTTACCTGCGCTATCTCGACGACCCGGGCTCGGTCGATCCGAGCTGGGCCGCCTATTTCGCGTCGCTCGGCGACGAGGCGGCGGGGCTGCTGCGCGAACTCAAGGGCGCGAGCTGGGCGCCGCCCGATGCCAAGGTCATCGGCGCCAACGGCGCCAACGGCGCCGCCGCGGTTGCGGCGGTTGCGGCGGTTGCGGGCGGCGAGGCGGAGCACATCCGCGCCGCCTGCCGCGATTCGATCCGGGCCCTGATGATGATCCGCGCCTACCGCGTGCGCGGCCATCTCATGGCGGACCTCGATCCGCTGGGCATCGAGGGCCGCGGCAGCCACCCGGAATTGGACCCCGGCAGCTACGGATTTTCCGATTCCGATTACGACCGGCCGATTTTCACCAGCGGCGTGCTCGGATTCGAGACCGCGACGCTCCGGCAGATTCTCGACAAGCTGAAGCACACTTATTGCCGCACGATCGGCGTCGAATTCATGCACATCCAGGATCCGGACCAGAAGAGCTGGATCCAATCCCGGGTCGAGAAAAGCGAAGGCCGCCCGGAATTCACGTCCGCCGAAAAACGGGCACTGCTCTCGAGCCTCACCGCCGCCGAAACTTTCGAGCAGTTTCTCGACCGCAAATTCACCGGCACGAAAAGATTCGGATTGGACGGCGCCGAGGCGACGATTCCGGCGCTCGAATGGATATTGATTCAGGCCGCCGAGCTCGGCGTCGAAGACATCATTCTCGGCATGCCCCACCGCGGACGCCTCAACGTGCTCGCCAATTTCATGGGCAAGCCGTTCACCGCGATCTTCGCCGAATTCCAGGGCGGCGCCGCGATTCCCGATGGCGTGCACGGATCCGGCGACGTCAAGTATCACCTGGGCACCTCGTCCGACCGGGAGATCGGCGGCAAAACCGTCCATCTCTCGCTCACCGCCAATCCGTCGCACTTGGAAGCCGTCGACCCGGTCGTGCTGGGCAAGGCGCGCGCCAAACAGACCCAGCGCGCCGGGCGCAACGGCGCCACCGATGCCCGCGACAAGGTGGTCGCGATTTTGCTCCACGGCGACGCGGCGTTTGCCGGCCAGGGCCTGGTCGCCGAGACTCTCGATCTCTCGGAGCTCAAGGGGTATCGCACCGGCGGCACGATCCATTTCATCGTCAACAACCAGATCGGATTCACCACGAGCCCGAGCTATTCGCGCTCGTCGCCCTATTGCTCGGATCTCGCCAAGGGGATTCAGGCGCCCATCTTCCACGTCAACGGCGACGATCCCGAGGCGGTGGCGTATGTCGCCATGCTGGCCATGGAATTCCGCCAGAAGTTCAAGAAGGACGTGGTGGTGGACATGTTCTGCTACCGCCGCTTCGGCCACAACGAAAGCGACGAGCCCGCCTTCACCCAGCCCCTCATGTACCGGACCATCGCGAACCATCCGACGACCCGCGAGATCTACGCGCGCAAACTTGCCGACGAACGAGTGGTGAGCGCGGAAGAGGCCGAGGCAATGGTCTCCGAATTCCAGAGCGGGCTCGAAGAGTCGCTGGCCGCCGCCAAATCCTTCCGGCCGAACAAGGCGGATTGGCTGGAGGGCGCCTGGACCGGGTTCGAGATCGCCCGGGGCGAGGCCCGGCGCGGCGAAACCGCGGTCGCAAAGAAGACGCTCCGCGAGGTCGGGGAGAAGCTGTGCATGATACCCGGCAGCTTCCATCCGCACCCGAAGTCGGTGCGGCTCATGGAGGCCAAGCGCGAGGCCATCGAGAAGGGCGCCGGCATCGATTGGGCGACGGGCGAGGCGCTGGCCTTCGGCACGCTTCTTATGGAAGGCACGCCGGTGCGGCTCAGCGGCCAGGATTCCGGGCGCGGCACCTTCAGCCATCGCCATGCCGTTCTGGTGGACCAGGAAACCGAGGACCGGTTCATCCCGCTCAATAACCTTGCCGAGGGCCAGGCCCTGTTCGAGGTGATCGACAGCCCCTTGGCCGAGGCGTCCGTGCTCGGCTTCGAATATGGCTACAGCCTGGCCGAGCCTCATTCGCTCGTGATCTGGGAGGCGCAGTTCGGCGATTTCGCCAACGGCGCCCAGGTGATCGTGGATCAGTTTGTAAGTTCGGGTGAATCGAAATGGCTGCGCATGTCGGGCCTCGTGATGCTGCTGCCTCACGGCTACGAGGGCCAAGGGCCGGAGCATTCTTCGGCGCGCATCGAGCGCTATTTGCAGCTTTGCGCCCAGGACAACATCCAGGTCGCCAATTGCACGACGCCGGCGAGCTACTTCCACGTCCTGCGCCGCCAGGTGCGCCGGCCGTTCCGCAAGCCGCTGATCGTGTTCACGCCCAAATCGCTGCTGCGCCACAAAATCGCGGTCTCCGACTTCGACATGATGGGGACGGGAAGCTCGTTCCACCGGGTGCTGTTCGACGACACGCTGCTGTGCCCCGACGACCAGGTGCGGCGCGTGGTGCTTTGCTCCGGCAAGGTCTATTACGACCTCTTCGAAGAGCGGCAGAAGCGTGACCAGAAGAACGTGTTCTTCATGCGGCTCGAACAGCTCTATCCCTTCCCCTTCCGCGCCTTGGCGGCCGAGCTGTCCCGTTTCCCCAAGGCCGACGTGGTATGGTGCCAGGAGGAGCCGATGAACATGGGCGCCTGGACCTTCATTGCGCCGCGGCTTGCCGAGGTTCTGGCGCAGGTCAAGACGGCAAGCCAGACGCCTGCCTATGCCGGACGGGCCGAGGCGGCTTCGCCCGCGACCGGAATCCACACCCGCCACGTGGAAGAGCAGCGGAAATTGGTGGACGCGGCCTTGACGCTTTGAGAGGGCAGGCCATGACGCATCTTGGGACGGGGATTTCATGACGACGCAAATCACGGTGCCCGCGTTGGGCGAATCGGTTGCGGTTGCGATCGTCGCGAAATGGCTGAAGAAGGTCGGCGAGGAGGTCGCGGTGGACGATCCCTTGGTCGAACTGGAAACCGACAAGGTGACGCTCGAGGTTTATGCCCAGACGGCAGGACGGCTTTCGGAAATCCTCGCCAAGGAAGGCGCCGAGGTTGCGGTAGGCGGCGCGCTCGGGGTCATTACCGAGGGCGCCAATGCCGCGCAGCGCCCGGGGCGCAGCGTCGCCGCGCCCAAGCTGGAAACGCCGCCGCCCCGCGCCAAACCCGCCGACGGCGCGCCCGGGGCGGCTCAGTTGCTGGCCCCCGCCGTGCGCAAGATGGTGGACGAGCACCGCCTCAATCCGGCGACGATCCCGGCCTCGGGCAAGGAGGGGCGCCTGACCAAGGGTGACGTGATTACCTATCTCGAGACGCACCAGCCGGAATCAAAAACCATGCCGGCGGCAAAGCCCGCCCCGCAACCGGCGCCTCGGTTTTTCGAGCAGCCGGCCCAGGTCGAATCGCACGAGGCGCGGCCGCGGGAAGAGCGCGCGCGCATGACATCCTTGCGCCGGCGCATCGCGGAAAGGCTGAAGGCGGCGCAGAACAACGCCGCGATGCTGACCACCTTCAACGAGATCGACATGACGGCGACGCTCGCGACCCGCGACCGCTACCGCGAATCCTTCGAAAAGAAATACGGCGCGCGGCTCGGGTTCCTGTCCTTTTTCGTGAAGGCGGCGATTGCGGCGCTGAAGGAAATTCCCGCCGTCAACGCCGAGATCGACGGCGAGGACATCGTCTACAAGAACCATTACGACATCGGCGTTGCGGTAGGGACGCCCCAGGGCCTGGTGGTGCCGGTGGTGCGCGATGCCGACCGGATGTCTTTCGCCGAGCTCGAATTGAAGGTCGCGGAGCTGGCCAAGAAAGCGCGCGACGGCAAGCTGGCGCTCCAAGACCTGTCGGGCGGCACCTTCACCATCACCAACGGCGGGGTTTACGGCTCGCTCATGTCGACCCCGATCCTCAATCCGCCGCAGTCCGGGATTCTCGGGCTTCACAAGGTCCAAAGCCGGCCCATGGCGCTCGACGGCAAGGTGGAGATCCGGCCCATGATGTATGTGGCGCTCACTTACGATCACCGCGTCATCGACGGCCGGGAGGCGGTGACGTTCCTGGTGCGCGTCAAGGAATGCATCGAAGACCCGCAACGCTTGCTGCTGGACGTCTAGATGGCGCAAGGCAACGGCGAATATGATCTGGTGGTGATCGGCGCCGGGCCGGGCGGCTATGTCGCCGCGATCCGCGCCGCCCAACTCGGCCTAAAGGTCGCCTGCGTGGAGAAACGCGCGAGTCTGGGCGGAACCTGTCTCAATGTCGGGTGTATTCCTTCGAAGGCGCTGCTGCAATCCTCCGAGAAATTCGCGGAAGTGAGCCACGGCCTCGAGCGCCACGGCATATCGGCGGGAAAGCCCAAGCTCGATGTCGCCGCCATGCAGGCGAACAAGGACAAGATCGTTTCCGAGAACACCGGCGGCGTCGCCTTCCTGTTCCGCAAAAACAAAGTCACCGCGATCACCGGCGCGGCGCGCATCGCAGGAATCGGTAAGGTCGAGGTTAATTCCGGCAAGCCGCAAACGCTGGCGGCCAAGAACATCCTGATCGCGACCGGCTCGGAGCCGGTGCCGCTGCCGAACGTCCCGGTGGACGAGAAGCGCATCGTAAGCTCGACCGGCGCGCTCTGTCTCGATGCGGTGCCCAAGCGCCTCGTGGTCGTCGGCGGCGGCTATATCGGGCTCGAGCTGGGCTCGGTGTGGCGCCGGCTCGGTTCCGAAGTCACGGTGGTGGAATTCCTCGACCGCATCGTTCCCGCCATGGACCGGGAAATCGGCCAGCAGCTTCACCGCACGCTGGAAAAACAGGGCCTCAAATTCCGCCTTGCCACCAAGGTGGTGGGCGCGGAAGCGAATAAATCCGGGGTGACGCTTCGCATTGCCGGCGCCGCCAACGGCAAGACCGAGACTTTGGATTGCGACGTCGTTTTGGTGGCCATCGGCAGGCGGCCCCATAGCGACGGCCTCGGGCTGATGGAGGCAGGCGTCGCCGTCGACAATGCCGGACGCATTGCGATCGATTCCGATTTCCGCACCAGCGTCGAAGGAATCTATGCGATCGGCGACGTGGTGGCTGGGCCCCAGCTCGCCCATAAAGCCTCCGACGAAGGGATCGCGGTCGCGGAAATCCTGGCCGGTCAGGCGGGCCACGTGAATTACGACGCGATCCCGGCGGTGGTCTACACGGCACCCGAGGTGGCATGCGTCGGCAAGACGGAAGAGGAGCTGAAAGAGGCTGGCGTGCTTTACAAGGTCGGGAAATTCCCCTTCACCGCCAATCCGCGCGCCCGCATCCTGGGCGCAACCGAAGGCATGGTGAAGATTCTGGCCGACGCCAAGACCGACCGCATCCTCGGCTGCCACATCATCGGCGCCGAGGCCGGGAACATGATCCACGAGGCGGTGGTGGCGATGGAATTCGGCGCGTCCGCCGAGGATCTGGCGCGCATCTGCCACGCCCACCCGACCTTGAACGAAGCCGTGCACGAAGCGGCAATGGCCGCCGGCGCCCGGGCGATTCACATCTGAAAATCGGAACTTGTTCGGGGATTCGACGCCGCCCCGGCGGGTCAGGTCACACCGCGTATTTGGCCAGCTTCGCCGCCACCTCGGCGACCGCCGCCAAGACCTTTACCGTCGCCGCCGCCACCTTTTCGATGTGCTTCACGTCTTCGAGCGACCCTTTCAGTTCGACATTGACGGAATCGAACGCCGACTTGAGTCTTTTGACTTCGTCCAAATCGTTGAGTTTTTCGAGGGTTGCCCAGGATATCTTCGTCATCTGGCCGCGGCACTTTTTTTGCGCCGCCACCAGCTTGTTGCGCTGCGTTTTCTGTTCGTCGGTCAAGGGCGGGTCGGAGCGTTCGATGTCCTCAATTTGAACCTGATACGCCCGCTCCAATTCCCCGAACGCGTCCATCGCCGTCTGGTAATCGGCCATGATCTCTTCGAGGGTGGGTTTGTTGCCGTTCGGCATGGCCGGCTATTCCTTCTTCTTGCCCGCTGCGATGAAGGCGGTCACGATCTTCTGCAGTTCCTCGGCTTGGGATTTCAGCGTCTCCATTTTGGCGAAAACGGCCGTCAGATTCAGGTCGTCCGATTTCAGCGCCTCCGTCAATTCGTGATGCGCGTCCGCAAGGCTTTGGAAAACCTTGTCGGGCTTGGCGGTCAAGACGGCGTCATAATCCGCCGCAGCCGTCAATAACCCGTTCAAATTGGAATCGCTGGGGTTGTCCTTGAACGCGGTGCGGCGGTCGGTGACGGCATTGGCAAACGGCGCTTTTGCGGCGTCGGCGATGACTTTCGCCGTGCTCTCGAAGACCGGAACCGCCCGGCCGATCAATGGGTCCGCCCTTGCCGTTGCGTCGCGAAGCGCGTTCAGCCGGACATGGTCGATATAAGCGCCGACGATCCACCCCGCAGCCGAGGCGGCTGGCTCGGCAAAGGCCTCGAGATTTGACCCTTTGCTTTCGACGAGTTTTGCCAGGTTTTGCAGGCTGCCACTGGTGGCGGCCAGACTCGTCTTCGCTTTTTCGGCGGAATCGGAGGTGGCGATGGCCTGCAGGCCGTCGGCGTAGGTCCCGATCGAACCCATGAGAGCGGTGATCGTCGAGACCGGACTTTCGGGCGAAATTGGAACCGGTGCCGGATCGTTGTCCAATTGGTAAACGATCCGGCAGCGGGCCGAGCCCCGCAACATGCAGTCGTCCGGTTGGACTTCCACTTTTCCCGAATGTTCGACGGCTTCCGCCGCGCGCTGCTCTTTGGCTTGGGAGACAACGGCGGCGACGTAACCATCGAGACTCTTCTGCGCCGCGGCCGTCGCCTCGGCGAAGGTCTGGACCGGTTTTTGATAGTCCCCGGTGCCGCAGGCGGCCAGCAGCACCGCCGCAGCGAGCGCGCAATAGAGACGGATGAACAGGGCTCTCGTCATTCTGAGTCTGGCTATCCGAACGCAGAAGCGAAGACAGCTTACCTCAACCCAAGGATGTACTGAGAATACCAGGGTCTGCGCTGGCGTCGAATCACATCTGAGACGTCAGCCGCGCGCCCGGGGGTGGGACTTCGCGTAAACCTCCATGAGCCGGGCCTTGTCCACCGCGGTGTAGCGCTGGGTGGTGGAAAGCGAGGCGTGGCCCAAGAGTTCTTGGATGGCACGCAGATCCGCGCCGCCCATCAGCAAATGGGTCGCAAAGCTGTGGCGAAGCGCATGGGGGGTCGCCGTTTCCGGCAATCCCAAGTAACGCCGCAGTTTGCGGAGTTGCCGCTGGACGACGCCGGGCTGAAGGCGCTGCCCGCGCGCGCCGACGAACAAGGGATCGTTCGGGCCCAGGCGGTACGGGCAGGAGGCAAGATAATTCGCGACCGCATCGCCCACCGCCGGCAGCACCGGCACCACGCGCTCCTTGTTGCCTTTGCCCTTGATTCGAAGCATGTCTTCGAAGGGCGCGGCGCGGCGATTCAACGCCAATGCCTCGGCGATGCGAAGCCCGCAGCCGTAAAGCAGCGTCATGATCGCGGTGTCGCGAAGCGCCATCCACGGTTCGGAGGCGACGTCGCCGATGCGGACCATGGCGTCTTCGGCCTCATCCGGCGACAAGGGTTTCGGAATCGAGTGGGGAAGCCTGGGCGTGCGCAACGCCCCGATCGCCGCGTTGTCGATCTTCCCGCGGCGTTTCAGGAACCGGAAGAATCCGCGCACCGAAGAAAGCGCCCGTGCGGTCGAGGTGCGGGCGCGGCGATCGCTGGCCCGGCGCGCAAGCCAGGCGCGGAAATCGGCGAGACGCAAGGATTCGAGATCGGAGAGACCGGGAAGCTTGCCCAGGTGTTCCGTCAGGAAAGCGCCGAAGCTTTCGAGATCGCGGCGATAGGCGGCGATGGTGTGGGGCGAGGCGCGGCGTTCGGAACTTAGATAGGCAAGCCAATCGGAAATTGCCCGGGCGAGTCCGGTTGAAGCCGGGGCTTTCGGTTGCGTCACTCGGGCAGGTCGAGCCACGCCTTTACGCACATCTCCACCACGCGGGCGAGGAAGCTCAGGAGCTCCGTTCCCTGGCCGGGGTGGAAGGTATCGTCGTTGCGGGAACCGAGCGCCAAAATCCCCGCCTTGCCGTTGGCGCCGAAACGCAGGCGCAGAAGCGCGCTCGAGCGCACCAGGCCGGTGGCGCCGCCGAAAACGGCGCGCTCGCCGGGGCGCCGGCGATAAAGGATATAGTCGCGCCCCGAGCCGACCAGTTCATCGACCGCTCCCGGCTGCAGCGTGAAGACGCCGGAGGCGACGGAGCGCGGCCATTTCGTGTCCGCGACCTCGACGCAAAGGGTCACGATGTCGAGATCGAGGATAATGGCGAGATCGGTGGTGATGACATGGACCAGCTGCTCGAAATCGGGCGCGGTGACGAGGGCCAGCACCGACTCGTGCACGCGGCGCTGGCCGGAGAGATTGTCGCGGCTCGTGATCAGCAGGTCGCGGTTGTCGCCTTGGAGCCGCTCCACCTCGGCGCGCAGGCGCTCGATCAAAAACGTCTGGAAGTCTTCGACGTTGCCGCCGTTGTTCTGGGCGGGCGGCGTCAGCACCCGCAAGAGATCGGCGTGGCGGAGCAGGAAATCGGGATGGCTGCGCAGGAAATGGGCCACCCGCGACTCGTCGACATCCGGCCGCGAAGACGGTATCCCGCCCGCCGGATTGCGCGTGATCGGCCCTTGTTCCTGCGACATGTCCTCCTCATGCGGCGGCTTTTTGGTCTATCACCGGTTCGCCCGGTGGTCCCGGCAAGGCCGCTTGGCTAGAGTGTAGCCCATGCCGGAAACGGGCGCTAGGTCTGCGGCGGAAAAGGGCGCGCCATGCGGCGGCGGGCGGATTTCCGTGCTGCTGCCGCTGGCCATCGACCACGTCTTCGACTACCGCGTGCCCGATGGCCTGGCGCTCCAGCCGGGCGATTTCGTCGCCGTGCCGCTGGGCAAGCGCGAATACGCGGCCTGCGTGTGGGACGGCGCTGCGAGCGGCGCGGAGATTGCGGCGCCGCGTTTGAAGGAGCTGCGCCGCAAGCTTCCGGCGCGACCGATGAACGCGAAGTTGCGCCGGCTCATAGAATGGGTCGCGCGCTACAACTGCGCCTTGCGGGGCGCGGTCCTGAAGATGGCGATGAGCGTGCCGGACGCGCTCGAGCCGGAGCGCCCGGCCACCGGCTACGCCTTGGCCGAAAACGCGGCGCCGCCGCCAAAATTCAAAATGACTCCGGCGCGGCGCCGGGTTTTGCACGCGGTGGCCGAGGGTCCGCCGCGCGCGGCCAGCGAGCTGGCCCGCGAGGCCGGCGTCTCGCCCGGCGTCGTCAAGAGTCTGGCGGATGCCGGATTGATCCACGCGGTGCCGGTGATGCAGGTCGTCGCCGCGCCGCAAATCGGCGATGGCGGGCCCAAGCTCTCGCCCGAGCAGCGCACCTGCGCCGACGATCTGGTCGCCAAGCTCGGCGGTTTTTCCGTGACGCTCTTGGACGGCGTCCCCGGTTCGGGCAAAACCGAGGTTTATCTGACGGCGGTTGCGGCGGCGATCCAGGGCGGCAAGCAAGCCTTGGTGCTGGTCCCCGAGATCGCGCTCACCGCGCAATGGCTGGGGAGATTCGAACAACGCTTCGGCGCCGCACCCGCCTTGTGGCACTCCGATCTGACGCCGGCCCAGCGCCGCGACACCTGGCGCGCGGTTTCGGAGGGACGGGCGCGCGTGGTCGTCGGCGCGCGCTCGGCCCTGTTCCTGCCGTTTCCCGAGCTCGGCCTCCTGGTGGTGGACGAAGAGCACGACGCCTCGTTCAAGCAAGAGGAAGGAGTCATTTATCAGGCGCGGGACATGGCGGTGGTGCGCGGCCAGATCGAAAATATTCCCGTCGTCCTCGTTTCCGCCACGCCGTCGCTGGAGACTTTCGCCAATGTCGAGCAGGGGCGCTATACGCTGCTCCATCTCCCCGATCGATTCGCGGGCGCCGCGATGCCCGAAGTTCGCCTCATCGACATGCGCGCGGACAAACCTGCGCGCCAATCCTGGCTGTCGCCCACGCTGCGGCGCGCCCTGGGCGAAACCCTCGAGGCGAAGGAACAAGCCCTGTTGTTCCTGAACCGGCGCGGATTTGCGCCGCTCACCTTGTGCCGCAACTGCGGCCACCGGATGCAATGCCCGAATTGCACCGCCTGGCTGGTGGAGCACCGGCGCGAAGGACGGTTGCGCTGCCACCACTGCGGATTCGCGCAACGAGAACCGGAATCCTGTCCGTCCTGCGCCGCGGTGGATTCATTCGCCGCCTGCGGGCCGGGGGTCGAGCGCCTGGCGGAAGAAACCAAGGCGCTTTTCCCGAACGCCCGCGTCGGCATTATGACGAGCGACACCTTGCGCGGGCCCAATGCCGCGGCCGAGTTCATTTCCGCGATCGAGGCGCGCGAATTCGACCTCGTCATCGGGACTCAGGTGGCGGCCAAGGGACATCATTTTCCCTATCTCACTCTGGTCGGCGTCGTCGACGGGGATCTGGGGCTTGCGGGCGGCGACCTGCGCGCGGCCGAGCGCACGTTCCAACTGCTGTCCCAAGTGGCGGGGCGTGCCGGGCGCGCGGAGCGCCGGGGCCGCGTGTTCATCCAGACCTTCATGCCCGATCACAAAGTCATGAAGGCGCTGGCATCGGGCGGCCGCGAGCGATTCTACGAGGCCGAGGCGGCGGAGCGCCGGGCGCACAAGATGCCGCCTTTCGGGCGGCTTGCCGCGATCATCGTCACCGGGGGAAGCGAAGATGGCGTGATCGCCTGCGCGAAGGCCTTGGCCAAGACCGCGCCGGCAGAAGCCGGACTGGCGGTGCTGGGCCCGGCGCCAGCGCCGCTCCGGCGCCTGGCCGGACAATACCGCTGGCGGCTCCTGGTCAAGGCGGACAAGGAAGTGAACATTCAGGCGGAGATCCGGAGCTGGCTGCCGCGGGTCAAACCAAAGGGCGGCGTGAAGGTCCGAGTGGACATCGACCCCTACAGCTTCCTGTGACCGACAGCGGGAGCCGCCCGCGCCAATTGCGGCGAGGGCTTCAGCGCCAATCCGGGCTGCCAATAGCGCGCCCAAAGGCCGCCGCTTAGCGGCCTGAAAATCCTCCCCGATTGGCCCCTGCGGCGGCGCGCCGCAGGGGTGTTTTTTCGCCCGGCCCTTCGGTTGCAAGGCAGGGCCCGCCCGTGTTACCTATCGCTGCCTTTTCGGGCGGGCCCACGGGGCGCGTAGAAAAGGTTTTTTTGTTCGCGGGCGTTCTTAAAATTCCACCGGGAATTTCACCGGAATCCGCGCGGGGGTGAGGGGCACGTGGCATCCCGACGAACGGGAGTTTCTGAAATCGCGAAGCGCTATGCCGCGGCCCTGTTCGAGCTGGCCGACGAGCAAGGCGCGCTCGATGCGGTGGCGGGGGATCTCGGCGCCCTCAAAGCCATGCTCGCCGGGTCGGAGGACCTGCGCCGCCTGGTTTTGAGCCCGATGCTCTCGCGGCGCCAGCAGGCCGCCGCCATTGACGCTATTCTCGAACGCGCGAAGGCGCATCGCATCACCCGGAACTTCGCGGGACTCGCGGCAAGCAACCGGCGCCTGTTCGCGCTCGGGCTTATGATCGATTCTTATCTCGCGGCCTTGGCCGCGCGCCGGGGCGAGGTGACGGCCGAAGTTACCGCGGCAAACGCGCTCTCCGAGGCGCAGACGAAAACGCTGGCCGAGACGCTCAAGAATCTCGTCGGCGCCAAGGTCACGATCGATTTCAAGATCGACCGCGAGATTTTGGGCGGGCTCATCGTCAAGCTGGGCTCCAAGCTGTTCGACAGTTCGCTCAAGACCAAATTGCGCAGGCTCGAGCTTGCGATGAAAGGGACTGGCTGATGGAAATCCGCGCCGCGGAAATCTCCGCGATCCTGAAAGAGCAAATCGCCAATTTCGGGGCCGAGGCCGACGTCGCCGAAGTCGGCCAGGTGCTGTCGGTGGGCGATGGGATCGCGCGTATTTACGGCCTCGATAAGGTGCAGGCCGGCGAGATGGTGGAGTTTCCCGGCGGCATCAAAGGAATGGCGCTCAATCTCGAGACCGACAACGTGGGCGTCGTCATCTTCGGCGACGACCGCAGCATCAAGGAAGGCGACATCGTCAAGCGCACGGGCGCGATCGTCGAGGTGCCGGTCGGAAAAGGATTGCTGGGCCGCGTCGTCGATGCGCTTGGCAATCCGATCGACGGCAAGGGCCCGGTTCGCGACGTGACCCGCACCCGCGTCGAGGTCAAGGCGCCCGGCATCATCCCGCGCCAATCGGTGCACGAGCCGATGCAGACGGGATTGAAACCGGTGGATAGCCTGATTCCGATCGGGCGGGGCCAGCGCGAGCTCATTATCGGCGACCGGCAGACCGGCAAGACCGCGATCGCGATCGACACCATCATCAACCAGAAGCGCATCAACGCGGGCGGCGACGAATCGAAGAAGCTCTATTGCATCTATGTCGCGATCGGCCAGAAACGCTCGACCGTCGCCCAGATCTTGAAAACGCTCACCGACTACGGGGCGATGGAATACAGCATCATCGTCGCCGCGACCGCCTCCGAGCCCGCGCCGTTGCAGTTCTTGGCGCCCTACACCGGCTGCGCCATGGGCGAATTCTTCCGCGACAACGGCATGCACGCGGTCATCTTCTACGACGATCTTTCCAAGCACGCGATCGCCTATCGCCAGATGTCGCTCTTGCTGCGCCGCCCGCCGGGGCGCGAGGCCTATCCCGGCGACGTGTTCTATCTCCACTCGCGGCTCTTGGAGCGCGCGGCCAAGATGAGCAAGGAAAACAAGGCCGGATCGCTGACCGCACTCCCCGTGATCGAGACCCAGGCGGGCGACGTTTCCGCCTATATCCCGACCAATGTGATCTCGATCACCGACGGCCAGATCTTTCTTGAAACGGACCTTTTCTATGCCGGCGTGCGGCCGGCGGTGAACGTCGGGCTGTCGGTGAGCCGGGTGGGCTCCGCGGCGCAAATCAAGGCGATGAAGCAGGTGGCGGGCAAGATCAAGCTCGAACTCGCCCAATACCGCGAGATGGCGGCCTTCGCCCAGTTCAGCTCCGACCTCGATCCCGCGACCCAGAAATTGCTCGCCCGCGGCGCGCGTTTGACCGAGCTCTTGAAGCAGCCGCAATACCAGCCGCTCCCGGTCGAGGAGCAGGTGGTCGCGATCTTCGCTGGTGTGCGCGGGTACCTCGATAAAATCGCCGTCGCGGACGTGACCCGGTTCGAAACCGGATATTTAAACGCGATCCGAAGCAGCGGCGCCGACATCTTGCAGGCCATCAGGTCCGAGGGCGCGCTCTCGGAAAAGACCGAGGAACGCCTCAAGGCGTTTCTCGACGGCTTCGCCAAGACATTCGCTTAAGCGGCGCGCGGGGCGGAACACGATGCCGAGCCTCAAGGACCTGCGGGTCCGCATCAAGAGCGTGAAATCCACGCAGAAGATCACCAGCGCCATGAAGATGGTGGCGGCGGCCAAGCTCAGGCGCGCCCAGGCGCAGGCGGAATCCGCGCGCCCCTATTCGGAGCGCATGTCGCGTTTGCTGCGCGCGCTGGCCGCGGCTTATGAGGGGCGCCCCGGCGCGCCGCCCTTGTTGGCTGGAACCGGAAAGGACGCGGTTCAACTCGTGATCGTCGTCACGTCCGACCGCGGGCTTTGCGGCGGATTCAATTCGAGCGTGGTGCGCGACGCCAAGCGCCTGATCCGCGAGCTGATCGGTCAGGGCAAGACGGTGAAGATCCTGTGCATCGGGCGCAAGGGCCGCGACCAGCTCAAGCGCGAGCACGGCGGACGCATCCTCGATACCATCGAAGACATGGCGCGCCCGCGCCTCACCTTCGCCAAGGCCGAGGCGGTGGCGGCGCGCCTGGCCGCCATGTTCGAGGCGCACGAGTTCGACGCCGCAACCGTGGTATTCAACCGGTTCAAATCCGTGATCAGCCAGATCGTGACGCGCCAGCGCCTGATCCCGCTGCCGCCGCCCGAAGCCGAAAGCGAGCAGCGTGCCGGTACAGCCCGGGCCGTCTACGAATACGAGCCGGGCGAGGAAGAGCTTTTGGCCGAGCTCTTGACCCGCAATCTCGGCGTCCAGATCTTCCGCGCGCTCTTGGAAAGTTGGGCGAGCGAGCAGGGTGCCCGCATGACCGCGATGGACAACGCCACCCGCAACGCCGGCGATATGATCGACCGCATCACGTTGTTCTACAACCGGACCCGCCAGGCCTCGATCACCCGGGAACTGATCGAGATCATCTCGGGCGCCGAGGCGTTATAAGGAACCAGGTTCGAGGAGCAGAGGATGGCAAAGACCAGCATCGGCACCGTAACCCAGGTCTTGGGCGCCGTCGTGGACGTGCGATTCGATGGCGAGCTGCCGGCGATCCTCAACGCCCTGCAGGTGGACAACAACGGCAAGCTCCTGGTCCTCGAAGTAGCACAGCATCTGGGCGAATCGACGGTGCGCACGGTGGCCATGGACACGACCGACGGTCTGGTGCGCGGCGCGCGGGTGGACGACACCGGCGGGCCGATTACGGTTCCGGTCGGCCCCGAGACGCTCGGGCGCATCATCAATGTGATCGGCGAGCCGGTGGACGAGCGCGGCAAGGTCAACGCCAAGCTGCGCCTTCCCATTCACCGGCCCGCGCCCGCCTTCGTCGATCAATCGACCGAGGCCGAGATTCTGGTCACCGGCATCAAGGTGATCGATCTCCTGGAGCCCTATCCCAAGGGCGGCAAGATCGGGCTTTTCGGCGGCGCCGGGGTGGGCAAGACCGTCATCATCATGGAGCTCATCAACAACATCGCCAAGGCCCACGGCGGCTATTCGGTGTTCGCGGGCGTGGGCGAGCGCACCCGCGAGGGCAACGACCTCTATCACGAGATGATCGATTCCGGCGTCATCGACCTCAAGGGCGGAAAATCCAAGGCGGCGCTGGTTTACGGCCAGATGAACGAGCCGCCGGGGGCGCGCGCCCGCGTCGGGTTATCGGGCCTGACCTTGGCGGAATATTTCCGCGACGAGGAAGGCCAGGACGTTCTGTTCTTCGTCGACAACATCTTCCGCTTCACCCAGGCAGGCTCCGAAGTCTCGGCCTTGTTGGGCCGCATCCCGTCGGCGGTCGGCTATCAGCCGACGCTCGCCACCGACATGGGCACGCTTCAGGAACGAATCACTTCGACCAATAAAGGGTCGATTACGTCGGTGCAGGCGATCTACGTTCCGGCCGACGATTTGACCGACCCCGCGCCCGCGACCTCATTCACCCATCTCGACGCGACCACCGTGCTCTCGCGCCAGATCGCCGAGCTCGGCATCTACCCCGCGGTCGATCCGCTCGATTCGACGTCGCGGGTCCTGGATCCGCGCGTCGTCGGCGAGGAGCACTACAAGATTGCCCGCGACGTCCAGAAAATTCTTCAAACCTACAAATCGCTCCAGGACATCATCGCGATTTTGGGAATCGACGAGCTTTCGGAAGAGGACAAGATCACGGTGGCGCGCGCGCGCAAGATCCAGCGCTTCCTGTCGCAGCCCTTCCACGTCGCCGAAGTCTTCACCGGCACGCCCGGCGTGTTCGTGAGCCTCGAAGACACGATCAAGGGCTTCAAAGGGTTGAGCCAGGGCGAATACGACGATCTGCCCGAAGCGGCCTTTTATATGGTGGGAACGATCGAGGAAGCGATCGAGAAGGCCAAGCGCATGGCGGCGGAAGCCGCGTAACAACGGTTGAGTAGAGCGATGGCCGACACGGCTGAGAATAAACTTTCCTTCGAGCTGGTTTCGCCCGAGCGCCTGCTGTTCTCGGCCGGCGTCGACATGGTGGTGGTCCCCGGAGCCGAGGGCGACTTCGGCGTGCTGCCCGGCCACGCGCTGTTTCTGTCGTCGATACGGCCGGGCGTGATCGACGTCTATAACCGGGGCGCCGTGACCGACCGGATTTTCATATCGGGGGGATTCGCCGAGGCGACGCCCGAGCGTTGCACCGTGCTGGCGGATTCCGCCATGCCGGTATCGGATTTGAAGCGGGACGAAATCGAGGCCAAGCTCAAGGACGCCCGCGAGGACGCGGCCGATGCTTTGGACGAGCCCGCGCGCCGTGCCGCGAGCCGCGAGGCCGCGGTCTTGGAGGCGATGTTGGCTGCTATCCGCGCCTGATTAATCCTCGGCGCTAGCCCCGTCAGTCCGCGATCCGCCAGGCGCCATCGGGCTCCAGGCAAGCCGTGCCGTAAGCGTTCTGCGGTCTGCCGCCCACCGTCACCGTGGTCTGGTATTCGCGGCAGGTCCGGCCGTTTTCCGCCCGGTAGGGCGCGGACGCCGGGTTGACGCGCATCGGCCGGGAATAGGTCGGAACGTAAACCGGGGCCGGCGGTGCCGCATAGACGACCGGCGGCGGCCCGTAATAGGCGGGCGGCCCGTAGTAGATCGGCGGCCGGGCGAAAAACACCCGCGGGCCGAAGAAGAACGGATGGTGAAAATGGTGGTGGAAACCGCCGGAACTGAAGCCGACGAAAACCTCGGCCGAAGCCGTCTGCGGGGCGAGCGCCACCAGGGCGAAGCCCAAGGCCAGCGCCGCAAAGAAGGGATTAGCCGGCCTGCGGCCGGCCGGCGGATGAGTCGATGTCTCGCGCATGGAACCTCCCATACGAGCATTTCACGGCGCGGGGCCTTGAATCCTGCGCCGGCACCAAGCCCAAGATGCCCCCAAATTATGTCCAATTTTGGGTTCGTCCCCGGGCCGGTGCCCCCTACCGCGACGGTTGAAGGCGGTAACACAGTCCATATAATACCGGTTCCGGAACGAAGATCTGATGGGGCGTTGGGTTCACCCGTGTCTGCGAACACCAGAAAGCATTGGACGCTCGATGACATTCCCTGGGGCCGGTTCGAGCCTGCCGAGGTCGATCCCCTGATCCTGGCCGCGGTCAAGGCCGCGAGCCTGGTGGAAGGGAACAGCGGCGATTACGGCGAGTATCTGTGCAACGTGTTCGCCGACGACCCCGAGTTCCAGCAGGCCGCCCGCGATTGGGCGAGGGAAGAGATCCAGCACGGACACGCGCTCGGCAGGTGGGCGCGGCTCGCCGATCCCGGATTCGATTTCGAGGACGCCCGGCGCCATTTTACCGAAGGATACCGGATTCCGGTGGCATCGACCGCCTCGGTCCGCGGGTCGCGCGCGGGCGAACTGATCGCACGCTGCGTGGTCGAGACCGGGACCAACTCCTTTTACACTTCACTCGCCGAGGCGACGGACGAACCGGTGTTGAAGGCGATCTGCCGGCGCATCGCGGCCGACGAGCTTCGCCATTACAAGCTGTTCTATTCCTATATGAAGCGGTATCTGGCGCGCGAGCCCCTCGGCGTCTGGGCCCGGGTCAAGGTTGTGCTCGGGCGCCTGATCGAAAGCACGGATGACGAGCTCGCCTACGCCTATCATGCCGCAAACGGCCATGGCGCCTATGATCGCGAACGCAACGTCCGCGACCATGCGTTACGCGCCTTTGCCCATTACCGTCCCCATCACATCGATCGCGCGGTCGCGATGGTGCTGAAGGCGGTGGGGGTGACGCCGAACGGATGGCTCGGGCGCGTTCTGTCCAGGCTCGTTTTCCGGTTCATGCAATTCCGCTTGCGGCGCCTTGCGGCCGAAACCCGCTAACGGGGCATCGATTCGATCAACGGCCCGAATTCACCCACCAGATCCTCATAGAGATTACGTTTGAACGGCACGATGAGCCGCGGGAGTTCCATGATCGCGACCCATTTCCAATCGAGGAATTCGGGATCGTCGGTTTCGATGTCGATATCGGAATCACGGCCCGTGAACCGGGCGAGAAACCATTTCTGAGTCTGGCCGCGGTAGCGCCCGCCCCAGATTTTCGGCACCAGGCCGGCGGGCAGGTCGTAAGTAAGCCAGTGCCCGCTTTCGGCGATGATCTTGGCCTTATCGGTGCCGATCTCTTCGCGAAGCTCGCGCAAGGCGGCGGCTCTGGGGCGTTCGCCGGAATCGATACCGCCTTGGGGCATTTGCCAGGCTTTGCTCGGCATGTCAATGCGGCGCGCGACCAGGACCTTGCGGTCGCCGTTCACCAGCATCACGCCGACACCCTTGCGGTAGGGCAGCGCCGCGATGTCGCGCGGCTTCATTTGAGCGATTGCTTGCCGGCGATGGCGGAGACGGGGGCGATGGCGAATCCATCTTTTTCGGCCTTCGGCACCCAAGCAGCGACGCGCTCCATGGTCACCGGATAGGATGTGCCCATGGCGATGGCGAACCCGGTCTTTTTCGCGACCGCCTCGACGTCCGCCAATTGGCGGTCGATGGCGTCGCGCGAGGCTTCGGAATCGATGAAGCGGTTGTTGTAGGCCCAGGCCATGCCGGCGTCGCTCGCCATTTTGGCGGCCAAGCTTTGGTCCGTCGAGCGGCTGTCCAGAAACAAGAGGCCGCGCACCTTCATCGCCCCGATGACGGGGCTCAGATCCTTGCCCGAGGTGGTGAAGCGCGATCCCATGCGGTTGGTCACGCCCACGTAACCGGTGCCGCGCGACAGCAGCCATTCCATCTTGAACAGATTTTGTTTGGGATCGATCGAGGTGAGGAGCGTATAGGGCCCGGGATCCTGTTGGGGATAGTCCATGGGCTCCATCGGCAGATCGATCAGCACCTCGTGGCCCGCGGCGCGCGCCAAATTCATCCACTGCTCGAGCCCCTTGGCATAGGGCGAAAACGCCAGGGTGACGGATCCCGGAAGCTGCTGGATCGCGGTCTCGGTCGCGGCCCCCGACAACCCGAGATCGGTGACGACGACGGCGATCCGCGGCCGCTTGTCGGAATCATCGAACGGCCGGGCATAGACCTTCCAGGGCTGGCGCCCGTCGGGCCCGATGATCGGAAGCGGCCCTTGGCGCCCGTGCTCGAGCAACGCCGGATCGGTCGGCGCCAGCTTCGGTTCGGGCAGCGCCGCGAGGTTGGTCGTTGTCGCGGGCGGTTCTTCCGGCGGCGCTTCGCTTGGCGCCGGTTTCGGCGCCTTGGTCTCTTTGGCCGGCTCGGGATGCTTCAAGGCGGCGGGTTTCGGCGGATGGATTTCCGCCGTCTTCACCTCGACCGGTTCGGGTTCGGGCGCCTTGGCTTCGGCCGGTTTCGGCTCGGGCGCCGCCGCCGGTAATGGCTCGGGCTTGGCGGCTTCAGGAGGCGGAACCTGCGCTTGTGCTTCCGGTTGGGCGGGCTGGGCTTCGGGCTGCGGGATCGGCGCAGCCCCCGATTCCGTCGGCCCGGTGGTCTCGGTGGGCGCCGTTCCGGGCATAGCGGGGATCTTGGCCGTAGCGTGGGGGATCTGGGCGATCAGCCCTTGCTCGCCGCCGTAGAAATAAAGCCAGGCGATGACTCCTGCGACCAGGGCGAAGAGAATCAGGCAGGCGACCGCAATCGGGCCCGCAGCTTGCCGCACCTCGAAATCGTCCGTATCTCTCGTCACCCCATGGCCCGCCGCGGCCGATCGGCCGAGCGCTAATTTGCCGCCCGCTGCTTCATGAGAGCAAGACCGCGCAACAGATCGACGGCGCGTGAGAGCTGATAATCGTTCGGCCCCCCCATCTCGATCTCCTGATTCTGGGGCGGCTGGGCGTTGGGCTCTTTGCCGGGCGCGCCCGCCTGGCCGGTCGCGGGCTGGCCGCTTGGCGGATTGCCGCTTTGCGGCTTTGCCTTGATGTCCGGGGTCTTGTTTTCGGGCGTCTTCTTTTCCTCGCCCGAAGGTTTCGACTGGTCGGGATTCGGCAAGGCGCCCTTGAGATCGGCCTCGCGCCGGCGGGCCGGAGTTTCCACCGGCTCGACCCTGGCCTGCGCCACCTCGATATCCGGCTCGATCCCCTTGCCCTGGATCGAACGGCCCGAAGGCGTGTAATAGCGCGCCGTGGTGAGGCGCATCGCGCCCTTGTTGCTGAGCGGGATGATCGTCTGCACCGATCCTTTACCGAAGGAGGTGGTGCCCATGGCGATGGCGCGGTGATGATCCTGCAAGGCGCCGGCCACGATTTCGGAGGCCGAAGCCGACCCGCCGTTGATGAGCACCACGAGCGGCATGTTGTCCGCCAAATCCCCGGGGCGCGCGTTGAAGCGCTGGGCCATGTCGGGCTTCCGCCCCCGGGTCGAGACGATCTCGCCCTTGTCGATGAAGGAGTCGGAGACGGAGACCGCCTGATCCAGCAACCCGCCCGGGTTGTTGCGGAGATCGAGGATGTAACCCTTGAGCTTGTCGCCCGTCTTGGCCTTGATCTCGCTGATCGCGGATTCGAGGCCAGTTTGGGTCTGCTCGTTGAAGGTGGTGATGCGGATGTAACCGATGTCGTTTTCGACGTGCGAGCGCACCGATTGGATCTTGACGACGGCGCGCGTGAGCGACAGATCGAAGGGCTCCTGCCCCTCGCGCGCGATGGTGAGCTTGATCGCGGTATCCACGGGCCCGCGCATCTTGTCCACGGCCTCTTGCAGCGTCATGCCCAGCACCGAATTGCCGTCCAAGTGGGTGATGACGTCGCCCGGTTTGACGCCGGCCTTCGCTGCGGGCGTGTCGTCGATGGGCGAGACCACCTTGACGAAACCGTTTTCCATCGTGACTTCGATGCCGAGCCCGCCGAACTCGCCCTTGGTTTGGACCTGCATGTCCTTGAAGTTGTCGGGATTCAAATAGCTCGAATGGGGATCGAGCGAGGTCAACATGCCGTTGATTGCGGCCTCGATCAGCTTGCCGTCGGTAACTTCCTCGACGTAATCGGCGCGCACGCGCTCGAAAACCTCGCCGAACAGATTGAGTTGGCGGTAGGTGTCGGAAGCTCCCTCTTCCCCGTAGAGCGCCATCGGTGCCAGCAGCAGAACCCCGCCTGCCAGCGCCATCAGTCCAAACTTACGCATCATCCGTTCACCTTTTCATCGTGAGCCGCTATCCACGGCAGCGGGTTGATCGGTTCGCCGCCGTGACGCAGCTCGACATAGAGTTGCGGATCGCCGTTGTCCGCGGGTCCCATGATACCCACCGGCTCCCCGGCGAGAAGCCATTGACCGACGACGCAGTCGATTCGGGATAATCCTGCTAAAAGAATATGATAGCCTTCGCCTTGCGCGATGATCAAGAGTTGCCCGTAACCGCGGAACGGACCGGCGAATACCACCGAACCGTCGTAGGGCGCAACCACTCTTCCACCCGCCCTTGTCGCAATCGTAACCCCCCGGCTGGCCAGGCCACCCGCGGTCGGCTGGCCGAAGGTGTGGACCACGCGCCCCCGGGCGGGCAAGGCGAGGCGCCCCCTCGCGGCCGAGAAGGGATGCGTCCCCTGGGGCGGGGGGGCAAGGCTTGCCACCTGCGGCTTTTTGGCGCCGGCTTGGTGCTTCTTCGGCTGCTGCGCTTCGAGGCGGGCCAAGAGGTCCTTAAGATCCTTGGCTTCGCCCGAAAGCTTGGCGAGGCGCTGCGCCGTTTCCGTGCTGTCGCTTAGGGCCCGTTTTTGCACCTGCACCATGCGGGTGAAAAGCCCGTCCAGATGGGCGCTTTCGGCCTTGAGATTGGTGGCGGCGGCGAGCTTTTCATCCTGCTCGCGGGTGATTTTCTCGCGCAGCTCGGCCATCCGGCCGAGATCCTCCCAATCCTGCCGGATGCCGGATTGCAGCGGCGCCAAGGCCGCGCGCATGACGATCGCCCCGCGCACGGTATCGATCGGGCTCGCCGGCATCAGAAGTGCGGCTTCGGGCGGGTTGCGAGCGAATCGCAGCATGGCGTCCAGCATCGCCGCGTATTGCTTGCCGCGGCGGGTCAGCTCCTCCCGCGTCGCTTCGGCTTCGGCATCCAACTCCGCGATCTGGATTTCGATGGCGGACAGGCCTTCCTCGTAGGATTGGATGGCGGCGGCGGTGGCGATCATTTGGCTGCGAAGCGCCGCGACATCGGCGGACAGGGATTCGACTTCTTGATTTACCTCCGCCTGGTGCTTGGCGCTTTCCTGCAGCGCGCCTTGGACGTCCTGCAGCCGGTTTGCGGCGGTGCCGGAACCGGTTTCGGCCGCAACGGGAGACGCGGCAAAGATTGCGGCGATCAGCAGAAGCCGGGCGAGGGAGGAATCAGGCGGAAGCACGCTGCTGCGCCTTGGCATCGGCGGCGGCCTCGACCAGCAGGGAATGGCCCGTCATCTCGACGGGCTTGGTCAAGCCCATAAGCGTGACGAGGGTGGGCGCGATATCGGCAAGCCGCCCGTTCTTCAGCGACGCCACCGTCTTCGGCCCGTTGACCAGAATCGCCGGAACCAGGTTGTGGGTGTGGGAGGTGTGGGGCTGGCCGGTCTTGGGATCGCGCATGATCTCCGCGTTGCCGTGATCGGCGGTGATGAACAGAATCCCGTTCGCTTCTTTCACGGCGGCTTCCAGGCGCCCGAGGCAGGCGTCGGTGGCCTCGATCGCCTTGATCGCGGCGTTGAGGTCGCCGGTGTGACCGACCATGTCGGGGTTGGCGTAATTGACGACGATGAAGCCGAACCGCTTCGACTCGATCGCCTCGACCAGCTTATCGGTCATCTCCGCCGCGGACATTTCCGGTTTTTGGTCGTAGGTCGCGACCTTGGGCGAGGGGACCAAGATCCGCTCCTCGCCGGGGAATTTCTGCTCCCCGCCGCCGCTGAAGAAGAACGTGACGTGGGCGTATTTCTCGGTCTCGGCGATGCGCAGCTGTGCTATGCCGGCCTCGGCCACCACTTGGCCGAGCGTATGGGCGAGCTCGATCGTGGGAAACAGGCAAGCCATGAATTCGTTCAGGCGTTCCGAATATTTCGACATGCCGAGCACCGCCGCGAAATTGGCGACGGGGCCGCGCTCGAAGCCGTCGAACTCGGGATCGATCATGGCCTGGACGATCTGGCGGATGCGGTCGGCGCGGTAATTCGTGAACAGCACGCCGTCGCCGTCTTTGATGCCTTCGTAATCGCCGATCACCGTCGGCTTCACGAATTCGTCGGAAATGCCGATCTTGTGATTCTCGAGAATCGCCGCGACCGGATCGTCGGCCGACTGGCCCCAGCCCTTCACCACCGCGTCATAGACGAGCTTCGTGCGCTCCCAGCGCCGGTCGCGGTCCATGCCGAAATAGCGCCCGCTGATGGTGGCGATGCGCAGGCGCGGCAAGCTCTTGATGCGCCGCTGGAACCGCACGAAATGGAACTCCGCGCTCTCGGGCGGGGTGTCGCGGCCGTCCAGGAATCCGTGGACCCGGACCGGAATTTCCTCGCGCGTCAGTATCCGGGCCAAGGCCACCATATGGTTCTGGTGCGCGTGCACGCCGGCCGGCGATATCAGGCCGACCAGATGACAGACGCCTTTGCTGGCGCGCAAGCGTTCGACGAACTCGACCAGCGGCGGGAGTGTCGCGATCTTGCCTTCTTCGATCGCCCGGTCGACTCGGGGCAGGGTCTGATGGACGATGCGCCCGGCCCCGATATTCATGTGGCCGACCTCGGAGTTGCCGAACTGGCCGCCGGGCAGCCCGACGTCCGCGGACGAGGCCTCCAGCACCCCGTGCGGGCAGGACTCCATCAGGTGGTCAAAGGTGGGCTTTTTGGCCAGGGCGATGGCGTTGTAATCGGTCTCAACGCGGTGGCCCCAGCCGTCGAGGATGCACAGGACCATTGGGCGTCGGGCGCGAATATCGCTCATCGGACTGGATGCCACGCAATATATGGTAATTCCGAGGTTTAGATAAGGCAAAACTAGCGTTAATGCCCTGCCGGGGGCCGATTTTCATTCCCGGTGATAAGGGTGGCCGGCCAAGATCATTTGGGACCGGTAAAGCTGTTCCGCCAGGAAAACGCGAACCAAAAGATGGGGCCAAGTCATGGGCCCGAGCGACAGGGTCAGCCGCGCGGCCTTGCGCACCCTGCCCGCAAGCCCGCTGGCGCCCCCGATCAGGAACGCCAGATCCTTCGCGCCGTCGTCGCGCCAGGCGGCGATGGCTTTGGCGAAGGCCTCGCTCGAAAGCGTCTGGCCGCGCGCATCGAGCGCCACGATCACGGCGTCCTTAGGCACGGCGTCGAGCAGGAGGCGCGCCTCTTCTTCCATCAACCTTGCGGGTGCTGCGTTTTTGCGCGCCACCACCTCGTGCAAAGCCATCGGCCATCTCTGCCGCGCGGCATAGTGGTCGAAGAGATTGCGCGACGGATCCGAACCGGCGCGACCCACCGCGATGATCGAGAGGCGCATGCCGGACCCAAGCGCCCCTAACGGGCGAGTTGGGCCCCGGCTTCGGGAAATGCCCACATCTTTTCCAGGTTGTAGAAACGCCGCACCTCGGGCCGGAACAGATGGACGATGACATCGCCGGCGTCGATCAGCACCCAGTCGCATTGGTGGAGTCCTTCGACCGGGGGGCTGGCATGCCCGGAGGCCTTGATGTGCTCGCGCAAATGCTCGGCCATGGCGGAGATGTGGCGCATCGAGGTGCCGCTCGCGACCAGCATGAAATCGGTGAGCGTGGATTTGCCGACAACGTCGATGACGACAATGTCTTGCGCTTTATCGCCGTCGAGGGATTTTTGAATCAGGGCGAGAAGCGGATTCTTCTTCGCCCCAGGGGAGCTGGGCTTTTTGGCCCGGTTTATCTTCGCCCTGGGGGCGCGGGATTTTTTGGCCCGGGTTTTCTTCGGCCGCGGCTCCGGTTTTCTGCGTGCGCCTATGGCTTCACCTTTTTTGTCTTGCTCGCGTTGCCCGCTTGGCTTGTCTTGCTCGCGTTGCCCGCTTGGCTGTTGCGGTCTTAATCCTAATTCCCCGTCCGTTTTTCCGTCCGTCCTTTTTTCGTGCCGCCCGGATCGAAGTTGCCGAGGCCGGGTGGGGCCGAATATTCAAGAACACCCAGGCGGGCGGGGTCGCCATGCCGATCCGCCGCGCCGCGTGCTCGGCCCTGCGGCGGTGCCGGAATCGCTGGGCCGCCTTGCCCGCCAGCGCCCTTAAAGAATAGGTAGGGCGGGTGAAAACCGCAATGGGGGCGGCCCGGAAAATCGCCGCCCATTCCTCCCAATTGGGGATCTCGGCCAGATTATCGGCGCCCATGAGCCAGACAAAGCGCAGCCTCGGGAAGCGGCGCTTGATCGTGCGCAGGGTATCGGCGGTGAAGCGTGTGCCGAGATTCTGCTCGATGCCGGTCACTTTGATCTTGCGGCTGCGCGCAAGCTTACGCGCGGAGGCCAAACGCGCCGGGAAAGGCGCCATGCCGCGCGCCGGCTTCAAGGGGTTCCGGGGCGAGACCATCCACCAGATCTCGTCCAGGCCGAGGCGCTTCAAGGCTTCGCGCGAAATATGGAGATGGCCTTCATGGGCGGGGTTGAACGAGCCGCCGAGCAGGCCCACGGCGCGAAAGCGGGCTTTGGGCCGGTCGCTCAGGGCCTGACCTGTCCCGACCCGCGCACCACGTATTTATAGCTGGTCAGCTGCTCGGCGCCGACGGGCCCCCGCGCGTGCAGCTTGCCGGTCGAAATTCCGATCTCGGCGCCCATGCCGAATTCGCCGCCGTCGGCGAATTGGGTCGAGGCGTTATGGAGCACGATGCCGCTGTCGATATGGCTCATGAATTTTTCCGCTTCCGCCTTATCCGCGGTCACGATCGAATCGGTGTGATGCGAGCCATGGCGGTTGATGTGGGCGATCGCCTCGTCCACGTCCTTCACCAGCTTGATCGAGAGGACGGCGTCCAGATATTCCGTGTCCCAATCGGCGTCGGCCGCCGGCACCACGCGCGCATCGAGCTTTTGCGTGGCGGCGTCCCCGCGCAGTTCGCAGCCGGCCTTGGCGAGATCGTCGAGGATCGCGGGCAGAATTATTTTCGCCGCGGATTCGGCGACCAAAAGCGTTTCCGCCGCCCCGCACACCCCCGTGCGGCGCATCTTGGAATTGAAAACGACGCGGCGCGCCATTTCCGGATCGGCCTTCGCACTTACGAACACGTGGCAGATGCCCTCCAAATGCTTGATCACGGGAATCTTGCTTTCGGCCGCCACCCGCTCGATCAGGGATTTTCCGCCGCGTGGGATGATGACGTCGATCGCGTCCGACATCGAAAGCAAAATCCCGACCGCCTCGCGCGACCGGGTGGGCACGAGCTGGACGGAAGCCCCGGGCAGATTGGCAGCGCGCAAGCCTTCCTGCATGCATTCCAGAATGGCGCCCGAGGACTCGAAGCTTTCCGAGCCGCCGCGCAAGATCGCGGCGTTGCCGGACTTGAGGCACAAGCCCGCGGCGTCCGCCGTCACGTTGGGCCGAGACTCGTAGATGATTCCGATCACGCCGAGCGGCACGCGCACGCGCGCGATCTTGAGCCCGTTGGGCCTCGTCCATTCCGCGAGCACCGTGCCGATGGGATCGGGAAGCTCGGCCACCGCCTCGAGGCCCGCCGCCATTCCTTCGATCCGCTGGTCGTCCAGCATCAGCCGGTCGAGCATGGCGGCGGTCAAATTCTGTTTCTTCGCCTCGGCCATGTCGTTGGCGTTGGCGGCGAGGATTTTTCCTTTGTGCGCGCGGATCGCGGAAGCCGACGCCAGCAAGGCCCGGTTCTTCGATTCGCTCGAGGCCAGGGCGAGTGCCGCCGCCGCCGCGCGCGCCGCCTCGCCCAGGCGGCGCATGGCAAGCCGCAGGTCACCCAAATCGTCGCGCCGGTTTGCGATCGCCATTTATCGTCCCGTCACTCGCGCGTGGTTTGCGTCACTGCGCCGTCCGCGCCGCGCGCTTCCATCGCGGTTTCGGCATAAGCGCCGCTCAAAACCAGATCGTCGCGGTGAATCAATTCTTCGCGGCCACGGTAGCCCAGAAGTTCTTCGATTTCACGGCTTTTGTGGCCCATGATCCGGCGCGCATCCGCGCTCGAATAGGCGGATAAGCCGCGCGCGACCTCGCGCCCGTCCGGGGTCTTCACGATCACCGCGTCGCCGCGCTCGAAGCCGCCGTCGATGCCGGTGACGCCCGCCGGCAAAAGACTGTTGCCCTTGACCAGCGCCTGGCACGCGCCGTTGTCCACGGTAATGGCGCCCGCCGGATTGAGCGTGCTGGCGATCCAGCGCTTGTGCGCCGAGCGTGGCGTGGCCGAGGGCAGGAACCAGGTGCCGCCGCCGTCCCGCTCGGCCTCGGCCAGCGCATGCAGCCCGGTTCCGAGCGCGATCACCATGCGGCATCCGGAATTGAGCGCGATGCGCCCGGCCATCAGCTTGGTCACCATTCCGCCGGATCCGTAGCCGGTGGCGGCGGCGCCCGCGGCGCGTTCGATTGCGGGCGTGATCTCGCGCACGACGGGGATGAGCGTGGCCGCAGGATCGTGCCTCGGGTCGGCGGTATAAAGCCCGTCGATGTCGGAGAGCAGAACGAGGGTGTCGGCCGCGGCCATCTGGGCGACGCGCGCGGCCAACCGGTCGTTGTCGCCGAAACGTATTTCTTCGGTCGCGACCGTGTCGTTCTCGTTGATGACGGGAACGGCCTTGAGCCGCAGCAGGGTTTCGAGCGTGCCGCGGGCATTGAGGTGACGGCGTCGCTCCTCGGTATCCGATAGCGTCAGCAGAACCTGGGCGACCTTGAGGCCGTGGCGCTCGAGGGCCGACTGCCAAGCCTGCATCAGGCGCGGCTGGCCGGCGGCGGCGGCGGCTTGCTTTTCCTCGAGACGGAGCGTCTTCGAAGGCAGCGCGATGTCGTTGCGGCCCAGCGCCACCGCCCCCGATGAGACGATCAGGATTTCCCGCCCGCGGGCCGTCATTTGCGCAATATCGTCGGCCAAGGCATCGATCCAGTCGCGGCGAAGCGTTCCCGCCGCTTGATCGACCAACAGCGTCGAGCCAACCTTGACCACCAGGCGGCGGCAAGATTCCCAGCGCGCCTTGGCGTCGGTCTTCGATGCGGAATGCCCGGCGCTCATGCCGAAGCCCCGACCGCGTGTTTTTCCTCGCCACCGCGATCTTCGCCCACCAGGCGCCGGATCTCGCGCAGCGCCTCGGGCACGCCCTGGCCCGAATGGGCGGAAATGGCGAAGACGTTCTTGCCGGAGGTGCGGGCGAGGATTTTCCGCTTCGCCGCGATCTCTTCGGGCGTGAGCGCGTCGCATTTCGAAAGCGCCACCACTTCCGGCTTTTCGGCGAGGCCGTGGCCATAGGCGGCCAATTCGCCGCGAATCGTCTTATAGGCGCCCGCCACGTCTTCTTGCGTGCCGTCGACGAGATGAAGCGTCGCGGCGCAGCGCTCCACATGACCCAAGAACCGGTCGCCCAGTCCGGTGCCTTCATGCGCACCCTCGATCAGGCCCGGCAGGTCCGCGATCACGAATTCCTCGCCGTCCACCGCGACCACGCCCAAATGCGGCACCAGCGTCGTGAAGGGATAATCCGCGATCTTGGGTTTGGCGCGCGAAGTCGCGGCGAGAAACGTGGATTTTCCCGCGTTGGGCAAACCGACAAGCCCGGCATCCGCGATCAGCTTCAAACGCAACCAGTACCAGCGCTCCTGCCCGGGGAATCCCGGATCGGCGCGCCTCGGCGCGCGGTTGGTCGAAGACTTGTAATGGGCGTTGCCATAACCGCCGTCGCCGCCCTTGGCCAGCACGACGCGCTGTCCGGGGGCGATCATGTCGGCCACCAACTCGTCGGTTTCGCCGTCGAGAATCTGAGTCCCGACGGGAACGCGGATCACCACGTCCGCGCTGGCCGCACCGGAGCGGTCGCTGCCCTCGCCATTGCCGCCGCGCTGTACCTTGAAGTGTTGCTGGTAGCGAAAATCGATAAGCGTGTTCAGGTTCTGGGCGGCCTCGGCGATCACGTCGCCGCCTTTTCCGCCGTCGCCGCCGTCGGGTCCGCCGAACTCGATGAACTTCTCGCGGCGGAATCCGACGCAGCCGGCTCCGCCGTCGCCGCTTTTGACGAAAATTTTCGCTTGATCCAGGAATTTCATGGCCAGGGACTTTACATCAAACCGGCATCCCCCGGGCGAGGCGAATGGAGGAAGATTCCGCGCCCAATCGGGGCCGCCCGGCCGGTATCGCCGCCGCCCGCGCTAAAAAAATTCTCCGAGGTAATCAAATATTAAGGCCATGGGAACAAGAATAGCCTCGTAGACTGAAAGAATATATTTTTATGAATATTGAAAATAAAAAGCATAAAAATCAGGATGTTCGCGGAATCATTGCTGCGGCCGCCCTGCGCACGGCGGGGCTGCTGCTGGTAGCCCTTGCGCTTCCCGGCTGCGCCGAGATTGCCCTTTCGGCGCTGGGACCGGCCGCGCAATTCGGCTTCGATCACGCTTTTTCCGGGGGCGAGACCAAGACCTTCACGGCGCCCATGGCCAATCTGCGCCTGGCCGCGCTCAAAACCATGAGCCGGATGGAGATGGACGTGACCAAGGACGGCGGCACGGACGACGAATGGAATATCGAGGCCGAGGCCGGCGACCGCACCATCGACATCGATTTCAAATCGCTCACGGCGATGACGACGCGAATCCGCGTCGGGGCCGACAACGGCGACATCATCTTCAAGGATAGCGCCACGGCGACCGAGGTTGTCGCTCAGATGACCGAAGCGCTTAAGAGCGACACCCAAGTCGCGGAACAGACGGCGCTGGAAGATTCCGGAGACGGGCGATGATCATCGGTCAACCGGGGGTCGGTCTTCTGGTCGCGCTGATGCTCGCGCGGGGCGCCGCCACCGAGGCGCCGGACCGGACTCCGCCGAACAGCGCGGTGATGCAGCCCGAATTGGTGGCATCGGCCGCTCCCGCCGCGGGCGGGGAAAGCGCCGGTCCGGCGGCCGTTTCCGCCGAGGGGGCCTTCAAGCGGCTTCCCGCCGGCGAGCAAAAAACCGCGCGGGCGATGCTCGAGGCCGAAAGAGTCGGACCGGCATCGGATCCCGCCTGGTCGCTCGACAAGATCGCGGCGGCAAAGGCCGCCGGCAAGGACTGGAACGAGATATTGGGCGAGATGCAGGCGCAACACCTGGTCGCCGGCGGAGACTCGAAGATCGCCGCGATCACGCGCGGCGCATCGGCCAATGGAAAGGAACAGCTTTCCGGCGAGCTCGCCACCGCCAACGGCCCCGGTGACCCGAAGGCGGCGCAAGCGCCTAGTGCGAACGCCGCCGCATCGGGCGACGCCGGACAGAATTTCGCGCAACTTTCACCCGGCGACCAGAAGATCGCCCGCGCCCTGTTCGAGGCACAGCAGACGGGCGCGAAATCCGCTGCCCCTTGGTCGCTGGAAAAAATCGCGGGCGCCCGGACGGACAGCGACGGCTGGACTCCGGTGCTGTGGACGATGCGGCGCAAGGGCCTCATCACCCAGAAGGAACTGGGCGAGATCATGCGCGATCACGAGCGGCGGACCAGGGGCGCCATCGCCCCCGAGGTGACGCTCGCCGCCGCGGACCAATTCGCCTATCCCGTTGCCGATGCCGAAAGCCCCGCCAAGATGAAATACGTGTCCGGCCCCGCGAATTCCTGCGCCCTGCGCGACACCAAGGCGGGCGTGAAGCCCGTCGCCCAAACGGAATAGCCACGGAATAGCCGGGCTCACGTCCGGGCGTCATTACCTCACGGAGTAGGTTCAGGGGAAGCCTTGCGCCGCATCCAGGGCCCGGAGAACCGGGCGGGATGCGGCGTTTATTTTTGGTCTTCGATCGAGACGAAGGTGCGGCCGTTTTCCTTGGCGCGGAAGATGACGCGGCCGGGGGTGAGCGCGAACAGCGTGTGGTCGCGGCCCATGCCGACATTGGAGCCGGCGTGGAAGGTGGTGCCGCGCTGGCGCACCAGGATATTGCCGGGGACGACGATCTCGCCGCCGAATCTCTTGACGCCCAGACGGCGGCCCGCCGAATCGCGGCCGTTGCGCGACGAACCGCCCGCTTTCTTGTGCGCCATTACTTCTTCTCCTTACGCTTGCCGGATTTGGGCTTCCTCGCGTCTTTTTTCGCGGCCGGTTTGGCCGCATGCTTATGGGCGGCCTCCTTCTTCGGCGCCTTCGGCGCTTCCTTGTGAGCGGCCTCTTTATGAGCCGCTTCTTTGTGGGGCGGTTTGGCGTGGGGTTCGGCCTTGGGTTTCGCATGCACCGCCGGTTTGGCCTTGCGTGGGGCGCCGGCCTGGTAAATGTCGGTGATCTTCAAGACCGTCAATTCCTGGCGGTGGCCGCGGCGCCGGCGGTAATTCTGGCGCCGCTTCTTTTTGAAGACGATGATCTTTTCACCCCGGGTCTGCTCGATCACGGTGGCCGAGACCGCGGCGCCGGCGAGGAAGGGCTTGCCCACCTTAAGCTCGGCGCCGTCGCTGATCATCAGCACCTCTTCGAGGTCGATGACCGAGCCGGGCTCGCCCAAGAGGCGCTCGACCGAGATGATGTCGCCGGAAGCCACCTTGTATTGCTTCCCGCCGGTCTTGATGACTGCGAACATGGCCGAGTGCCCGAAGGAATGGATTGCGCGAGGGGTGCCCGCGAGAGGCGGCACTATAGCGGCGGGCCCAAAGCTGTCAACGGATTTTGGCCCGGTTTTCAAGGGAATCGCGGCCGTATGCGCCGGGTTTTTCAAGGGCTTGTGCCCGGCCGCGGCGCGCTTGCCGCCCTCCGACTCCTTGGGTTAGGGTCCGCGGCGGAGGGGTGCCAGAGTGGTCGATCGGGACGGTCTCGAAAACCGTTGTGCCCTTACGGGTACCGAGGGTTCGAATCCCTCCCCCTCCGCCATCATCGGGAAAGGGCGCCTCGTGCGTCCTCTCCCGATGATGATGGGGAGCGTGTTCGAAACCGGAGAGAGGGTTCGACACCAAGCCATGCGTTCGCGCGGCGGAAGCCAACGCCGCGCGAAAAGTGTAAGAATCGATGGCGCAGGTGCAGCGGAGCGCAGCGCCGCCATTTGCCAGCGAGATTGGTAAGAGCCAGCCTTTCGGGCCAAGCGCGCCGAAGTCATCCGGGCAATGCCGACAGTACCCGTCTTCGAGCACGGCCCCGATGGCAGTTATCACGACACGCTATTTGACGACGATGGTTCCCGTCATTTGCGGATGCAGCGTGCAAAAGTAATCATAGGTGCCGGATTTGCTGAAGGTAAAGGAGAAGGAGTCCTTGGTGTCGAGCGCGGACGAGCGGAACCCCTTCCCCTTGCTCATCACCTGATGCGCTTCATCATCTTGGTTGGCCCACGTAACCGTGGTCCCGGGCGACACCGTGAGCGCCTTGGGTGAGAAGGCGAAGTCTTTGATGACGACCTGATTGGTGTCCCCGGCCCACGCCGCGGGAGACCAGGATGCGGTGATCGCCGGAACGGCAAGGGCAAGCGCGAGGAAGGTGCGCAGGATCGTATGGCGATGGGCGTTCATGATTTGCTCCATTGAAGCGAGGGCGTTTTCGGGAAAGGGGACCGGTCAGGCGTCGGCGAGGGAACGATCGGTGATGCTCGGCGTCCCGGCCTGCGGCACCATCTCGATGTTCCTTATCCCCAACACCGAGCGCAGCTGCTCGGCAGGCACCTTGAGCGGACCAGGGCCCGTGCCCTGGCCGGCGACCGGCTGCGGATAGGCGGTGGAGCGCGCGGTGTAGTAGCGCACGTTGCCTTCGACCTTTTGAACAACCTGGTGGATGTGGCCGTTCAGGACGGTGACCGAGCCGAAGCGCTTCACATATTCCATCGCCTGCGGCCAGTCATCCGTGCTCCAGCCCCATTCGGGATAAAGCGACCAGAGCGGGATGTGCGAGAACAGCACGATGGGCTGGCTCGCCGACCGGTTCTTGAGATCGTTTTCGAACCACGCGAGCTGCTCGGGTCCGATCCGCCCATGGCCGCCGGAAGCGAACTCCATCACGTTGACGAGCGCAACGAAATGCACGCCGCTATGGTCGAAGCTGTACCAGCCTTTGCCGCCGGAAATTTTCCCATAACGCTCGAAAAAGGCCGTCTGCTTCTCGTCGAGCACGTCATGTTCGCCGGGCACGACATGGAATTCGGGTATTTTTATTCCCTTGAGGATTTCGGCGGCGGCATCGAATTCCGCCGGTTTGGAGAGGTGCGTGATGTCGCCGGTATGGATCACCAATCCGGCATTCGCGGCATTCGCGTTTATGATATCGACCGCCGCATGCGCCGTGCCCACCACGTCGGGATTGGCGTCCTTGTTGAAGCCGATGTGGGTGTCGCTGATCTGGACGAAACGGAAGGCGGCGGCATCCTTGCCCGCATTCGCCGCGCGCGCCGAGCCCGACAACAGGGTCACGGTGGGTACGCCGCCCACCATCGTCCAAAGAAGGCCGGTGCCGGCCCAGGCCATGCATTCGAGCACGCGGCGCCGGGTTGGACCGCGCTGATCGTTGCCGGTCACCCCGGTCAAAATCGTCTTGTCGTTCATCGTCCTGCCTCTTCAGATTGGTTGAGTCAGTGATGGAGATTCGGGAATGGGCCGATTTATTCGTGGACGCGGAAAATTTTTCGGGAATAAAATAGCCGGCGACGCGATCATCATCCTGATGTGCAAAAAATCGCCCCGGCCCTCACCCCTCAAAACCGGGCTGGGCCGGGGGTATGATAGAGCGCCCGCAGTGCTTTTTCCCGACGGACTTCCATGGCAAATCCATCCGGCCAGGGCTCCTTCGAGGCGGTTGTCCTTCCGCATCTCGACGCCGCCTTTAATTTGGCTCGCTGGCTGATGCGCAACGGCGCGGACGCCGAGGATGTGGTGCAGGAGGCGATGCTGCGCGCCCTTACCTATTTCCCCGGCTTCCGCGGAATCAACGCGCGCGGCTGGCTCCTGCAGATCGTGCGCCATGCCGCCTATGCCTCGATGAAATTGAACCGTGGCATGGCTTCGGTACCGATTGCGGTCGGGTCGGAGGAGGAGTCCGCTCTCCCGGAGCTTGCGGATCCCGGCGACGATCCCGAGGCGCTGCTGATGAAGGCACAGGACCGGAAACAGGTCGGGCTGCTCCTTGCCAGTCTACCGGTGGAGCTGCGCGAGGTTCTGGTACTGCGCGAGCTTGAGGAGTTGTCTTACAAGGAGATCGCCCAAGTCACCGATACCCCCATTGGGACCATCATGTCGCGCCTATGGCGCGCGCGCCGCCTGCTGGCCGCCGCCGCCAAGGCCGGAGGCTCGATCCGATGAGCACCGCGGGGGGCTGCAAGATGGTCTTGCTGGCGCAAGCGGATTTCGATGGTGAGCTCGATGCGGCGCAAGCGGCGGAGTTGGAGACGCATCGCGCCGGTTGCCCGATCTGCCAGTCGGCCCAAAGGGAGTTCGCGGGTGCGCGCGCCGCTTTGCGCCACGAAGGTCTTTATCGCCGCGCGCCCGATTCCTTGCGCCGGGCGCTAGCCACGCGCCTGGCCGCTGCGACCGAGATGACGCCGGTTCGCAGCGTTGCGTGGTGGCGCGGTCCGGCGGCCAGTGCCGGGTTAGGTGCGGCGGCGGCAGCGGCCATTTCGTTCCTGCTGCTGTGGCCTGGCCAGCAGAGCATCGTGGATCAAATCGTCGACGATCATGTGCGGGCACTTCAGCCGGGGCATCTCGAGGATGTGGTGTCCAGCGACCGGCACACGGTAAAGCCATGGTTCGAGGGCAGGATCGATTTCGCGCCGCCGGTGAAAGATCTCGCGGACAAGCAATTCCCGCTCAAAGGCGGGCGCCTCGATTACCTCGGCGGAAGGCCGGTCGCGGCGCTGGTCTATGAACGCGGCATGCACGTAATCAACATGTTCGTCTGGCCCGCCGCGGGCGCCGCGGACTCGACCGCAACCGTTGCCGCGCACAACGGTTACAACGTGATCCACTGGGTGCAGGAGGGGATGACAATTTGGGTGGTCTCCGATCTCGAGAAGGCCCAGCTCGCCGATTTCGTCCGCCTCTGGAACGCGGCGTCTTAGACTGTCCGCAACGCAAACCTCATCCAGGTTGGTTTGGGCAGAGCGATCCCTGATCGGTTTGATTAATTCCCTGATCGCGTCAGAAACTTTCCTGATACGTCGAAAAAATTCCCTGTTCCGATGCGTAGGGAAATCCTTAGTAACTCACTGAATGGTCTTCCTATATCGAGCCAATTTTCCTTGGCTGGTGCCCGAAATCGGCAAAATTCCCTGTATTTTCCGCGCTTACAAGGAATTTGCGTCGGAGAAGGGTTCGCTCGAGACTTAGTCCACCGCCATCATCGGGAGAGGGCGCCTCGTGCGTCCTCTCCCGATGATGATGGGGAGCGTGTTCGAAACCGGAGAGAGGGTTCGACACCAAGCCCCATGCGTTGGCGCGGCGGAAGCCAACGCCGCGCGAAAAGTGTAAGAATCGATGGCGCAGGTGCAGCGGAGCGCAGCGCAGCTAATCCCTCCCCCTCCGCCACAAATGATGGATGGGGCCAACCGGCCCCATCCATCATTTGTGCTGATGGCGACGCGCGGGATTCGAACCCGAGGAGAGGGTTTGGGCGGAGCGTCAGCAGACGTTCCGGACGCCGTGAGGCGCCCGCAGGGCGAGTTCCGCTCAGGCTGCCCGCATGACGAGACGGATTAGGTCCGGAAGCGATGCAACGCCGGTACGCTTCATGACCGCCGCACGATGAGTCTCGACCGTTCGCTGGCTGATCTTCAGGTTAAAGGCGATCTCTTTGTTGGGCTGGCCTTCAACCACGAGATCCATGACCTCGCGTTCGCGCGGCGTCAACGCGGCGATGCTCGCCGCGGCGGCCTCGCGCGCGCTCGAACGCTTGGCGGTATCGCCGGCTTGGGTCAAAGCGCGATCGATGCTCGCCTGCAGGACGTCCAGCCGCGCCGGCTTCTCGATGAAATCCATCGCCCCGGCCTTCATGGCCTGGATCGCCATCGCGATATCGCCGTGGCCGGTGATGACGATGGATGGCAGATCGCGGTTTTCGGCCTTGAGTTGATTAAGCAGTTCCAGTCCGCTCATCCCCGGCATCAGGCCATCGACGACCAGGCAGCCCTTGCGATCGGCTCGATAAGCCGAGAGGAAGGACTCGGCGCTGGCGTGGATTTCGACGGCATGGCCTTGATGCTGAAGCACGTCGCGCATGGACTCGAGCAGGACGGCGTCGTCGTCGACGAGAAAGATTGTGGGGCGCGCTTGATCGAGCGCCTCTTGGGCCGCTTTGCGAGCGTCGCCGCGGGTCTGAGGCTGCTGTGAGGCCGCGATAAGCTCCTCGATACGCCGGGTCAATTGGTCGACATTGACCGGTTTGCGGAGATACCCGCAGTCCGCAGCGAGAACCTTTCGCAGAACATCTGTCGCGATATCCCCGGTCAGGACGATGGCGGGTATTTTACGGCTCAGCGCCTGCCGCAGTTCCTTGATGACCTCGAGTCCTGTGCGGATCCCGGGGAGATTGTAGTCCGCGATGATAACGTCGGGCATGAGCGCGCCGCGTTGCACAAGCGCGGCTACTTCAAGTCCGTCGATCGCAGCGACGGTCCGGTACCCCTCACCCCGGAACAGAAGCTCAAGCGCTTCGCGAATGGTGGGATCATCTTCAATAATCAAAATGGTGCCGGTGCGGTCACTGGCTTTCTCAGATTTGCCCGTTGACAGGTCGGGCTTCTTCTTCATCTCCTTCTTGTCGCCGAACGGCACCTCGACTAGGAACACCGAGCCCTTTCCGGCTTCGGAGCGGACTTCAATCCGATGGCCGAGCAGTTCGCCGATACGATGCACGATGGAGAGGCCGAGCCCCAGGCCGAGAGTGCGCTCGCGCGCAGGATTTCCCAGTTGGTGGTACTCCTCGAATATCGCATCGAGCTGACCCGCCGGAATGCCGATGCCGGTATCCCATATTTCGAGACGCACCTTATCGCCATCGCGACGGCAGCCGAACAGGATCTTGCCGCGCTTGGTGTACTTGACGGCGTTTGAAAGCAGATTTCGAATCATCTGCGCAAGCAATAGTGGATCGCTTCTCACCCTCAGGCTGCTGGCAACAACGTGCAGAGAGATGCCCTTTGACTTAGTGAGATACGTGAATTCGGTCTTGAGATGTTCAAGCACGGTGCTGATCGCGAAGTCGTCGATTTCCGGCTGGACCGTACCCGCCTCGAGCTGATTGATGTCCAGCAGCGTATTCAGCATCCCCGACATCGCACCGAGTGTCTCGTCAAGCTTGCCGATGAGGACTTGGGACTCCGCGTCCTTGACCTTCCGCGCCAGGACCCCATGCAGCAAGCTGAGGGTTTGCAGCGGCTGACGCAGATCATGGCTCGCCGCCGCCAAGAAACGCGACTTGCCGAGGTTGGCCTTCTCGGCCTTCGATTTCGCGATCTCCAGGGCTTCGGTAATCAGCTTGCGTTCGGTTATGTCATCGATTGCAAGCAAAATCCTCTGCCCGGCGGCAGGTTCGCCGAGAATTTTGCGCGAGCTCAGCACGAGGACTCGGCGCCCGAGCGGTGGCAGATCGATCTCTATCTCATGGTCTTCGATCGGGTCGGTTTCCGTCCGCGCGCGATCGAGAAAACTATTCATCGCCGGCACGTCCAGGCGGCCGCTGCCGACGGCCGTAAGCCCTCGCCCTACGAGCTCGTCCGGCTTTGCCCCAATGATGCGGCAGAAGGAAGAATTGCTCGTCACAACACGCAGCCGCTCGTCCACGACGACGAGCGGCTGATGCACGGTGTCGATGACGCTGTCGGCATAAGCCCGTTCCGTCGCGAACTTGAGTTCGGCCGTCTTCGTGACGGAAATATTTTCAAAGGTCAGAACGACCCCCTGTGTTGCGTCCGCTTGCGTGCGGTAAGGGAACACCCGGCGGCAGTACCAGTCGCCGCTGTGCGACCGTATTTCGCGGCTCACGGTGGTCAATGTTTTCAGCACGGAACGGATGTCGGTCACGAGGTCGACGTCGTCGAAGCGGTGCGCCAAATCGCCGATGGGCCGTCCGACGTCGGCGTCGATCGTATTGAGGAGCGACTTGGCGGCGGAAGAGAAAAAGCGGATGTTTAGATCGAGATCGAGAAAGACGATCGCGAGCTCGGAGCTGCGCAATATATTTTCAAGGTCATCGGCGGTAGAGCGCTGCTGATTCACGGTGGCCGTTAATTGGGCATTGAGCGCGGTGAGTTCCTCGTTGAGCGACTGCAGCTCTTCTTTGGAGGTCTCCAATTCTTCGTTGGTCGATTGGTACTCTTCGTTGAGCGACTGAGCTTCTTCATTGATGGCTTCGTGATCTGCATTCGCCTTCTCGAGTTCTCGGCCGGCGTCTTGAAGCTCCGTCTGTAGCGCTTCCACTATTTTCTCGAGTTCGGTCACCTTCGAGATATCATGCGAATCGACGGGACGTTGCTCGTCGCCTGCCGCGTGTTGGGGTGCATCGACAAAGCTGACGAGGAAGTATTCCTTGTCAGCGGTCTGGACTGGCCGGACCTCCACTCGCACGGCGATCGAGACCCCGTTTCTCTTCACCACGCCATCGGAAACGACAACGAGTGTGCGCTCGCTGCGTGCGCGCTGAAGTGCGGTCCGAAGCTTGCTGCGCAAGCCCTGACGGACCATCGCAAGGAGGCCGTGACTGGCATCGCCGGACGGAATCTGCAGATAGTTGTCGGTCGGCCCAAAGTAGTAAAGGCCCTCGTGCTTATGATCGATTAGAACCGAAGCGGGTGCGTAGGAGTCCAGCAGCAGCCGTTGGGAGAGTTCTCCGAGATTGATGTCGCGCTGCGGGGCCAACTGCGCCGGCCTTGGCCAGAGCGCCCGCCGCTGATTACTGGAGCCGAATTGCGGCTTGAACTTGCGACCGCTTCCGACGCCGCGGAACACCCGCAAGTCTGCGGAAATTGGTTCGAAGTCATCACGCACATCACCAATACTCTCGGCAATCCCGAGCAGGAGAATTCCGTCCTTGCTTAGGGCGAAGTGCAGCAGTGAAAGCACTCGCTGCTGCACTTCGGGCAGCAGGTAGATGAGCAGATTCCGGCATGACACGAAGTCAATCTGTGCGAAGGGCGGGTCGATCAAGAGGTCCTGCACGGTGAAAATCACCGTTTCGCGCAGGGACGAGGCAACGCGGTAATTGCCGGCGTCTTGGATGAAAAAACGCGCCAGGCGCTCGGGCGAAATTTCGGCCTTGAGCGAAGCCGGGTAGACGCCGTTGCGCGCCGCCGCCACGGCTTGCTCATCGATGTCCGACCCAAACATCTGCAATTTGACGTTCTTCTTTGCCGCCGCGATCTCTTCCAAGAAGATCATCGCGAGCGAGTAGACTTCTTCGCCCGAACTGCACGCCGGCACCCAGACCCGGATCGGTTGACCCGCCGGATGTTGGCGGACAAGCTCCGGGATCACTTTTGCAGCGAGCAGCTCGAAAACCGCCGCGTCGCGGAAGAAGCTGGTGACGTGGATCAAAAGGTCCTGTGCGAGGATGTCGATCTCTTTTGCATCGTCGAGCAGAAGCGCCAAATAGGAACTGACTTCGTCGATCGCATGGATGGCCATCCGCCGCTTTATCCGGCGCATGAGGGTTCCGGGCTTATAGGAGGTAAAGTCGTGCGCGGCACGTAGCCGCAAGAGATCGGTGATTCGGCTCAGCTCCGGCTCTGCGTCGCCCAACCCCGCGGGGCGCTCCTGATTGTGCAGCAACCGCATCTGCTGTGCATACCCTGTCAGGCTCGAGGGTATCTTCTCGATCGGCAGAATAAGATCGACGACGCCCGTATCGATCGCGCTTTGCGGCATCCCGTCTTGGGCGGCCTCACCCGGATCTTGCACGACGACCAAGCCGCCGCGGTCCTTGATGGCTTTCACTCCGAGATTGCCGTCCATGCCGGTGCCGGACAGGACCACGCCGATCGCCCGATCGCCGTAAGCCTCGGCCAAGGATCGCAGGAGAAAGTCGAAGGGCATCCGGGCGCCATGGTGCTCTTTCGGCTCGCTGACAAGCAGGGCGCCGGAGCGGATCGCGAGGTAGGTGCCTGGCGCTATGACGTAGACGTTATCCGGCTCGATCTGAGTCCCATCGGTCGCTTCGTGCACGGGCATTTTTGTGTGGGGAGCAAGCAGGTCGACCATCATGCTTTTGTGCGTCGGGTTCAGGTGCTGCACGAAAATAATCGCCATCCCGCTTTTGGGCGGGAAAACCTGTAGGAATTTAGTGAAAGCCTCCAAGCCGCCCGCCGATGCGCCGACCGCGACCACCGGGAACGGCGCGTCGGCCCCGCGCCCGGTCGCTGGGAGCCGATCTGATTTCGATCGTACGGCAATGCTTTGGCTTGTTTGAAGTTTTGTCACTATGGCGCTCTTTTCCGGACCTTGGATCGCGTACGGAGAGGAAGCTTGAGATTACGACGGCAAGATGCATGCCGCGGGGGCATCGGCATTTTTTCTCCCGGCGCGATATTGCTTGAGTGAGCCACGGTTCAGGTGAAGCAACCGCGCAACAAGCATGGAATATATTACCGTTTCAGTCGCGCCGGTACCATCGGAATCTACGTAGTGCTTCAGGACATTGCACAAATGCAATGCCTGTAGGTTGAGTAGAATCCGAGGCTTTCTTTCGTGTTTATAATCGCTCAACCTCTGGGGAACTCGCCCCTTACGCTTTTGACATTTTGTTCCCGGCGCCAAATTGTTCCGCGCCCAAATTAGAGGAAGAGATGCGCGAAAACTCATCCCTAGACCTGATGTCGCCAGACCTGATGTCGGCAGACCTGATGTCGTCGCACCTCTACGGCCATGTTGTAGGCCACAGCGGCGCGACAATCGGCTCCGGAGTCGAGTGGGTAAGAACCTACGCCAAAAGACCAATTGAAACGCCCGTGAAGAAACAGACCATTATGAAGCGAGCTTCGAAGCCGGACGCTGCGGCAATGGAGCTTTCCAGACATTTGATCTCGAAGACGGCGGCTTTGAAGATCAAGACGCTCGCGCGCTTCGACGCCCAGGTTTTCCTCGACACGGTCGGCGTGGGGCGATTCATCAGGAAATATAATACGGGAGAAGCCGTGTTTCTGCAGGGCGATCCTGCCGACGCCGTCTTCTACATTCAGAAGGGCAAAGTCCAGATCGCGATCATTTCCAAGCAAGGTAAGGAAGGCGTGATCGCGGTCCTGGGCGCCGGAGAATTCTTCGGCGAGGGATGTCTGGCCGGCCAGCCCTTGCATATTGCGACGGCGACGGTGACGGTAGAGTCCGCCATTGTCAAAATCGAGAAACAATCCATGATCCGCGTGCTGCGCGACGAGCCGGCCCTTTCACAGATGTTCATGTCTTTTCTGCTATCCCGGAATATTCAGTCCGAGGCGGACTTGGTCGATCATCTGTTCAATTCGAGCGAGAAGCGGCTTGCCCGCATACTGCTGCTACTTGCCGACGTCGGCAGGGATGGGAAGATGGAGACCATTCCCAAGATCAGCCAGGAAATCCTGGCGGCGCGGGTTGGCACGACCCGATCCAGAATCAATTTTTTCATGAACAAGTTTCGCAAACTCGGTTTTATCGAATACAAAAACGGGCCGCTGACAATCCACGCCTCTCTTCTGAACGTCATCGTTCGTGAATAACCGGCGCAGGCGTTGTCTCTGAACGCCGCAATGCGGGTTCAAAATGGACCGGCACCCGCCCGCGACATTTCATAATATTTCCGCTTAAGAAAGTGACTCCGCCCTTGGGGCAAGCGCAGCCGTCGGTCGCGTTGTGTGAACCGAAAACTCAGACACGAATGTAATGATGATGCAATCCGCCGAGGAGTGGGCTCGATCGAATCGCCCCCTTGTACTGAACTGGGCCAGGAACCGGTGCATCCTTGTTCAAGGAGCGGTGGGTTCTGACCTCGTTGTAATGGCGAGCGTAGGCGGCGAGGATACGCCGCAGATGGGATTCACCGATCACCACGACATGGTCGAGGCATTCGCGTCGGATTGAGCGAATGAGCCGTTCCACGTACCCATTTTGCCAAGGTGAGTGAGGTGCGATCGGGTGATCGCGGATGCCCATCGTCCGCAGTCGTCTAGTCACGACAGCGCCATAGGAGCGGTCGCGATCACGAATCAGATACCGAGGCGTCTGGTACCAGGGGAATGCCTCGGTGATCTGACGGGCAATCCACTCAGCGGTCGGGTTCGTCGTTACGTTAGTCCAGATCAATTGGCGCCGGCCCAGTCGCATGATCACGATTGCATATAAGAGCTTGAAGCCAAGGGTCGGCACGACAAGCAGATCAATCGCGGCGATCTCGGGCGCGTGGTTGTACAAGAAGGTGCGCCAACCCTGAGATGGCGGTCCGCAGCGCCGGACGATGTCCTCGACGCATTCCTGGGCAGCGGCACGACGGTGATGGCGGCCGAGCGAACCGGCCGGCACTGCTTTGGCCTTGAAATCGACCCGCTCTACATCGACACCATCATCCGCCGCTGGCAGGCCTACAGCGGGGACGTCGGCCGGCATGCGGTGACGGAGCGCTCCTTTGCTCAGCTTGAGACCGAAGCCGGAGGCCGCCATACCGCATAATCAAAAAGGCGACTACGAAATCGGCTACAAGAAGCCACCGCAGCGCGCCCAGTTCCAAAAAGGGCAATCGGGCAATCCGAAATGGCGGCCAAAAGGGTCGAAGAATCTGGCAACCCTTTTGGAGAAAGCGCTGGATGAACGGGTGACCGCAATCGAAAACGGCAAGCGCAAGACTATGACCAAGCGCCAGGCAATGTTGAAGCGGCTGGTGAACGACGTCCGCTAGCGAATTTGGAAGATGAATTCGATTGGGGGCGGTGGATAGGGAACATAGACGACCGGCGGCGGCGCGTAGATATACCGTGTGCTGCCGTAATAATCGTAGGCGCGATACCCATCATTATCGTAGCCGCGATATTCATCGCGGTCGCGCCCGTTCCACCCGTGGTGTTGCTCGTTGCGTCCGCGATTTCCATCGCCATTGTCCGCCAGCACCGGCCCTGCGGCCAGGCCGATCACGGCGCCAAGGGTGAGCGCCGCTATGAGTCTGCCGCTGTTCAGACGGATTCCGTTGCTTCGGGCCATAAGATTTTTCATGATGCCTCTCCTCTTCTTTGTTGATGCAGCCGCCGTCGTGGCACGTGATCGGTGCGAGAACTCGCTCGCGGCCGGGTGCTATTTGCTGCTGCTGTGCTGGTCGTGATGTCCGGGCTGCCGGAACATGGCATCGGCAGTTTTCTTCTGGTCGCCCGACATGCCGGCGTAAAGCGTCTCGAAAACCGGGATCAACTGCGCGAGGCCATCGACGTGCGCCTGGGCGAGCTCCCGATAGGAGTGAAGATCATCGACGGCGCTCATGGTCTTCGCATTTTGCGACTTGTCCGTGAGAATTTCCCGGATCGTCTTCGCATTGTCCCGCATCACCTGCGCGACGTTGTCCCACTGGGCTGTCTGTTGAGCGGTGATATGGAGCTTCTTGTGAAGATCCGCGATCCGGTCCTCGACGCGATCGGCCGAGGAACGCTCGGCCTGGGTTTTGTCGGTCGAAGCCAGCGGGACAGGAGTCTGCTCCGCCGCGGCCGCGGGTAGTGCCTGCGCAAAAACGACGACGCCCAGGAGCGCGGCCGTCGCCAGGACATAGGTGGTTCGGTCGGTGATTTTCATCATGGTGGAAGTCCTCTGTTGCGTGTTGCGGTGGAGCGCCGGGATTGCCGACTTCGGTATTTGTCGGCGAGCGGGTATTATCTCAGTTGTTCTGCTGTTTTTTATTGTCGTCCGGTTCGCCCTGTCGCTGTGGCGCGTTGCCTTTGGCCGGTGTCGCCGGTTCTTTCGGTCCCTTCTGGACGTCCTCGTTCGCGCGCCGCGGCTGGCGGGTCCAGCCATGCGGCGTCGGCGTGATCTGCGTCGTTTGCTGGGGATGCTTGACGTTAGCCACCGGCCCGCCGGTCGGCCCTTTCGAGACATTGACCGGCTCCTTGACCGATGGCGAAACTGGCGCCGCCTCATGGGCCGTCGCGCCCTTATGGATTGTCGGCGGGCCAGGTGCCACACCTTGCTGCGGCCTTACCGGCGCCGCGGGCTGCAGTTTGGCCGGAGATTCCGTATGCACGGCTCCGGACGCCGGCCCGGGCGCATTTGCCGAATTCGTTGCCGGTTCGGCGGCGGCGGGTTCCTGATGGCTAAACTGCGGCCCCGCGCCGGGTTTTCCGGCATTGCGGTTGCCGGCGTTGCGGTGGATGGATGGGCCCGGTGCTTTCGGCACCTCGAGAGCCGCTGCCGCGTCGGCATTCCCGCCTGCGCCGCCCGTTGCTTCCGGTCCATGGGCGGTGCTGGCGGTGACCGGATGGTTGACGATCTTGGCCTCCGCGCCCGGCTTCGGCACAAGCGCCTCGGCCACGGCCGGCCTTGCGATACCGACCCTCGCCGCGGCCGTCGGCTGCAAATGTTTGACGTTCGGCGTCACCCGGGCTTGCGCCAGTTCCGTACGCGATATAGAGACGCGCGCCCTTGCCACCGGTGCGGCGCCGGTAAATGCCCGTGAGGGCACCACGGTCGCCGCCTGCTGGTTCGCGAAATTGTTGACCGTCGTGACGTTGGTCACATTGGTGATGTTGGTGATGTTGGTGACGTTACGGACGTTGGTGATATTGACGTTGCGCACATACGCAGGGCTTGCCTGGTAATACGGATGGAACACCTCCTGCGGTGCCAGCGGCACCCATCCGACCGCCGGCAACTCGTTACCGATGCCGATCGATATGCCCCAGCCGGCGCCGCCGATGAAGGCGACCAGCGCCGGTGCAAAAACCGGGCGCGCGACGATGACGCCGGGCGACCAGCCCCAACGGTTACCGATATGCGCCCAGCGTCCGTAATGGAAGGGCGCGAAGCCCCAGGGCGCATCGTCGATCCAGGTCCATCCCCAGGGCAGCACATAGGCCCAGTGCCCGTAACGATACGGTGCCCAGTCAGCGGACACGGTGGTCGGATACCAGACCGGTCCATAATTCGGGGTGGTGGTCCACTCGCCGTTGTCGTCGAGATCCTGGTAGCCGGTCGTTTGCGGAGAAACGTATCGGAGGCTTTGCGAGGCCCGCGGCGCCGGTGCGACCCGGTCTGAATTCCAAGTGATGGCCGAGCCGGGCGCGGCCGCCGCGCCGTAGCGGTGTTCGCGCGATAGCGCCCAGTCGTCGAAGGGCGCGGCGTTGCCCTCAACCAGGCTGAAGTTCACCGGATTCCCGCTGATGACGGCGGTCTCGCCGGGCTGAACGTCGAGTGTGGATCGCGATCCGGCGATTTGCGCCTCGCCTTCCAGGACCGTGACTTGAATCTGATCGGCAGGCTGGTCGCCGTTCGGGTACCCGGCATCGACGTGATAGCTTCCCGCCTTGGTCAGGTTGATCGTGCTACCCGCCGTCTGTATCTGGACGCCCGCGGACACGTCTTGCCGCATATGCACGTTGACGATGCCCTGTGCGACCTCGATCTGCGTTGCCGTATCGTCGAGGCGCAAGATGTCGACCTCTGATGATTGATCCAGGCGAATCTCCGCCGCTCCGACCTCGATCTCGGCGCGGGAATTCGGCTCCGTCCAGAACGAATATCCGGCTGTCACGGGAAAGTTCAGTGTGGCGGGCGACCATTGATCCTGATCCGTGCCGTGGAGCGAAACCGTGCCTTCCGTGTAGCTGAGCCGCCCGACGCGGCCCGGCGGATCGGCATAAGCCGGTGCGTTGCCGCCGAGCAGGGCGAGCGCGGCTAGGGCAGGTATGAGACGGCGCGACATCGCGATCGAAGGCATCTGAGTTCACCTCTGCTGGTTGATAGTCTGGACCATAGTCGAACGGACTTCTCCAGGTGGACCGTACTGTTAACAAATCGCGACGCTATTGACTGTTCAGAAGTGCACACATCGCGTCATGACAGGGCGCGCCTGCACCACATTCATCACCTGTAGAGCCGGATCTGTCGCTGCTTTGGTGGAAGGACGAGAGCTTGAGCCGCCGTCGAAGGCGTGCGACCGAATTTTTTGAGTTAACGCGGGCAGGGATTGCTATCGGCTAACTGCTGCAGGTCGGGCGGCAGCTCATGCGCCGGGCTATTTCTGGCCGGCGCATCCTGCCTTGGCGCGGAGGACCCGATTGTCGGCTCAACGCTGAGATGTGCGAAATCGCCGCCGACGTGTAGCGGTATGTCCAACGCGAAGAAGCCCGTCGAGGCGGCCTCGCTCTTAATGGTCATGTCGAGGCGCTCCCTCGGAAAATCCACTTGTCCCTCGCCGGTCAGGATTGTCCCCGGCGTCTGCAGCGTGAGCGGCGAAATGGCGCCCTGTCCGTCGTGCAGGTCGATGACGCCCAGCAGGCAAGATATCTGCGCCGAGCTCTCGTTCTTTCGGAACAGGGAACGCAGATCGGTGGATGCCTTCTCAAGCAGGGCGCGCGCGATCTGCCCGTCGGCCATCGCCAGCACGGCGTGGCCACGGCTCGCTTTGAGAGCACCCTTCACGGTCTCGCCGGTCATATCCAGAGTGGCGCGGCCATTGATTTTCCCCGCAATCTGACCTGGCTCGGCGCCGAGCATTCTCGCTATCTGGCCGGCGTCTGCTCCCGAAACCGCCGCGTTCGCAACGACGTGGCTTCCCGGGGCCGCGCTATGCGCCGATCCCGATGCGTCGACCGTGCCGCCCGCGAAAGCGAAGGTCAGCTGACTGACCGTAACTTCGCCGGACGCCAGACGGCCATGCGCACCGAAATCGGCGAGGTGCATCGTGCGGAATTCAAGCTCCTTGGCTTTGATCTGCGCGTCGAAATTCGTGCCGCGCTTCGCTTCCACCCGAAGCGGCAGGGCGCCGTAATCGTTGCTCTCCGCCGTGCGGCCTTTGGCGGTTTTTTCCTTGCCGTCGCCGGCAAGAATTGGATTGAGATCGAGTTGGACGAAATTAGCGGCGATACCGACATCGTCGGGTTTGCCGCGGCCGGCTTCCGTCAAGGTTAGAGCGCCCTCGAATGCGTTGTTCGCGAGCTTTCCCTTGGCTTCGGATAGCTGCCAATGATCGCCGGTTCTGATGAAATCGCCGGCGAGAAGCAGCGGGAAATCCGCCCGGACGTCCGCGCCGACCATATTCAAGAGATCACCCAACTGGCGCGCATCGATTTGCATCGGCCCCTGTACGCCGTCGAAATCCAACGGTTCCATCATGGTCCCCTTGAAGTCGTCCTTGGCCGTTGGCGTCGAGGCGGAAAATTCTACGCCGAACGGCACCGATCCATTCCGCAAGACGGAAAACGATTGCGTTTCGGCGCCGAGCCGTACCGGCGTGCCATTGTAAGCGCCATCCAGCGCGAGGCTCACCGGCTGGTCATCGCCGGCGGAACGGATCGTCAGGTCGTGCAGATCATTCCGCAGTACGGCGCCGCTGGAGGTTCGATAGGTCACGTACCCATCGTGCAGTTGGAAATCGATCAACGTGGGAAACCGCGTGCGATTTTTCGGGACGATCGCAAAATGGGCCGGCGATGCCGATGCGGCTCCGTTAAAGCGCCAATTGCCGATCCCGCCCGCATCGCGCTCGAGGATAATCTCCGGCTTCACGACGTCGAGTTTCTCGAATCGCAAGACGCCGCTAAAAAGCGAAGGCAAATCGATCCTCGCCGAAAGGCTTTGAATGCGGACCATCTCCGGGTCGCTGCCCCAGGGTGCGTTGGCAAGCCGCAGGTCACGTATCTCGACCGACAGGGGATTGCCCCATCCGATCCGGAGCGTGCCGATGGCCAGGCGACGGTCGAGCGTCTTGGTCGCGTATTGCTCGAGTAACGGCCGGAGGTCGATTGTAGCGACCAAAACGATCGCAGAAACACCAATCAAGACGGCGGCGGCGAGTAGTCCAAGGAAAATAACCGCCAGGCGTTTACGGGAAAAGAAGGGGCCTCGGGCGGCTGGAGAAGTCTGCGTCATCGATGTGCGGTCAATGCATCAGTACATAGAGCAGGATCAGCACTGGAATGGGTATCCCAAGTCACCATAATAGGGCGTACTTCATTGACTTCTCCCTTTCCTTTCCGGGCGGCGTTTTTTGCCGCCGCCGGAGTAAACGCGCCGCGATCTTCCCGGCAGCGGATGACGTGCGTGAAATTACGTTCTTGCCTCGGCGCCGAGGAAGTGTCCAAGCGCCATCAAGGGTCTGACGCGGTCGCAGATGATCTTGACGGTTACGAGCAGTGGCACGGCAAGGAGCGCGCCCAAAACGCCCCACATCCAATACCAGAAGACAAGTGAGATGATGACCAAGATCGGGTTGAGGATGAAGCGCCGGGCCAACAGCATCGGCGTGACCACCTCACTTTCGATCAGGTGAATCACGAGGTAGATCCCCGCCGGCAGGAGCGCTTGCCAGATCGTATCGAAAGTCAATAAGCCGGCAAGAAACAGAATAGAGATGCCGCAAAGCATTCCGAGGAATGGAATATAATTCAGCAGAAAGGCGATGGTCCCCCACAAAATAGGGTCAGACAGGCCGCAGATATACGCGGCAAGCCCGGTCGCAACGCCAACCGTGGCGTTCATCAAGCTGATCGTTCCGAGATAGCCTGAAATGCTGCTCTCGATCTCGCGCGATATTTCAACAGCCTGCTTCTTATCGCTGAGCGTCGGCAGGATTTCGACGAGCCGGCGTAAAAACATGTCGCCGGAGACAAGCAGGAAAAACAGCAACACCACCGCGGTGAGCAGGCCTATCAGCACGGTGCGTGTCCCGTTGAATAGAAAGCTGCTCAGGCTCGGCCCTTTGACGGTGACGGATTGCCCGTCATTCGCCGTGTCTTCGGCAATCTTCTCAACCTGCTTGCTCGCCCGCTGGACACTTTGGACGGATATCTTGAAAACCGAAAGACGGTCTTCGAGACGCGAGAGGCTCTCCGGAGCTTTCGATATCCATCCGGCCGCCGGGCCCGATAACGTGAAGCCGAGCCCGCCCAGTCCGCCGAGGAAGACAAAAATCATGAGCATCGCGGCGACAACCTTCGGCACGTGCAGCTTGGCAAGGGCACGCATCAGCGGCTGCAGAAGCAGGTTCAATACGAATGCCGCGGTGATCGGCAGCACGATCGCACTGGCGAAATAGAGCGTGTAAAACAGCGCAAAGATGAAAATCCCCAATAGCAGGAGAGATTGGAGATCTTGCGGTAGCGGCATTTCCTCCCGCCGCTCCAGCGACGCTTGCTGTTGCGCGCTATCCTCCTCGAATGGCAGGACAATCGAACTATCGGCCGCGCTTGCCCCATCGCGTCCTGCCAAGCGCCCGGGTGTATCTGCTTCAGTCTTCGATGGTAGAGGAGCCATCACGGCTCGCGACTGCCGTTTGCGGCGACCATCCCTGCGATGAGCGCCGCCAGCAGGACCGATTCTTTATGTTGTTTGAACAAGCGCGTTGCGTCGGCGAGCAGCACTTCGGGTCCCGCGGTGGAACGGGACGCCGTCCGCTTGCGCCGCAAAAGCCCGCGCGCAACTAACGCCAGAACGAGACAAACGGCCAAAAGGGCGCCAGCGGCCACAAGCGGGGCGCCGTCGGGGCCGACGTAAGGAGTTGCATAAATCCAAAGTGCGGCCACGGCACAGCCGATCGCCGCCGTCGCTAACACGATGAGCGATATTGCGCATAACACCGCGGCCGAAATCCGGACCGCGGCAATGCCGATGTTCCGGGCGCCGCCGGTTTCGGCCAGGGCCATGACGACCAGTCTTATGAAGCCGCCGATTGGCATCCGTGATGCTCAGCGCGCTAGAAGGCGGCTTACACAAAACCCCGCCGCGAAAGCGACCAATATGCTGGCGACGGGATTCTCATCGACCTGATGACCGATCGCCTTGACCGATTTCTTACCTTGCGCGGCAAGGTTTTCGTAAATCTCAGTTGCCCGATCGCCGAGCTGGCCGATGGTGTTGTGCGCCGCCTCGTTTGCCGCGCGGAGTCCACCGGTTTTAACGTGTCCCATCAGCGCCGCGAGATCGCGCTTCAATGAGGCAAGATCATCGGAAATCATTTCAAGATCCGCCGGAGTCTTGACGCGCGCATTGCTCTTTGTTTGACCGTTCATGATGAAATTCCCTATTTATTGTTTCCCATCGGGTGATAACCACGAATACCGTGCGCGGCCGACGTGTCCTAGATTTTTTAATGCGTCATTGAAACCGCCGGCGGGGTGCTCCGGGCTAAATCCGTCCCATCAGCATCAAGACGACGACGATGACGAGGAGGACGCTTAGTCCACCGCTCGGGTAGTAGCTCCAGTTCGCGCTGTGCGGCCATGTCGGCAAGGCGCCGACCAAGAACAGCACGAGGACGATCAGTAGTATGGTGCCTAGGCTCATGGCATGAACTCCTAAAAAGGGCGGCGTCAAATGCCGGGCGCCGGCGCTTGTTTGGCCTCGAATGGCCGGGCTGGTATGGTTTCGGTCCGCAATTCGGCGCGGATTCTAAGAAAGCGTGCGTACGGGAAACCGTACCGCGGGTTCAAATCCCGCCCCCACCGCCACCAAGTCTCTATCTCCGCTCCTTATCCGGTCGAAAATCGAACTCTCGGCGCATTCGGCGGCAGCCCGCGGCGTTGTTGCATAAATCCTCGGGGCTGACGGGATTCGGCGCATACGGGCCACGCTATCCTCCGCGATTGCTTCGTATTTATTCGCCTCGCGATCGTGACGGTTTCCCGCCTCCATGTCTCCGGAGTCGCGAAACGTCTTTGCCATCTCGCGACGCGTGGAGGCCCGGCCTTTCCAAAACCCGGGCATCGCCTCCAACGTCCGTAACGACATTGCGTTTGGCCGCTTTGGCGGCGCCGGATTCACAAGCCGAGGGATTTCGGGAATAACGAAAAAATTATTGAACCTTAAGGACGATGCTTTGGTATGCGTCTGCATGGTTCCACTCCTGAAAATAACCGAACTACGTGTCGCAACACCTCGTCGTCTACAATCGCCCCTTGAGGTCGTCACTATTGTGCGCGAATTTACGGCGTTAGCGTGAAGACGGAACGAAAGAAAGTCCGAGAAATCTCCTCCGCGTGTAGGACGCGAAGGAGATACCCGAGGATGAGCACTTACTGCGACGTCATGCTTTGATTGACTTGGCTAGACCCGGTGCTGAGCAGCACCTCGACTCGCCGGTCGCGGCTGAACTGCGGATCGCCGAACGCGCCGACCTGTACCTTGTATGACGGCACCCCGGCCACGATCAGTGCGTCACGAACGGTCCCGACACGGCGATCGCTCAGGTTCTGGTAGCTCGGGTCCTTGTAGCCGTCGATTCCGACCTGGAGGGACGGATTCTTCGCCATATACGCCGCGATCTCGGAGACCGTGTTCTTGTCAAAAGCCGATAGATCGGCTCGACCATTGTCGAAGGTGATAACGCGGTACGAGGTCCAGCTGTTGACGATACCCACGGGACCTTGGGGGCCCGTCGGTCCGACGACGCCTTGCGCGCCTTGCGCGCCGGAGTGACCGGCACCACCGATGCCACCGGCCATAACGGAGCCGCGTGCGCCTGCCTGTCCACTTATGCCTTGGGTCCCGGCACCACCGGCACTGCCGGCGGGTACGGTTGGGCCGACCAGAGTCGAGCCTTGGGCGCCCGTCTGTCCGGCTAGGCCTTGCGCACCGACGGGTCCGGCAGGACCAGTCGGGCCCGCGGGACCAACGGTACTATACCCCTGAGCGCCCGTCTGTCCGGCCGCGCCCTGCGCGCCATCGGGACCGGCCGCGCCGGTTGCTCCACGAGCACCGACCACGACGGCGCCTGAGGGGCCCGTCGCTCCGATTGCGCCTTGCGGACCTGCAGGACCGGACGGGCCTTCAGCGCCGGCGGGACCTGTCGTGCCGTAACCAGCGGCTCCCGTCTGTCCGACGGGGCCTTGCGGGCCGGCCGGACCGGACGGACCGGTAAAGCCGGCAGGGCCGACGAGACCGGGTGGTTGGGGCGGAGTGTATTCTGCTTGGGCTGCAGGCGGCGGCGGGGTGCTGCACCCTGCGGCGAGCACCGCGAGTACCGCGATACCTATAATGCGTTTCATATTAATTGCCTCCAAATTATGAGTTGCATGGGCCTTGACGGCCGCATAATTTTTTTATAATGGGTCATCAAGGCCAGGCGTCGCTGTTCAAACCGGCACACTCGTAAACAATTGCCGGTAATTGTCAGTAACCGTGGTCGCGTCATGCCATATCGCATTCGGGCTTGGGTCGGAGCGCATTCCGTCGGTGGTTCTTGTTGATGAAATGCATCCTACGGTGGCAGGCATATCGCGCGATTATTTTTCAACGCCGGGGCGGCCCGGTGCTATCGCGAGCGCGGATGGGTGCCGTGAGCGCCACGCGCGGGCAAGGCCGGCGCCGAGATGCGGCCGGCGATATATTTAGTCGTTTGGAGACGGCCGAAGTCCGGGAGTGGCAGCGTGAGACAACCACACACTGGGTAAGGTGATTTGCAAGATTTCGGGAGGAGGAGCAGGCCATGCGGAACCGCGGCACGGCGGGCAATGCAGGGAAATCTGAGCGGATCGGAGAAGCCGCTCAGACTCCGTTCTTCGACAGCCAGTTATTTCTCACATCGGTTGGGGCCGGGCGAAGCAACCTGAAATACCGGCCGAAGGAAACCATTTTCCGGCAGGGAGACCCTGCCGACGCCGTCTTCTACATTGAAAAGGGCGGAGTCCAGATCACCGTCCTCTCCGATCAGGGTAAAGAGGGCGTCATCGCGATGCTCGGAGCTAACGAGTTCTTCGGTGAGGGGTGCCTCGCCGGCCAAGAACTTCATATGGCCTCGGCCACCGCGGTGGGAGAGGCGATTGTCGCCAGCATCAAAAAGGCGACGATGATCCGCGTGCTCCACGAACAGCCGAAGCTCTCCGAGATGTTCATGGCGTTTCTGCTGTCGCGCAATATCCAGATCGAGGCGGACCTGGTCGACCAATTGTTCAATTCGAGCGAGCGGCGGCTCGCCCGGGTACTTCTGCTCCTGGCGAACTTTGGCAAGGAGGGGAAGATGGAGATGGTCATTCCGAAGATCAGACAGGAGATCTTGGCGGCCAAGGTGGGGACCACGCGGTCCCGGATCAATTTCTTCATGAACAAATTTCGGAAGCTCGGCTTGATCGAATACAACGGCGAATTGAAGGTGCACTCGGCGCTATTGAACGTCATCATCCACGAATAGGCCGGGTACGATCGGGTCTGGCCCAAGCTGCGCCGCAAGCGCGGCGCGCTTTCCCACCCTGCGCCGTCAAACGGGCGCTTTTTCAAAAGTGCCCTTGGCGCTCTCCCGGCTGTCGGCGCATCCGACAAAAATGGCCGGCACTGTTCAAAAGGGGATATTCGGGGTGCGGCATGAAGGTTAGGATCGGCCGCCAGCTTTTTCTCGGTTGGCGTCAAATTGTGGAAATCAGACCTTGAAAATCGCCAGCATCAGACCGGGCGGGAAATCCAAGAAGGTTGCGAGCGCCACAACGGCTCCGCGCTTCGATTCCAAGCCATTCCTCATATCCGTGGGAATTGGACGATCTGGCGTGAAATACCGGCCCAAGGAAACCGTCTTCCGGCAGGGAGCCGCGGCCGATGCCGTTTATTACATTCAAAAGGGCAAGATCCAGCTCACGGTCGTATCCGAACATGGTCGGGAGGCAATCATCGCGCGGCTCGGGGCCGGCGAGTTCTTCGGCGAGGGATGCCTTGCCGGCCAGACTCTATATATGGCCTCGGCTGTCGCCACGGCGGAGTCGATCGTCGCCAGGATTGAAATGGAAACGATGATCCGCGTGCTCCACGAACAGCCGGATCTCTCCGAGACGTTCATGTCGTTTCTGCTGTCGCGCAATATCCAGATCGAGGCGGACCTGGTCGACCAATTGTTCAATTCGAGCGAGCAGCGGCTCGCCCGGGTACTTCTGCTCCTGGCCAATTTCGGCAAAAAGGCGAAGATGGAAACGGTCATTCCGAAGATCAGCCAGGAAACCTTGGCGGCCAAGGTCGGGACCACGCGGGCCCGGATCAAATTCTTCATGAACAAATTTCGGAAGCTCGGCTTCATCGAGTACGACAACGGATTGCAGATAAATATTGGCGGATTGAAAGTGCACACCTCGCTTCTCGACGTCATTGTTCAGGATTAGGACGGCACGCTCTGCCAAGGGTTTGCCAGGAAGCTTACAACTTTTCACGGTTTTCCATGCCCCCGGCGCCATTCCGGGTCGGGTCCCGGCCGATAGCGGCCGGCAAGCGATTATCCTCAAGACCACACAATAAGCCGTTGAGCTCAGGCGGCGAAGCCGCAATCGCCTTTGTGCGCATGCCAAGTGTTCTATTTTGAACTGTGCGCAGCCTTTCAACCGGCTACGAGTCAGAGGCTACCAAAAGGGCTCCCTTACCTCAGGCCGAAAGGAAGAATTCCATGCAACACCTCAACATCGAGTGCCCGCCGCGAAATCGCGTGACGGCCGTGTTCGAGGCGAATGCACTCTCCTTTGAACTGCCGCTGGCCGCCACTCTCGAGGATCTCGCCGCGCGTCTGGCTGACCTCGGCGATCGGCACGACGGAACCCTGATCAGCGTCGATGTAAGAGTGCAATCATGAGCATGGCTTCTACGCAAATTCGATTTTGTGCGGTCTCTATGGAGCTAGCCGCCTATTTGGACGGCCACTATGTGGAGATGCACATTCTGACGGACACCGGCAAAACCATATCCATCGTGTGTGAGAAAGATTCCATATTCTCGGTTCAGCGCCACATCGAGAAAATGGGCCGGGACTGTCCTGAAATCGCCACCTGGAAAACGGCCACGAACATCAAAGCCCTCCACGGCAATGTCCATAGATCTTACGAGCCGGCCCCATCGGAACGCCGGCATGGATCGCCGCGCGGAACGCGTCCGATGTTCGCCGGAGCCGCCGAGGCCAACCGGACGGAGCTCCAAAAATGAGGCGCAGGCAATCTGACCGGCGGTGAGTCGACATATGACTTGTCCAATTTGGGCTCCGATGGGGCGGCATCCGGTCGTGGAGAGAAAAATTCCGGGAACTGCTTGACGACGATTTTGAGTTTCCCGCGGCTGTCCATTTTTGAACATATCGTGATACGTCCAGGTAATAAGAGAGTTGGTACGCGTGCAATGCGCGCTACTTCAGCCCCACGGCAGATCCCTGCTGCAGTCGCTTGGGTCGTCTACGCGGGCCCCCCGCCAGTTTTATCCCCCCGTAAACTGGCGGGGGTTTTTATGGGGGATTTCAACTTTTCCGCGATTTCCGAGATCGTCGACGGCCGGGACAACGACCTCGAAACGCGCAACGGGGCCGCCGTTGGCCCGGCAATCGCAGCGGTCAGAAGGAGTCGAGATATTTCTCGGCAATGCTCCGGTCGAGCGGCTTATCCAGCCGGGCCGCGATGTGGTCGGGGCGGCGGCTCTGAGAGTCGAGATAAAAAGCGTACGCCCCCGCATCGAGGGCGAGAAGCGGCCTCTCGCCCTGCGTGAGCCTCAAGCCGGCGTCCGCCGTAGCAACGGTTTACGCGTCCTGGCGCGCGCCGAGACGATTTCCCTACGGTCTCGATCGATCCGCGCCCGCCTGCACGAACGCCGCGAGGCTCGACTTAGCGCTGAGCCGCTTCGACGGTGAGATTTTCGACGCGGGCCCTGAGATCGCTGATGAGCCCGTCGAGCCCCTTACGCTGGATGACTGAAGCGAACTCGTCGCGCTGGGTCACGTCCAGGCTCACGCCACCCATCGTCACGTCGATAATCTTCATTTGGCCGTCGCTATCGCGCACGCGCAAATTTGTCACGATCGACATCCCGTCCGGGCGGTTGATCTGTGTTTGAACCACCGCATCCGCGGTGTCTAAGCCCGGCTGGGCACCGATGACCGTCAAGCTCCCACCCCTATCGACGCCAAGTCGGCGTGCGTAGCTGTCGGCCGTCCATTTCGCAAACAGGTCCTGGTACTCCTGCCGTTGCGCAGGTGTAGCGGTTTGCCAAGTCGGGCCGAGAGCGAATCATTTCAATCTCCGTCGGGTTTCCGTGAAACGAGTTTCAGCGGTTTGTTGCCGTGGATGGCCCCATCGGGCCCGGCCCTGCCGGGCGTCGAACGGACTTCTCCAGGTGGACCGTACCGCTAACAAATCGCGATGCTATTGACTGTTCAGAAGAGCACACACGGAGGCTAAAACGATGGGGTACATTCTGCCGCAGCCAAGCCCGCTACGATGGAACAAATCCCGCTCACCGAAATTAAGACATAGACGATGGGACATAGGAAAAACACGATGCGACTCTTAGGGTTCTTGTTGCTTGCCCTGACCGCGGGCGCAAGTTTGGCGGCATGTACGTCGGACGAGCCCGGCTATCCGCGCTACGGTCTTTCCGATGAGCCGGACACCTACGCGCATGAAAATAACCATGCGCATGGGTCTTCCTATCATCAGAATCTTCAGCCCGACACATACGCACATCCCGGCGACGATGGCTTTTATCAGCATTGTTATGCAGACGGCCATTGCGAGCGGGTGAATTAGTGAGCGGCGCGGGCGGATACCATGATCGAGAGTGCGGGAACGGCTGCATCATTGCTTGAGGCGCTTGCTTTGCCGGCTTGCCTTCGACGCGTCGACTATCGTGCAAATCGCCATATCCGAGCGTCGCCGCCGCGTTGGATCATCCTCATCGCGGTCTGCGCCGGGCTCGTGGGCTGCGCGTCAGTGCCCGACATCGATCGGAGCGTCGGCCAGCCTTCCGCCGCGGCATCGAAGCCGCAGATCGTCGGCGCACAAGGGCCGCTTTCCGCAAAGCAGAGCAAGGCGCTCCTCGACCGGATCAGCACCGAGCCGGGCGACGCCGGGGTTCTCAAGCGCCATCTGGCGATCGAGCAGGCGGTGGCCGAGAGCCCGCTTGTCGCCGGTAACCGCACGCAGATCTTGCGCGATGGCGCGGAAATTTTCCCGGCGATGTTTGATGCCATCCGAGGTGCCAAAGATCATATCAATCTTGAATATTATATTTTCGAAGACGTCGAGAGCGGTGGGCAGAAACTTGGCGACCTTCTGATTGCGAAACGCCGCGAAGGAGTCGCCGTCAACGTCATTTACGACAGCTACGGTTCGGACAGCACACCGAGCGCATTTTTCGACCGGCTGAAGCAGGCTGGCGTGAAATTCGTCGATTTCAATCCCATCGACCCCCTGAGTGCGAAGAACGGCTACGCGCCCAACGACCGGGACCATCGCAAGATTCTCATCGTCGACGGCGCCACGGCGATCGTCGGCGGCGTCAATCTCAGCACCACATACCAGAGGTCGGGCATCGGAAAGTCGCAAGGCCCAAAAGGCGAGCCTTCCGAAACCTGGCACGACATCGACCTCGAGATTCAAGGGCCGGTGGTGGCACAACTGCAAACGTTGTTTCTCGATCACTGGACGGCCCAGAAAGACGCGCCGCCCGACGGCGCAAACTTTTTTCCAAAAGTGCCGCCGAAGGGAAATGAAGTCGTGCGCATCATCGGCAGCACGCCGGAGGAACAAATTCCGCGATATTACGTGACGCTGTTGTCGGCGATTCGCAGCGCGGAGAAGCGCATCTGGGTAATGGCCGCCTATTTCGTGCCGACGCATCAGGAAATGGAAGATTTGACGGACGCGGCCCGGCGCGGGGTGGATGTACGGCTTCTCGTACCCGATCATAGCGATTCGCCGACATCGCTTAGCGTGCAGCACGCAAGTTATTCCGACCTGCTCGAGGCCGGCGTAAAAATCTACGAAACCCAAAACGAGGTGCTGCACTCGAAAATGGTCACGGTCGACGGCGCCTGGTCGGTAATCGGCTCGTCGAACTTCGATCACCGCAGCGTAATCTTCAATGATGAGGTCGACGCCGTTGTCTTGGGAAATGACACGGGCAATGAATTGGCGGCGATGTTCGAAGAGGAGCAACGCAATGCGCGCGCGATCGACCTCGCGACATGGGAGGACCGCCCATTCGATGAGAGGCTTGACGAAACCTTCTCACGCATTTTGGAAAACCTGCTGTAGTCCTGTCCCTATTGAACACCTTATCCAGGCTAGGTTCGGCCAGAGCGATCCGTGATCGGTTCGATTGATTCCCTGATCGCGCTAGAAACTTCCCTGATACCTCAATAAAATTCCCTGTCCCGATGCATAGGGAATTCCTCAGCAACCAATTGAATTGTCGCCTGTTATCGAGACCATTTTCCTTGGCCGGGCCCCGGAATCGCCAAAATTCCCTGTATCTTCCTTGCTAAACAGGGAAATTGGGCCGGAGAAGGGTTCGCTGGAGACTGCGTCCACCGCCATCATCGGGAGAGGGCGCCTCGCGCGCCCTCTCCCGATGATGATGGGGAGCGTGTTCGAAACCGGAGAGAGGGTTCGACACCAAGCCGTGCGTTCGCAGGGGCGGAAGTCAACGCCGCGCGAAAAGTGTAAGAATCGATGGCGCAGGTGCAGCGGAGCGCAGCGCAGCTAATCCCTCCCCCTCCGCCAAGGACGACAGCGAACTGCTTCTGTTCGATCTGGTCTAGGGCCTGCGTTCCTATCCCAGCATCTTGTGGAACCGCGCGTCCTTGGTTTTGAAGTGCTCGGTGAACCAGGGTGATAGCCGGTCTTTGAGCGCGCCTGCGTAGCCGAAGGCGGGGTTGGCTTCGAAGGAGTCCATGATATCGCGGATTTCGTCCAAGAGGCGCTCATGGTCGGATTTGTGGTCGGCGTATTGGTCGTAGCGGCGTTCGCGCATGATTTTTTCCTCGAGCGCAAAGTGACTCGAAATCTTCGCGAATATTTCGCCCAGCATATCGCTCACTACGGGCGTCGAGGGATGCTCCTCAAGCTTGCGGTAGAGGGAATTGATGAGGTCGATCAACTGGGCGTGCTCGTAGTCCACGTCCGCGATCCCGGTCTCGAATTCCTTTCGCCACTCGATCAGCATCATGGCCATTTCCCGCCCCACTCCGTCACTTGATCAGGAAGCCGCCGGTCTCGGCGCGGAAGTCGATCGCCAGATTCTGGAGCGGCTTCAGGTCTATGTCCTCCTCGCGGCCGTAATCCCAACCCTCGATCCGCGCGGTGTCGCGAAGCTTCATCTCGAGCTCGTGCGGTCCCGGCGCAACCGGAAACCTCGCATAGGCCTGCGATGGCCCGTCGCCGAACAGCCCCGTCGGCGGCAATACCGCGCGATAGAGGTCGTGCCCGTCGAGTGTCAATTCCACCACCACCGGCAGGCGCTCGCGCGAGCAAACGACGGCGCGGCGCATGTTGGGGGCAAGCCGTTCGAGCTCTTCCGGCGTGCGCGTGCGGCATGATTCCTTGCGGCCGCCGTGGATGAGGCTGAGCTTGATAAGGGCTTCGTCGGCGGGGAAATGGACGTAAGCGGGCGAATCCGAGAAGTAGCCGAGGAGCGCGGCCAAAGCCGAATAGACCGCGGCCTGGCCGAGATAACTTAGCGCCTTAAACATGCTGCGCCTCTTGCGCCGAGACGGCGCCGGGCGCGGCGGCCGGCGGCAAGGCGGCGATGCGCGCGGAAAACTCGGCAACCGCCTTGCCAAGCTTGCGGTGGTCGGTTGCGGCGACCCAGAGCTTGCCCAACCGCCCGCGCGGGACGCGGGCGCGCAAATAGGGATCGCGCGTTCCCGCGATGCGCTGCTCCATCCAGGCGACGCCCAAACGGTGATAGCACTCTTCCTCGCGGCAACCGGTGAGGAACACGCCGTCGAAAAGATCTCGGCTCAGGCAATAGTCGATGAGCGAGGGCGGAGCCATCGCGATGCAGGGAAGGCCGACGGCGGCCACGTTCGCGGAGCGCAAGGCCGCGACATCCGCCGCGTGGTCGCAGCCGAGAACGATCACGCGCGTAGGGCCCGGCAGGCCGCGCGAGGCCGCTTCGACCCTTGCGCGGAGCTCCGACAGCGGGAAATGCGGCAGATCGATCCCGGTGACGAGTTCCTCCGGCCGGCGGAACGGGGTGGAAGAAGGACAGGCCCCCATACAGATGCCGCAGGAGACACATAAATCCGAATCGACCACTGCTTGGTGCGTAAACGGAAGACCGTCCGTCCGCGGGCCCAGGATGATGGCGTTGAACGGGCAATCGGCGGCGCAGCGTGCGCAACCGTTGCAGTGGTCGAGGAAAACCTTCGCGATCGGCGCACGCTTCATCGGCGGCATCCACGGCACGGCGGCAAGGACCAGCGACAGCACCCCGACCAGCGCCCAAACGTCGAGCTTGGGCAGCGAATCGAGCAGCGGATAAAGGACGAGATAGAACCAGTCGAGGCCGACGGTGCCGGGAACAAGCCCGAGATCGGCCTGGCCCTGGCTGAACGCGGGCTTGACCAAGGACAGGACGACGAGCATCGCGAGCATGCCGGCGGCCAGGCCCCGGGGCGGGACGATCTTGGGCCGGCTCACCCGCTGCAGGTGGATCCACAGCACGAACAACAGGATCAACGGCACCGCGATGTGGAGGAACAAGAGCAGGGTGAAGAAGCGGTCGTCCAGGCTCGTCGGCGAGAGGAAATTGCGGGCAATCGGCTCGGCGAAGAAGGGCAGCGCGTCCAGCCATTCGGTGGTGGCGATCGCGACGTATTGTGCGAGCTTGTCCCACACCAGCCAGTAGCCGGTGATCCCGCAGATGAAGACCAGCCACATGATGGGCGTACCGGTGAACCAGGTGAACCAGCGCGGTCCCCGGAAGCGGTCCATGGCGAACTCGCGGAGCACATGGACCATCATGAACAGCATCAGCCCGTCGGAGGCGTAGCGATGCAGGCTTCGCATGATTCCGGCGTGATACCACTGGGCCGTGCTCATGCGCTCGACGGAGGTGAAGGCCGAGACCGTCCCGGTGTCGAAAAACACATAGATGTAAACACCGCTCACCGCGACGATGAAGTAAAAGAAGAACCCCAGCGCGCCGGTATGGACGAGCGGATTCCACGCCGGGCCGAAGACATGGTCGAGACCGGTCTCGAGCCTGGTGAACGCGTCGCGCAGGAAGGACTTGATCCGCTTCAACTTCGGGCCCTCGGTCGTTCACTGCGACTCTTCTCGTTGCCGCCGGGACCAGCGAAGCGCACCCGGCTTTCGTTGCCGCCGCTCACTGTAACGGCCGGCCATGGAGCCAGCCCCGCACCAAAAGGACCGCCACCGTCGCGAGGCTGACGAAGCCGATGAACATGCCGACGAAGATGGAATAGTCGAATCCGTAGCGCCCGCTCGCCGGGTTGTAGAGCGTGCAAAAGAGGCGGATGCGGTTGAGGATCCCGGACAAGCTCACCAAGTCGCTCTTGCGTCCCAGCACGAGGTCCTTGAGCGGCTCGACCAGGGCGGGCGATTCGAAATCGGCGCCGTAGATTTGGCGGTAGATGCGCCCGTCCTCGTCCACCACGGTGGTTTGCGACAAGTGGTCGAAGCCCTTGGCCGAGGGAAAGAAGACGAAGCCGACATCGCGCGAGAGCGAGTCGATCGTGGGTTTGTCCGCGCTTAAGAAAATCCAATTGGGCTTGGCGATGCCGTGCTCGATGGCGAAGGCCCGCATGCGCTGGGGCGTATCGGCTGCCGCATCGAAACCGATGGTCACGACCGAGAAGCTGTCCGGCCCCAGCGCGCCGGTCGCGACGTCCACCGCGCGCCCCAACGTCTCGACCGTCAAGGGGCAAGCCCGGTTGCAGCCGGTATAGACGAGATTGACGACGAGCGGCCGGCCGCGGAAGGACGAGAGGCGCACCGGTTTGAGCTCGGTGTCGCGGAACTCGTAATCGCCGACCGGGCGTCCGATCGCGGCCTGGCTTAAGCGGAGCGCCGATGGTTCGTCGAGGGCGGATTGCGATGCCGCCGGCGCATCCGCGCGCGCGCCTGCGGCCAAAAGCGATAGGCCCAAAAGCATCGCGAGGGCGGCGGCCGGACCCCGTGTGAAGCTTTCACCCCTCGCCTTCATGTGCCTTCATCCGCGCATGCCGCGCCGGAGCCCGTCCCTAGTGGAGGGGCCAGATCTCCGACAGGTACTTCCAATTGACGAAGTAATAGAGGGCGAAGGACAGGAAGAATATCACGACCAGCGTCACGGTGCCGGGAAGCTTGAGCGTGCCCTCGCTGCCGTAATGGGCGGCCGCGGCGCCTCCGCCCGGACCCACGGCCGGGTAGAGGCGGATCGATTCCGCATCCCGCGGCTTGCCGAACAGGACCGAGCCGACGACGACCACGATGTACATGACCCCGCCCAAGGCCGCCAGAATCGCGAACAGGCCGTTCAGGCCCAGCATCAAGAAGGCGGCATCGGGATAGTGAAAGGTGAGCGGAGCGTCGCTGAAGGTGATGTCCCAGTGACGGCGCGCGACGCCCAGCGTTCCCGCCCCCATCATGCAGAGCGAAATGCCTCCGACGCCGATCCCGAAAACGTAAGGCTGCCACTGCGCGACCTTCTTCAGCACGAGCTCGCGCCGGAAGATGAGCGGGATCACGAGATAGGTGATGGCCATAAAGGCGAGCGTCGTTCCGGCCACGACCGTCCCGTGGAAATGACCCGGCACATAAAGCGTATTGTGCATGATGAGATTGAGTTGTTCGGTCCCCAAAATGACGCCGGTGATTCCGCCCAGGAATCCGAACATGACGAGCGACAGGGCCATGCCGGCGAAGGCGGGATTGCCCCAGGGCGCCTTGCGCAGCCATTCGAATATGCCTTTGGTGAAGCCGCGCCGGCGCTGCGCCGCTTCGATCGCGCCCGGCACGCTCATGCCGTGGATCATGCTGCCCAGGACCGCGAGATACATCGCATAGGAAGTGTTGAAGATCTTCCAACTGGAGCTGATGCCAGGATCGGTCAGGATGTGATGGGCGGAGGCGAGCTGCAGGAAAAGAATATAAAGAAGGAAAGCGCCGCGGCTCACTTTCTCGGAAAGAGGTTTGGCACCGAGCACGAGGGCGGCGATCGCGTACCACACGGCGACATGGGCCGAGACGTTGATCTGCTGGGACGAATGGCCCATGCCCCACCAGATCACCCGGTACATGATGGTGTCGATGTTGGTGATGAGCTTCAGGCCCCATTGGTCGAGCGACCACAAAAAGGTGGGTATCAAAATAATCGCGCCCGAGGCGATGGTGAAGACGGCGATGATCGCCGCCGTCAGCGCGCCGAAGGTGACGAGCGGGATCGATCCCTCGTAGGTGCGCTCGTCGCGCGCCACCACCAGGGTCCCGAAGAAGACGAAACAGCCGATAAGCGCCCCCACCGCGAAGAGGATGAGGCCGAGATAGAAGTGAGGCGCCGCCTTCATCGGCACGTATGACGTGAACATCACGCTGGATTGGCCCTGGAGCACGGCGATGTCGGTCAACACCGCTCCGCCGATCATGAGCACGAATCCGGCCCAGGCGAATTTGGGCGCCGCGATCCGCGAATTGAGAAGGACCGCGGAGGCGAAATAGAGCACCGCCATCTCGAAAAAGATGATCCAGAACAGGAGCACGTTGACGCCGTGCCCGGTGAGGATCAGATAGAACCACTCGGCCGGAAGCAGGTGCACCGCCGGCCAGCGGGTGAGCGCAACCGACAGGCCGAAAGCCCCGCCGATGGCGAGGAAGATAACGCCCGCGACCGCGTTCGCCTTGATCAAGGCTTCCGCCTGCGAATTCACGCGCAATCCCGTCTCGGGGCAGGTTCGAAATGTCGCCGCTTGCGCCATGGTCACTCCCCCTTGTCTTTCGAGTCTTTTTCCGCCGCGGGCGGCGCCCCGCCGTCGACGACATAGATCTTGCCGACCATCGTGTGGTGGCCGATTCCGCAGAATTCGTTGCACACGATGGAATACTCGCCCGATTTCGTGGGCGTGATGGTCAGCACCATCTCGTAATTGGGATGGACCTCGATGTTGATGTTGACGGGCTGCAGCGAAAAGCCGTGCAACCAATCGAGCGACGAAAGATGGAGCCGGTAGCTCTGTCCCTTTTCGAGCTCGAGGACCGGCCACCATTCCCAGGTACGGGCGATCAGATAGGCATCGCTGCCCGGCGGCGGATGGACGACCGGCAGACCGGTGTCGCCTTCCTCGCGCACCTTGTACTGCTTCGCCGCGGCTTCGGCCTTGGCGCCGTAGGCGGCCGGATCGACGCGGTAGGCTTCGTTGGAAAGGTTCTGATTACCCGTGAAGTGCCAGAAGATCATGGTGAAAAACATCACCAATCCCCACAGGAAGGCGATGCTGATCCAGATGATCTCCATCCGGTGAAGCGGTTGCTTCCACCACAGCCGGTCTTCGGGCGGTCGGATCGCCATCGCCGCCTCCTATTTGCCGATCGGGATCTGGGCGATCTCCATCACGCCCCAGATGATGTAGAACACCGTGGGGATGGTGACGCCGAGGAAGAGAAGCAGGAATGGATTGTCGAGGATGCGCTGCATCACCGGCACGGGTGCATCGGCGCCGTCGCCGGATCCACCGCGAGCGGGCTGTTTCGCTTCGGCCATGGGTTCCCCCTGGGTTCGCACGGGCCAATCGCCGGACGCGGCCGAAAGATGCCCGCGCGCTAAGACTTTAGGTATCCTACAACCGCGGCGGCTTTGACGTAAATCAAAACGGCGGCCGATGCGGCGGCAAGCCTGACCTTTCGAGTCATGGCTCAGCCGGGATAGGCGAGGCGAATCAGCCAGAAACCCAAAAGGGCGAGCCCCAAGAGGAGAAAGAAGAACACGGCCGTCCGGTATTCGAGCCGGCGGCCGAGCGCAACCTCGATCCGATCGAGCAGAAAGTCGGAAAAGAAATAGAGCAGGATGGCGAAGGCGGTGAAGACGACGGCTTCCATTCTCATTCACCCGGCCGCTGTGCCTACCGAAAACCTCATCCAGGCTGGTTTGGGCAGGCGATCCCCGATGGGATCGATTGATACGCTTAGCTGGGGCAGCAACTGGGACTTCGGGTTGCTCCGGCGGCGGCTACACCGCCTTTGCGTGGCGTGGCTCGCTGTCGGCCCTGAAATATGCGTCGAAGGCGGCGCAGACTGAACGCACAAGTGGACGCGCACGCTCGTTCACCGCCACCTTGCGACCGTCGATGCTAACGACTCCGTCGGACTGGAGCGAAGAGAGCGCCGCCATTTCGCGGTCGAAGAAACTCGGGGCGTATCCGTGCCCGCGGCAGATCGCAGCGAGGTCGGCGCACAGATTGCACATCAGTTGCGAAATGACGTCGCGGCGCAGGAGGTCGTCCCGGCCGATTGCCCGCCCGCGTGAAGTGGCAAGCCGTCCGGCCAGCATCGCCTCGCGGTAGTGCGAAATTTTCGGACCGTTCTGAACATAGCCTTGAGGCAGCGTGCCGATAGCGGATGCCCCGAACCCAAGAAGCACCGGCGCATCGTCCGCCGTGTAGCCTTGGAAGTTGCGGTGGAGTCGGCGTTCCCCGGCCGCCATTGCAAGCGGGGTTCCCGGCGCCGCGAAGTGGTCGAGGCCGACGGGGATCAATCCGTGCTCCACAAGCCGCGCGGCCGCGGCGCTATAAAGCGCCCACCGCGCCCGCGTTTGCGGCAACGCGCGTTCATCAAGCAAGCGTTGGTGCCGCTTCATCCACGGCACGTGGGCGTAGCCAAAGAGCGCGATCTGGCGCGGATCGAGCGTCAGCGTTCGATCGACCGTTGCGACGATCGACTCGACGGTCTGGTGCGGCAAGCCATAGATAAGATCCACGTTGATGTCGTCGATTCCCTCGGCACGCAACGAATCGACGGCCCGTGCCGTCGTATCATAGGACTGAATGCGATTGACCGCTTCTTGCACGCGGGGCTCGAAGTCCTGAACGCCGAGACTGGCCCGCGTCGTACCGGCGCGCGCAAGCGCCGTGGCCATTTCGCGCGAAAAGCCGCGCGGGTCGATTTCGACCGAGACTTGGGTTCGGGGAGAAACCCCAAAGCGGGCGCGCAGCCGCTCGCAAATCGACAAAAAATCCGCGGGCGTCAGGATTGTCGGGGTCCCACCGCCCCAATGGATGTGCGATACGGGATGGAGGGCGGAAATCGCATCGGCGACGAGGTCGATCTCGCGTTCCAGCAGCTCGCGATAGCTTGCGACTCGAGCGTATGAATTGACGATCGTGGTGTGGCAGCCGCAGTACCAGCACAGCTTCGTGCAGAAGGGGACGTGCAGGTAAAGCGACAGGGCTTCGCCCGGCGCGATCCCGGCCAGCCATTCCCGGTACGTTTCCGGACCCACCTCCGGGCCGAAATGGGGAGCGGTGGGGTAGCTCGTATACCGGGGCACGCGGCCGTCGTATTTTTCGACGATCTCGGGAGTCACGGGCATCCGGCGGCTCTCATCGGGCTCAAACGCGCCTCACATCCAGGATACATTTGGGCAAACGCCCGCGTCGAAGCTGGCACTTCACCGACGCTGGATCGGAGCGGTTGCTCCCAAGTACAATAATCCCGCTAGTCCTCATCGACAACGTTGCGGCACATCCTCGGCGCACCCATTCTACGTCCGTCCCAAATCATGACGCCTTAAATAGCGCCCGCGGCAAAATGACGCGACACCAGGCGCCCCGGCGCGGCCTGCGCGGATCGCTGTTTGGATCGGATCGGAATTCGAATGTGCAGCCCGATCATGCCGGTATCGTTTCAATTGGAATTAGATCGATCTTGCCACGGTGAACGCCGGCTGAACGGCGGAGTCAGAATCGGTTCAGCCGGTCGGTCCGAAGATACGGACGCAACGATCAACACAAGGGAGAGCACCATGTCATGGGTTGATCCCGCGTATTGCGACCTTCGATTGGGATTTGAAGTGACCGCTTACGTCTACGTTCGTTAACAAGCGGACGAACAGGCGAGGGACCGGTTCATCCGGATCGGTCCCTCGTTATCCCCGCCGCGCCCGGCGAAAGTGAGGCTCGGCATCCATAACGAGAGACTGCACCATGGCCGAACTGCTTGCGATCAACTCCGGCGAACGGTTCGAAATCAATCCTCTCTACATGTTTCGTTGGGAGGAAACGCAGGACGCTTTCATCCTCCTATATCCCGAAGGCGTCGTGAAACTCAGCGAAACCGCAGCCGAAATCCTCAAGCGCTGCAACGGCGAGGCAACGGTTGTCGACATCGTGCGCGACCTGGCGCAGCAGTATGCCGCGGGCGGCGCCGGAACTGACGGCAGAATCGAGGACAGCGTGCGCAAATTCCTGGAGGTGTCCCATGCCAAAGGATGGATCCGACGCAAGGCTTGACGGCCAGGGTAAGCCGCTGTGGCTGTGCTGCGAACTCACTTACCGCTGTCCGCTCAAGTGCCCGTGGTGCAATAACCCTCTGAATTTCGACGACTACCGCAACGAGCTCAGCACCGACGAGTGGAAGCGGGTTTTCCGCGAGGGTCGCAAGTTGGGCTCGCTCCAGCTCGGGCTCACCGGCGGCGAACCCCTGATGCGCGACGACATCGTCGAGCTCACAGCCTATGCCAACGAACTTGGCTACTACACCAATCTCATCACCTCGGGGATCGGGCTCAGCGAAGAGCGACTCATCGCTCTCAAGGATGCGGGCTTGAAACAAATCCAGCTCTCCATCCAGTCGTGCGAACGCGAGATTACCGATGCGCTTGTTGGGGCCCGCGCCCACGATCTCAAGCTGGAGGCCGCACGCAACATTAAGAAGCACGGCTTTCCGATGGTGCTCAACATCCCGGTGGTGCGCCAGAACATCGAGAAAGTCCGCGAGTACCTGGACATGGCCGAGGCGCTGAAAGTGGATTACCTCGAGTTTGCCAACGTCCAGTACTATAATTGGGCTGCGCTCAACCGTGATGAGTTGCTGCCCACCCGCGAGCAGCTCGAACGGGCCGAGGCGGCGGTCAAAGCGGCTCGCGAGCGCTTGGGCAAGAACATGACGATCTACTTCGTCGTCCCCGATTACTACGCCGGCCGGCCCAAAGCGTGCATGAACGGGTGGGGCTCAATCCATTTCACCATCGCCCCGGATGGCTCCGGCCTGCCCTGCCAAGAAGCGCGCATCATCAAGGACATGGACTTCCCTTCGGTGCGGGACCACGACCTCCAGTGGATTTGGCACGATTCGCCCGCCTTCAACCGGTTCCGCGGCTTCGAGTGGATGAAGGAGCCGTGCCGGAGTTGCGACGAACGGTCCAAGGATTTTGGCGGGTGCCGCTGCCAGGCTTTCCTTCTCACCGGCGACGCCACTAATCCCGATCCTGCCTGTACCAAGTCGCCCGATCACCATTTGGTCGAGGAAGCGATCGCCAATGCGTTCCGGCCCGGCCGACTGACGCAGCCGCTGGTGTTGCGCCGCGCCCGCGCCACGGCGCCTGTGGTGTGAGGCGCGGCTTATGGGCCTGCCGCACGACACGGTCTCCGGCACAATCCTGGCCGGGCTTATTCTGACGGCGATTCTCTTCTTTGCGGTGCGAGCCCTGACGGGCGCGGGCTGACAAGGGGCTCGCGCAAGCGATGGTCACGCAGCTCGGGCCCCTGTTCGACCTCGTCCTGCGCTGGACCCATATTGCCGGCGCGCTGGTATGGATCGGCCATAACTACGTTAACGTCGTCCTGACGCCGCGCTTCGTTCCGCTTGAAGCGGCGGATTTCGCTCCCGGCGCGGGAAGCGCGGAACTCGAATCGCGGCTGCGGAAGGAGCACGGCACGTTTCGTTTCGCCGCGCTCGTCACCTGGACTGCCGGCGCGCTGATGCTGTGGCGAAGCGGCCAGCTGTGGGACGCGGTGACGCTCCAAGGCTATGCGGCGGTGATTGGGACCGGTGCCTGGATCGGGACGCTCATGGTCCTCAATCTGTTCCTGGTGCTGTGGCCGCATCAGAAGAAAGTGCTGGGGTTGGTCCCCGCGAGTCCCGAAGAGCGTGCGCGCTGCGCCCGGATCACGTTCTTGTCCTCGCGCACCAACACGATTCTCTCGATTCCGCTTCTTTTCTTCATGGCCGCCGCGACGCACGGCGCGGCCCTGTTCTGAGCGTGGCCCGCGTTTACAACTTCGCGGCAGGGCCTTCGATGATGCCGGAGCCGGTGCTCGCGCGCATCAAGGATGACGTGCCAAATTGGCGCGGCACCGGCATGTCGGTCCTGGAGCTTCCCTTCACCGGAGTCGCATTCCGCAATCTGGCGGAAACGGCGATGGAAAACCTGCGGACGCTCCTTGCGGTGCCTGACAGCCACCGCATCCTGTTTCTGCACGGCGGGGCGCAGGCCCAGTTCGCGGCGGTCCCGCTGAACTTGCTTGCCGGGCGCGACCGCGCCGATTACATCGAAACCGGCTATTGGGCGGGCCGGGCTATCCGCGAGGCCGAACGCTATTGCCGGATCAATATCGCGGCGAGTGGAAAGGCAGACGGATTCTCCCGCATCCCGCCGCCGCCCGAGTGGCGCCTCGACCGCGAAGCCGCCTATTGCCACATCACCGCGAACGAAACGGTCGGCGGCACCGAGTTCCATTTCACGCCCGACACCGTGGATGTGCCCCTTGTTGCCGACATGACCTCGAACTTTCTCTCGCGGCCGGTCGATGTTTCGCGCTTCGGCCTCATTTACGCGAGCGCGCAGAAAAACATCGGCCCTGCCGGACTTGCCATTGTTATCGTCCGTGATGATTTGATCGGCGCCGCCCACGTCCTTACCCCGAGTGTATTCGACTTTAAACTACAAGCCGAAAATCACTCGCTCTATAACACGCCCAATACCTTCGCGGTCTACGTCGCAGGGCTCGCTTTCGAATGGCTGCTGGATCAGGGCGGGCTCGAAGCGATGGCGCAGGCCTGCATGCGCAAGAGCGAGCGGCTCTATGGCGTCATCGATTCGCACCCGTTCTACCGCGGCAATGCGGAGCCCGAGTGCCGTTCGCGCATGAACGTCTGCTTCTCGCTTGCGGACAGGGCGCTCGAAGCCGCGTTTTTGTCGGAGGCGGCGGATGCGGGCCTCGTAAATCTCGCCGGCCATCGCTCAGTGGGCGGGATTCGCGCTTCGCTCTACAACGCGATGCCGGAGACCGGTGTCGAGGCGCTCGCGGATTTCATGACGGACTTCGCCCGCCGCTACGGGTGAGCGGCACGGCAAGTCGACGGGGATCGCGGATGGGGATTCAGGCATTTCGGGAATGTCCTCAACGGGCGACGCCGCGGCGGCAGGATCGTCGTTGATCCAGATCAATATGCGGGCTTTGTGCCCATGCCTTTATTAGCCGTGCGTAAGGGTCCTTTGTGGAAAACGAATTGAAGGTACCGGCCAGGGATATTAGACGGGCCATCGACGGCCCGTTTACGCTGCTCGACGAGACGGCGATTGCCGCAGCCGAGTTGCGCCGCGATCCTTATGACTTCGCGTTCGTTGAGCACGCGATCAGCCCTCGTATGAAGGACGAGGTGCTCGCCGATGCGCCATGTATCCCCGATCGGGGCAGTTACGGCTTGCCCAGTCTTCGCTACGGACCCCGGTTCGGGGCCGTGATAGAAGATCTTCTCAGTCCGCGCTTCCGGCGTCTTGTCGAGCAGAAATTCGACACCGATCTCAGTGCCTATCCGCCGGTCATCGTCATGATGGGCAACACGACCGGCCATTACAACGAAGGCTACGCTCATCCCGATTCGAAACATAAGATCATCACGGTGCTTCTGGGTTTCAGCCGCGAGTGGCCATATGAACGCGGCCGGCTCAGGGTTTTGCGCAGTTCGGACCGCGACGACTATGCATTCGAATTCCCGCCGGAGTTCGGCCGCATGCTCATGTTCCGTGTCTGCGATCATTCGTGGCATGGCTTTCTGCCCCAGAAGGGGCAGCGGATGAGCCTGCAATTATGCTTCGTCGATTCGGATTGGTACGTCCGGCGCGAGTATTGGCGTCACAGCGTGAGCGCCATCGCCAAGTCGATCCCCGTCTTGCGAAAGGTGATCGAATGGGCGCCGCGGTAGGCGCCGGGATTGTTCGCGTTGGCAAGGGAGCGCCACTCATGAGTTATCCTCCCCTGCCGGAACCGGTTGCGGTCGCGAGCCATTTCAGCCGTGCCTTGCGCGAAGCGCGGCGCGACGACCGGCCCTATACCCACTGGGTCCTCAGCGACGTTTTGCCGGAAAGCCTCGCCACCGGCATCCTCATCCTCCCGATCGCCCCGCCGGTGGTTGGCGATTGCAAGGGGGTGCGCGATGTCGACAACAGCAAGCGGACCTTCTTCGCCCCCTTATTGCGATCGCGCTTTCCGGCCTGCGCGGTGTTCGCCGACGCCCTGCAGCGGCCGGACATCGCGCGGCTGTTCGAGCAGGTCTGCAACATCAAGGTCTCCGGCAGCTTCCTTCGCATGGAATACATCCAGGATACCGACGGCGCCTGGCTCGAACCGCATCGCGACATTCCCGAAAAGCTGTTCTCGATGGTGATCTATCTCTGCACCGGTCCGGATGCGAAGGATTGGGGCACGGATATCTACGACGACCAGCGCCGGTGGGTCGGACGGAGTTCGGCCGACTTCAACACCGCGGTGATCTTCGTTGCCGGCCCCAATACCTGGCACGGCTTCGATCCGCGCCCGATCAACGGCGTGCGGCGCTTGCTCGAGATCAACTATGTCAGCCCGAACTGGCGCGACCGCAACCAGCTTGCCTTCCCGGACCGGCCGATCGTGGTCGCATAGCGGTGTGGTCGCCATGAACAGCCTTGTTATCCGATCAGGAGATCACTCCGTTGGGTGCCCCGATGGCGGCATCGCAAGCCGGAGCTTTCGCGGGGCGACCGGCGGGGCCGAGCATTTCATTTGCGTGGAGGCTGCCGCGGGTCTCAGTCTCGGAGAGCAGATCGAGACGGTCCAGGAGCGTTATGCGCAGGCGAGACAATCGCTCGGGCTTGCTCCCGAGACGGCGGTATTTCGACGGATTTTTCTGAGCGATGTGTTGAACCAAGCCGCGATGATCCGCAACAGCGGACTCGTTCGCGAGCCACTGGACAGTCCCGTCGCCGTTTCGATTGTGCAGCAGCCGCCCTTGTCCGGCGCGAAAATTGCGCTGCTGGCTTATCACATCGAAAGCGCCAGCCCTGTCGTTAAACGCCGGCTTACGGCGAAACACGTGATCGCCGAGAAGAACGGACTGCGCCATCTCTGGAGTACCCGACTCTGCGCCGACGACAACGAGATGTCTGTCTCGTCGCCGGCGCAAACTCGCGAGGTCTTCAACGATCTGATCGGCACCCTCGCGAGCCAGGGCGGCACGCTTCGTGACCACTGCGTAAGGACGTGGATTTACCTGAAGGATGTCGATGTCTTCTACAAAGGAATGACGGACAGCCGGCGTGAACTGTTTTTGCAACAGGGGTTGACCGGGGATACGCACTATATCGCGAGTACCGGCATCGAGGGTGCCTGCGCCCATCGGTTCGACATCGTCGCGATGGACGCCTATTCCATTCTCGATCTTGCGCCGGAGCAGGTGTCGTATCTCAACGACTTCGATCGGCTGTGCCCGACCAAGGATTATAATGTCACTTTCGAGCGCGGCACGCGAGTAGCCTACGCCGATCGATCGCACTATTTCATCTCAGGAACGGCAAGCATCGATCGCGCTGGGTGGATCGTGCATATGGGCGACGTTCTCGGTCAGCTGGACCATGCCCTCAACAACGTCGATGCTCTATTGCGGTCCGGTTCGGCAACTCTGGATGACATGATGTATTTGATCGTATATCTGCGAGATCCGACCGATTACGCGCGCGTCACTCGCTATCTTGCCACCCGCTGTCCCGATCTGCCCATCTCCGTCGTCGAAGGCGCCGTTTGCCGGCCGGAATGGCTCGTCGAGGTCGAAGGCATCGCCGTCATGGCCAACGATAAGCCCGACCTCCCCTCATTCTGAATTGGTTGGACCGCATCGGGCGCGGTACGGAGAAGGTTTGATTCCGGTTCCTGTCCCTCCACCATCGTTGGGAGAGGGCGCCTCGCGCGCCGGGGGGTTTACACGGCAATCGCGGGCGGGGGTTTTACGGATACGCCCGGTTTCCGATTCGCCAAACCGATGGACGAGGCCGTTACGGCCCTTCGCCGATCCGTGGCCCAGCATAAACGGCGAAGCGGTTCTTACCCAGGCGCTTGGCCTCGTACATGGCGGCATCCGCGGCTCGCAACAATGAACCAAGATCGCGTCCGTGGTCCGGAAACAAACTTATGCCGATGCTGGCCCCGACGGACGTGATCACGTCCTCCAGCCGGAACGGCTCACTCAACAGACCGCGAATCCGCTCCGCCATGGCAACCGCTCCGGTGGCTCCATCCGTATCCGACAGAAGAAGCGCGAATTCATCTCCGCCGAAACGCGCCAAGATGTCGCTCGTACGGACTCCCTTAGGGAGGCGATTCGCGACTTCGCGAAGAAGCGCATCTCCCACGGCGTGGCCATACGTGTCATTCACGGCCTTGAATCCGTCGAGGTCCAAAATGAAAATCGCCGTGTTCGCGTTTTGTCGCGCAGCAAGCGAAAGCGCCCGCCGGCATTCCTCCTCAAACATCGGACGGTTGGGCAGTCCGGTAACGAGATCGTGGAAAGCGACATAATTGAGGTGTTGTTCCGCGTTCTTTTGAGCCGAGATGTCCGAAAAAACGGATACGAAATGCGTAGTCTGGCCCGATTCGTTCCGGATCGCATCGATGGTGACGTTCTCGGCAAAAATGCGGCCGGACTTGTGACGGTTCCAGATTTCGCCGGCCCAATGGCCTTCCTCGATCATGCTCCGCCACATGGTGCGGTAAAACATCTGGTCTTGTTTTCCGGAGTGAAGGACGCTGCCGGGCGTCTTGCCGATCACCTCGTCGCGGTTCCAGCCCGTGATGGTGGTGAACGCGGGATTGACATGGATGATCGCTCCCGCGGCGTCGGTGATCATCACCGCGTGAGATGTCGCGGATGACGCCAAGTCAAGAATCGCCGCCTCGCCGGTCGCAACCTGCCGTGGAGTGGAACGGTAAGATATCGCGTCATGGGCACTGGACATGTGGAGCAACCCGTCTGCTTTTCAGCGCGGAAATCAGGTCCCCCTAGCCGAGCCACGGCTGCTCATATCATGGGTGGGAAAGATTTACTTAAAGTTAAACTCCGGCCGCTGCCCGCGCCTTGGCCGATGTGCGCGATGGGACCAAAAGGGCTCACGGGATCTTTTTGACCGGCGGCGAAACAAGGGCCCGTCTAAGCCGACATTCCCCCGCTAACTTGACCGGTGAGCGCGAGCTTGGCGCACTCCGACCGTGCCTCCCGAATGAGGTTTTCCATGGGGCCGACGAAATCGGCGGCGCAATAGGGCGCCGCCGGGATGATGAATTCGGCAATGTCAGTGGCAGGGGCGCTGGGACACGGCCTCGAGGACCTCGCCCGCGAGGTCATGGGAACAACGCGTTATGTCGTCGACGGAAAGGAACC
>JBGQJC010000004.1:0-81566 GCA_041498815.1 Alphaproteobacteria bacterium
AGTACAATCTCTTCATCCTCGAGGTGCTCAAGGCCTGGATCGATCCGGCGCAGAAGAATCCCAAGACCATCCACCATCACGGATACGGCACGTTCGTCGTGGATGGCGAGACGATCAAGCTGAAATCGAAGATGCCGTAATGCGCGCTCCCAGAGAGGCCGACACCTGGCCGTTGTTTGCCTCCGCCTTGGACTTGCTGCCGGAATCCTCCACCACCAGGCATTTTGGATAACTCTTGAAAAAGCGCCAGATCGAAAACGAATCCAGGATTCTTCGACGCTGATGTTCCGGCATATCATGGGAATAGCCGTCATACGACAGCGCGTTCAGACAATGTTCGCAGACGACGAGGCGGAAAACATCGTATTCGGTTCTTCCCCACATATGAATCTTATGAATTGAAAAATTCCCGTCTTCGTTTATGGCGACGGCATACGGTGTCCCCCGATTCTTTCTCGCGTCTTTGAGTTTCTTGCAGTTCGCAAAATGGAAGCGGGGTATTTTCCATACCGTATCGCTGACCTCGGACGCAAGCGGCACGTCCCGCCTGTAAATAAGAACGCGGCTGTCCTTGTAGCCGAGCGTCCCGTCGCACAAAATCCGGATGTCATCGATGGAGACGTCGATGCCGCCGCCGATCAGTTGGTCGAGTTCGATGGGGGTCAGTTGCTGGACCGTCTCGACATGGGCAAAGGTGCCGAGCTTATCGGCTCCCATCTGCCGGCGCAGAAGATTGACGTATTCGTACCGGGAAAATTCGATGAGCTTCATTGGGGCAGGGCGTCCAGCATTTTTGCGATTCGGGAGTCGGCGTCCGTTCGAACGCGGAATTCGACTCGTTGCGAGCGCGCCGTATCCTCCGTCCCATCGGCGTTCTCCACCGGTTTCGCGGAGGAGAGCCCATTGGCCGTCACATAAGATCGCAGCCACGGCAAATCCGTAGAAACCGCATTTAACGCCATGACGTATTGCAGCACGCTCCGGGTCCTGGCCTGTGACAGCTCCATGTTCTTGAAATACGCGTCTTGTGGCGAGGCGCTGTTGGCCCAAAGACTCGAGGTGTGACCTTCGATGCGGACTTCCTTGATCGAGTCGCGATACTTTTCGGACGTGAGAATTCGGACGTATCTCGGGAAGAAGTCGTCAAGGATGGCTTCGAATCGCGGCTTGAGGTTATCGCTGCCGGTATCGTACAGAACGTCGGGCTCCTTGAAGCGGATCGTCATGTTCCGGTCGAGTTCCGCGCCCCATTTCGGCAAGTCCTCGGCAAATTCGGCGTTCAAATCTTCATACAATTGAAGCCGCAACGCGCTGTAGTCGGTGGCGATATGCTTCAACTGATTCGAGTCGGCCTCGACCTTGACCATATAGACGATCGAGACCAGCAGAAAAACCATCATCAGGCCGGTCATGAGATCGGCGAGCGGAATCCAATGCGTCTCCTGGGGAACCAGCAGATTTTGATTTTCGCGAAGCGGCATTTTACGCCACCGCCCGTCCCATTTGGACGACTTGGCGCAGCCTGTCCGTCAGCGGCGAGTAATCTTCGACGAACTTCTGCGACAGCGCGGTCAATTGCCGGCCGAGGGATTCCAACGAGTCATTGAGGCCCTTTTCCAAGGCCCTATCGAGGGCCACCACCTGCTGTCTCGTTTGCTCCGACATCTGCCGGACATGGGTATTGAGCTCGTGATTGGCGCTTTGAACCGTGTCGATCAGAATCTGCTTCAACTCCGTATGCGATCCTTGAACGTCCTCGGTCACGGCTTTTAAGGCGCCCGCCCATTGTTCGTTGTTCGCGCGGACGCCGGATTCGATCTGCTTGGTCATTTCCAATATTTTGGCTTCGATCGTCGGCAGGCCCGTGGCCGCCGAAACGATCAATTTGGCGAGCGATTCCAGCGATGCGCGGAGCTGGGTTTTTTGCACCTCGAGGCCGGAGAGAATCGATTTGAGCGCGTTTGAGACTTCCGCGAAGCCCTGCGCGTTGGCGACGAGCTCTTGGTAGCTCCGGGCCGCCTCCGTCATGCTGTTCGCGCAGGTTCGCTGCTGGACGATCATCTCGTCGACCTGTTCGCGGTACTTCTCTTGCCACACGAGCATCGTTCCGACGGCCGCGTTCAAGTGCTTGAAATTGTCGCCGAACTGTTCGTTGATCTTGGCGTTGAAGTCCCGGATGACTTCCTGGAGCGCCTGAATCAGCGCCTTTGAATTGTTCTCCGCGGCGGTCTTCAGGAAATTTGCGAGACCGCCGTTGAGCGCATCGAGACCGTCATGCGATTCCTGCCGCATCAGCTTCACCTGACCCAGCAACGTCGTGTCGCCCTCGCCCGCCAGCGACGCGTGAAGCTGCGACAGCAGATTTGCGAGATCGTCGATGGTTGCCCCTTGGATTTCGCCGTCGCCAGCCGTCTTTGGCGGACCCAGAAGCAAAAGCCGCATCTTGATGGCGAGTGCGCCGCCGATTCCCATCACCGACGACCAGAAAGAGGTCTTGATTCCGCCGAGCAAAGTCGGCACCGAGCCCTGCACATTCGCGGTATCGAAGTGCATGAGCCCGATCGCGATGCCGAGGAAACAGCCGAAAATGCCGATCATCGTCAGGATCGTCGGCCCGTAGGTGATGGACAAAACGTTGTAGCGGAAAACGCCCAGCCACAAGGTGAGCAAGGCGATGGCCACGATGGCGGCCTGGGTCACGGCGGGAAGATCGATAAGCGATGAAATTGACATGGGTTCCCTATCTATCGAATTCGGCGCGCGGCTGCTTTGCGGCGCCGTGCCCCGGCGTCATGCCGGGACCGCAATTCTTCGCCCAAGCACGAGCATTACAATGCGGGGGGTCTGCGCCAGGCAGCGACTCTAAACGGGGTTTCCCGAGCAAAAAGCGAGCCAACGGAATGCCCCGGTTTTTCGGGCGATTTGCCGGCGTCTGCGGCCGGCTCATTCGGCAGCTTATACCAGCAGGCAAATGCTGCCGGGCGGGGGAGTACGTCTATGCTGGTTACTGCCGCTGACGCGCGCCAGGCATCCCGTGAAAATGGCATCCGCCATGAAAAGTGCCATTCCTGCGCCGCCTCTATGCCCAGGCTTCCACGTCTTCGGAAGGCTTGATCGAACCCGCAGCAAAGCCTAGGCGGGCGTGAGGCGCTAAGACCCCGACGCCACCTTGCGCGGCGGGCCAGAACGCGGTGCGCGCTCCGGTCCCTGGGCGGAAGCGGGGGCCAGAGCCCGGCCCGGCTTCAGCCGGCCGCGCCCGAAAAAAGTCAAGTTTGAGAATCGGAGATCAGTGCCTGAAGACGCTCTGTCAACTCGTGAAGGCGGCTGAGAATTCTGGCCATTGACTGGCCGCCGTCCAGGTAAAGGCGCTCCGTTTCAAGAAGATGGAGATCGCGGCTAATTGCGCGCAAGCCGTCAGTGAAACCTTTCTCGATGTCACCGATCCGGTAGTGACTTACGCGAAGCAACAGGTAGCCAATGCTGCTGGCCTCGCTCTGCACCTCTTCGATACGGCCATCTTCGGCCAAGCGTTCCGCTCGGTCGTTGAGGTCAGCAAGCTCGCGCACGGACCGCCGGATCAGGTCGCGAATCTGCCTCGTTGCATCGGCGGACAATGGGACGCTATCGATATAGTCAGCCTTGACCTGACGCACCCGGTCAAGAGCGTCCGATATATAAGTGGTCAGAGTCTTCCATGAGTCGGCGCCAAGATATAAACGATGGTTGGCGGCACTGTCGAGCTTGTCGGCGATCTCTCGGAGGGCTATGTCCAGCTTCTTCTCTGCGGCGATATCCTCGGATGCTAGCTGCCGCAGAGACGCTGCGTCACCTCGGAATTGAGCACGAACCAGATCCATCCATGGATTGACGTTGCGGTCCTCCAGCTCCTCGCCATAGATCAAAGCGTCGATCAGCGGTTCGGCGAGAGACGAAAAAAACAAGGGGTCAGCGTCTTCCTGTGCTGCTGAGAGCGGCGTTGCCTTCGAATAGTCGGTAATGCGCTCGATGACCTCGTGCGGTTCTGCAGGGCGCGACTGCGTGAGATGGCGCACGTAGGGCGTATGTTTGCTGTAGTAGATGGGCTGCCTGCCTCGTGGCACTTCTATCACCAAAACGACGGCGTTGTTCTCCTGCGCAAAGTTCACGGTTGGCGTTATAGCGGGCCTGACATGGCCGGCGCAGACTCCCTCGATGCGGCGAAGCAAGGTATCGCGTTTTGCGGCTGTATCAACGTTGCATAACCCTATGAGGTTGCCGTCGTCGGAAACGCCGATCAGAATGGTACCGGCATTGGAAGAAGCGAAGGCCGCAATCTCGCGGCTCAGGTCGTGTCCGTTGCTCGGATACTCGGCCATGAACTCAAGATTTTGCCCCTCGCCCCGGTCGCGGAGGATGGGGAGTTGTTCGGATAGCCTCTGATCAATCCACTCCGGAAGGGACATAGGATGAGAATAACACGGAGAATGGGTTTCTGTCGGACCGGGCGTGCATGAATTATGACAAAAGAGAAACGGTGTTTGTTCGAATCTATATTGCCACCGCGAAGGGTTGGCCCGGTGCCGCGCCCATTTACGTCGCGGCTGGAATCGCCGGCCATGCGCGGCGCGCCTTTTAGCGCCGCGTGGAGCGGACTTCGAGGCGCACACCCTCTTTCTTTTGAAGATACGCGACAATCGCGAAAAGATTGCGGGCCTGCGGGTTCCCTATTTATCTGTTTTGCGCGGGTTCGAAGGTGATCTTCAGGCGCATGCCGGTTGCGTGCGCAAATCGCGCCAAGGCTTCCGTGGACGGGCGCGTTTCAGCTCCGGGGGCTGACGTTGACGCCGAGGTCGTAGACCAGGTGGCCGCCGAAGTAGGCGGTGATCACCACCATCCCCGCGACCACCGCCGCCAGTGCGATCGCCAGCGCGATGCCGGCCGGCTTCTCGTCGAGCCGGCGCCACCACAGGAACAGCCGCACCAGCGCCGACGCCACGTAAACCAACGTCGTGGCCGTGCCCCAGTCCTCGTGGGTTTCCAGCGTTGCCGCCGCCACGCCCTTGCTGACGGCGATGTCGTAGGCCATGTCCCCGAATAGGTAGGCGACCACCGCCGCCGCGGCACCCAGCGCCAGCAGCACCGTGCCGGTCCGCAGCCGGATCAGCGGCGCCGCCGCCGCGCGGCCCCGGGCGAGCCACCATAGGTCGAACGCCAGCGCCAGCAGCGCCAGCACGATCGGAAAATGCGCGATCATCGGATGGATGTGTTCGAGCGGCATGGCGATGTCGGTCCCCTGACAGGTTCGGTGACTGGCCGGATCGGCGGTCGACGCGACCAGCCGGCAGCAGCCTTTTACCCGGGATTTCCCAGTTTAGATCTCAGTTCGATTCCGCTCTGCTCCGATGACCGTGATCAGCGAGTCCTTTTATAATGTGAACCTTCATCGTCGGCAACGGGCGGTGGGTCATTTCCGGTGATTGTCTGGTTTTGGCTATCAGCGGACCACTATCGAAGCGACCGGCGAACCACTCCCGGCTCAGATTTCAAACCGCCCCAGCGCCCGCAAACCGTCGCGCAAACGCCGCAGGTCCGACCCATCGCTCATCGCCTGTTTTGCGCGGGTTCGAAGGTGATCTTCAAGCGCATGCCGGTTGCGTGCGCAAAGCGCGCCAAGGCTTCCGTGGACGGGCGCACCTTGCCGCTTTCGATGCGGGCGATGTAGGACTGCGACGTTTTCATGCGGCGGGCAAGCTGGCTCTGCGAAAGTCCGGCGCTGGTCCGGGCCACGATCATGGCCTTTGCCACGTCGAACTCCTCGGCCAAACCTGCGTAGGCGGCGCGGTAATCCGGCTGCTTCATCCACTTCCGGTGCAAGTCCCGTACCTTGGTCATTCTCGCGGTGCTCCAGATTGGCGATGAAGGATTCGATGGCGGCGCGTTTCGTCGCAGCGAAGTAACCCCTGGCTTGACCCCCGGAGGGAATAGGAATATAATCACACACTCTTTCGTTCGGGTCAAGAGGGAGGCCGAGGACGCGATGATGGGGAAGCGAAAAATTGACCTGTCGCAAACAGCCGCATCCGCGCGCAAATCGCGAAGGTATGTGTCGCAAATGTTCGCAAACCGTCGCGCAAACGCCGCAGGTTCGACTGCCGCGAAGAGAGGTCTTGCCGATTCGGGAGATTGCCAGAAAACCGCGTCAGCGCGGCGCGTCCGGCCGGTTACACGGATCGCTCCAGGCCCCGGCGGCCAGGCCGTATGTTGACAAATGCTAACATTCCTATGCGAAACGGCGAGCTCTGCCTCGGCCTTGGTAACGGGGTCGGCCGCGGCACCGTCGCGGCAAGACCGGAGGCCGCTTGTGGCGGGCTCTTACGACGCGATTTTGCGCGGGCTTCCGGCCTGCGCCGCCTTCGCCGCATCGCGCTCTTCCGCGATGACGAGCGAGGGCGGGAAGCGCAGCGTCACCGCCGTGCCGACCCCGCGGCGGCTCCGCACCTCGAGGGTTCCGCCCAGCGCCTCGACGATCTTGCGGGTCAGCGGCAAGCCGAGCCCCGTTCCCGGATCCTGGTCGGATTGCGCGCTCTTCACCTGGCCGTAGCGGGTCATCACCCGCGGCAGGTCGGCGGTGTCGATGCCAATTCCGGTGTCGCTGACCACGATGATGAAGGCGCCGTCCACCGGATCGATCCCGGCCTTCACCGTCACCGAGCCGTCGGACGGCGTGAATTTGATGGCGTTGCCGACGACATTGAGCAGAACCTGGCGCAGCCGGCGCTCGTCGGTGCGCAGCCGCGGGAAATCGGGCGCGATGTCGACGCGCAGCGCAACGCCCTTGACGCGCGCCTTTTCATGGAGCATCCGGGCCGAGCTCTGGATGGTGCTTTGCACGTCCACGGGCTCGAATTCGAGATCGAGCTGCCCGGCCTCGGCGCGCGAGAATTCGAGGATGTCGTTGATCAGAATCAGAAGGTGCGCCGCGGCGCCGTGGATGTCGCCCGCATACTCTTTGTATTTGGGCGAGCCGTGCGGACCGAAGGTCTCGTTTTTCAAGATCTCCGAGAAACCGATGATGGAATTGAGCGGCGTGCGCAGCTCATGGCTGAGATTGGCGACGAATTCCGATTTGCTGCGGCACCTGTCTTTGTATTCGGCGAGTTCGGCTTCGAGCTGGTCCTCCGTTTTCTTGAGAACGGTCACGGCTTCGTCGTAGCTGATGGCACACTGCTGCGCCCCGGCCCGCAGCCGCACATTTTCTTCGTTGAGGTCCTTATAGAGAAGCCGCATCGCCGTCAGCGTGCGCACCCGCTCGACGATTTCGCCCGGCTTGCTTTCCGAATCGAGGACCAGCACCGGAACGTAGCGTTCCTTTTCGAGGCCCTCGATGGTCTTGAACAATCTTTCGCCCGCCGTGTCGCCGGGCTCGATCCGCACCAGGATCAAATCCGGGCAATAGCCGGGCATGGCGCCCGGCGCCAGTTCGGCCTCGGTCACGCCCCGCACGTTCTGGAATCCGTGCTTGACCAGCAGGTCGCAAAGCGCGCGGATTTTCGGCGCCTCGGTGCCTGCGATCAGAAGCCGCGCGGTCTCTGGAGAAATGGCCATCTTGTTATTTGCCGGTACGATCGGGCCGGAACGCGCTTACCTTAGCCGGGAGTTCCTTAACAATCGGTTCCCCAGGGGCCCTGGCCGGACGGATGGGACGGGCACCGTAAACGATTGTTTTTAGGGATAAAACGACCCCGGCCAGGACCGGCAAGGATGGCGTTTTTTTCGCTCGAAGCCGCCCGCAGGCAAGCCCGCTTAAACGCGTCGGCTCCGGGCCCGACATGGGGTTTTCGCGATCCGGGCGATCCGGTTATAACCTGTGGCTGCGCCGCAAGGGTCCGGCCGGGGGAGGCTGGACTTTGAGAGAACAACAGCGGCGGTTTCGGGGAGAGGAAATGAGCAAGCCAAAAAGCGACATCGAGATCGCCCGCGCGGCCAAGCTGAAGCCGATCGTGGAAATTGCCAAGGGGCTCGGCATCGAAGCGAAACATCTCGAGCCCTACGGCTATTACAAGGCGAAAATCCCGCTCTCCTACGTCAAGACGCTGGAGTCGCGCAAAGACGGCACGCTTATTCTCGTTACCGCCATGACGCCGACCACCGCGGGCGAGGGCAAGACCACCACTTCGGTCGGCTTATGCGACGGCCTCAATCGCATCGGCAAGAAAGCCATCGTCTGCTTGCGCGAACCCAGCCTCGGCCCGGTCTTCGGCATGAAGGGCGGGGCGGCGGGCGGCGGCTATTCCCAGGTCGTGCCCATGGCCGACATCAACCTCCATTTCACCGGCGACATGCATGCGGTCGGAGCCGCCCACAATCTTCTCTCGGCGATGGTGGACAACCACATTTACTGGGGCACCGAGCCCAAGATCGATTCGCGCCGCGTGGCCTGGCGCCGCGTCGTCGACATGAACGACCGGGCGTTGCGCTCGATCGTCAATTCGCTGGGCGGCGCCGCCAACGGATTCCCGCGCGAGGACGGCTTCGACATCACGGTCGCCTCCGAAGTGATGGCGATCCTGTGCCTGTCCGGCGATCTCAAGGATCTGCAGAAGCGTTTGGGCAGCATCATCGTCGGCCAGACGCGCGAACGCGAATCGGTGCGCGCCCGCGACCTCAAGGCGGATGGGGCCATGACCGCGCTGTTGAAAGACGCGCTTCAGCCCAATCTGGTGCAGACCATCGAGAACAACGCCGCCTTCATCCACGGCGGGCCGTTCGCCAATATCGCGCACGGCTGCAACACGGTGCTCGCCACCAAGACCGCGCTCAAGCTTGCCGACTATGCGGTGACCGAGGCGGGGTTCGGCGCCGATCTCGGCGCCGAGAAATTTCTCGACATCAAATGCCGCAAGGCGGGCTTGACGCCGTCCGCGGTCGTGATCGTGGCGACGGTCCGGGCCCTCAAGCTCCACGGCGGGGTGGACGCGAAAAAGCTGGCGCCCGAAGATCTGCCGGCGGTCGAGAAGGGGATTCCCAATCTGCTGCGCCATGTCGAGAACATCGGCAAATTCGGCCTTCCCGCCGTGGTGGCGATCAACCGCTTCCCCACCGACAGCGAAGCCGAAATCGCGCTGGTGCAAAAGGCCTGTTCGAAACTCGGGGTCACGGCGGTCTTGTGCGAGCATTGGGCGAAGGGCGGCGAAGGCGCCGCCGATCTGGCGCGCGAGGTGATCCGCACCATCGACGCCAAGCAGCCGAAATTCAAGATGCTCTATCCCGACGACATGCCGCTCATGGAAAAGGCTCGCACCATCGCGCGCGAGATCTACCGGGCGGACGATATCGACGTGCCGAAAGCGATCCAGGCCCAGTTCGCGGAGCTCGAGAAGGCGGGCTTCGGGCGCTATCCGATCTGCATGGCGAAGACCCAATACAGCTTCACGACCGACCCGAACCTGAAGGGCGCCCCGGTGGGATTCAAGGTGCCGGTGCGCGAGATCCGGCTTTCCGCCGGCGCCGAGTTCGTGGTGGTGATCACCGGCGACCTCATGACCATGCCCGGCCTGCCGCGGGTGCCCGCGGCGGAAGCGGTCGGCGTCGACGATTCGGGCGAGGTCGTCGGGCTGTTCTAAGAGCCGCCGGCTTCGGCGTGCATCGCGCGCAAGCGCAAGGACAGCGCGACCATGGCCGCGCCGAACAGGACGGCGTAGAATCCGATGATCCAGGTGACGGCGACGAGGCCGGCCCCCGGCCACAGGGCGAACAAGAATCCGAGCAGGATCGAAAGGATTCCCGATAGGGCGAGCATCCACTCGCCTTCGATGTCCTGGCGCAGCCGGATGGCGGCGGCGACCTGAACGACGCCGGTCACGAGCGCCCAGGCGGCCACCAGCAAGATAAGCGCGATGGCCGTCATTTCGGGCCAGAGCAGGACGAAGATGCCGAAGATGATCCCGGCGATGCCCTCCATCAGGAACGGCTTCCAGATTTGGTGGCGCTTGCGCATGGCGTGCGCCGCCCAGGTCGCGAGCACCCCGTTGGCGAAAGCGAAGGCGCCGAACAGCAAGACGAGCGTCGCCAGGGCGAGGCCCGGCCAAAATAGAGCCAGCACGCCGAACAGGATGGCGAGTACGCCGCGCAGCGCCACCACCCACCAATTCCGCGTCACTATCGTCAGCATCGCCTACCTCGCTTTCCTTCGCCGCCCGCAAAATCGCGCATCCATTATGCCTTTGCGGCAGAGGCCCAGGAAGGCCCGAGCATCGCGCGGTAAAGCGCCAGCGTTTGCGCCACCACGATCTCCTCGGCGAATTGCGATTCGGCGATCTCGCGCCCGCGCCGGCCCAATCTCCGGCGCAACTCCGCGTCGCGCGCCAGGCGCTCGATGGCATCGGCAAGTGCTGCGGCGTCTTTCACCGGGACCAGGATAGCGTTTTCACCGGGCTTGGCGATCTCGCGGCAACCGGGCACATCGCTGGCTACGATCGGCAGGCCCGCCGCCGCCGCTTCGAGCAGGCTTTTCGGCAGCCCCTCGCGGTACGACGGCAGTACGGCAATGTGACAGCGGCGCAGCACCTCCGGCATTCCGCTCACATAGGCGGACCAGGTGACCACGCCCTCCTCGTGCCAGGCCTTGAGCCTATTTACCGGAATGGACGCGGGATTTTCGGGATCGGGATTGCCCAGCAGCAGCACGCGCACGGGGGCCCCGCGAGTTTTCAGAATCCGCGCCGCCTCCACCAATTCGCCGACCCCCTTGTCCCACAGCATGCGCGAGGCCAAAACCGCCACCGGCACGCCCACGGCTTCCGCTCCCGGCTTGAATGCCGAGGTATCGACGCCCGAGCCGCGGATGACGGCGATCCGCTCGGGTGCCGCCAGGCGCTCTTCGATCAAGAGCCGTGCATCGTCCGAATTCTGAAGAATCAGCCGGCCGCCCGGCCGGTTGAGCAGAATGCGCAACAGCGGGCCGAGGCAAAGGCGCAACGCCCGGGCCAGCCATTGCCGCGAAAGAAAGACGTAACCAAGTCCGGTCAGCGCGTTCACCACCGCGGGCCGGCGCGAAATCCAGGCGGCGATCGAGCCGTACAGCACCGGCTTCAAACCGACGTGATGGACGATGTCCGGCTTTTCTCGGGCGTACAGCCGCACCAGCCCGGCCAACGCGAAAAAATCTCGCACCGGATTGCGGCCGCCGCGCTCGAGCGAAATTGGAACGAGCCGGAAGCCCTCGTTACATATCAGGTCGCCGTGGGCGCGGACGCGGGTGGCGACCACGACTTCGAACCCGGACGCGTGCGCGGCGCGGGCCAGCGGCAGGCGGTGCGACCAAAACGACCAGTCTTCCGCGACCAGATAAAGAATCCTGGGCCGTGCCGGAAATTCGGCCGGCTTATCGGGCGTGCTCATGGCGCGCAGCATAGGCGATCTCGCGGAGCCGCCGAAACCCGGATGATCGGGCGGCGGCCGGCCTCAGAGGATCCCGCTCGCCTCGATGCCGTTGAGGATGAACTGGACCGCGAGAGCCGCCAGGATGATCCCCAGCACCCGGCCCACCACGTTGACGCCGGTGACGCCCAAGACGCGCGTCACTTGATTGGCGTAAAGAAGCACGCCGAAGTTCGCGGCCATGACCACGAGCAGGACGCCAAGCACCGCCGCCTGTTGGATCGGGTCGTGCCGGGTCCTTTCCATCAGAAGCAAAATCGAGGTCAAGGCGCCGGGCCCGGCGATGAGCGGGATGGCGAGCGGAAACACCGAAATATCCTCTTTGCCCCCCGCTTCCCGGTCCTCGCTGATGGTGGTGGAGCGAAGGCCGGTGCGCCGGACCAAGACCATATCGATGGCCAGCAGAAACAAAAGCGCGCCGCCCGCGATGCTGAAAGCCGAAATCGAAATGCCGAGCGCGCGGAACAGAAAATCGCCGACGAAGGCGAACACCAGCATCACGATGGTCGCGATCAGAGTCCCCCGCCGGGCCAGGCGTTGGCGCTGGCCCTCATCCATGTCGATGGTGAGCGAAATGAAAATCGCGGCGACCGCGATCGGATCGACGATCACGAGCAACGTCACGAAGGCATGGAAGATCGTATCAATCATGGGTGGAGCGCCGCGCGGCTTGCGCCACCTCTGCTAAGGGCCCGGAATGTCCTCGTTGAGGCCGCGCCAAGTCTTTCGCAGTTGCGGAAAAATCCTCGCAAGTCACTGATTCCTAATACTGAGCCGAAATGGCGGCGGCATCATGATGGCAAACATAAAAACTGTCCACAGACTTGGCTTTTTCTGTGGATAACTTTGTTACCTGCTTGCCACCATTGACACTCCGCAAGGCTAATGGCATGATATTATTGTAAAAACTCATGTGATTACATTGGGCTCTAAATCCATGATGTAATTGCTGATTTTTGCGGCACGGGCCTCTTTTGTCCGCTGGTGGGGCCGGGAAAGCGCGTGCCTTCGACTAACAAGACTTCGGTCCAATACCGAACAGGGGGGGTAATACATGACCAGTCTGGTCGCATTGTCCGTCAGCATCGGTGTCTTGGGTGCCGTCGCCACGTGGTTGGCGCTGGGTCCCTTGGCCGCGTTTCTCCAAATCTGGGTCATCTTCATTGCTTGGGCGACCTTTTTCGCAACGGGCGGCAACAACGACGCCCTCAAGACCACGATCGTCTCCGGCATCTGGGGCGCGATCTGCGCCTGGGTGGCGTTCCTGATCCTCGGATCCGTTGCCATCGACTTAGGCCCGGCCGTGTGGCCCGCCATCGTCGTCGGCGCGACCGTGCTGGTTCTGTGCCTCGGCGCGCATGTCGATGCGCTGAAGAACATCCCGGCCAGCGTCTACGGCTACGCCGCCGTCGCCGCCGTCGGCCTGATGGGGAAAGATGTGTCCGTGACCGCGATGAACTTCAGCAACCCGCTGATCCTCGTGGCCGTGTCCATCATCGTCGGCGCGGTCTTCGGCCTGGTCTCCGGCAAACTGGCCGGCGTGCTCGGCAAGGGCTAAACCGCCGTAAGATTAATTCGGCGGGTCCGGTTGGCCCCGCCGGGGTCGATAAGCCCCGGCGGGCCTCCCGCCGCAATCCTTCGGGCCCGGGCCTAGCGCCCGGGCTCATTTCTTCCCAAAGCCGCGGCGATCGCCTCGCTCACGCGGGCTCTGGCGCTATGCTCCGGCGGCCCGCCATAATGCCTGGCGCATCCCGGCCATGTCCGACAGCCCGAAAAATCTTCCCGCCAAGTCGTCGAGTGCCGAGATTGCGGCATTTCTCGAAACGCTGCGCGCTTTGCCTGCCTCGAGCGGCAAACAAGGCCGCGGGCGGCTGATCTTCGCCATGGATGCGACGGCCAGCCGCGAGCCGAGCTGGGACCAGGCCTGCCAAATCCAGGCGGAGATGTTCGAGGCGACGAAGGGCCTGGGCGGCCTCGAAATTCAGCTCGTCTATTACCGCGGCTTCAACGAATTCATGGCGGCGCCTTGGCTCTTGAGCGCGGCCGAGCTCACCCGGCGCATGACCTCGGTTTTCTGCCTCGGCGGGCAAACCCAGATCGTCAAGGTGCTGCGCCATGCCATCGCCGAAGCGAAGCGCGGAAAAGTGGATGCCATGGTCTTTATCGGCGATTGCATGGAAGAAGATATCGATACCTTGTGCCGGTATGCCGGCGAGTTGGGCATGCGCGGCGTCCCGGTCTTCGTCTTCCACGAGGGCGACGATGTGGTGGCGCGCCGCGCCTTCAAGCAGATCGCGCGCCTGACCAACGGCGCCTATTGCCCCTTCGATTCGCAAAGCCCCGGGATGCTTGCCGATTTGCTGCGTGCGGTCGCGGTCTATGCCGCCGGCGGCAAAAACGCGCTCGCCGCGCTCAAAGGTGCCGCCGCCGCCGGCATCGTGGCGCAGATCGAGCACCGGTTCTGACCGCTTCGTTGATGCCATGATCGCTTATCTGGTTCTCGGCGTTCTGTTGCTGGCAGGGCTCCTTTTGATCGGCCAATGGTTCCGCCAGGCGGAGCCGGCGGCGATCGCCCGCGCGCTCAAATGGACCTTGGCCGCCGCCGCGATCGGGCTCGCCCTGTTCCTCGCTTTGAGCGGCCGGCTGGCGGCCGCCCTAGCAGCGCTCACGGCCGTGATCCCGTCTTTGCTTCGCTGGCACGCGCTGTGGACCCGCATCAAAGCCGCGATGGGGCCGAAACGCGGCAATGTTTCGACCGTGGAGACGGCCCGGCTGCGCATGACTCTCGACCATGATTCGGGGACTCTCGACGGCGAGGTCTTGAGCGGCCGGTTCCAGGGCCGGGCGCTTCACGACCTCGCACTTGCCCCGCTCGTCGAGCTGTTGGCCGAATGCCAAGCCTCCGATCCGCAGGGGGCCTCGCTTTTGGAGGCCTATCTCGGGCGCAGGTTCGGCGCCGATTGGCGCGAAAAGGGTCTTGGCGGCGACCAACAACGCGGCCGCTCCACCGTGTCGAAGACCGCGATGACGCGGGAGGAAGCCCATGAAATTCTGGGGCTGGAGCCGGGCGCCGGCGAATCCGAGATCAAGGCCGCCTATCACCGCCTGATGCTGAAGCTTCATCCCGACCAGGGCGGCTCCACCTATCTTGCGGCCAAGATCAATCAGGCGCGCGACCTTCTGCTCAACCGGCGATAAAGCCGATTGCGCCGCGAGGTGCCGGTGGTTGCGCCCCTATCGTCCCTGTGGCACAAGAGCCGCGGCCTTTTCCGGCGCTCCCGCGGCGCGCGAGGTGGGGAAATCATGGTGAAGCCGATCAAGAAGGCGGTGTTTCCGGTCGGCGGACTGGGCACCCGGTTTCTCCCCGCGACCAAGGCGATCCCGAAGGAAATGCTTCCCGTCGTCGACAAGCCGCTGATCCAATGGGCGGTCGAGGAAGCCAAGGACTCCGGCATCGAAGAATTCATCTTCGTCACGGGCCGCGGCAAGGCCGTGATCGAGGATCACTTCGACCACGCCTTCGAGCTCGGCGAATTGCTCGCCAAGCGCGGCAAAAAAGCCGAGCTCGCGGCCATCGCCGAAATCGTGGAACAGCCGGGCCAGGTGCTTTACACCCGCCAGCAGCAACCTCTTGGGCTGGGTCACGCGGTGTGGTGCGCGCGGCACTTGATCGGCGACGAGCCGTTCGCCGTGCTGCTCGCCGACGATCTGGTGCTGGCCGGCGTGCCCTGCCTGAAGCAGATGCTCGGAGCCTATGAGGGCGGCAACATGGTGGCGGTCATGGAAGTCGAGAAAGCGCAAACCGCGCTCTACGGCATCCTCGACGTCGCCGAGGATTTGGGCCGGATTGTCCGCGCCCGCGGCGTGATCGAAAAGCCGGCGCCCGATGCCGCACCCTCGAACTTGGCCGTGATCGGGCGCTATATCCTGACACCCTCGGTTCTCGCGCAACTCGCGCGCGGGCGCAAAGGGGCGGGCGGCGAAATCCAGCTCACCGACGCCATCGCCGGCGCCATGCCCGAAACCCCGCTGCACGGATTCCGCTTCGAAGGCCGGCGCTTCGATTGCGGCAGCAAGCCCGGATTCCTCGAGGCCAACATCGCCTTTGCCCTGGAGCGGGAGGATCTGCGCGACGAGGCGCGCCGCATCTGCCGCGCTTATTCTTGAGCGCCGGAACGGGACCGCGGAAAGGATAGTTCATGCGCGTCGCCATGATCGGCACCGGTTACGTCGGCCTGGTCTCGGGAGCGTGCTTCTCCGAGTTCGGGATCGAGGTCGTCTGCGTGGACAAGGACGAAGCGAAGATCGCGAATCTCGCGCGCGGCGAGATCCCGATCTTCGAGCCGGGCCTGGACGTTTTGGTTGCCGCCAACATGCGCGCCCGGCGCCTGTCGTTCACCAGCGATCTTGCGAGCTCGGTTGCGGGTGCCGCCGCCGTGTTCATCGCGGTCGGCACGCCCAGCCGGCACGGCGACGGCCACGCCGATTTGTCCTATGTATTCGCCGCGGCCGAGGAAATCGCCGCCGCGCTTTCCGGTTACACCGTGGTCGTGGACAAATCGACGGTTCCGGTCGGCACCGCGCGCGAGGTCGAGCGCCGCATCCGCGCCGCCCGCCCCGATGCCGATTTCGACGTGGTTTCGAATCCGGAGTTCCTGCGCGAAGGTTCCGCGATCAACGATTTCATGCGCCCGGACCGGGTCGTGATCGGGACCGAGTCGGAACGCGCGCGCGAGGTGATGCGTTTGTTGTACCGGCCCCTCTATCTGATCGAGACGCCGATCTTGTTCACCAAGCTCGAAACCGCGGAACTCATCAAATACGCGGCCAACGCCTTCCTCGCCACCAAGATCACCTTCATCAACGAAATCGCCGATCTGTGCGAGAAGGTGGACGCCGACGTGCATGATGTCGCGCGCGGCATCGGGCTCGATGGGCGCATCGGCCGCAAGTTCCTGCACCCCGGCCCGGGCTTCGGCGGCTCCTGCTTCCCCAAGGACGCGCTGGCGCTGGTCCGGATCGCGCGCGAGGCGGGGGCGGCGGCCACCCTCGTCGAATCGGTGGTCGCAAGCAATGTCGCGCGCAAGAAGAGGATGGCGGAGCGGATCGTTGCCGCGCTGGGCGGCACGGCAAAAGGCAAGACGGCCGCGGTGCTCGGCCTCACCTTCAAGCCCAACACCGACGACATGCGCGAGGCCGCAAGCCTCGAGATCATCCCCGCGCTCCAGGCCCAGGGCGTCGCCGTGCGCGTCTTCGATCCCGAGGGGATGGACGAGGCCCGCAAGACGCTTTCCGGCGTCGTTTGGTGCGACAACGCTTATGCCGCGATGGAGGGAGCCGATGTGCTCGCCATCCTGACCGAATGGAACGAATTCCGCGCGCTCGACCCCGAACGCATGAAACAGCTGTTGCGCTGCCCCGTGATCGTGGACTTGCGCAACATCTACGATCCGCGCGCCATGCGCGACGCCGGCTTCGACTACCGCTGCCTGGGGCGAAGCCCCGATACGATCGTACCCTAGGACGAGGGGCTCTCTTGGCCGCCCACCGCTTCCATCCTTCGATCCTGCGCGAATACGATATTCGCGGCATCGTCGGCGAAACCCTGTTCGAAGCCGATGCCGCCGCGCTGGGCCGCGCCTTCGCGGCCAAGCTGCGCGCTGCGAGCGGCGGCGAAGGCTGGCGCGTTTGCGTCGGGCGCGACGGGCGCCTCACCTCGCCCGCGTTGGAAGCGGCGCTGGTCGATGGTCTTCGCCTGTCCGGCGTCGATGTCGTGCGGGTGGGCTTGGGCCCGACGCCGATGCTCTATTACGCGGTCAAGGAGTTGAAGGCCGACGGCGGGATCGCCATCACCGGCTCCCATAATCCGCCCGAACATAACGGATTCAAGCTGGTGCTCGGCAACCGCACGCTTTACGGCGGCGAGATCCAGGAGCTCGGCAAAATCGCGGCCGATGGCCGGTTCGAATCGGGCGCCGGCGGTGTCGAAGACGTCGAGATCAAAGAGCGCTATGTCGCCCGCCTGGCGCGGGATTACCGGGGCGGGCGGGAACTCCGCGTCGCCTGGGACGCCGGCAACGGCGCGGCAGGCGAGATCATGGCGCGGCTCACGGAAAGGCTTCCCGGCCGCCATATTTTGCTGAATGAAAAAATCGACGGCACGTTTCCGGCCCATCACCCCGACCCGACGGTCGCCGAAAATCTCCGCCAGCTTCAGGAAACCGTCGCCCGCGAGCATTGCGACGCCGGCATCGCGTTCGACGGCGACGGCGACCGCATCGGGGTCGTGGACGACGAGGGCGCGATCCTGTGGGGCGATCAGCTGCTGATCTTCCTGGCGGAAGAGGTATTGGCGGAAAGGCCGGGGGCGACCGTGATCGCCGACGTCAAGGCAAGCCAGGTGTTGTTCGACGAGATCGCGCGCATGGGCGGGCGGCCGCTCATGTGGCGCACCGGCCATTCCCTCATCAAGGCCAAGATGGCCGAGATCGGCGCGCCGCTCGCGGGCGAGATGAGCGGCCACATCTTCTTCGCCGACCGCTATTACGGCTTCGACGACGCGCTTTACGCCGCGGTCCGGTTCCTTGGGCTAGTCAGCCGCATGGACGGAAAGCTGAGCACCGCCCGCAAGCAATGGCCCAAGGTCGTCAACACGCCCGAGATCCGTTTCCCCTGTCCCGACGAACGCAAGTTTGCCGTCGTGTCCGAGGTGGCGGGCCGCGTGATGGAGGCGGGATCGGAGGTCGAGGCGGTGGATGGCGTCCGCGTGCGAACGCAAGAGGGCTGGTGGTTGTTGCGCGCGTCCAACACCCAAGCGGTGCTGGTCGCGCGCTGCGAGGCGCGCTCTATGGAAGGACTCGAACGGCTCAAACGGGACCTGGCCGCGCAACTCGCCGCCAGCGGCATCACGCCGCCGGTCTTCTAGCCGGGGATTCGAAAACCCGGAGAGGACGGAGAGTCAGCGCTCGGATTGGTCGGCGGTATCGCCTTCATCGGACGTGGCCGAGTTGACGTTGCCGTCGGAGCCCACCGTCAGGCAATCCATCTTCTTGGCCGCCAGAACCGCGCACACCTTGCGCGCGCGGTCTTCGTTGAGACCCATGACCCGCGCGCGGTACACGGTCGTGGCATCGCCCGCGACCGTATCGACGGTGACCTTGGTGTGCGCGAGCAAGCGCGGGGCGTTGCGGACGGCCCGGGTCGCCGCCAGATGCGCCGGGGCGAACCGGCTGAAGGCGCCCACCTGGATGCCGAAGCTCCGGTCCGGCCCCGCGGGCTTCGCGGCGGTTTTGGCGGTTGCCTTGGACGTTAATTTGATTGGGGTGGGTTTGGTCTGTCCGGACAGCGCCGCAAGCCGGGTGGTCTCGTTCTTGAATCCGGCGTTCAGGAGTTGCGCCATCTGGGCGTTGCGCGCCGCCGGCGACTGGCTTCCCATGACGACGCCGATCAGGCGCCGCCCGTCGCGCTCGGCGGAGGCCACCAGATTGAAGCCCGAGGCACGGATATAGCCGGTCTTGAGGCCGTCCGCGCCCTTGTAGGTCTTCAGCATCCGGTTGTGGTTCTCGAAGACATGGCCCTCGTAATTGAAATAGGGCGTCCCGAAGAAGTGGTAATACTCCGGGAAATCGCGGAGCACCGCGACCGCAAGCGTCGACATGTCGCGCGCCGTCGTCACCTGGTCGGGATCGGGAAGCCCCGAGGCGTTGTGGAACACGGTCGAGCTCATGCCGAGCTTCTGCGCCGCCGCGTTCATTTTGTCGACGAAGGTGGATTCGCTTTCGCCGACGCCCTCGGCCAAGGCGGTCGCGGCATCATTCGCGGATTTCGTGACGACGCCCAGGACCGCGTCCTGGACCGTGATGCCGTAGCCCGGCGCCAGCCCCAGTTTCGAGGGCGCCTGGCTCGCGGCCCAATCGGAAACCGGCAGCACCGTGTCGAGCGTGATTCGCCCCGACTTGAGGGCCTCGAAGGTCACGTAGAGCGTCATGACCTTGGTGAGCGAAGCGGGATAGTTGGTGATGTCGGCGTTCATATCCGACAGGACCTCGCCGGTCGAGGCGTCGAGGAGGATCGAGGAATAACCGGCTTCGGCCGGCCGGCCCGTGAGGACCGCCAGGGCAAGGGCGAGGATGAAAAGCCCCCTGCCCAGGCCGAGCGCCGCGCGATTTTCCCTATCCGCCAACAAGAATCCGATACTCCCCCGCTCCGGATCGACGCGGAATAAGCCCCGAGTCTAATGAAAATCAAGAGTCCTTGTCTATCACATGCGTAGCCATTTTGACCCGCATTCGGTTGAAAAATCCTTTAACCCCAAAGATGTGCGTTGCCACCAGCGGCTACGGCCGCGGGGGTTATTGTGCGGCGCAAAATCATGTTTGACCGCGATTTTTGGATCGTGTATGGTAAAAATGCTGCAATGCAGCATCATCGCCACAAGGCGCGGTCAACGCTTTGGCGGCGCCATTGCGCCGGTCTTGCGCAAAGCCCGGCCCGGAGGAGGGGAAGCATGACCGAACGCAAGGATGTTCAAGGCACCCGCGCGGCAAAGCCGGAGATTCGCCCCGAGATTCGCATTGTCGCCCCCAATGCCAAACCCGCGGCGCCGGTTCCGGCCGTGCCGGTTCCGGCCGCGCCGATGCGCCCCTCATACACCTCCACCCACGGCGGGGCCGCGGCCCCGGCGCGGTTCCAAAACCAGCCCATGACACCCCTCGAGCCTGCGAAACCGGCAAAGCCGAGCTTCGTCGCATTGCCAAAGCCGAGTGTCGCCGCGGCTCCGAAACCGGGCGTCGTTGCCCCGCCGAAACCGAGTGTCGCCGCGGCACCAAAGCCCATTCCGGTTGCAACGCCAATTTCCGCGGCGCCAATTTCCGCGGCGCCAATCGGAATCCCGGTCCCGGACATGGGCGGCGAGGCGTTGATGGCCGGCTACCTTGGGCTGAGCGAGGCGGCAGGCGACGGTTTCCGCGCCGCCGCCGAAGCCGGCGCCATCCTGGTCAAGGGTGCCGAGAAGCTCGGCCGCGAGATGGCGGCCTTCGCCGACCAAGCCTTGGAAGCGCAGGCCGAAGCGGTTCACGGTCTCGCCCATTGCTCGAGCCTCGAGGCGCTGATCGAGGCACAATCGAGCCTGGCCAAGGCCAGCCTCGGGCGCTTCGTCGCCCAGACCGAAAAGCTGTCCGAGCTTACCTTCGCGATCGCCAGGGAATCGTTTGCGCCGTTGGGGGCGCGAATGGACGCCGCGGCGGAACGCCTGATTCGGACGATCGCCCCCTAACTCGCGTGGGATAAAGACTTAGCTCCGGCGCAATTCTGGGCCCGCCGGGCATCCCGCTGGGCCGCTTGGCCTTTCGGGCCGTTTTGGCTTGGGTTCCCGCGGGCTCGCGGTCCTTAATCGGCCATAAACCAGGGTAAGGTTAATCTCTGCAACGAGGGTCTTTTGCGGCCCGGCGGCGATCCAATATGATTGGGTGGCGAAAGCCGCAAGTGCCCAGGACGTCACGCAGACGGCGATGAGCGATCAAGACAACAATTTGGACACCCCGGACATTCCAGCCACCAAGGTGGTGGTCAAGGATCGCCCGAAGACGAAGAAGCCGGCGATGTACCGCGTTATTCTGCTGAATGACGACTACACGCCGATGGAATTCGTCGTCCAGGTGCTCGAGCGTTTCTTTCAGAAAAGCCGTGAAGACGCGACCCAGATCATGCTCCATGTCCACCGCCGGGGGGTCGGCATTTGCGGAGTCTTCACTTACGAGGTCGCCGAAACCAAGGTCCATCAGGTGGTGGAATTCGCCCGCCGTCACCAGCACCCGCTTCAATGCACGCTGGAAAAGGAATAGAAGGGTATCAAGGGCATTAGAAGGATAACGGAGGCAAACGCGCCCCATGCTGTCCCATAATCTCGAGCAAAGCCTGCATCGCGCGCTGGCGCACGCCAACGAGCGGCGGCACGAATTCGCGACCTTGGAACATCTTCTCCTGGCCCTCTCCGAGGATCAGGACGCGGTCGCGGTCATGCGCGCCTGCGGGGTCAAGGTCGACAAGCTGCGCCAGGAGCTGACGCGCTACCTGGATCGGGAGCTGGCCGGGCTCGTCTCCAGCCGGAGCGAAGACGCCAAGCCCACCGCCGGCTTCCAAAGGGTCCTGCAACGCGCCGCGATCCATGTCCAATCCTCGGGCCGCGAAGAGGTGACGGGGGCGAACGTCTTGGTCGCCCTGTTCTCGGAGCGCGAGTCCCACGCCGTCTATTTCCTCCAGCAGCAGGAGATGTCGCGGCTCGATGCCGTCAACTACATCTCCCACGGCATCGCCAAGGTCCCGGGGCTCTCCCAGCAGCAATCGGTTCACGGCGCCGAAGAAGAGGTGGCCGGCGAGCGGGTGGTGAAAAAGGGCCACGACGCGCTCGATGCTTACTGCGTCAACCTCAACGAGAAGGCGGCGAAGGGCAAGATCGACCCCTTGATCGGCCGCGAGGCGGAGGTCGAGCGCACCATCCAAATCCTATGCCGCCGCACCAAGAACAACCCGCTCTATGTCGGCGATCCCGGCGTCGGCAAGACCGCGATCGCCGAAGGCTTGGCCCGCCGCGTCGTTTTCGGCGACGTGCCGGAGGTTTTGCGCGGCGTCACCATCTACGCCCTCGACATGGGCTCGCTCTTGGCCGGGACCCGCTACCGCGGCGATTTCGAGGAGCGGTTGAAGGCCGTGATCGCCGAGCTCGAATCGCAGGAAGGCGCCGCGATCCTCTTCATCGACGAAATCCACACCGTGATCGGCGCGGGGGCCACCAGCGGCGGCTCGATGGACGCCTCCAATATTTTAAAGCCCACGCTCGCCGCGGGCACGCTGCGCTGCATCGGCTCCACGACCTACAAGGAATTCCGCAACTACTTCGAGAAGGACCGGGCGCTGGTGCGCCGCTTCCAGAAGATCGACATCAACGAGCCGACGCCGGAAGACACGGTCAAGATCCTGCGCGGCTTGAAGCCCTATTACGAAAGCCACCACAACGTCCGCTACACGGCCGAAGCCGTGCGCGCAGCGGTCGAGCTCTCGTCCCGCTACATCAACGACCGCAAGCTGCCGGACAAGGCGATCGACGTGCTCGACGAAGTGGGCGCGGCCCAGATGCTGCTGCCGCCTTCCAAGCGCAAGAAGACGATCACGGTCAAGGACGTCGAAATAGTGGTGGCGAAAATCGCCCGCATCCCGCCCAAGCGCGTCTCACGCGACGACAAGGAAACGCTCGGCAATCTCGAGCGCGACCTGAAAACCATGGTCTTCGGCCAGGACCAGGCGATCGCGGCGTTATCGAGCGCGATCAAGCTGGCCCGGGCGGGCCTGCGCGAGCCCGAAAAGCCGATCGGCTCCTATCTCTTTTCCGGCCCCACGGGTGTCGGCAAGACCGAGGTCGCGCGCCAGCTCGCGCGCATCCTCGGGATCGAGCTCATCCGCTTCGACATGTCGGAATACATGGAGCGCCATTCCGTCTCGCGCCTCATCGGCGCGCCGCCGGGCTATGTCGGCTTCGACCAGGGCGGGCTTTTGACCGACGCCATCGACCAGCATCCGCACGCCGTGCTGTTGCTGGACGAAATCGAAAAGGCGCATCCGGACCTGTTCAACATCCTGTTGCAGGTGATGGACTACGGCAAGCTCACCGATCACAACGGCAAGTCCATCGACTTCCGCAACGTGATCCTCATCATGACCACGAACGCGGGGGCGGCGGATCTCGTCAAGCACGCCATCGGCTTCGAGCGCAGTGATCGCATCGGCGAGGACGAAGAGGCGATCAACCGCCAGTTCACGCCCGAGTTCCGCAACCGCTTGGACGCCATCATCGGCTTCAAGCACCTGACGCCGGAAATCGTCAGCCGCGTGGTCGACAAGTTCGTGATGCAGCTCGAAGAGCAACTGGCCGACCGCAACGTTACCATCGTGCTCGACGACGCCGCGCGCGCCTGGCTCGCCGAAAGGGGCTTCGACCAGAAGTTCGGGGCGCGGCCGCTCGCCCGCACCATCCAGGAGCATCTGAAAAAGCCGCTCTCGGAAGAGCTGCTGTTCGGCAAATTGGCGAACGGCGGCATCGTCAAGGTGACGGTCGCGGACAAGAAGCTCGCGCTCGACTATCCGCCGCCCGATCCGGACGCCCCCAAGCTCCCGGCCTTCGTCGAGAAAAGTTAGCGGCGATTTCTGGCGGGGCGTTGCGAAGCGCCCCGGAACCTACTTCTCCTGGATCGTCTCCAGGTAGTGGACGAGGGTGAGAATCCGCAAATACGCCGCCGGATAGCCCGGCTTCGATTCGTCGCCTTTGAACCTTGTGCCCCAGTCGGGCATGTAGAGGTGTCCCCTCACGGGCACCGTACCCTCGATCGTGAAATAAACCTGCCAGAACGGATAGGCGCCGCCGTTGCGCTTCGAAATCTCGGTGAGATTGGCGGGCTTGATGGTCAGGATCTCGGCCATGCGGCCGTCGCCCTTGGCCTTCTCGCCGTGGCAGGCGACGCAATGTTCGTCGTATTCCGTTTTGCCGTCGCGCACCACCTCCTGCTCGGTGGCGGCGGCCTGCGCAGCGATCAACATCGGAAAGGCGGCAAGGATCAGGCTCCGGGCGATCGGCAACAGTCTCATCGCTGGCTCTCCGTTTCGGTCTAACGCCAAACTTTTTTCATGATGGCAGAAGCGTTGGCCGGATTCCAGCCGCCGCATCGCCGCAGGCCTTCTAATCCTTGAACGGAGAATATTCGGCAAGCGCCGCCATTTCCGTCGCCGCCTCGCGCCGCTCCTGATCCAGGAACCGCGCCACCGCCTCGCGGAACCCGGAATCGTGGATGTAATGCGCGCTGAAGGTAGGCACCGGCAGATAGCCGCGCTGGATCTTATGCTCGCCCTGGGCGCCGGCCTCGACGCGGGCCAGCCCATGCGCGATCGCGAATTCGATGGCTTGGTAATAGCACAGCTCGAAATGCAGGAACGGGTGGTGCTCGATGGCGCCCCAGTAGCGCCCGTAGAGCGCATCGGGACCGAGCAAGTTGAGCGCGCCCGCGACCGGTCTGCCGGCGCGCTCCGCCAGAACCAACACGATCTTTTCCGGCATGGCCGCATGCAGGAGCGAGAAGAACGCGCGGGTCAGATAGGGGCTGCCCCATTTCCGGCTGCCGGTCTCGCTATAAAACTCGAAAAATAAGTCCCAATCGGACTCGCCGATGTCGCGCCCGACCGCAACGCGGAGGTCCAGCGCCGCCAGGGCCTGCGCCCGCTCCTTGCGGATGCTCTTGCGCTTGCGCGACGAAAGCTCCGCCAAAAAATCCTCGAAGTTCGAATAGCCTCGGTTGTGCCAATGGAATTGGTAACCGGTGCGGATCAGGAAGCCCTGATCGCCAAGCCGTTTCGCCTGCGCTTCTTCCAGGAAGGTGATGTGGGCGGATGAAAGCTCGTGCCGCTTCGTGATCTCGATCAAGCTTGTGGCCAGCAGCGCTTGCGCCTCGGCACCGTGCGCCAGCAATCGCGGACCGGGCACGGGCGTGAAGGGCACGGCGCATAGAAGCTTCGGGTAATAGCGCCCGCCCGCCTGCTCGTAAGCGTGGGCCCAGCCGTGGTCGAACACGTATTCGCCGAGGGAATGGGATTTGAGATAGACCGGCGCCGCACCGATCATAGCACCGCTCGAATCCTCCAGCACCAAATGCCGCGGCATCCAGCCGGTCTCGGGCGCCGCCGATCCGCTTTCCTCGAGCGCGCGGAGAAAGGCATGGGTGATGAACGGATTCGAATCGCCGGCAAGAGAATCCCACGCCGCCGCATCGATCTCGGCGATGTCGGATTTCAGGCGGACAATGGCGGCTTCGCGTCCGTCAGGCATGGGCGGGGCTCATATCCATCGCCCGCGAGCTGTCCCTAAAATCCCATCCACCCCTAATGCACGCCGACGCGCGCAACCTGAAGGGTGGCTTGAAACACGCCCCCCGGGCGCTCGGCCGTGATCAAGTGGAATTCAAAGCCGACTCCGGTCTTCGGATCCGACATGTAATACGATACCGATCTTCCGGTGCCGAAGGGCGTGTCTTGCGTCTGCTCGTCGTCTTTGCGCAGGGTCAGGCCCTTTTGCGCGGTGTCTTCCATTTCTTTCGCGAATGCGGGCTCCACGTCTCGCGGATCGGCTTGCTCGGCCCAAACGGCGCAGGCTTGCGTTGCCGCCCGGATCGAGAGGGCGAAGCGCTGGCCGTTGGGGCTGGGAACCTGCCAGGCATCCTTCTTCGCTCCGGGCCCGACGAACGAGTCCAGCAACAGGCGATCGTTGATCGCCGGCAACTTCATGGCCGTCGCCTGCATCCGCACCTGATCCGGCTTGCCCATGTTCGGGATGCAGACGTTGTTGAACAGCCGGACCAGAAGCGCACCGTTGGTATCCTGCGCTTGCGTTGGTGCCGGAGCCGGCACCGGCGCCGGTGGCGCCCCTGCCTGCGCCGTTATGGCGGCGAGAATGACGGCCGCGGCAACGGCGCCGCAAATGGCCGCAGGTATTGCCGATTTTTCGCGTCTCTCAGGCATGAGTTTCCGTCCCGCTATCCAATCTCGAAAATCCCGTCCACCTCGACCGCAGCGTTGATCGGCAAGGATGCGACGCCCACGGCGACCCGCGAATGCCGCCCCATCTCGCCGAAAACCTCCACCATCAGGTCGGACGCGCCATTCATGACCCGCGGCTGGTCGGTGAACTCCGGGGTCGACGCCACGAACCCGTTCAATCGCACGCAGCGCCGCACCTTGTCCAGATCGCCCTGACAGGCGGCCTTGAGCTGGGCCAAGAGATTGATCGCGCAGAGCCTGGCCGCCCGCGCTCCGTCCTCAAGGCCGATGTCCGCCCCCAGCCGGCCGGAAACCGCGATCTTGCCGCCTTGCATCGGCAACTGCCCGGCGATGAAGACGAGCGGCCCGCTGACCACGAACGGCACGTAGCGCGCGGCGGCGGCGGGGGGCTCGGGCAGGGTGAGCCCGAGTTTTTGAAGCTGCTGTTCGATCCGTCCCGCCATGACGCACCCCGGTCAAGCCGAAGCATAACGGCGGGGGAACGCCCGATCCACTATTTCGCGTAGCGGCGGATCAATCGCTCCAGCATCGCCGGATCGGACAGGCCGAGCCCATCCAGCTTCGCTTGCAAATCCTCTTCCAGGGTCTGTTTGCGTTCCTTCTTGCGTTCCGCGATCTTCTCGGCCAGGCCGCGCAGCCGCTTCATGGCCGGGTCGTCGTTATCTTCGCCAAGCTCGAGCACGGCATCGGTCAGAATGCCGAGCTGCCGGCCGTAACTCGCGACGTTGGAAACCACATCGGCTTCGACGGCGCGGTTTCCGGCGAAGTTGTATTCGACCGTCGGCGAAAACCAACTCGTGTTCGGGGAAATGTTCTGCGACAGATCGGTCAGCTGCGGAAAGGCGCTCCACCAGGACATCCAGGGATTATTCATGCCTCAGGCCTCCTCTTGCGGCCGCCATACGAAGGCGGGCCGCGCAACCGGGCGTTGCTTGCGGGCATGATAGCACCGGCAGCCGCGTGACGGGCGCGGACGCGAGAGGGGCAAAAAGTGGAAAAAATCAGGGGTGGCCGCCGCCACACCCCCGAAGCTCAGGGAGGACTGCACTTATGAAGCAGCTGTGGGTCAGCTGCAGCCGCTGAGGCCCATGCAGCGCAGGGGCGCTCAAAAATGATGAGTAGTGCGTCGGTTTGACTAGCCGCAACAAGGTGCTTACATCAATGGTGCGCTAAAGGAGGGTACAATTTTGACACTCTCTTTGATGCTGCTGGAAAACCCCATGGCAGGGACAACCTCGGCCTTCCCGGCGAGGCGGTTGGTAGAACTGCAGAAGGGCATTAGCGGTCAATAGGCCGCCGTAGGCAACGTGGTAAGGCAATGAAGTCGGAGAGGCGGCGCTTTCTACCCGGCGCACGCCTCTCGCCTAAAGCGACAACAATCACTTTTGCCGTTGGGGGATTCACAACGGCATCCCATGTATGTTAAAAATGGGGTGACCCGCCGGTTGCGTAACCGGTCATCGCCAGTTTACAAAGCTGGTGCTCTGCGCATTTGAGCTAGGGTCACCATGAGGGCTGAAGGCATTGGCCTTTGCGTCTAGGGCAGGTGTAGAAGGCCTGTCCTAGACGCCCCGCCCGCTTCTCCGTTCGGACGGTTCAGGCGACGGTTTCAAACTGTCAGTCGCGTTCCCTATCCTCCTTTTTCATCTTCCGGTTGTTGGTGGGCGGCTGCTTCACCAGCCGCTTCCACGTCCTAAGACGTGGAATCTCCTTCCTCTGGATAAATAAAATCCAGCGTGGTCTGGAAAGCCTTCAAAAACTTTTCCTTATTCGGCCATGGATTCCCGGCAGGCGGGAGCTCCCGCAACAAGCCAACGATTGCGGGATGAACGCCTGGAGGGCCATCGCCGAATCCAGTGCCGCGAGGCCTTTCTTGCGGAGCAACCGACGAGGTGTCTTTGCTCTCAGGTGCTTGGGCCGTAGAAGCGGCGCCGTGAGAAGAACCGTGACCCACAGGCTTAATTAGCTTGGTACGATCGCCGCCAACTGAGAAGAAGCCAGCGTGATCAGCAGACTCGTAAAACACACGAACTGCCGGGCCAACCCGATCTTTCACGATCTTAAATTTGTTTTCGAAAAGATTTTTTAGGCCGATTTCCGGTGGGAGGGTCTGCCCTTTAAATTCTTCATAAGTTCGGGAAAAGAGTGGCACCGCGAGGAAGGCGTCGACTTTTGCCGCTACGCCGTCTTCTGGCATTACAGGGGAAATTATGGCGCGAGCACGATCAGTGATGCCTATCTGATCACCATGTGAAAGAATCAGGCCAAACAGGCGCGCTGCAGATACACGAGTTAAATAAGTGCCACTCCGGACACTCGTATAACCCAAGAAAGAAGCAAGTTGATCAGCGGTACAGGCGCCTCCGCCCTTTTCGTGGATGGCTTGAGCCACCTTCACGGATTGCTGTAAATTGAAATACGGGTACGCAATGCCGGATTGAGCACGGACGCGCTTCGCTTCGGCATTGTCCGACGGGTTCGAGGTCTGTTTGACGGACGACATCTTACCACCATTGGTAACGGTTAGATGTCGAATAGTAGTCTGCTGTTCTATCGCCGTCAACAGCAATAGCAGAGGTTTTTCATTCGTTCTAATCTCTTGGAGCGGGGCGTTTTGGTGATTTTGTTAAGCCATTGACTTAAAATGCTTATCTCAGAGGCTTCTCGACCAGCTGTTACCAATCGCGGCAGGAACGCGGTGCTCAAAAAGTCAAAAAAACCAGGGCTCGGCGCACGGCAAGCGCGCGCCGGGATTGCACCAACCCGGCTAACGCGTCCGCTTGCGATAATCGCTCAGCGATTCGGCTCCCGTGCGGCGGAGCAACGTATCCAGCTTCATGTCGCCGCGGAAACCCACGGCAAAACGTTCGCCATAGGTATCCCGCAATGTACCGACGCGGGTGCTGCCGTTCTTATGACGGATTTCGCCGTCGTCGTCCCGACAGCGGTTATCCAGACCGGTGTGACAATTCTTCGACATACTCATGACTCCAAAATGGCCTGTCAAAAAAATCAGGGGTGGCCGCCGCCACACCCCCGAAGCTCAGGGAGGACTGCACTTATGAAGCAGCTGTGGGTCAGCTGCAGCCGCTGGTCGTGCCGCAGGTCAGGCATTTGAGGCATGTCCCGTTGCGGACCAGGGTGAAATTGCCGCAATCGCCGCATGCGTCCCCCTCATAGCCCTTGAGACGCGCTAGGTGCGCCTCTTCGAGCCGGGGATCCACGCTTTGGCCGACTGAGACACTGAAGGCCACGGCTTCGGCGGTGCCGGTGCCCATCAGGACGGAGGTGGCGTCGGCGGCAATCATGGCGGTCACCGCCGGGCCAGCGGCCCGCTCGTCACCGCCCGATGCGCTTCGTTTCGCGCCACCGGAACTGACAATGTAAAGATTGCTGCGCACGTAGCCCGTGCTGGTGAGTCTTTTCACCGCATCGAGCGCCGCATCCGGCTCCTTGGGCGGCATGCCGTCGTCCTTGCCGCGCCCGACCGAATCGGGAAGCAGGTCCGAAGGCTCGACATGGGCCAAGTCCTTGCGCCCGAGATAGGAGATCGCGAGCTCGCGGAAGATGTAATCCAAGACCGAGGTCGCCATCTTGATGGCGTCATTACCCTCCACGATTCCCGACGGATCGAACCGGGTGAAGGTGAAGGCGTCGACGAATTCCTCGAGCGGCACGCCGTATTGCAGCGCGATCGAGATCGCGATCGCGAAATTGTTCATCATGCTGCGGAAGGCGGCGCCTTCCTTGTGCATGTCGAGGAAGATTTCCCCGATCCGCCCGTCCTCGTATTCGCCGGTGCGCAAATAAACCTTATGCCCGCCGACGATCGCCTTCTGGATGTAGCCCTTGCGCCGCTGCGGAAGCCGATTGCGCTCGGCGGCGATTCTCTCGACCTCGACGATGCGCTCGACGATGCGCTCGACGATCCGGGGCGCCTCAACGGCGGCAATGGCCGGGGCATCGGTCTCCTCGATGGCATCCGTGGTCATGGAACTTAGCGGCTGCGAAAGCTTCGAGCCGTCGCGGTAGAGCGCGTTCGCCTTCAGGCCCAGTTTCCACGACAGCATGTAGGCGTTCTTGCAATCTTCGATGGTCCCGTGGTTCGGCATGTTGATGGTCTTCGAGATCGCGCCCGAAACGAACGGCTGGCAGCTTGCCAGCATGCGGATGTGGCTTTCGACCGACAGGTACCGCTTGCCCTTGCGCCCGCACGGATTGGCGCAATCGAACACCGGCAAATGCTCGGCCCGCAAATGGGGCGCCCCTTCCACCGTCATCGCGCCGCAGCAATAGGTGTTCGCGGCCTCGATCTCCTCCTTCGAAAATCCCAGGGCGGCCAGCATGTCGAAGGACACGTTGTCCATCTCGGCTTCGGGGAATCCCAGAACCCGGGTGCAGAATTCCGCCCCGAGCGTCCATTTGTTGAAGGCGAACCGGATATCGAAGGCGCTGCCTAAGGCCTGCTCCAGGGTCTGAATCGTGCCCTCGTTGAAGCCCTTGCGGCGCAGCGCCGCGTGGTCGATTCCGGGCGCTTTCGCCAGCGTTCCGTGGCCGACCGCATAGCGCAGAATCTCTTCCATTTGATCTTCGCCGTAGCCAAGCGTGGCCAGGGCCACCGGCACGGTGCGATTGATGATCTTGAAATAGCCGCCGCCGGCGAGCTTCTTGAACTTGACGATGGCGAAATCGGGTTCGATTCCGGTGGTATCGCAATCCATGACCAGGCCGATCGTCCCCGTGGGTGCTACCACGGTCGCCTGGGCGTTGCGATAGCCGTGAGCCTCGCCCAATTGCACCGCCTCATCCCAGGCGGCGCGCGCGGCCTCGACCAGATCGGGATCTGGGCAATGCCGTTCCTCGATCGGAACCGGCGCGATCGCAAGCTTCTCGTAGCCGTCCTTGGCCCCGTAAGCCGCCCGGCGGTGGTTGCGCATGACGCGCAGCATCGGCTCGCGGTTCTTGGCAAAGCCCGGGAAGGGGCCCAGTTCGCGGGCCATCTCGGCCGACGCGGCGTAAGAGGCGCCGGTCATGAGCGCGGTGATCGTGCCGCAGATCGCGCGGGCCTGGTCGCTGTCGTAGCCGAGGCCCGACGCCATCAACAGCCCGCCGAGATTGGCAAACCCCAGGCCGAGCGTCCGGTATTCATAGGAAAGCTGGGCGATGCGCCGGGCCGGGAACTGGGCCATCAGCACCGAGATTTCGAGGACGACCGTCCACAGACGCACGGCATGGCGGAATCCGTCGATATCGAACCGCCCATCCGGCCCCCGGAACATCAACAGATTGACCGAGGCCAGATTGCACGCCGTGTCGTCCAGGAACATGTATTCCGAGCACGGGTTCGAGGCGTCGATCCGGCCCGAGTTGGGGCAGGTGTGCCAATCGTTGATGGTGGTGTCGAACTGGAGCCCGGGGTCGGCGCAGGCCCAGGCGGCATAGGCGATCTGCTCCCAAAGCTCGCGGGCCTTGACGGTCTTGTGCAGCTTGCCGTCGGTCCGGCGCGTGAGATTCCAATCGCCGTCGGCCTCCACCGCCTCGAGGAAATTGTCGGCGACCCGCACCGTGTTATTGGAATTCTGGCCCGAGACCGTGAGATAGGCCTCGGAATCCCAATCGGTGTCGTAGGTTTTGAATTGGATGCTGGTGAACCCTTGCCTTGCGAACTGCTTCACGCGCTCGATGTAATTCTCGGGGATCATGGCCTTGCGCGCGTCCGAAATGGCCTGGCGCAGCCCCCGGTTCTTGCCCGGGTCGAACCGGTCTTCGCCGGTCAAGCCCTCGGGCGCCTTGTGGCAGGCGCGTAAAATCGCGTTGAGATGAATATTGGCAAGCCTCGAGCCGGCGACGAGGGAGGCGACCTTTTCCTCTTCCGTCACCTTCCAGCTGATGAACTGCTCGATGTCGGGATGGTCGATGTCCACCACCACCATCTTGGCGGCGCGGCGCGTGGTGCCGCCCGACTTGATCGCGCCCGCGGCCCGATCGCCGATCTTGAGGAAGCTCATGAGGCCGGAGGACCTGCCTCCGCCCGAAAGCGGCTCGGCGTCGCCCCGAAGCTTCGAGAAATTGCTGCCCGTTCCGGAGCCGTATTTGAAAAGGCGCGCTTCCCGCACCCACAAATCCATGATCCCGCCTTCGTTCACCAGATCGTCGGAAACGCCCTGGATGAAGCAGGCGTGGGGCTGCGGCCGCTCATAGGCGGAAGTGCTGGCGCAAAGCTCGCCGGTATCGTGGTCGACGTAGTAGTGCCCCTGGGCGGGGCCGTCGATGCCGTAGGCCCAATGGAGGCCGGTGTTGAACCACTGGGGCGAATTGGGCGCGCCCATCTGGCACGCCATCATGTAGCGCATCTCGTCGAAGAAGGCGCGGGCGTCCCCTTCGGCGTCGAAGTAGTGGCCCTTCCAGCCCCAATAGGTCCAGGCGCCGGCCATGCGGTCGAACAGCGCGCGGGCATCCTTTTCGCCGGTGGTGGCGCCGTTTGCCGCCGGATCGGGCTCGGAGCGCCACAGCCATTCCGGGACGTTTTCCTCCGGTGCGCGCCGCAATTTCGCCGGCACGCCCGCCTTGCGGAAATATTTCTGGGCCAGCACGTCGCAGGCGACCTGCGACCAGGACGCCGGAACCAGGATATCCTCGAGCTCGAAAACCAGCGATCCGTCGGGATTGCGAATCTCGCTTCCCGCCGTTCGGAAGGCGACCTCCTCGTACGGAGATTTTCCTTCGCGAGTAAAGCGGCGCGCGATGCGCATGGCGTGGACCCCCAATCTGCAGGTTTTCTTTTTTTGACCGCGGGTCCCGCAGAGCCCGCCGGCCCTTCGCGCCGGTCATCGCCCCAATCCCCAGGGCAACGGCACGAGTCGCTATGAAGCCACAACGTGTTGTGCGTTTCAATACATTTTGTGTTACAGCGGTATTGCACCGCAAAATATGGTAGCGAACGCCGCAATTTTCCACGGCATTCGGGCTGCGCGCTTATTTTTAAGAGAGCCGCGCGGCGCGCGTCGTCGTTCACCGCCGCTGGCGGGACAAGACGAATCGCAGGGCGGCGGTGCCCTGGACGCGAGACGGGCCTCCGGGCATTATGCGCCCGCGTTGAAACCCGGACTTCGCGCATGAGCATCTCAACCCGTATCTACACCTGGCTTCGCGGCGAATTCATGGGACGGGACCCGTTCGGGAACCGCTATTACCGGCTGCGCGCGGGAACGAGGGCAGGGGGGCGCGACCGGCGCTGGGTGATTTATTCGGGTGAGGCCGAGGCGAGCAAGGTTCCGCCGGCTTGGCACGCCTGGTTGCATCACACCATCGACCAGCCGCCGTCGGATGCCGAGCTCGCGCCTTATGCCTGGGTGAAGGCGCATGAGCCAAATCCGACGGGCACCGATTCCGCCTATCGCCCGCAAGGGCACCTGCTTTCGGGCGGCCGGCGCGTGCCCGGCACCGGCGATTACGAGCCCTGGCGCCCGTCGTAACCGGGCCACTGGGCTCTAAGTCCGGCGCCGCAGTCGAACGAGGATGAACCGATGAACAAGAATGCGATCGAAACCATCATGGGCGCCGTGGTTCTCGTGGTGGCCGCCCTGTTTGTGGTGTTTGCCTACTCGAGCGCCGACATCGCCGCGGTCAAAGGCTACCAAGTGACCGCCAAGTTCGACCGTGCGGACGGCATCCGCAACGGCACCGACGTGCGCATGAGCGGGATCAAGGTCGGCACCGTGATCCATGAATCGCTCGAGCCCGACACCTATTTTGCCGTGCTGAAGTTCAGCATCGATCCCAGCGTGAAACTTCCGACCGACTCCGCGGCCAAGATCGTGAGCGACGGGTTATTGGGCAGCAAATACGTCGCGCTCGAGCCCGGCGCCGAAGACAAAATGCTGCAGCCGGGCGGCGAGATCACCCACACCCAATCCGCGATCAATTTGGAGGACCTCGTGAGCCGCTACATCTTCAGCGGCTCGAGCAAGAAGGACAAGGATACGGGCAAGGGCGCAGCGCCCGGCGGGACTCCGGGTGCCGCTCCGGGTGCCACTCCGGGTGCGGACAAGGGCTCCGACATGGACAAGGACCCCAAGAGCGACCAATGACCCCGGTTTCGTCCTCCGGAACTTTTCGTATTTCGCCGCCCCGACCGTTCGCTCGATGAAACGCGCTTTGAGCCGGCGAGGCCCCGCCGCTTGGCGCACGCCCGAAGGCAAGCCGGTTTCATGCTACGAGAAGATCAAGGTGCTCAATCAGAACATCACCGAGATCAAGCAACTCTCTCAAGACGCCCTCGAGGACGCGGTTCTGATGGGCTGCGCGGAAGACCAGCTCCGCCAGGTCCTCCACGACATGGTCGAGGCCCTCCATAATCCCTATCGCAAGAAGAAATAGGGTCTTGGCACTGGCGGTGCTTGCGGCGGCGCTGGCTGCCGCTGCCGCCTTCGCCCAGGACGAATACGTTCCGGAAAACGAGATGCCGGCGCCGGCGCCGGCGCCCGCGGCTCCGCAAGCCAAGCCATCGCGCCCGCCGGCTATTCAACCGCCGCCGGCACCCGCCGCCCCGACCACGGTCGCGGTCCTCCAGGGTCTCGACAAGGTGACGGCGCGCATCTCCACGATCGACGCGCCCATCGGTACCGCGGTCCATTTCGGGACGCTCGAAATCGTCCCCCACGCCTGCTCCAAGACGCCGCCCGAGGAGGCGCCCGAGTCGGCCGCCTTCCTCGAGATCGCCGAGGTCAAGCCGGGCGAGCCGCGCAAGGAACTGTTCACGGGATGGATGTTCGCGTCATCCCCAGCGCTCTCCGCGCTCGAGCACCCGGTTTACGACGTCTGGGTGCTCGACTGCAAAACCGCGTCCAGCGCGCCCTCCGGCAAGTCGCCGTAGAACGTCGCCTGCACCTTCAAGGCTTCAGAGAGGCGGCGGTGGTATTCGCCCCGGCTCACCTCGGCGACGCCGAAGCGGCTCAAGTGCGCGGTGACGAATTGGGTGTCGAGCATCCGGAAACCGCCCGCGCGCAAGCGTGCCACCAGATGAACCAGCGCCACCTTGCTCGCGTCGCGCTCGCGGCTGAACATGCTCTCGCCGAAGAACGCGGCCCCCAAAGAGACTCCGTATAGCCCGCCCGCAAGCTTGCCGTCCCGCCAACACTCGACGCTGTGCGCGAACCCCATGGCGAACAGGTCGTCGTAAAGCGACAGGATCTCGGCGTTGATCCAGGTGTTGGGGCGGTTGGGCGCGGCTTCGGCGCAGCACCGCATCACCTCCGGGAAGGCCCGGTCGCAACGCACCTCGAACAGGTTGCGCCGCAGCGTGCGCCGCAGGCTCCGCGGCACGTGGAATTTTTCCAGCGGCAGAAGGCCGCGACGCTCGGGATCGATCCAATAGAGCTTCGAATCCTCGCGGCTCTCGGCCATGGGGAAAATCCCGGCCGCATAAGCGCGCAGCAAAACCTGCGGCGTCAGCTGCGACATCGCAAACGCGCCTTACGGGCGATGCCCGAGATATTTTTCGAGCCAGTGAATGTCATAGTTGCCGTTCAGAAAATCGGGTTCGGCGATGAGCCGCGCGTGCAGCGGGATCGTGGTCTTGATTCCGCCGATCACATATTCCTCGAGCGCGCGCCGGAGCCGCATCAAACATTCGTTGCGCGTGCGCCCTTTCACCACCAGCTTGGCGATCAGGCTGTCGTAATGGGGCGGCACCGTGCAGCCCGAATAAAGCGCGGAATCGACGCGCACGTCGAGTCCGCCCGGTGCGTGGTAATCGGTGACGTGGCCCGGCGAGGGCGCAAAGCTGTCCGGGTCCTCGGCGTTGATGCGGCATTCGATGGCGTGCCCCGAAAACACGATGTCGCTTTGGCGAAGCCCCAGCGGCGCGCCCGCCGCGACCCGGATCTGCTCGCGCACCAGATCGATGTCGCAGATCATCTCGGTCACCGGATGCTCGACCTGAAGGCGCGTATTCATTTCGATGAAATGGAATTCTCCGTCTTGATAAAGGAATTCCACCGTGCCGGCGCTCTGATAGCCGAGCTTCGACATGGCGGCGGCCACCGTCCCGCCGATGCGGTCGCGCTCTTCGGAATTGAGCGCGGGCGAGGGCGCTTCCTCCAAGATTTTCTGGTGCCGCCGCTGAAGCGAACAATCGCGCTCGCCCAAATGCACCACCTGGCCGAAGGAATCCCCCAGCACCTGGATCTCGATGTGGCGGGGGTGGGTCAAGAGCTTTTCGAGATAGACCGAGTCGTTGCCGAACGCGGCCTTCGCCTCGGCGCGCGCGATCGGCAAGGCGCGGCGCAGCTCGTCCGCGTTTCCCGCCGGTTTCATGCCCCGCCCGCCGCCGCCCGCGGCCGCCTTGACCAGCACCGGGAACCCCAGCTCGCCGGCAAGCCTAAGCGCTTCGGCTTCGCTCTCCACCGGCGCCTCGGAGCCCGCGACCACGGGAATACCCAGTTCCCGCATCGCGGCCTTGGCCCGCACCTTGTCGCCCATCATCCGCATGTGCTTGGGCTCCGGGCCGATGAAGACGAAGCCATGCTCCTTCACGACCTCGGCGAAGTCCGCGTTCTCGGCCAGGAACCCGACGCCGGGATGGATGGCGTCGGTGCCGGTGATGGTGGCGGCCGATATGATCGCGGGGATGTTGAGATAGCTTTTGGCGCTCGGCGCCGGACCGATGCACACGCTCTCGTCGGCGAGGCGCACGTGCATGGCGTCCGAATCGGCGGTCGAATGGACGGCGACGGTGCGGATTCCCATCTCGCGGCAGGCGCGGTGGATGCGAAGCGCAATCTCGCCGCGGTTCGCGATGAGCACTTTTTCGAACATCCGCCTATTCCAGAATCAGCAAGACCTCGCCGAATTCGACCGGCGCCCCGTCGGCGACCAGAATTTCGGCGACCTTGCCGGCGCGTGGTGCCAGCACCGGATTCATGGTCTTCATCGCCTCGATGAGGAGGAGCGTCTGGCCCTTTTTCACGGCATCGCCGACGGCGACGAAGGGCGGGGCGCCCGGCTCGGGGGCCGCATAGACGGTTCCCACCATCGGCGAGGCGACGGCGCCCGGACGATCGGCGGCGATGCGGGCCGCCGGCGCATCCCCCGCCTCGGGCTTTGCTTTGGGTGCAACGGCGGGGCTGCCGGACTCGCGCGCCACCCGAAGGCTGCGCCCGAACGCCCTGACCTCGATTTCGCCGAGACCCGTTTCTTCCAGCAGCCGGGCGAGTTTTCGCACCAGCTCGCTATCGACGCCGAACGGCCACATCATTTTTCGGCCGACTGCAGCCGCGCCATGGCTTCGAGGGCCAGCACGTAGCCGTGGCCGCGCAGGCCGCATATGACACCGGTGGCGGCGCGGCTGACGTAGGAGCTTTGGCGGAAATCCTCGCGCCGGTAAATGTTGGAGAGGTGCACCTCGATGACCGGAACGTCCACGGCCTGCAGGGCGTCCAGGATGGCGATCGAGGTATGGCTCAAGGCCCCGGCGTTGATGATGATGCCGGCGGCCTTGCGGCGCGCCTTCTGGACCAGGTCCACCAGCTCCGCCTCGCTGTTGCTCTGGCGGAAGTCGAGGGCAAGGCCGAGCTCCTCGGCCTTGGCCCGGCAGGCCGCCTCGATGTCGGCGAGCGTCTCGTGGCCGTAGATGTCCGGCTCGCGCTCCCCCAGGAGGTTCAAATTGGGCCCGTTCAAAATGAGGATAGTGGCGGTCATGGCTGCCGCGCCGAAGGTCTGACGGCAAGGGTTATAACATGCGGCCCGAGGGGCGCAATCCGGCAGGGGGCGGCTTGGCGGCGGCGCGCGGTCGTCCCGCCGGGGCAAAAATTCCGCCGCCCGCATTTTTTTCTTTTCATCCGCGGACGAATGCCATATAGCGACGACTCGGCCGCTTTGATAATGCCGCGCGTCGTCGGCTCGGCCAGTTTCTTTTTGAAACCGGGGGGTGCGCGCCCCTCCCAGCCGATAGAGCCGAGCGATGAATGAAAAGATCGCCCGTTTCCTCGTCGAGAAAAAGCCCGAGACGCCGTGTCTCGTGGTCGATCTCGACGTGGTCGCACAGAACTACGGGATGCTGCACGGTCTTCTTCCGTGGGCGAAAATCTATTACGCCGTCAAAGCCAATCCCGCGGAGGAGATCATCAGGCTCCTGGTGGGCCTCGGGTCGAGCTTCGACACCTCGAGCATCTACGAGGTTGACGACTGCCTGAAGGCGGGAGCCAAGCCCGACGCGATTTCCTTCAGCAATACGATCAAGAAGCAGCGCCACATCGAAGCCGCCTTCGATCGCGGCGTGCGCCTCTTCGCCTTCGATTCGATCGGCGAGCTGGAGAAGCTGGCAACAGCCGCGCCCGGCGCCCAGGTCTATTGCCGCATGCGCATAACCAACGAAGGCGCCGACTGGCCGCTCTCCGAGAAGTTCGGCTGCGAGATCGAAATGGCCCGCGACCTTCTGATTCGGGCCCGCGACTTCGGCCTCGACCCGTATGGCGTTGCCTTCCACGTCGGCTCGCAACAGCGCGACGTGAAGCAATGGGACGTCGCGATCGGCAAGACGGCGATGCTGTTCTCGGCTTTGAACGAGGTCGGGATCGAGCTCAAGATGCTGAACCTGGGCGGCGGATTTCCCGCGCGCTACCGGACCGAGGCGCCGCCGCTCGAAGACTACGCCGCAACCATCAACAAGGCGTTGCGCCGCACCTTCGGCAACAAGCCGCCCCAGGTGATGGTGGAGCCCGGCCGCATCATGGCCGGCGACGCCGGCGTGATCCAGGCCGAGGTCATCCTGATCTCGCAGAAGTCCTACAGCGACAAGCGGCGCTGGGTGTATCTCGACATCGGCAAGTTCGGCGGCCTCGTGGAGACCATCGGCGAGGCGATCCGCTACCGCGTCCGCACGCCGCATGACGGCGGGGCGATGGGCCCCGTGGTGCTCGCGGGTCCCACCTGCGACGGCGAGGACATCCTCTACGACAAGGCGGATTACCAGTTGCCGCTCGATCTCAAGGCCGGCGACAAGATCGAGATTCTGAGCACCGGGGCCTACACCACGAGCTATTGCTCGGTGGGGTTCAACGGCTTCCCGCCGTTCAAGGCTTATTACATCTGAACCTTAAGGTCCGCGATCCGCTCGCGGCCCGGCGTGCGACCGCGCTATAATCCTTTGCCTCGGGCGGGAGAGCCTGGATGCCCAGAGGAAATGGGACGCCGCTAGCCGGTTCAAAGGCCGTCACGGCCATCATCGCCGCCGGAAAATTCGCGGCCGCCCGCGGCTGGGTCCCGGCCACTTCGGGAAATTTCTCGGCGCGGGTCGAGGGCGGCCTCATCGCCGTCACCCGCTCGGGATGCGACAAGGGGGCGCTGTCCGAGGCCGATATCGCGACCTTCGCCCTCGACGCCCCGATACCGCCGGGCGTTTCCGCCGAAACGCCGCTCCATGTTTCGCTTTACCGCTCCGACGCCCAAATCGGCGCCGTGTTCCACGTCCACAGCCCGGCCGCGGCGCTGCTCTCGCGGCTCAACGCCGGCCGGGATGGCCTCCGGCTTTGCGGCTGGGAGCTGCAAAAGGCCTTCGCCGGGGTCGCCTCCCACGAAACGGCGCTCCTGATCCCGATTTTCGCCAACAACCAGGACACCGCGGCGCTGGCCCGCGAGGTCGAGCGCAGGCTGGCTGAGATGACGGAGGACTCCGTGCGGGCGCCGGGTTATCTTTTGGCGGGGCACGGGCTTTACGCCTGGGGCGAAACCGCGGGTGATGCGGAACGCCATCTCGAGGCCTTCGATGCCCTTTTTGCTCTGGAACTCGAAATGATGAGAATCGGACCATGACGCGGCTCACGATTTATGCCGAGGGCGAACCCAAGCGCGCGGTCGCGCAATCGAGCGACGGCCGTAAAATCGCCGAGCTCCTGGAGAAAGGCGGAATCCGCTTCGAGCGCTGGCAGGCCCATGCCGCGCTCGCCGACGACGCCGGCCAGGACTCGATTCTCACCGCCTACCGGCCGGAGATCGACCGCCTGATGACGGAAGGCGGTTACAAGACCGCCGACGTCATAAGGCTCAAGCCGGACCATCCCGACCGCGTGGCGCTGCGCGAAAAGTTTCTCAACGAGCACACCCATTCGGAGGACGAAGTGCGATTCTTCGTCGAAGGTGCGGGCGCCTTCTATCTGCATCTCGACGGCCAAATCCATCAGATCGTTTGCGAACGAAACGACCTGCTGTCGGTTCCAGCAGGGACGCGCCACTGGTTCGACATGGGGCCCCAGCCGCTGCTCACCTGTGTCCGCATCTTCACCAACCCCGAGGGCTGGGTCGCGCAATTCACCGGCGATAAGATCTCGAGCCGATTCCCGAAATACGGCGAATAGTGCCCCAAAGCGCCGTCCTCACCGATATCGAGGGCACGACCACCGACATCGCTTTCGTGCATAAGGTCCTGTTTCCTTATGCGCGCGAGCGCTTTGCGGCTTACCTCCGCGCGCACGCCGCCGAACGCGAAGTGCGCGCGGTGCTGGCCGAGATAGGCGAGATCGAAGGCCGGCCCCAATTGACGCCGCAAGACGCGGTACCGGTGCTCACGAAGTGGAGCGACGAAGACCGCAAGATCAAGCCCCTGAAGACGCTCCAGGGCTTGATCTGGACCGAGGGTTATGAGGCGGGTGTCTTGAAGGCGCATGTCTATCCGGACGTGGCCCCCGCACTTCGCCGCTGGCACGAATCCGGGATCGGCCTTTATGTTTATTCGTCGGGGTCGGTGGCGGCGCAGAAACTTTTGTTCGCCCACACGTCCGAGGGCGATCTGACGCCGCTCTTTGCCGGATATTTCGATACCGCGACCGGCTCCAAGCTGGAAGCGGAGTCCTACCGCAAGATCGCGGTCGCGATCTCGCGCCCCGCGCATTCGATCCTGTTTCTTTCGGATTCCGAAAAAGAATTGGCGGCGGCGGCGGGGATGCGCGCCGTCCAGTTCGACCGCACGCGTCCCCTCGATCGCCCGCCGTCATTGGATGGCTTATTTCCCGTCGTATCCGGATTCCATCAGATCGAGCCGGAATCCGCGACCGGTGTCGGCGATGGCAAGCCGCAAACAAAAACCACGGCCGCCTAGCCGCCGCGTTCTTTCTTGATCACGTCCTTGATGTAAGAGATATCGACGGCGCCGGGGATCAGCGTCTCGCCGATGACGAAATTCGGCGTGCCCTCGATATTGAGGCCCTTGGCCAGGCGCCTGTTGCGATCGAGGATGTCCGCGATCTCGGGCGCGGCCATGTCCTGCTGGAGGCGCTCGATGTCGAGCCCGGCATCCTTTGCGGCAACCAGGACGAAATCCTCGGTCATCTGCCCCTTGACCGCCATCATCGCGAAATGGAACGGAATGTATTTGTCCTGCTTGCGCGAGGCCAGTGCCGCGCGCGAGGCGAAGAGCGAGATCGGACCGAGCACGGGATAGTCCTTGAACACGAAACGGACTTTCGTGTCGCCGTCGATCAGCTCATGGAGCTTCGGCGCCAGCCCCTTGCAATACGGGCATTCGTAATCGAAGAACTCGACGACCGTGACGTCGCCGTCGGGGTTGGCGACCGGCGAATCGGGATCGTCCTTCAGGTCCTTCGCGAGCGCCCGGATGTTGAGCTTGAGACGCTCGGCCTCGCTGTCGCGCTGCTGCTTGACCATGGTCTTCAGCGCGTCACTGACGACCTCGGGATGGTCCCGGAGGTAGTCGCGGATCAGCGCCTCGACCGCCTTGCTTTGTCCCGCGCTGAGTTGCTCGGCCGGGCCGGGACCCGGGCGCAGGAGTAAGGACGTCGCCAGCACCCCCACCGCGAAAACCACGATCACCGCGGCCAGGAACGCGGCTTTCCGGTGGGCGGGATTTTGCGGGTCGAAAGGCGTCATGATCTCACTCCCGATGCGCCGATTAGGAGGCGGTGATAATGGGTCGCGAAGCAATCGCCCGCAAGGGCGCGCGCGATCATGGCCGTATGATGCGAGGAAATTACCGTCACGGCGACAGCACCACCTCGGCGATGTATCCCGTTGCCGGTACGGCCGTGGGTCCGGCGCCTGCAGCCACGAACACCAGGCGGGCCTGGGCGATCGAGTCTCGCGGCCAAACCGCCGAGAAAAGCCGCGACAGATCGACCGCCTCGAGGATCCAGCGCCCGGCCTCGTGCCGGCCCGCCCGCATCGGAACGCTCCCCGCCGTTGCCGCACTTTGGGCGGCGGCGCGCCATTCCAGGCTCAACGTCCGGTCGATCTTGGGCGGCCCGTGGAAATCACCGGCCGGCGCCGGGTGCGGCAGCATGCGAAATCCGACGACGATGCGAAGCAGGACCTCGGGCTCGGAACCGCGGACCTCGGTCCTCGCCGCGCCCGCAACCTCGGGCTCGAGATACCAGCCCCAGCGCAGATACGGCATGTTGAGGAGCGGAATATCGAGTCGCCGGCCCAGGATGGAGCCTTGCGAATCGGCTTCAAAGCGGAGTGCCACGATTCCCGCTTTCTCGCCCGAGGCGATCTTCAGGGGCCCGCCGCCCGTGTTGGCGCCATACCAGCTGTCGGGAAGCCTCAAAGGATCGAATCGGGGCGAAGGGCCGATGATGACGAACTGAGCATAGGGATCGACCGAGGGCGGTCCGCGACGCGGACCAAGCGCGCCGGCGGCGGCAGTGGGCCCCGCCGCAGGCGTCGCGGCCATGACATCGGGCTCATCCGAACCGGCGCAGGCCGAAAGCAGCAAGGCGGCGAAGAGCGCCTTGACTCCGCCGGCAATCCGGGAACGCGAGGGGTCGCGATTTGGGCGCGCGGTCATGGCTATTTCTTGCGGTTCGCGATCGCTTTTTTGATGTCTTCGGCGCGCAGCCAGCCGGCGGAATTTTCGGGCAGCAATTTTTCGGCGCGAGCGACTTCGGTGCGCGCCTCCTTGTCGTCGTGAACGAGATAAGCGCGTTCGGCAAGCGCCAGCGCCGAAAGTCCGATGTCGCCCTTGCGTCCGTAGGCCACCGCCAGCTGCCGCCACGCCTGCGGCATCCGGCGGTCTTCCTGGACCGCCTGGGTCAAATTGGCCAAGGCCGTATCGAGATAGGCCGGATCGTTGGTCTCCAAGTAAGCCTGGCCAAGGCCGATGCGCAGCAGAATATTGTCGGGCAACAGCCTGACCGCCGTCTCATAGGGCGCGATCGCCTCGCGCACGCGCCCGTTCTCGAAAAGCATCTGGCCCTTGAGCTCCTCGAAATACGGATCGGCCGGGCGCTCGGCGATGAGCCCGTCGATCAAGGGTAGCGCATGGGCGAGGTCGGGCTTCCGGTAATAGGCGATGGCGCGGGCATAACGCGCGGCAATGCCGTTGTCGCCGGCGGGATAGCGGGTGAGCGCGTCATCCGGCGGATGCAGAAAGGCGATCAGCTTTGCCTGGATGCGCGCGAACATCTCGTTGAATTCGGGCGGCTCCGGCGTGTCGGACCACGGCGAGGTTTCGACGTGGTGCTGGACGAACTCGATCCGGTCCGGGGTGAGGGGGTGGGTGAGCACGTATTGATCCTGATGCCCGACCCCGCCGCCCTCGCGCTTCTCGAGCAGGATCAGGAAATCCATCAATCCGCGGGACGACTGGTGGGTGCGGTCGAGAAAGGACAGGGCGGCGGTGTCCGCGGAGGCTTCATGGCTGCGGCTGTAAGCAAGCAACTGGCGCTGCGCGACCTGCGTCCCGCCCGCAATCACCGCTTGGCCCGCGCCCGGCGCGCCGGTCGCCATCGCGCCCGCGCCCAGTACCATGGCGATGATCGACTCCATCATCGCGTTGCGTTGCTCTTCTTCCATGCGCGAGAGATGGCCGCCGGAGATATGGCCGGTTTCGTGGGCGATCACGCCGATGACCTGATTCGCGTTCTGGGCCAGGAGCAAAAGGCCGCTGTTGACGAATATGTTCTGGCCGCCCATGACGAAGGAATTGATATCGTCGTCGGCGACGATGCGGATGGTGATGTCTTGGGGCGACAATCCGGCGGCATCCCAGATTGGCGTCCCGAACGCCCGGATGTTATTTTCTATCTCGGCGTCGCGAGCGATCGGGATCCCCTGGGCCCTGGCAGGCGCCGGAGCGGCCGCGAGGGCGGCGGCAAAAAGGTAGGAGAGAGTCCTGCGCACCGCGATCATCCCAAAAGCCGTCTTTCTACCTAATGGCGTGCGTCTGCGGCGTCAATGCGCACTCATGCGGGTCCCCCCGCGATGAAGGTCGCCAAGCGCGGCGCCGTGCCGCCCTTCATCGTCATGGAAATGCTGGCCGCGGCGAACAAGCGCGCGGCCGAAGGCGGCGACGTGCTGCATCTGGAGCTGGGCGAGCCCAGCACCTCGGCCCCCAAAGCGGTGATCGAGGAAGCGAGGCTTATTTTGGCCGCAGGCCCGCTCGGCTACACCGAATCGACGGGTCTGCCATCCTTGCGCGAACGTATCGCCCGGTTCTACCGGGAAAGCGCCGGCCTGGAGGTGGACGCCGGGCGCGTCGTGATCACCACCGGCTCGTCGGGCGGATTCGTGCTCGCGTTCCTGGCCGCCTTCGACGTCGGCGACCGCGTCGCGCTCGCCGTTCCCGGCTATCCCGCCTATCGCAATATCCTGACGTCGCTCGGCATCGAACCGGTGCTCATCGAGACCGGGCCGGAAACGAGGTTCCAGCCGACGCCGCAGCTTCTCGATGCCGAGCCCCGCCTCGACGGGCTCATCATCGCCAGTCCGTCCAATCCGACCGGCACCGTGCTGAGCGCGGACGAGATGCGCTCCCTCGGGGCCTATTGCGTGGCGCGCGGGATTCGTTTGATTTCGGACGAGATCTATCACGGCATCACCTACGGCACGCCGGCTACCAGCGCCTTGGCCGTGAATGCGGACGCGGTCGTCATCAACAGCTTCTCGAAATTCTTTTCCATGATGGGCTGGCGCTTGGGGTGGATGGTGGTGCCGCCGGATCTGCTGCGCTCGGTCGAAACGCTGTCGCAGAATTTGTATATTTCGCCGCCCACGCTCTCCCAGCGCGCCGCCCTCAAGGTCTTCGAGGGTATGGGCGAGTTGGAGGCCAATGTCCGCACCTTCGCCCGCAATCGCGCGCATCTCCTGGAGCACCTGCCGCAAGCCGGCTTCGATCGCCTGGCGCCCGCCGACGGCGCCTTCTACCTCTACGCCGATGTCCGTCATCTCACCAACGACAGCGGGGATTTGTGCCGGCGCCTGCTCGCCGAGACCGGCGTCGCGCTGACACCGGGAGTGGATTTCGACCCGGGACGCGGCCACGGATTCGTGCGCATTTCTTACGCCGGTTCCAAGCGCGACGTGATCGAAGCGGCGCGCAGGCTCGAGGCCTGGCACCGCCGCTAGTTCACTCGACGAGGCGCTGCCACCAGCCGCGCCGCTTGGGACCCGACTCGGTTTTTCCGCTTTCGGGCGCCGGGCCCGGCGCGCGTGTTGCTTCGGCTTCGTGCCGCTCGGCGCGGCGCGGCGCGCTCGGCTCGGGAGCGCTGCGGGGCGGCTCGTGCGCCGGTTCGCTCCGCCGCGGCTCGCTTCTCGGTTCGGACGGCGCCAAGGTTGCGGACGGTGGCCCCGTGCGTCCCGCGCCATTGCCGCCGCGCCCCCTGCGCCGCCTGCCGCGCCGTCCGTGCCGCTGCCCGTCGCCGCGGCCAGCTTGGGGTTGCTGCGGGTCCTGGGATATGGACGGCGCGGGCTCTGGGCGCGCTTCGCCGGTTACTGGTGTGCCGGTCAGCGGTGCGCCGGTCAGCGGTGCGGCCGTTTGGGCGGGCGCGTCACCGGCAACACCGGATCCTTGGTGGCCGTGACGCCTGCGGCCGCCGCGTTTGCCGCGCCGGCGGCGCTTTTGCTGGCCTTCGCCGCCGGCCTCGCCGGCGCTTCTGCCGCTGCCCCGGTCCGAGCTTGCGCCGGCGGGCGCGAAATCGCCGGCCGGCGGGCGCGCCGCCATCGGGCTTTGACGCTCTTCGCGGCGCTCCTCTTCTTCCGCTTCGTCGGGCTCCGGCTCCTCCGCTTCGGTCTCCTCGATCACCGTCTCCGGGATCGCCGCCGCCGCCAGGCGGGCGGCCTCTTCGGCCGCCGCGGCCTCCGCGGCGGTGCGTTGCCTGGTGACCTCGACCCGGAAATCGGGCGGCACCAGCGCCTCGTCTTCGTTGACCAGGATGCGGCAGTGATGCCGGGTCTCGATCCCGGTCAGCATCGCGCGCTTCTGGTTGAGGATGTAAAGCGCGACCTTGGGCGGCGCGTAAACCACGAGCTCGGCGATGCGCTTTTTGAGCGTTTCTTCCTCGAGGGCGCGCAACACCTGAAGCGCGGTCGATTCGGTCGAGCGGATCAAGCCCATGCCCTGGCAATGCGGACAGCGTTCGGTGCTGAATTCGTGCAGGCTCGGGCGCAACCGTTGCCGCGACAATTCCAAAAGCCCGAAATGGCTGATGCGCCCGAGCTGGATGCGCGCCCGGTCGTTCTTCATCGCGTCCTTGAGACGCTTCTCGACCGCGCGCTGATTGCGCTGACTCTCCATGTCGATGAAGTCGATGACGATGAGCCCGGCCAGATCGCGTAAGCGCAATTGGCGCGCGACTTCGTCCGCCGCCTCGAGATTGGTCTGGGTGGCGGTTTCCTCGATATTGCGCTCGCGCGTCGACTTGCCCGAGTTCACGTCGATGGCGACCAGGGCTTCGGTCTGGTTGATGACGATATAGCCGCCGGATTTGAGCCGGGTCAGGGGCTCGTGGATCGCCGCGATCTGGCTTTCGATCTGGAAGCGCTGGAACAGCGGCACGTTCGGGCTGCGGTAAAGCTTCACGCGCTTGGCGTGGCTCGGCATCAAGGTCCGCATGAACTCCTTGGCGAGTTTGTAGGCTTCCTCGCCCTCGAGCAGAATGTCTTCCATGTCGCGGGCGTAAAGATCGCGGATCGAACGCTTGATGAGGTTGCCTTCTTCGTGGATGAGGGCCGGCGCCGAGGATTTCAAGGTCACCTCGCGGACGTCGCTCCAGGTGCGCAGCAGGTAGTCGAAGTCGCGCTTGATCTCGGCTTTGTTGCGGCTGGCGCCCGCGGTGCGCACGATCACCGAAATGCCTTCCGGAATCTCGATTCCGTCCACGACCTCGCGCAGCCTTTGGCGGTCCTGGGTGCTCGTGATCTTGCGCGAGATGCCGCCGCCCCGTCCGGTATTGGGCATGAGCACGCAATACCGCCCGGCGAGCGAGAGCCGAGTCGTAAGGGCGGCGCCCTTGGTTCCGCGCTCCTCTTTGGTCACCTGCACCAGCATCACCTGGCGGCGCTTGATGACCTCTTGGATCTTGTAATGCCGGCTCGGATGGCGCCGCCGCGGGGCGTCGACGTCGGCATCGTCGCCGCCCACCATTTCCACCGCTTCGCGCATCGGCCGGGTTTGCGGCGCCTCGGGCGCGACCACCTCGGCCGCAGGTTCGCCGGCCGCCTCCGGCCCGGAAAATTCGCTGCCCTCCATCCGCAAGGGCGCCGGTCCGGGCGCCGGTTCGCCCTCGATCGGCTCGCCCGTTTCATAGGGCATCGGCGGCAAGTCCGAAGGCCCGATCTCTTCACCCGCCGCCGGCTCGGAGCCAAAGGGAGCGTTTTCGTCGTGGTCGAATCCGGCCGCGGCCATGTCTTCTTGCGGCGGCTCGCCGTGGCCCGCATCGGAAGCCTCGTCGGACGGGGGTTCGATGGCGCCCCCCACTTCCTCGAATACGTCCGCTTCCCGGCCGGCGCCGTCCGCGCCCTCGCCACCGCCAATCTCGCCTTCCTCTCCAGCTTCGCGCGCCTGCTCGCTTGCGCCGAGCTCGTCCTCGCCCGCGGCTTCTTGGTCCCTGCTGCGCGCATCTTCGAAAGTGGCGGGACGCTCGCGCGCGGCGCTTGAGGCTTCCCCGTTGCGGCCAAGGCCCTCGATCCGGTCGTCGGCCTGGGCCATCTCGCGCTCTTCGGCCACGAGTGCGGCGCGGTCCTCGACCGGGATGCGGTAATAGTCGGGATGGATTTCGCTGAAGGCGAGGAAGCCGTGCCGGTTCCCGCCGTATTCCACGAAGGCCGCCTGAAGCGAGGGTTCTACCCTCACCACCTTCGCGAGATAAATATTTCCTTTGATCTGTTTCTTGGTGGCGGTTTCGAAATCGTATTCTTCGAGGCTGGTCCCACTCACCACCGCAACCCTGGTTTCCTCGGGTTGGGTGGCGTCGATCAACATCCGTTTCGCCATAAGGCTATGTCTCCGTCGGCGCGCCCGGCCGGACCCGCGCGAACAACGGGTGGCGACACGCCTTCGTTACGAAGCCGGGGGCGCTGCGCGCATATCCGCCGAACGGAGGGATTCTCCAGGGCGGAAGCCTCTCAAACAGCACCGGAACGAACGCCGGCTTCAGGTTCCACAAAAATCCACAACCGCGCCGCTGCCAGGGGGATGCCGGGAGGGGGCATATACCGTCCACGCCCTCGAACCGGAAACAGGGACCCCATAGGAAGTAGGGTAGCGTCCGATTGTGGTCATTCGCTGGGTTAACATAATGGTTGTAACCCCGCTCCACAATCTAAATGCGGCGCGGCCATACGGGTCCGGCGCGCATTTTCCGACGCGAAATCGCCCAAACCGGGCGTTGCCGGCACGAGCCGTGCTCGGCATCGGGCGCTCCGGCCGGCAAAAAATGGATTTTGTCGGCTTCCCCGGTATATGAATATATTTTGGGGGTTATCGAGGCCGGCAACCTAGATGTGGAAGATTCCCGTCACCCGCGCGTTTCGCGCCGCCCTCTTCTTGTGCCTCGCCCTCGGTTTTGGGCAACCCGCGCATGCCGATCCGCAGGCGCATATCACCGGGGTGCGCCTTGGCGATCATCCGGACGCGACCCGCTTCGTCCTCGATCTTTCCGAATCCGTGGACTTCCGCGTCTTCGTTCTCGCCGATCCCTACCGGGTCGTGATCGATCTTCCCGAAGTCGCTTGGGATGCCCCCCCGCCCAAGGAAGGCCAGAGCGTCGGGCTGATCAAGGGCTTCCGTTACGGTCTCTTTTCTCCCGGCACGTTCCGCGTGGTGCTCGATACCGGCGGCCCGATCAAGATCAAGCAGGCGAAATTGCTGGAGCCCCAGGAGGGTTATGGTCCCCGCCTGGTCCTCGATCTCGCCCCGGAAACCCGCGAAGCGTTTCTGGCGGAGGCGAAAAAAACCGCGCTCGAAACGGCCGCGGCGCCAAAAGCCCAAACGCCCCAGCCCCAAGCCCAACCGCACCCGGCCAAGAAAACCGTGGTGCTCGATCCCGGCCACGGCGGAGTCGATCCCGGCGCGCAAGGGCGCAGCGGCGTCTACGAGAAGTTTCTGACCCTTTCGATGGCGCTCGAACTGAAGCGTCAGCTCGAGGCCAGCGGCCGTTTCCATGTCGTCTTGACCCGCGACCGCGACATTTTCATTCCTCTCCGCGAGCGGATCGCGATCGCGCGGGCGGCGGGCGCCGATCTGTTCGTCTCGCTCCATGCCGACACCATCGACGATCCCTCGATCCGCGGGCTCTCCGTCTACACGCTTTCCGAGACCGCCTCCGACAAGGAGGCGGCGGCGCTTGCCGTTTCCGAGAACAAGGCGGACGTGATCGCGGGCGTCGATCTCACCAACGAAAGCCCCGAGGTCACCAATATCCTGATCGACCTCGCCCAGCGCGAGACCATGAACCTGTCGGCGAACTTCGCCGAATTCGCGGTGGCGGAGCTCGCCCGCGAGACGCGGCTCTTGGCCAAGACCCACCGCTTCGCGGGCTTCGCGGTGCTGAAGGCGCCCGACGTGCCCTCGGTCCTGGTCGAGCTCGGCTACCTCTCCCACGGCCGGGAAGAGCGGCAGCTCCGCGATCCTTCCTACCGGGCGCGCCTGGCCTCGGCCCTGGCCAAGGGCGTGGAGCGCTATTTCTCCTGGAAGGACGGGTTCACGAAGTCATAACTCGGCCATATTTTGGCGCTTCAACTTCGGCACCCCGAGGGTAATCTAACCGCATGCCGCAAGACCCAGGGCGGACAACGTCCCGGCCATTGGGACGGATGTTCCGCGCCGCCGCCATCGTTTTGGGAGGTTTGTTCGTGCTCGCCGTCGCCGCCGCGAGCGCGGGACTATACCTGTTTTATCACTACGGGCGGGGGCTTCCCGATTACGGGCAATTGGCGGTTTACGAGCCGCCGACGGTCACCCGGATTCACGCGGGCGATGGCCGGTTGATCGCCGAATACGCCATCGAGAAGCGCGTGTTCGTGCCGGTCGATGCCATGCCCAAAGGCGTCATCAACGCCTTCATCGCCGCCGAGGACAAGAATTTCTACACCCACCCCGGAATCGACATCGGCGGCATCTTCCGCGCGATTCTGACCAACATCGAGAACCTCGGCTCGAACAAGCGGCCGACCGGCGGCTCCACCATCACCCAGCAGGTGGCCAAGAATTTTCTCCTCTCCGGGGAAGTGAGCCTGGATCGCAAGATCAAGGAAGCGATCCTCTCGTTCCGCATCGAGCGCAGTCTTTCGAAGGACCGCATCCTCGAGCTCTACTTGAACGAGATTTATCTCGGTTACGGCACTTACGGGGTCGCGGCCGCCGCGCTCAACTATTTCAACAAGGGGCTCAACGAACTGACGATCGCCGAGGCCGCCTATTTGGCGGCGCTCCCCAAGGCGCCCAACAACTACAACCCGGTCCGCCACAAAGAGGCGGCGGTGTCGCGGCGCAACTGGGTGATCGACCGCATGGCGGAGGACGGCTACATCACGTCTCAAGAGGCCGAAGCCACGAAGGCCGAGCCGCTCACCGTCCGCAATCCGGAAGAAGCCGTCTTCATCCATGCCGAATTCTTCGTCGAGGAAGTCCGGCGCGAGCTTCTCGACCGCTACGGCGAAAAGGGGCTCTATGAAGGCGGGTTGTCGGTCAGAACCACGCTCGACTCGCGGCTCCAGGACATCGCCGACAGAACATTGAGAGCGGGGCTCATTGCCTATGACCGCCGCCACGGCTGGCGCGGGCCGATCGCCAAACTTGCCTTGGCGCAGGATTGGCGCGGCCAATTGGCGGGCGTCGTGCCGCCGGCCGGCCTTGCTCCGTGGCGGCTCGCCGTCGTGCTCAAGGTCGATGGCTCTGCTGCGGCCATTGGGCTTGCGACCGGCGAAACCGGAACGATTCCCTTCTCCGAGCTTGCCTGGGCGCGGTCCGTGCTCAAGGACCAGCATTTCGGCGCCCCGCCGCACAAGCCCGGCGACGTTCTCGCGGCCGGCGATGTCATCGCGATCGAGCCCGCGCGCGCGGCCGAAGACGGCGCGGCTTATCTGCCGAACACTTATGGCCTTCGCCAAATCCCCGACGTCAACGGCGCGGTGGTGGCGCTCGATCCGCATACCGGCCGCGTGCTCGCCATGAACGGCGGCTTCAGCTTTGACGCCAGCGAATTCAACCGCGCCACTCAGGCGCTGCGGCAACCGGGTTCCTCCTTCAAGCCGTTCGTCTATTACACCGCGCTCGAATCCGGATTTACGCCCTCGACCCTGGTGCTCGACGCGCCGATCGTGATCGACCAGGGCCCCGGCCTGCCGCTGTGGAAGCCGGAGAACTACACCCATGAATTCCTGGGCGCGGTGCCGATGCGCATCGGCATCGAGAAATCGCGCAACCTCATGACGGTGCGCCTGGCGCAAACCGTCGGCATGGACAAGGTCGTCGCCACCGCCGAGAAATTCGGCGTCGTGGACAACATGCCGGAGGAGTTGTCGATGGCTCTCGGCGCCGCCGACGTGACGCTGCTCCGCATGACCGCCGCCTACGCCATCTTCGTCAACGGCGGCAAGAAAGTAGCACCCACCCTGATCGACCGCGTCCAGGACCGCCACGGCAAGACCATTTTCCGCCACGACGAGCGCCCCTGCGAGGGCTGCAACACCGACGGAGTCATTCCCGATGCCTTCACCGTGCCCGAGATTCCGGACACCCGCGAGCAGGTCGCCGATCCGCGCAGCGCCTATCAGATCGTCTCCATGCTCCAGGGCGTGGTCGAGCGCGGCACCGGGCAAAAAATCAGAGCGGTCGGGAAGCCCTTGGCGGGCAAGACCGGCACCACCAACGACAGTTTCGACACCTGGTTCATCGGCTTTTCGCCGGATCTCGTTTGCGGCGTTTTTATCGGCTTCGACGAGCCGCGCACGCTGGGACCGAAGGAAACCGGGGCCAGCGTCTCGGTCCCGGTGTTCCGCGATTTCATGGCCGAAGCCCTGAAGGACGAGCCCGCGATTCCGTTCCGCGTGCCGCCCGGAATCCTGCTCGTCCGCACCGATCCGGCAACCGGCTTGCCGGCGGCGCCGGGCGACAAGGGCGTGATCCGCGAGGCTTTCAAGCCCGGCACCGAACCCACCGCGCGCGGCTCCGTCATCAACGGCACTTCGCTTACCCCGGGTTCCGAGACGCCGGCGGCCGCACCCGGCGGACTTTATTGACCGGCGCTTGCGATTGACGCGGCGGCTCGGGATCGCTACATCCCGTTCAACGCCGTTTACTTTGCCGGAACCCCATGCGCGCCGAGCTTCAAACCGTGATCGAAGGAATCCAGCAGTCTCTGAGCCTGCTGAGGAGGCATCTTTGACTGGGACGGCGCGCAAAAGCGCATAGTCGAACTCAATGCCGAGGCCGAAAACCCCGATCTCTGGAACAACCCTGCGCGCGCGCAAGGCATCATGCGCGAGCGCACCGGCCTCCAGTCGGCGATCGATTCCATCGCCGGAATCGAAACCGGGCTCCGCGAAAACATCGATCTCTTGGCGCTCGCCGAATCCGAAGGCGACGCGGCGGTGGCGAGCGAGGCGGAAAAAGCGCTCCACGAGCTTCGCGCCGTTGCCGCCAAGCGCGAGCTCGAAAGCTTGCTCTCGGGCGAGGCCGACGCCAACGATTGCTTCGTCGAAGTCCACGCGGGCGCGGGCGGCACCGAATCCCAGGATTGGGCCGAGATGCTGGCCCGCATGTACGCGCGCTGGGCGGAGCAGCACGGCTTCAAGATCGAATGGCTGGAAGAATCCGCGGGCGAAGAAGCGGGAGTCAAATCCGCGACCTTCAAAGTCATCGGCAAGAACGCCTACGGCTGGCTGAAAACCGAATCCGGCGTTCATCGCCTGGTCAGAATATCTCCTTTCGATTCACAATCCCGCCGGCACACGAGCTTCGCCAGCGTCTGGGTTTACCCGGTGGTGGACGACACCATCGCGATCGAGATCGAGGACAAGGATTTGCGCATCGATACCTACCGGGCAAGCGGCGCCGGCGGCCAGCACGTGAACAAGACCGACAGCGCGATCCGCATCACCCACGCCCCCAGCGGAATCGTGGTGCAATGCCAGAACGAGCGCTCGCAGCATCGCAATCGGCAAGAAGCGATGAACATGCTCCGCGCGCGATTGTACGAAGTGGAATTGCAGAAGCGCGAGGCAGCCACGCGCGCCGCCCATGAAGCGAAATCCGACATCGGCTGGGGCCATCAAATACGCTCCTATGTCCTCCAGCCTTATCAGATGGTGAAGGACGTGCGCACCGGAGTCGAGATCGGCAACGCCCAGAAAGTGCTCGACGGCGGCATCGACGAATTTCTGCAAGCCTCTCTCGCCCAGCGCCTCAAGGGCGGCCAGGCGAGCGCGAGTAAAGAGGCGGGGTAGGGCGAAATTTGCCGAAAGCGTCGTCGAAATTTGCGATCGTGTCTGGCAATGAATGGAAACTGGTAGGAAGGGTCGGAAAAGCGCGCAAAAACCAGTTATTAAAAACGCCCTTCGAATCAATCCTGAGGCGGATACTTAAAGAGGTACGACTAGTTGATCACGGTCGCGAAACTATTAAAGCATGTCCAGGCTCAACGCGGGTCTGGCTCAAATTACAATTGTCGAGCAAAACCGTCGACCTCTTCCACAATGGGGCAGGGGGATATAGGGCTCAGTTCTATCTCGACATGCAGCAGGGTGCTCAAGCAAATCGCCGTGTAATTAAAGCCCTGCTGCAAAAGCTTAAGCGGCTTTGTGCGGCTGAGCCTAAACGAACTTGCAGCTGGGACTTCATCAAGGCGTCGATCTGCGATGCCGATGCGAAGATATGGATTCATCAAGGTCTATGGCATCGGAGAAACAGACGGGATGACCGTCACCTAATGGTTGACCGTTGGGTACAAAATGGAAAGACGATGAAGCTGCGAAAGAAAGAAATTCCCAGCTGGGCGCAGCTCACGCCGAACGCCGAAACACGCCTCTGGATCAAGGGTGGATGTTTAGATGCTCAATGCCGGTCTATCGGCGTACGTCTCAAACCGTGTAGGAACAGGGAGCTTCACTATCTCGGTTATACTTGATCTTGCCAAAATGATTTAAGAATCGGTGGCATCAGCCAGAAGTGCCGCTCCGTCACAACCCCTTCACCGCCTCCAAAACTTCTTCCGCGTGGCCCTTCACCTTCACCTTGCGCCAAATGTTGAGCACGATCCCCTTGGCGTCGATCAAGAACGTCGCGCGCTCGATGCCCATGTATTTGCGGCCCATGAAGCTCTTCTGCGTCCATACGTCGTAAGCCTCGGTGACTTTTCCGTCCGAATCGGACGCGAGCGGGAAGGGGAGCTTGAATTTCTTTTTGAACTTTTCGTGGCTCGCGACGTTGTCCCGCGACACCCCGATCACCTCCGCCTTCACCTTGGAAAAATCCGGAAGCGAATCCCGAAAATTGCACGCCTCCGTGGTGCAGCCCGGCGTGTCGTCCTTGGGATAGAAATAAAGCACGACATTCTTGCCGCGGAGCGATTTGAGCGAGACTTTCCCGCCGCCATCGGTTGCCATCGAAAAATCCGGCGCCGCTTCGCCGATCTTCACGCTCATCCCTTGCGCTCCTCCCGTACTTCCTTTGGACCCGCCGCCCGTTCGATCAATTCGTGAAACAGTTTCCGCACCGCATCGGCCCGTTCCTCGATCTCGCGCAACAGGGCCGGATAATCCGTGGCCCCCGAGGCCCGCACCAGAATGCGTTGCAGCCCGACCGGCGCATCTTCCGCCGCGATCGGCTCAGGATAGCACAGGCGGAGGATTCCCAGAATCCGCTGCCATAGATGCAGGGCCGCATCCAATTGCTCCGCCGCGGCGCGCTCAAGAAATCCGGCTTGCGCAATCCGCAGCAACGCTTCCAGCGTGTTCCGGCTCAGGATTTCCGGATGATCGTGGGCGAACCGCAGCTCCAGGAACTCGACGATGAATTCCGCGTCCACCAATCCACCGCGGAGACGCTTGACGTCGAACAGCGATCGCGCCTTGTGCTCCTGCGCCATGCGCTCGCGCATGTCGAACACCTCGCGCGCGAGCTTGGGCGTCTCGCGCGGCCGCGTCAAAGTCTCGCGGACGATGTCCTCCACCGCCGCCGCCAGGTGCTTCGGGGCGGCCACGACGCGCGCCCGGGTCAATGCCAGATGCTCCCAGGTCCAGGCCGACTCAGCGTGGTAGCGCTGGAAAGATTCCAGGCTCGAGGCGATCGGCCCCGATGAGCCGGACGGGCGCAAACGCATGTCCACGGCATAGAGTTCGCCTTCGGCGGTCGGGGCCGCGATGGCGTTGATGAGGCGGCGCGAGAGGCGCGCGAAATATTCCTGGGCGTTGTGCGCCTCGAACACGAAGACAAGGTCGAGATCGGAACCGACCGTCATCTCGCGCCCGCCCAACCTGCCCAGTGCAATGACCGCCATCCCTTCGCCCGGCATGGCGCCTTGGGTTTTCGCGAAATCCGCTTCCACCAGCGGCTTCAATACGCGCAAGGCCGCATCGGCGATATCGGAAAACATGGGGCCGGCGGCGTCGGCCGTGGTCAAATTGCGCAGGATCTGGACGCCGACGCGGAATTTCTTGTCGCCGGCCCAACGTCGGGCGATGTCGAGCGCGCCCTCGAAGCTTTGCGCCTGCGCAATGGCTTCCGCCAATTCGCGTTCCAACTGGGGTGCGCCCGCCAGAGGCTGGTAGAAATCGGGCGAGAGCACGCCGTCGAGAAGAATCGGCCGCCGTGCCAGCAAATCCGCCAGATGCGGCGCATCGCCCATGATCTCGGCGACGAGATCGAGCAAGACCGGATTGGATTCAAACAACGAAAAAAGCTGCACGCCCGCGGGCAGTCTTGCCAAAAACGCGTCGAACCGGATGAAGGCTTCCTGCGGCGCCGCGGTCTTGGCGAAACCCGCCAGAATCGCCGGCACCAGCTCGGTCAGGATTTCCCTTGCGCGGGCGCTCCGCATGGCCGCATAGCGCCCGTGGTGCCAGGCCATGATCGTGGCCGCGATCGCGCCCGGGTCGGTAAAGCCGAGCTTATTCAGGGTCTCCAGCGTCTCGGGATCGTGCTCCGTGCCCGTGAAAACAAGGTTTCCCGGCCCGCTCAAGGGCCGCTCGTCCTCGAACAGGGCGGCGTAATGTTTTTCCACGGTCTGCAGGTGATGCAGCAATTCGTCCGCGAAACTTTTCCTATCCTTGTAGCCAAGGAACACGGCGATATGCCGGAGGCCGGTTTCGTCCTTCGGCAGGCTATGCACCTGCTGGTCGTCCACCATCTGGAGGCGGTGTTCCGCGCGCCGCAGGAATTCATAGGCCGCGGTAAGCTCTTGCGCCGCCGCCGCGGAAATCTTGCCCGCCTGCGCCAGCGCTTCGAGCGCCTCGCAGGTGCCGCGCTTGCGCAAGGCCGGAATCCGCCCGCCCCAGATCAATTGCTGGGTCTGGGCGAAGAATTCGATCTCGCGGATGCCGCCCCGCCCGAGCTTGAGGTTGTGGCCTTCGACCTTGATCGCGCGGGATTCTTTGTGCGCGTCGATCTGGCGCTTGATGGAATGGATATCCGCGATCGCCGCGAAATCGAGGTTCTTGCGCCAGATATAGGGCACCGTGAATTTCAGGAAATCCTTCGCCGCGTCTAGGTCACCGGCGACGTATCGCGCCTTGATCATCGCCGCCCGCTCCCAGTTCTGCCCCATCGCCTCGTAATAGGCTTCGGCCGCGAGCACGTTGACCGCAATCGGCGTGGCGCCTGGGTCGGGTCTGAGGCGAAGGTCGCAGCGGAAAACGTAACCGTCGTCGGTCCGCTCCTCCATCATGCGCACCAGTTCGCGGGTCAAGCGCACCATCAATTCCTGAAGCGAGTGCCGCCCCCGGTACGCGATCCGTTCGGGATCGAACAACACGATCAAATCGATGTCGCTCGAATAATTGAGTTCCTGCGCGCCCAGCTTTCCCATTCCCAGCACGAAAAAGCCGCCGGGCTTCTCGATGTCGCCCGCGCTTTGCACGCCGCGAAGCAAATGGGACACAGCAAGCCCCAAGGCCGTCTCGGCGAAGGTGCTGAGGGCTCCGGTCACCCGCTCCAGCGGCCAGATGCCGCAGATATCCGATAGACCGGTGACGAGCGCCGTGCGGCGCTTGGCGATCCGGAGTTCCTTCATCAGGCGCTTGCCGTCGCCTTCCCCGGCCAAACCCGCCGTCATCGCGGCCACCAGCTCCTCGAAGACAAGGTCCGGGCCTTTTTCCATGAGGTGCTTGGCAAATCCGGGATCGGCAAGCCATGCGCCCGTCAGGAACGGGCTGTTGCCGAACACCGCTTCGAGAAGGCTGCTGCCCCTGGGATCGGCGGCGAGGCTCCGGGCGAAATCGGCGAAGCCCGCGGCCTCGCCCCAGTGCAAGGTTCCGACCCGGGCCAGATTCCGGTCGGCCGGGCCGGGCAGCGCCCGCAATCTGGTCAGAAATTCCATGGACCTTCCCGATTCGCCCGTATTTCCCCCGCTCCGGCCTCGGAAAAAGCTACACGCGGCGGCTATTCCCATACAAAATGGGAAACCGGGGACAAGACGCGGCGGCAAGCCGCAACCTGCGCAATCCCGTTCCCGCGGTCAAGGAACCCATGGTCCTGAAATCGGTCAGGCTCATCGTCGAATTCGCGATCGGCGCCGCCATCGGCATCGCGCTCCTCACCGGCCTCGTGGCCTGGCGCGTCGCGGGCCAGCCGGTCTCGCTTTCCTTCCTCACGCCCTATCTCGAACAGGCGCTGAGCGCCGAAGACGGAAAGTTTACCACCCATCTCGACGACACGCTCCTCACCTGGGCGGGCTGGGAGCACGGGCTGGACATCCGGCTCCGCGGGGTGCGCGCGGTGGGCAGCCAGGGCGAGGTGCTTGCCGCGGTGCCGGAGATGTCGGTCTCGCTCAGCCTGCGCGGTCTTTTGCACGGCGTGGTGGCGCCCACCGGCCTCGAGATTTTCCGTCCCAAGATGCGCGTCGTGCGCGGGGCCGACGGCCAGCTCCAGCTCGGCTTCGAGGAAGCGGGGCCGGAAGCGGGCAACATCATGGCCCGGCTCGTCACCGATCTTTTGTCCCCGCCCAATCTGGGGCGCGCGATGGGCTATCTCACGACCATCGAGATCACGGATGCCGACCTGACGCTGGTGGATGAAAAAGTGGGAACCACTTGGCACGCGCCCGTTGCCGACCTGATGATCGGGCGCGACAAGAGGGGCATTACGGGGATCGCCACCCTCAAGCTCGATCTCGAGGGCGACCACGCCGAGATCGATGCCGACGTCGGCTACGACCGCGACGCGCGCCTCATCAACCTCGGGGCCACATTCAGCAACATTTCGCTTGCGCGCATCGCCGCGAAACAGAATCTGATCGGCGGACTCGAAAGCTTTGCCGTGCCCTTGAACGGGACGCTCACCGCGACCCTCGATCTCGACGGCAAGGTCGAGGTGCTGGGGTTCGACATAACCGGGGGCCCCGGCAAGCTGTCGTTGCCGAAGCTTTATCCCGAGGCCCTGCCGGTGACCAAATTCGCGCTGCGCGGGCGGCTCGAGGAAAACCTGACGCGCTACGTGATCGACCGCCTTCACGCCGATCTGGGCGGGCCGAGCGTGGATTTCACGGGCCGGATGTTCCGCACCGCCGCCGAACTCACCGCCCAGGGCGAAGTGACCGTCAACGACATGCCGAGCGATTCCTTGATGCGCTACTGGCCGGCCTCGCTCGCGGAACATGCCCGCACCTGGATCGCCGCCCACATTTCGCACGGCAGCGTGCCCGAAACCCGCGCGGTCATCGCCGCCCAGGCGCCCAAGGGCGATCTCAACAAGCTCCGCCTGGTTTCGATTGCCGGGGACTTCAAGGCCAAGGGGCTGAGGGTCGCCTATCTTCCGCCCATGGAGCCGGTCGAAAACGTAAGCGGCCAGGCCACCTTCACCGCCCGGGAGCTCGACATCACGGTCACGGGCGGCGAGGTGCACGGCGTTCGGGTCACGGGCGGCAAGGTCACGATCACCGGCCTCGATGTCGAGGATCAGGACGCCGACATCGACATGGCGCTGCAAGGCCCGCTTTCCGGCATCGTCACGGTGCTGGATTCCGAGCCGATCGGGGCCGCAAGCTTTCTCGGGATCGCGCCCCAGGACATCGGCGGCGACGCCGGTGTGCGCGCGCATTTCAAGTTGCCGCTGGAGCAGAACCTCAGTCTTGCCCGCGTCGAGCTCGGCGCCGCCGCCAACGTAACAGGCGCCAGCATCAAACATGCGGCCTTGCACCAGGATCTCGACCGCGGCCAGCTCTCGATCAAAGTGGACAAGGAAGGAATCAAGGCCGACGGCACGGCTTATTTGGGCGGCGTTCCGGCATCGATCACCGTGGCGGAGAATTTTTCGGACGCGGCGCCGGTCAAGAGCCGCTTCACGGCATCGGCCAAGCCCGACGATTCCGACCTCGCGCGGTTCGGCTATCCGGTTGCGCCCTATATCACGGGGCCGGTTCCGCTCAGCCTCGCCTATGTCGTCGGGCACGACGGGAAGGGCGACCTGTCGCTGACGGCCGATCTCGGTCCCGCCGCCATGGCCGTTAGCGAGATCAACTGGTCGAAACCCGCCAAGACGCCGGGAACCGGACGCTTCACCCTGGCGCTGGGGAACGACCGTCCGGTGAATTTACGCGAATTCGCGCTCGCCGCGGGCACCTTGACCGCGAACGGCAGCGGGACCTTTGGCACGGAGGGCGCGGGCCTCGAGCGCGTCGATTTCACGCGACTCGCATTCGGGCGCACCGATGTCGCGGGACACATCAAGTTCCGCGAGGGCGGCGGTTTCGACCTCGATCTGCGCGGGCCCCAGATCGACGCCGCGGACTATTTCTCGCTCAAGGCCAACAAGAAGGCGAAGGAGGAAAAGCCCTACGCGATTTCGGCCAACACCGACGTCCTATGGCTCGGTCCCGACAACAGGGTGGTCAACGCCAGCCTGCGGCTCGATCAGGCCGACGACCGCTGGCGGTCGCTCGATTTCCAGGGCGGGATGGAAACCACCAAGGACGCCAAGGAGATTCCGAGTTTCCGCATGACGATTTCGCCCGACGGCGATACCCGCAAGGTGACGGTCGCAACCGGCGACGCCGGAACTTTTCTGCGCAACTTCGGAATCTTCGACAACATGCTGGGCGGCACGCTGACGCTCTCGGGCGCCATCGACGACAAGTTGCCGGCCCGTCCGTTCAAGGGCCGGCTCCACGTCAAGGATTACCGCGTCGTCCGCGTGCCGGCGTTGGCCAAGATCCTGACCGTCGCTTCGCTCACCGGCATCCTCAACGTGATGTCGGGCGAGGGCATCGGATTTTCCGATCTCAAGGCGGATCTGGCACTCGCCGGCGATACGCTGACGGTCACGGCGGGCCGCGCCTATGGCCGCGACCTCGGCCTCACCATGAAGGGCACGATCAATATCACCAACTATGCCGCCGATTGTAACGGCACGATCGTCCCGGCTTATGCGCTGAATTCGGTGCTCGGCAATATTCCGATCGTGGGCGACATCTTGACCGGCGGCAAGGGAAGCGGCGTGTTCGCCGCGACCTACCGGCTGACCGGCTCGATCCAGGATCCCACGGTCGAGCTCAATCCGCTGGCGGCGCTCACGCCCGGCGTGCTGCGCAACATCTTCGGGATATTCGACAGCTCGAGCGCGCCGGCGAACGGCGATAAGACCGCGGCGCCGGACGATAATTCGCCCGACGCCGACGTGCCCAACGTCCAAGAACCGAATTGGAAAAACCAGTAACGGCGCTTGAGACCGCGCGCGATTCTTAGGTCACGCGCACGAGGGCGTGCCGCTTCTTGCCCGCCGAAAGCTTGATCTGGCCGTCGTGCAGGTCGGAGATGCCGACCGTCGCGCCCTCGTCGGTTACGACCACGTCGTTGATGCGGGCACCGCCGCCGCGGATGAGCCTTCGTGCTTCAGCATTGCTGAAAGCGAGTCCAGCTTCGCGGAAAAGCTGAAACACAGGAAAACCTTTTTCGAGCGCTGCGCGGGTAACCGTGATGGTGGGAAGGGATTCTCCAACACCACCCTGCTCAAAAGTTTGTTGTGCTGTTTCGGCGGCCTCCATTGCCGCCTTTTTTCCGTGAGCCAGCGCGGTTGCTTCATCGGCCAGCTTCTTTTTAGCACCGTTAAGTTCTGCCCCTTGAAGCGATTCTAGACGCTCGATTTCATCAGTCTCTAAATGCGTGAATAGCCGCAAGAACCGCCCGACATCTGAATCCGCGGTGTTGCGCCAGAATTGCCAATAGTCATAGGCCGGGACTTTATCGGCATCGAGCCAGACCGCGCCCTTGGCGGTCTTTCCCATCTTTTCGCCAGAGGCGACGGTGATCAGCGGCGCGGTCAAGCCATAGACGGTGCGCTCGATCACCCGGCGCACCAGCTCGACGCCGCTGACGATATTGCCCCACTGGTCGGAGCCGCCCATCTGCAAGACGCAATCTTGCCGCCGCGCGAGCTCCAAGAAGTCATAGGCCTGGAGCACCATGTAATTGAACTCGAGGAAAGAGAGCGGCTGCTCGCGGTCGAGCCGGAGCTTCACCGAATCAAAACCGAGCATGCGGTTGACCGAGAAATGCCGGCCGATGTCGCGCAGGAACGGAATGTATTCGAGGCCGTCGAGCCAATCGGCGTTATCGACGAATACGGCGTCGGTCGGTCCCGTTCCAAAATCCAGGTATCGCTTGAGAATCTTTTTGATTCCCGCGAGATTGCGGGCGATCTCATCTTCGGACAAAAGCTTCCGGCCCTCGTCCTTGCCCGAGGGATCGCCGACCTTGGTGGTGCCGCCGCCCAAAAGCACGATCGGCTTGTGCCCGGTCTGCTGCAAGAGGCGCAGCAGCATGATCGGAACCAGGCTTCCGACGTGCAAGGAATCGGCGGTCGCGTCGAACCCGATATAGGCGGTGAGCGGCTTGCCCTTGGCCGCAAGCTTGTCCAACCCGTCAAGATCGGTGCATTGGTGCAGGAACCCGCGCCTGACGACGCGGCGAAGGAATTCGGATTTAGGCTCTGCCATGGACGGTTACGAGACTTGCCGGAAGGCCCGGTGATTTAGCACACTGGCGCCCCCGCCGACAACGAGGGCGCTCTCGGATTTCGGAGTCATGGCCAAGTTCACCGCCATAGGATTGATGAGCGGCACCTCGCAGGACGGCGTGGATGCCGCCCTGGTCGTGACCGACGGCGCGCAATTCGTGTCGTGCGGTCCCGGGCTCACGATTCCGTACTCGAACCCGGTGCGCGCGAGGCTGCGCGCCCTGCTCGGCCGAAGCCCGGCCGAGGCCGGAGCCGAGATCGCCGAGGCCGCCGCCCTCATCACCCAGATCCACGCCAAGGCGGTGAACCGGCTACTGGAAGAAAGCGGAAAATCCGCCAAATCCGTGGACGTGATCGGCTTCCACGGCCATACCATCTTGCATCGTCCGCGCGCCGGCTTGACGGTGCAGATCGGCGACGCCGCTTTGCTCGCCGCACTCACCGGGATCGACGTCATCAACGACTTCCGCAGCCGGGATGTCGAGGAAGGCGGCGAAGGCGCGCCCTTTGTGCCCCTGTTCCATGCCGCGCTTGCGGCCGGACTCGAACGCCCGCTTGCCGTTTTGAACCTGGGGGGCGTAGCCAACATCACCTGGATCGGGCGCGACGGCACACCCATTGCCTTCGATACCGGTCCGGGCAACGCGCTCCTCGATGACTGGGTGCGAAGGCTGACCGGCCGCGATTACGATTCGGAAGGGAGCCTCGCCGCCTCGGGGACCGTCGACGCGGGTGTGCTGGAACGGCTCTTGAGCGATCCCTATTTCGGCCGGGCGCCGCCGAAATCGCTCGACCGCGGCGACTTCGGCATTGAGGCGCTTGAGGGGCTCGCCGCCGCCGACGGGGCCGCGACCCTTGCGGCTTTCACGGCGCGATCGGTGTCTCGCGCCTTCGCCCATCTGCCCGAACCGCCGCGCCGTCTGCTGGTTGCGGGCGGCGGGCGTCACAATCGCGCGGTGATGGCGGAGCTTGCGCGAACGCTGCCCTGTCCGGTTGCCGCCGTCGAAGAGGTCGGATGGAACGGCGATACGCTCGAAGCCCAGGCCTTCGGCTATCTCGCCGTGCGCTCGCTTTTGGGTCTGCCGCTCAGCCTGCCTTCGACCACGGGGGTCAAAAGGCCGGTGACGGGGGGCCGGCTTCACCGCGCGCGTGCGCGCTGAACCCCGTTCTTGATCTAATCTTGATTTAAGCGGTGGCGCTTTTCTTTTCGCGGCCCTTGGCGGTTGGCGCGGGGTGGCCCTGTTCGGCCGCAAGGGCGGCCACGAGATAGTTCTCGACCAGCGGCGTCAACTCGTCGAATCCCCCTTGGAACAGGTGATTGGCAGACTCGATGACCCGCAGGTCGACCGTGATATTGCGCTGGGAATTGAGCTTGTCGGAAAGCTTCTTCACCGATTCGAAGGTGACCAGCTCGTCCGCTCCGCCGTGGACGATCAAGCCCGAGGCGGGGCAGGGGGCGAGGAAGGTGAAATCGTAGAGATTCGCCGGCGGCGACACCGAGATGAACCGCCCGATCTCGGGCCGGCGCATCAAAAGCTGCATCCCGATCCAGGCCCCGAAGGAATAGCCGACGATCCAGCAGTCCGCCGCGTTCGGGTTGAAGGTCTGTACCCAATCGAGCGCCGCCGCCGCATCGCTCAATTCACCCTCGCCCCGGTCATATTCGCCTTGGCTTCGCCCGACGCCCCGGAAATTGAACCGCAGCGCCGAAAATCCGTGGCGCACGTAACAGTGATAGAGGGCGTAGATCACCTTGTTGTTCATGTTCCCCCCATGCTCGGGATGGGGGTGAAGGAACAGGGCAACGGGGGCGCCCGCCTCCTTGCTGTGGTGATAGCGGCCCTCGAGCCGCCCTTCCGGGCCGTTGATGATGACTTCGGGCATATCCCTCGGACTCTCAATAACCCGGCTTCCCGGGCTGGTTTCCGGCACGCCGGGGGTGCGGCACTGGGCCGCGGTAAATCCTTGATAGGTATACTTGACTGAATTAGTCGGGTAACCTATATCCCATACAGGCCTGCGGGTTAATGGGTTGAAACCCCAGGTTTTCCACAAGCCGGCAAGACAAGTGGCGGATCATATCATGTTGGGCGGAAGGATGTTCAAGACGCTTCGCGAGGATATCGACGCCGCTATGGCCCGTGACCCGGCGGCGCGGTCCAGGGCCGAGATTCTGCTGTGCTACCCGGGGCTCCATGCCCTGCTGTTTCACCGGGTGGCCCATGGCCTGTGGCGACGCGGTTTCCGCCTTGGGGCGCGCTGGCTTTCCCAGGTCGCGCGTTTTTTGACGGGGATCGAGATTCACCCAGGCGCCCAGATTGGCCGCCGCTTCTTTATCGACCATGGCATGGGGGTCGTGATCGGCGAAACCGCCGAGATCGGCGACGACGTCACGCTCTATCACGGCGTCACCTTGGGCGGCATCGCGCCCTCGGTCGACTCGAGCTCCCAAGTGCTGCAAAAGCGCCACCCGACGGTGAAGGACGGCGCCATCATCGGTTCCGGGGCCCAAGTCCTCGGGCCAATCGTTATCGGCGAAAAGGCGCGGGTCGGCGCCAACGCCGTGGTGGTCAAGGACGTTCCGGCCGGCGCAACGGTGGTGGGCATTCCGGCCCGCATCTGCGCGGCGCGCATCGGCAAAGGCGCGGACGAGTTCGTCGCCTACGGCACCCCGACCTCGGATCTCGCCGATCCGCTGGTGCGGGCCGTGGACGGCCTGGTGGAAAAGGTCGGCGCCTTGCAGGCCCGGCTCAGCGAATTGGAAAAGCAGACGGACGGGCAGCACCCCCGAGAGGTGCCGGACGAAGACCAGCCCGCCCGGGTTTCGAAGCCGTAATGAAATAGGAGACGAACGTGAGACTGAGCACGAAAGGGCGGTATGCCGTGATGGCGATGGTCGATCTCGCGTGCCGCAGCGACGGCAAGCCGGTGGCGCTTGCCGACATCGCCGAACGCCAGGAGATTTCGCTCTCCTATCTCGAGCAGTTGTTCGCGAAGCTGCGCAAGGGCGGTCTGGTGAAAAGCGTGCGCGGGCCGGGCGGCGGCTACATGCTCTCGCAAACCCCCGAGAGGACCCGGATTTCCGACATTATTCTGGCGGTGGACGAGCCCATTCGGGCCACGCGCTGTGCGCCCGGCTCGCCCGAAGGCTGCCGCATCAACAAGAGCCGGTGCCTGACGCACGACCTTTGGGAAGAGCTCGGCCATCAGATTCATTTGTACTTAAGCGCGGTGACGCTGGCCGACGTGCGCGAGCGCCGGATTTTAGGCACCAGCGGCTTGCGCAGCGAACCCGAGGCGGGCGGCTTGGCGCCCGTGGCTGCGGCCCAGTGAAGGCCAGTGAAGGTTAGAGAGCAAGGCGGCGGATAAGGACGATGGTTTACATGGATTACAACGCGTCGGCGCCAATGACGCCCGAGGTTATCTCGGCCGTGACGGCGGCGCTCGCCTTGGACGGCAATCCGTCCTCGGTGCACCGCTTCGGGCGGCTGGCGCGCCACGCCATCGAGGACGCGCGCGATGAAGTGGCGGCCCTGATCAACGCCAGGTCCGAGGATATCGTCTTCACCAGCGGCGCCACGGAATCGAATGCGCTGGCGCTGAAGGGCAGCGGCCGGGCGCGGGTGATCGCCTCCGCGATCGAGCACGAATCGGTCATCGGCAACGCGGATGCCGAACGGATCCCGGTGGACCGCAACGGAGTAGTCGACCTGGCGGCCCTCGAGGCGATGCTTGCGGCGGATAAGGCGCCGGCACTCGTCTCGGTCATGTATGCCAACAACGAGACCGGCGTGATCGAGCCGGTGGCGCGCGTGGCCGAGATCGCCCATCGCTTCGGTGCGCTCTTCCACTGCGACGCGGTCCAAGCGGCCGGCAAAATCGCGGTCGATGTGAAATCGGTCGGCGCCGATCTTCTGTCGCTTTCGGCCCACAAGCTGGGCGGGCCCAAGGGCGCGGGCGCGCTCTATATCGCGCCCGATGTCGCGTTGACGCCGCTTCTGGCCGGCGGCGGCCAGGAGCGCCGGCGCCGTGCCGGCACCGAGAATGTGCCGGGAATCGTGGGCTTCGGCGTTGCCGCTAGGATCGCGCGGGAAGGGCTCGCCCATGCGGGCCGGCTGTCCCGGTTACGCGACGGCCTCGAGGCGCGGGTTTTGCTCCTGGCGTCCGATGCCGTCGTTTTCGGCGCCGATGCGCCGCGCGTTTCCAACACCTCGCTCATCGCCATGCCCGGCGTCGCCAGCGAAACCCAGGTCATCGCCTTCGACCTTGCCGGAATCGCGGTCAGCGCGGGTGCCGCCTGTTCGTCGGGCAAGGTCGAGCCCTCAAGGGTAGTGCGGGCCATGGGATTCGGTCCCGAATTCGCCAATAGCGCGGTGCGAGTGAGCCTCGGCTGGCAAAACTCGGACGCGGACATCGATCGATTCGTCGAAGCCTGGGGCAAGCTGTATTCCGCGAAGCCCGGTTTCGCCGCGGCTCCGGCCGCATAAGGAATGGAAGGGAAGTCATGAGCGTCAAGATCGCTTCGCAAGACCGGGCGCATCCGGTCTATCTCGATTATCAGGCGACGACGCCCACCGATCCCCGCGTGGTCGAGGCGATGCTGCCCTATTTTACCGAGCGCTACGGCAACCCGCACTCGCGCAGCCACATTTACGGCTGGGAGGCGGAAGAGGCGGTGGAGAAGGCGCGCGGCCAGGTCGCCGCCATCATCGGCGCCGATCCGAAGGAGATCATCTTCACCTCGGGCGCGACCGAATCGAACAATCTCGCGATCAAGGGCGTCGCCCACTTCTATAAAGAGCGGAAGAACCACATCGTCACCTGCGTGACCGAGCACAAATGCGTGCTCGAATCCTGCCGCCACCTGCAGCAGGAAGGCTTCGAAGTCACCTATCTGCCGGTCCAGCAGAACGGCCTCATCCGCCTCGAAGATCTGGAAGCCGCCATCACCGACAAGACCGTGCTGGTCTCGATCATGGCGGTCCACAACGAGATCGGTGTCATCCAGCCGCTGAAGGAAATCGGCGCCATTTGCCGGCGCCGGGGCGTCTTCTTCCATACCGACTGCGCCCAGGCGGTGGGCAAGATCGCCCTCGACGTGAACGAGATGAACATCGACCTCATGAGCATCTCCGGCCACAAGATTTACGGCCCGAAGGGCATCGGCGCGCTGTTCGTGCGCCGCAAGCCGCGGGTACGCCTCCAGCCGCTCATGAGCGGCGGCGGCCAGGAGCGCGGCATGCGCTCGGGCACGCTGGCTACTCCGCTTTGCGTCGGGTTGGGCGCCGCTTGCGAGATCGCGAAGAACGAGATGGCCACCGAGGGCGAGCGGCTTCATATGCTCCGCGACCGTTTCTACCGGAAGATCATGGAGCAGCTGCCGGACGTGTATTTGAACGGCGACCTCGAGCATCGCATCCCCGGCAATCTCAATTTATCGTTCGCCTATGTCGAGGGCGAATCCCTCATCATGGGCATCAAGAATCTCTCGGTATCCTCGGGCTCGGCCTGCACCTCGGCGTCGCTCGAACCCTCTTACGTTCTCCGCGCTCTCGGCGTCACCGAGGACTTGGCGCACACGAGTCTCCGCATCGGGTTGGGGAGGTTCACTTCGGAAGAAGACGTGGATTACGCCGTCTCCGAGATCGTCTCCCACGTGAAGAGGCTGCGGGACATGAGCCCGCTCTGGGAAATGGCGCAGGAAGGGATCGATATTAAGTCCGTGAAATGGGCCGCGCATTGACGGCGGCAGTAAGCGTGCATATCTGCGGAATGGTCCGCACGAAGGGAGCCTGATTATGGCGTACAGCGAGAAGTTGATCGACCACTACGAGCACCCGCGCAACATCGGGGCGCTCGACAAGGACGCGCCCGACGTCGGCACGGGGCTGGTCGGAGCGCCCGCCTGCGGCGACGTCATGAAGCTCCAGATCAAAGTGGGCCCCGAGGGCGTGATCGAGGACGCGAAATTCAAGACTTTCGGCTGCGGCTCGGCGATCGCCTCGAGCTCTCTCGTCACCGAGTGGGTGAAGGGCAAAACGCTGGATCAGGCCGAAACCATCCGCAACACCGAGATCGCCCATCATCTGGCGTTGCCGCCGGTCAAGATCCATTGCTCGGTTTTGGCCGAAGACGCGATCAAGGCCGCGGTCCGCGATTTCCGCGAGAAGCAGGCGAGGGCGAAGCCCGAGGCCGCCGAATAAAGAAGCCGCATCGAACAACCGAAAACACGGAACGATAATGGCCGCTCCGATACTGAGCATCACCGATGCCGCCGCCGAACGCGTCAGGGAACTGATGGCGCAGCGCGGAAAGCCGTCCGCGGGAATTCGTGTGGGTGTGCGCACGAAGGGCTGCTCGGGGCTTTCCTACACGCTGGAATACGCCGACGAGAAAGGGACGCACGACGAAGTCGTCAGCGACAAAGGCGTCACCGTGTTCATCGACCCCAAGGCCACCATGTTCATCCTCGGCACCCGGATGGACTTTGTGGCGGACAAGCTGCAGTCGGGATTCGTTTTTACCAATCCGAACGAGAAAGGGCGGTGCGGTTGCGGCGAATCCTTCCATGTCTGAGGCGCCAAGCGTCCGGCCGGGACCATAATCCGTAACCGCCGATGTCTGTGGCCGTCGCGGCAAAGGTCTCGCGGCGGCGCGACGGGTTTTATGTGATCTTCATGAGCGTGATGGCAAACCGCACGGATTTCGAGGCCAACGAGGCGGTCACCGCGTGCTGGTCCTGCAAGGGCCCGGTCCCGGCCGGCGCCCTGTTTTGCGGAACCTGCGCGACCATTCAGCCGTCCCGCCCGCTCGATCATTTCGCGCGGCTCGGCCTGCGGCAAAGCTTCGATCTCGAAGAAACCGATCTCCAGCAGCGCTATTTCGCGCTCCAGGCGCGCCTGCATCCGGACCGCTTCGCCAATCGCTCGGCAGCCGAGCGCGCGGCCTCGCTCGCCCAGGCAACGGACTTGAACGAAGCCTATCGGACGCTTCGCGATCCGTTGCTTCGCGCGGCTTATCTCTTGTCGCTCGCCGGCGCCGAATCGCCCACCGATTCCTTCGCCACGGTGGAGAATCCCGAGTTGCTGATGGAATCCCTCGAGCGCCGCGAAGAGCTGGCCGCGGCGGAGAGTCCGGGCGCGGTTCAAGCCATGATCGATGCCGCCGAGCGCGACGCCGTGAAATGCGTCTCGTCCTTGTCCGCCGCCTTTGCCGCGAACGATCTTGCCGCCGCATCGCGTCTGGCGATCCGGCTCAAATATCTCGAAAAGCTCGCCGAGGAAGCGCGCGCGCGGGTGGCGCGCCTGCGCGGGGGCCCGTGATGCTGATCCAGATTCACGAGCCGGGCGGAACCCCGCTTCCCCATGAGGGCGACGGCCGGCTTGCCGTCGGCATCGATTTGGGGACCACCAATTCCGTGGTCGCGATCTCCGTCGGCAACAAGCCGGAAGTGATTCGCGACGCGCACGGACATGCGCTCGTCCCCTCGGTCGTCGCTTACATGGCGGATGGTTCCGTCGTCGTCGGCGAAGAAGCAAGACGGGAAAGACTCGAAAATCCCGAGCGGGTGGTGAGCTCCATCAAGCGTCTCATGGGCCGCGGCGTGGAAGACGTGAAGCGTCTTTCGGGCGCGCTCCCGTTCGAGCGGGCGGCCCCCGAGGCGGGCGAATCGGCGATGGTCCGGCTCATGATATCCGGGCGACGCCTCTCTCCGGTCGAGATTTCGGCGGAGATTTTGAAATCGCTCAAGCGCCAGGCGGAAGCGGCGCTCGGCCGGGAAGTGGTGCGCGCGGTGGTCACCGTGCCCGCCTATTTCGACGACGCGGCCAGGAGCGCCACCAAGGACGCCGCCAAGCTTGCCGGGCTCGAGGTGCTGAGACTCGTGAACGAACCCACCGCCGCCGCGCTCGCCTATGGCTTGGACCGCGGCGCCGAAGGGCTTTACGTCGTCTATGACCTGGGTGGCGGTACTTTCGATGTCTCGCTCCTGCGCCTGGAAAAGGGCGTGTTCCAGGTGCTGGCGACGGGCGGGGATTCGGCACTCGGCGGCGACGACTTCGATCATGCAGTGGCGGAAAAATTCCTGGCCGAGCGCGCGGAGAGTCTGGGCAAGCCCGCGCTGACCCCGGCCGAGGCGGCCTCGGTGCTCGCCACCACGCGCCTCGTCAAGGAATGTTTGTCGCAACATACCGAGGGCGATTGGTGGATCGAACTTGCGGGCCAAGCCTCCCATCACAGGCTCACGCGCGCCGAGTTCGAACAGCTGATCGCGCCCTTCATCGACCGCACGCTGGCGCTCTGCCGCGGCGTGCTCGAAGACGCGAGGCTGACGCCAAGCGGCGTGCGGGGCGTGGTGCTGGTCGGGGGCTCGACCCGGATTCCGCTGGTGCGCCGCAAGGTGGCGGAGCTTTTCGGCAAAGAGCCTTTGGCCGACATCGACCCGGACGAAGTGGTGGCCTTGGGCGCAGCACTCCAGGCCGAGGCCCTCACCGCCGGCTCCGATACATTGCTTCTGGATGTCATACCGCTCAGCCTCGGCATCGAGACCATGGGCGGAATCGTCGAGAAGATCATCCCGCGCAACACCCCGATCCCGGTTGCCGAGACGGAGGAGTTCACGACCTATCAAGACGGGCAGAGCGCGATGATGGTCCACGTCGTCCAGGGCGAGCGGGAATTGGCCGACGAGAACCGGTCGCTCGCGCGGTTCGAATTGCGCGGCATCCCGCCCATGACGGCGGGCGCGGCGCGCATCCGCGTCACCTTCGCCATCGACGCCGATGGCTTGCTCACGGTTTCGGCGGCGGAAAAGACCACCGGCGTCGCGCAAAAGGTCGAGGTCAAGCCGTCCTATGGGCTCAGCGAAGACGACATGACGAGGATGCTGCGCGAAAGCCTGGATCACGCCGAGGATGACATGCTGCGACGGCTTTTGATCGAATCCCGTGTCGACGCCAAGCGCGCGGTCAATGCGGTCCGGGCCGCTCTTGCCGCCGACGGCGACCTGTTGGATAAGGCGGAACGAGCAAAGATCGAGGACGCCGTGGCGAAGGTCGAAGGGCAGCTTCCGGGCGAAAACCGCGAGGCCATCGAGGCCGCGGCCGAGGCGCTGGAGAATGCCACGAAAGCATTCGCCGAGCGGCGCATGGACCGCGGCATGCGAAAGGCCTTGGCCGGGCGCAACATCGCGGATCTCGAGGAGCCGGAAACCGGGTCCCGCGTCCGGGCGGATGGAAGATAACGAGAGCGGCAATGCCGAAAATGACCTTCATCCTGAATGATGGAACGCGCCGCGAGGTCGAGGCGCCGCTCGGCCTATCCGTGCTCGAGATCGCGAAGCACAACGGCATCGATCTGGAAGGCGCCTGCGAGGGGTCGCTGGCCTGCTCCACCTGCCACGTGATCGTCGATCCGGAGGATTTCGAGCGCCTCAAGGAAGCCGTCGAAGACGAGGAAGACATGCTCGATCTCGCCTGGGGGCTGACCGAAACCTCCAGGTTGGGGTGCCAGATCATCATCACCGACGAGCTCGACGGGCTGACGGTCAAGCTTCCGGCCGCCACCCGCAACATGATGGTGGATACCAAATAATTCCGGGCAGGAGGGGGGATGGGGCTGCGCTGGACCGATGTTCAAGAAATCGCGATCGCGCTCGAAGAGCGTCATCCGGACGCCGACAACGTGAACCTCCGCTTCACCGATCTGCACCGCTGGATTTTGGAGCTGCCCGATTTTACCGACGCTCCCGACCGCTCCAACGAAAAGATCCTGGAAGCGATCCAGATGGCTTGGATCGACGAGCGGGGCTGAGGCGCCCGCTTTGCCGGTCCTTGGGAACCGCCTATAGTCCCGCCATGACAACGCTCAATTCATTGGGAATTCCCAAACCCCCGGGCCAAACCCGGGTGGTCGTCGCCATGTCGGGCGGGGTGGACAGCTCGGTGACCGCCGCCTTGCTCGCCGAAGGCGGCTATGACGTGATCGGCGTCACGCTCCAGCTTTACGATCACGGCCGGGCGGTGGCAAGACCGGGCGCCTGCTGCGCCGGCGCCGATATTCACGATGCCCGCCGCGTCGCGGACAAGCTCGGCATCCCGCATTACGTGCTCGATTACGAATCCCGCTTTCGTGCGGAAGTCATCGAGGATTTCGCGGATTCATATGCCGCCGGCCAGACTCCGATCCCTTGCGTGCGCTGCAATCAGCGGGTCAAGTTCCGCGACTTGCTCGGCCTCGCGCGCGATCTCGGCGCCGATGCCATGGCAACCGGCCATTACGCGCGGCGCGAAACCGGCGCCAACGGGCCGGAGTTGCATCGCGCAAGCGATGGCGCCCGCGACCAAAGCTATTTCCTATTCGCGACGACTTGCCGTCAGCTTGAATCCTTGCGCTTCCCCTTGGGCGCCATGACCAAGGCGCAAGTGCGCAGGGAGGCGGCGCGCCTTGCGCTCGCCGTCGCGGACAAGCCCGATTCCCAGGATATCTGTTTCGTTCCCGGCGGCGATTATTCCCGCGTCGTAGCCAGGCTTCGTCCCGATGCCGCGCTCGAAGGCGACATCGTGGATACCGGGGGTCGTGTGCTGGGGCGCCATTCCGGCGTCATTCATTTCACCGTCGGCCAGCGTCGCGGCCTGAATATCGGCGGATCATCGGGCCCGCTCTATGTGGTGCGGATCGAACCGGAGTTAAGAAGGGTCGTGGTCGGCCCGAGGCAAGCGCTCGAAGAAACAAAGGTTTCGCTTTGCGAGGTCAATTGGCTGGCCGGGGTCGATGACCTTGGCCCGGTCGAGGTATCCGTAAAGCTGCGCTCGACGCAGCCCTTGGTCCCGGCTACTCTGCGCATCCCCGGCAACGGCTCGGCCGAGGTAACCTTGGCCGGGCCGCAAACGGTTGCCCCCGGCCAAGCCTGCGTTTGTTATCTCGGTACCCGGGTGCTGGGCGGCGGCTTCATAGCGAGGCGGCCGGCCTGACCCGCGACATCATTCCTGTCGCGGCGCCTAATTCGGAGGATTTCATGATTCGATTTTTCGTCACCGGCCTCATTGCGGGCGCCTTGTTGCTGGGCGCAGGCGCGGCCAATGCCGATGCGCCGCAGGCCGGAGGCCACGATTGGTTCCCGCACTTCTTCGAGATGTGCAAGGAGAAGGGCACGCCCGATGCCGATTGCCAGAAGCGCTACGACGAGCGCAAGGCGCAGATCATCGAGATCTGCAAGAAGGAAGGAATCAACGGCGAGGAGGATTGCCGCAAATGGGTCGTGCAAAAGCGCGACGAGCAGATGCAAACGATGCGCGCGATCTGCAAGGAAAACAAGGTCACGGGCGACGAGGCCTGCCGGAAATGGTTCGAGGACCGGCGCGCCGAATTCGTGGCGAACTTCCAGGCCCAATGCCAGAAGGACGGCCTGACGCCCGAACAATGCCAGACGCGCTTCGCCGACAACGTCAAGAAGACCCAAGGAGAGAACCAGAAATTCGTCGCCGACTGCCAGGCCCAGGGCGGAACCAAGGAAATCTGCATGGATAAGCTGCGCCAGATGCGCAAGGCCAATGCGCAAAAGGATTCGGGTCCGGGTGGCGACACCGGGGGCACTGCTCCTGCGGGCGGCGATCCCAAGGGCTCGCCCAGTTCCGAAAAGGGCAAAGCCCTTCCGCCGCCGCAGTAATCCCCGGCCGCCGCAACCGGGTGCCGTCGTCCGGCCCCATGCCCGCCGGCACATTGGTCCTTGTATTTTCAGGACCGCTTCTTAAAGTGACGGCTCAGTGACGGCTCAGTGACGGCTCAGTGGCGGCGTAGCTCAGTTGGTAGAGCAGCGGAATCATAATCCGTTTGTCGGGGGTTCAAGTCCCTCCGCCGCTACCAAAAATCTCCCGACGGTCTGCAAGTAAATCGAGTCCCGCGCAAGCGCGGTTTTCGAATGGAAATTGCGCACGCCAAGTGATGCCACGATGCGGACACAATTTTATGTGTCTTTTATTCTGAGTCGCACGCGGCCTCTGCAACGGAGTACCGCCGCGCAATGGATTTTTTCGGAAATGACCGCCGATGATTCATTGAAATACATCTGCACTTAACCTACGTATTTAAGAACACCTCCGCGAAATCCGATGAAAGGAAACGTGATGCCCTCACGTCGCTTCAAATTTGCGTTGACTGCCGTTTTGGTCGGTGGGCTTTTTGCCTCCTCCGCCAGTGCCGAGACGAATCTCGCCGCATCCGAATTGGCGGGACCGCAGCAGGTCGTCGAGCATTCTTATGCCGTTCTTCTCAGCGTCATGAAAGACGCCAAGATGCTCGGCTATGAGGGCCGTTTTCAACGGCTGGCGCCGGCCATCGAGGCCGCCTTCAACTTGCCGCTCATGGCTCAAAGCACCGTCGGGTCTTATTGGGCCAAGGCCACCGAGGAACAGCGTCAGCGGTTGGTCCAAGCCTTCGGCCGGATGACCACGGCCGATTTGGCGGCGCGCTTCGCCGACTATAAGGGCGAGAAACTCGACGTCCTCGGGACGGAAGCAAGCGATGCCGCTACGGTCATCGTCAAGACCGAGATCGTGGCCAGCGATGGCGGTAAGGTTGCGCTCAATTACTTGCTGCGCAATGTCGCCGGCGCCTGGAAAGTGGCCGACGTCTACGCCAACGGCATGATCAGCGAGGTCACGGTCAAGACCGCCGATTATGCGGCGCTGTTGATGAGCGGCGGCGTCGGCGCCTTGACCGCCGCCCTCGACAAGAAGGTCGCGAATATCGCCGAAGAGCAAAAGCAATCCGAATCCACCCGGGTGGCCAACGACGAGCACTAAGAAGGGGTCACGCCGGTCGGCGCGCTGATCGGCGGGCCGATCAGCAACCGGATTCCTCGCGGAGATTCCTCAGCTCCCGGTCGTGAATCCGGCTGAGCGTGGCGAGCGAAACAATGGCGCCGATAAGCGCCCAGAACATGTCCCACTGCGTGTCCCAGACGTCGCCTTGCGTGGCGAGATAGTCGGTGGCGCCGCCGCCGTAAACGAGGGCGGCCCACCATTCGATCAATTCGAAAAAAGCGCTGAAGGCAAGACAGAACGACGCGACCAGGAACGGTAGCCATGCGCTACCCTTGAGCGGCGAGTAGCGGATCAGGATTTCGCGCGCCAGGATCGCGGGCACGAAGCCCTGCACGAAATGGCCGAGCCGGTCGTAATCGTTGCGCGTCCAGTGGAAGAGATCGGCGAACCAGAAGCCAAGCGGCACCCGCGCATAGGTGTGATAGCCGCCGACGATCAGGAGAACGGCATGCAGAAACAAGAGCCGATAGAGAAGCGGGGTGAGGGGGAAGCGCCGGTAGGTCGCGGCGAGTATCGGCAGGCCGACCGCGACCCAAGGCACCTCGAGCATCCAGGTCAGACGATCGTGAGGCGCGATGCCGGAGAGAATCAGAATTACGGCCGCCGCCGCGAACAAGACCTTCGGTTCGAGCCGCGCGTCCGCGCTCACTTCGGGACCCAAACCTCGCCCGCCTTGCGATAGACCTTCTTCACGGCCGCCCAGGCGGTGCGATGGGCGATCTCCTCCCGACGCGGGTCTTTCGCGTAGCTTTTCCACGCGTGATTGAAGGCTTCGCGGTAGATGCTTCGCGCCGCGGGCGGCAGATGCCTTTGCACGGCGGGGGGAAGCGCTGCGTTCGTCCGGTAGGGCATCATAAGCCCCAAGCTGTGACTCGAATCAAAGATTAGCGCGGATGATTGTTCGGCGCCATGCCCCGCGCAAGTGGCTCCCGAACTTCAAACCGGCCGCTCTATTTGGCCGGTCCGGCGCCCGCGCCGCCGGTCTTGGCGCGGATGATTTCCTCGGCGGCGTTCTCTGCGGCGGCGCGAAGCTGCTTGCCGGCGAAGCCGTTGACCTGCACGTTGCCGGTCTTGATAGGCTTCGCGCCCGCGACCTCGTCGAGCTCGAACTTCAAAAACACGATCGAGTCATTCACCCGGCTTACGGCCGAGGTCAACAAAAGATCGGCCCCTTCCGCCCGCGCCAAGTCCAAAACGCAATCGGGGCAAGAAAGGTCGGGCGGGTCGCCGGCATCGGCGGGGGCCGCCACCATCCGGTATTTTCCGGTCCCGGCCATTTTTTGGCGCAAGACATCCGACACTTGTTTGACGAGCAGGGTGTCTTCGGGTGTCGTGAAACTTTCCCCCGTCCCCGAAACCATCATGTCCACGAACGCGGTATCGAGAACCAGAAGCTTCGGCGGCTCACCCGCCCGGGCAGAGCCGGCCATCAGCACCGCGGCCGCAAGCACCGCCGCCGCGCGTAACGCACCCACCCGCAAAAACGCTAGGCCCGATGTCATTCCCGGATGCCGGATTACTGCAGGATCTGATAGAGCCGCCGATCCTGAAGGGCGAGGAAGGAAAGAGTCTTCATGTCCTTGCTGCTTCCGGCGCGCACCAGGCGTGCGTGCGGAATCGGGCCGGAGTTCTCGAGGATAAGAACGACTTCCCAGATGTCCTGCGGCATCGAGATCTGCCGGTATTTCTGCCCAAGTTCGACTTCGACCGTCATCCCGTATCTCGTAATCGTTGCCGGCCGTGCCCGGGCCAAAGGACTCGAAAAATGCATGGGATTGCCGGGACACACGCCAAGGCCAATCCCTTACCGGAGGTCAAAGCACCGCGCAAGAGGCAGGGCGGCGGTCCCCGGGGTAAACCATGCGGCATTGCGCCGCGCGCCGGGTTATCGTGGCCGTGCAAGTCGCGCCCAGCGTACGGCGCAGAATTTCGAAAGGAGTCTTTTCACGCATCAAGTTCCCGGTCCACATCCAGAGCAGAAGCCCGCCGCAGGCTCAAGGGGCACAGCCTCAGCGGCCATACCAAAACGTAGCCACGGATTTAAGGCGCTTCCAGGCCTTGCGCAAGTCCCGTTCGCGCGCGGCCGCACCCGCCGCATGGAACCCGAGTACCAGACCCGTTGCGCGGGCGAGCGCCGCATTGCCGGCGGCCGCCGCGGCCAAAGATTCAAGTTGCGCCGGCGCGCCCGCCATGTCGTTCAGGATGCCCAAGGCGCCTTGCACCCGCGCCAGCGCCTTGACGTAACGGCCGCGCTTTTTGCCGCCGAAAAGGCAGGCGAAGATCTCGGCCGCGTAGCGCTGCTTCTTCAAAGCGATGCGCAGCCGGTGCCGTTCGGCTTGGTTCATCCGCCGCACGTGCTGTCCGGCATCGCGCAGCTTCTTGTACCGCCGCTTGAGCGCGTGCTTGGCGAACGCGACCGCGGGAATCTGATGCAGCGCGCCGCCGGCGCGCAATTCGCGCGCGAGGCCGCGGATCGCATCGAGCAAATACGTGAATTCGAGCGAACGGATCGATTCGCGGGCCGCCTCCCAGCGCGCGCGGCGCTCCGTCCCTGCCGCCTCCACCAGCCGCGCGAGGTCGGAATCCTCCGCCATTGCCTTGGCGGCCGGCTCCAGCACCTCGGCGATCAGAACGTCGGCATCCCGCGCCGGGCCCAGCGCCGCGTTGGCTTTGCGCACAAGATCGCGCAGCCGGGCCATGTGCTCCTGAGGCACGAACTTGCGGCTGAACGAAATGATCGCCCGCAAACGGCGCAAGGTGATGCGCAGCTGGTGGATCGATTCGGGTTCGTATCCCGAAAGTGCTAGGGTTGCGTTCCAGGCGATGTTGTCCGCCGCGCGCATCAGATTGGCGGCCAACAGCACGGCCGCGCTTGCCCGGCGCGAAACCACGGCCGGCTTCGATTTGCGCGGGCTGCCGCCCGCCGCGAACCCGAAACCCGCGCGCAGAGGTACGACCTGCGCCGAGGACGGGACGCCCGCCGTATTGGGCGAGGGGGATCCGGCCATGCTAACTCCCGCGCAGGCCTAAGATATTTGCGGCATAGTCGCCGCCGTTGAAGACGGCGGAGCCCGCGACCAGCACGTCGGCGCCGGCCGCGATCACGGCCCTGGCATTCTCGCGCGTGATGCCGCCGTCCACTTCCAATTCGATCGCGCGGCTCCCGATCATGGCGCGGATGCGCTTGATCTTGTCGAGCTGCGATTCGAGGAAGCTCTGGCCGCCGAAACCGGGATTGACCGACATCACCAGTACCAAATCCACCTTGTCCAGCACGTAGCCGATCGCGCTCTCCGAGGTGCCGGGGTTGAGCGAAACGCCCGCCTTCTTGCCGAGCGCGCGGATGAGCTGGAGCGAGCGGTCGAGATGCTGCCCGGCCTCGACGTGCACGGTGATGATGTCGCTTCCGGCCTGGGCGAAGGATTCGATATAGGGGTCCGCGGGGTCGATCATGAGATGCACGTCCAGCACCTTCTTGGTGTGCGGGCGGATCGCCTTCACGACCACGGGGCCGACGGTGATATTGGGCACGAAATGCCCGTCCATCACGTCGACATGGACGTAATCGCAACCGGCCGCATCGACCGCGCGCACCTCTTCGCCGAGGCGGGCGAAATCGGCGGACAATATCGAGGGGGCGATCTTGACGGCCATGACCAAAACATCCATCGGTTTTGCGCCGGCAAGATTACCACGCGCGGCACATCCAGTCTTAGTGGATCGTGGGGTCCAGTTCCCCCTTCTTGTAGCGCGCCGCCATGGAGCTGAGCGGCGCCGGCTTGATCTTCCCGGCCCATCCCGCCGTTCCGAACTGCTCGAAGCGCTCCTTGCACAGCTTCTCCATCGCGCCGTAAGCGGGCTTGTTGAAGTTGCGCGGGTCGAACTCCGTCTTCTGCTCGGCCGCGACCTTGCGATACTGCCCGGTGATCGCCATCCGGCAATCGGTGTCGATGTTGATCTTGCGCACCCCGTGCTTGATGCCGGTCACGATTTCGCTGACCGGAACGCCGTAAGTCTGGGGCATGGCGCCGCCGTATCGGTTGATGATGTCCTGAAGCTCTTGGGGCACCGAGCTCGATCCGTGCATCACCAAATGCGTATTGGGCAGCCGCGCGTGGATCTCCTTGACCCTATCCATGGCCAGAATATCGCCCGTGGGCTTGCGCGAAAATTTATAGGCGCCGTGCGAGGTGCCGATCGCGACCGCCAAGGCGTCCACCCTGGTCTTGGCCACGAAATCCGCCGCCTGGGCGGGGTCGGTCAACAGCATGTCGTGGGTCAATTTCCCTTCGTGCCCGTGACCGTCCTCCTTGTCGCCTTTGCCGGTCTCGAGCGATCCGAGGCAGCCCAGTTCGCCCTCGACCGAAACGCCGATCAGATGGGCGATCTCGGCCACCTTGGCCGTCACCTGAAGATTGTAGTCGTAGTCCGCCGGCGTCTTGGCGTCGGCTTCGAGCGAGCCGTCCATCATCACCGAGGTGTAGCCGTTCGCCATCGCCGACATGCAGGTTTCCATGCTGTTGCCGTGGTCCTGGTGGACGCAGACCGGAACGCCGGGATACATCTCGACCGCGGCATCGACGAGATGCCGCAGGAACGCGTCGCCGGCATAGGAGCGCGCCCCGCGGCTGATCTGGACGATGACCGGTGATTGGGTCGCCTGCGCCGCGCGCATGATGGCCTGCAGTTGCTCCATGTTGTTGATATTGAATGCAGGCACGCCGTAGCCGTGTTCGGCCGCGTGGTCCAAAAGCTCGCGCAACGAGATCAATGCCATTCCGCCCTCCTCAAATCCGGCCCGAAAGCGCCGCGATGCCGGGAAGTTCCTTGCCTTCCAGCCATTCCAGAAACGCGCCGCCCGCCGTCGACACATAAGATAGATCCTTCAATACTCCGGCCTTGGCGAGGGCTGCTACCGTATCGCCGCCGCCCGCCACGCTCGTGAGCGTCCCCGCCTTGGTCGCTTGCGCAATCGCCTTGGCGATCGCGATCGTGCCGGCGTCGAACGGCGGGGTTTCGAAGGCGCCCAAGGGCCCATTCCAAACCAGACTCCGGCAGGCGGAAAACCGCTTTTCCATCTCCACGACGCTCTTCGGGCCGATGTCGAGGATCATCATGCCCTTCGGCACCTTGGTGATCGGAACCGTCTGCGTTGCAATTCCCGCCTTCGCCTCGGCCGCCACCACCGCATCGATGGGAAGCACGCCGTCGCAGCCGCGTTCCTTGGCCAATGCGGCGATCCGGCGCGCTTCATCCGCCATCTTGAATTCGCACATCGATTCGGCGACGTCGATCCCCGCGGCATAAAGAAAAGTATTGGCCATGGCGCCGCCGATCACCATCACGTCCACTTTTTGCGTCAGATTGGCGAGAAGCTTGAGCTTGGTCGAGATCTTCGCGCCGCCGATCACGGCGCACAGCGGCCGCTCGGGGGATTCCAGAATCCGGGTGAGGGTCGCAATCTCCTGCTCCATCAGCCGCCCGGCGGCCGAGGGCAGAAAGCGCGTGATCGCGACTACCGAGGCATGCGCCCGGTGCGCCGCGGCGAAGGCGTCGTTGACGTAGATCTGTCCGCTGGCGGCGAGCGCCCGGGCAAAGACCGGGTCGTTGCGCTCTTCGCCGCCGTGGTAGCGCAGGTTCTCGAATACCACGACCTCGCCGTCGCGAAGCTTTTTCGCCGCCTGTTCCGCGGGAGGCCCGATGCAGTCACTGGCAAAAGCCACCGGGTCGCCGCCCAAGGCGAATTGCAAGGCGCGCGCGACGGGATGTAGCGACATCTCGCGCACGATCTTGCCCTTGGGCCGGCCGAAGTGGGAAATCAGGATGATCCGCGCACCCTTCTCCTTGAGTTCGCGAATCGTCGGCACGATGCGCTCGATCCGCGTCGCGTCGGTCACCGCGCCGCTTCTGACCGGCACATTGAGATCGGCGCGGACCAGCACTCTTTTGCCCGCCACATTGAAATCATCGAGCGTCTTGAATTTCGGCGTCATGGACCCTTGAGCTTCGCCATCGCCACCGCCGTGTCCGCTAGGCGGTTCGAGAATCCCCATTCGTTGTCGTACCAGGCCAAAACGCGCCCGAGCGTTTTATCGACTACTTGAGTCTCGGCGAGATCGACCGTGGCCGACACGGAAGTGTGGTTGTAATCGGCGGAAACCAGGAGTTCGTTCGAAACCGCCAGAATCCCCTTGAGCGATCCGGCCGTAGCACTGGTCAAGGCGCCGTTGATCTCGGAAACCGAGGTCTCGCGCGCGGCCGCAAACACCAGATCGATCAACGACACATTCAGCACCGGCACCCGGATCGCGCAGCCGTCGAGCTTGCCGTTCAATTCC
>JBGQJC010000005.1:0-80943 GCA_041498815.1 Alphaproteobacteria bacterium
AACGACATCTTCCACACCGATCCCAAGGACACCGTCGGCAGCTTCATGGTCGGCGACGTGTCGCGGCCCTATGGCTACGGCGACATCACCCTCAGCGCCATTGCCCAGGGCGAAGGCAACCTCGTCATGGCCTTCGACGACATCATCCTCGGCCATGACGGCAACAACACCATCGTCGGCGACGTGTCCGACGAATGTTCCTACGGCAATGTCAATCTCACGGCCGCGGCTTACGCCGGCGAAGAGGGCGGCAACAACACGGTCTATGCCTTCAACGATTACCTGCGCGGCGGCGTAGGCGCCGATTTCATCGTCGGCGACGTGTCGAAGAGCTTCAGCGAGGGCGAAATCAGCCTGAGCGCCCATGCCGAAGGCGGGGGTTGCGGCGGCAACTTAGTGTCCGCGTTCAACGACGTGCTCTGCGGCGAAGGCGGCGGCGATAGCATGATCGGCGACGTCTACACCGACAATTCGTGCGGCAATGTGAGCCTCGACGCCGGCGTCTCCGGCTACGGCAACTTCGTCTTCGCGTACAACGACATCTTCCACATCGATCCCAAGGACACCATCGGCGGCTTCATGGTCGGCGATGTGTTCCGCGAAGAGACGGTCAGCGGGCAGGAGTTCAACCTCAGCCTCGACAGCATCGATCAGAGAGAGGGCTGCGACCAGAACATCTGCCTCAGCGCCGAGACCAGCAATTCGTACGGCGGCGGCGTGTTCGCCTTCAACGACCTGATGTTCGGCGGTTTGGGCAACGACGTCATGATCGGCGACGTCTACTCGTCGATCACCGGCGGTTACGGCGGCAATGGTAACAGCGGCAGCGACGCCGGCGACAACGGCAACGATGGCAATTCCGGCCGCGATGTCTGGGGCGCCGGGATCAATCTCTCGGCCGCGGCCTACAACAGCGACCTGAGCACGGTTGTCGCCTTCAACGACATCATGAGCGCCGGCGACGGCAACAACTTCATGGTCGGCGACGTCTACTCCGCAGTTACGGGCGGCGACGGCGGCAACGGCGGCAACGGCGGTCTCGGCGGCGGCAGCGGCTTCGACGGCAGCGGCCCCGGCGGCAGCGGCGGTGGCTTCGGCGCCAGCGGCGGCAACGGCGGCAGCGGCGGCAACGGCGGCGATGCCCATGGCGGCTGCATCGACCTCTCGGCCGTGGCGTGCGGCGGGTTCCTAAACTCGGTCGTCGCCTTCAACGACTTCATGAAGGCCGGCAATGGCGACGACCTCATGGTCGGCGACGTCTACTCCGCAGTTACGGGCGGCCAGGGCGGCAACGGCGGCGACGGCGGCCTCGGCGCCCCCGGCGGCCAAACGGCTAGCGACGGCTACGGCGGCGACGGCGGCCAGGGCGGCACCGGCGGCAGCGGCGGTCAGGGCGGTAACGTTTGGGGCGGTCATATCAGCCTCGAGGCCAAGGCCGACGGCGGGTTCGAAAACACGGTTTGCGCCTACAACGACTCGATCAATGCCGGCGATGGCGACAATCTCGTCGTTGGCGACGTCTTCGCCCAGTATGTCGCCGGTAACGGCGGCGACGGCGGCCAGGGCGGCGACGGCGGCCAGGGCGGCAACGGGGCCCAAGGCGACGGCTCGGGCACGGCCCCATTTGGCGGCAGCGGCGGCCAGGGCGGCGACGGCGGCCAGGGCGGCAATGGCGGCGATGCCAACGGCGGCTGCATCGATCTCACGGCGGCGGCCTGCGGCTTCGGCTATAACAACGGCATCGATAACGAGGTCCATGCCTTCAACGACCTCATCAAATCCGGCGCCGGCAACGACCTCTTGGTCGGCGACGTATACGAAAACGTGGCCGGTGGCCAGGGTGGCCAGGGTGGCCAGGGCGGCGTCGGCGGCACCGGCGGCAACGGCTTCGGCGGCAACAGCAACGCCGATGTCGGCGACGGCGGCGATGGCGGCGACGGCGGCCAAGGCGGCGAAGGCGGCCGCGGCGGCTCTGCCGAAGGCGGCCACGTCTCGCTCTCGGCCAATATCAGCGGCGCGTGCTACGGCGGGAATCACGACACGGTTGAGGCCTACAACGACACCTTCACCGGCGGCGGCGGCAACGATCTCATCGTCGGCGACGTTTTTGAGAACGTGGCCGGCGGCCAAGGCGGCCAGGGCGGCCAGGGCGGCCTCGGCGGCTATGGCGGCAATGGCGGCGACGGCCACGGCAGCAACGGCGGCGTCAACGGCGGCAACGGCGGCGACGGCGGCAACGGCGGCGACGGCGGCGACGGCGGCAACGGCGGCAGTGCCAAAGGCGGCTGCATCGATCTCACGGCTTCGATCAGCGGCTTCGCCGAGGGCGGCAACTTCGACAACGTCTCCGCCTTCAACGACGTCATCACCGGCGGCGCCGGCAATGACCTCATGGTCGGCGACGTTTACTCCAATGTCCAAGGCGGCAATGGCGGCAACGGCGGCAACGGCGGCCAAGGCGGCCAAGGCGGCAACGGCGGCGTTGGCGGCACCGACGTCCCCAGCAGCGACGACTCGGGCGGCGGCACGAATGGCAACGGCGGCAACGGCAGCACCGGCGGCCAGGGCGGCAACGGCGGCAGCGGCGGCAACGGCGGCGATGCCCGGGGCGGTTACATCAGCCTATCGGCCGATATCAGCGGCTGTTGGTACGGCGGCGCCCACGACAACGTCTCCGCCTTCAACGACGTCTTCAACGGCGGCGGCGGCAACGACATCATGGTCGGCGACGTTTTCGCGAACGTTATCGGCGGTAATGGCGGCAACGGCGGCAACATTGGCGCGGGCGGCGCGGGCGGCTACGGCGGCGCGGGCGGCTACGGCGGCGGCGAATACGGCGGCGTCCCCGGCAATAACGGCGGCAACGGCGGCAACGGGGGCTACGGTGGCAGCGACGGCAGCGGCGGCGATGGCGGCGACGCTCGCGGCGGCTGCATCCAGCTCTCGGCCTACATCAGCGGCGGCGACGACACGGTTGAGGCCTACAACGACAAGATGACCGGCGGCGCCGGCAACGACCTCATGGTCGGCGACATCTACTCCGCGGTCATCGGCGGCAATGGCGGCAACGGTAGCGCCAATTCCGGTTCCGGCGACGGCGGCAATGCCTGCGGCGGCGACATCCATGCCGAGGCCGGCATCTCCTCGGGCAGCGGCAACCTCGTCAACGCCTACAACGATACGATCAACGGCGGTGCGGGCGACAACACCCTGGTCGGCGACGTCTTTGCCCTCGTTCAGGGCGGCAACGGCGGCAACGGCGGCAACGGCGGCAATGCCTTCGGCGGCAGGGTCTGCCTCAATGCCGGCATCGATGGCGGCAGCGGCAACAACTTGAATGCGTTCAATGACGTGCTAGTGGCGGCGGCCGCGGGCGCAAGCCTCATCGTCGGCGACGTCTATGCCCTAACCCAGGGCGGCGCCGGCGGCTACGGCGGCGGCTCCGGCGGCAGTGGCAACGGCGGCCACACCGATCTGTCGGCTTACGTCGGCGGCTCGGGCGGTAACACGGTCAATGCCTTCAATGACCACATCACGGCCGGCGGTGCCGCCAACACCCTGGTCGGCGACGTCTACGTCGACAACCAGGACGGGGCTAGTAGTGGCGTTGTTCTGGAGGACATTGTGCCTCTCAGCGTCAAGAGTGACTGCAGCTCGGTCAGCCTCGATGCCAAGGCGGAAGGCGGTGACAACACGCTCCACGCCTACAACGACATCATCAGCGGGCTGGGCGGCAACGACACCATGGTCGGCGATGCCTGGGTTACCAATACCCACCATGTCGATCTTTCGGCAGAGGCCTGCAACGGCGGCTTCGACTCGGCCTTCAACGACAGCTACACGGGCGGCGCCGGCAACGATCTCCTGGTCGGCGACGTGCGTGTGGAAAACGTCGATTGCACCGATCTCAGTGCCGAGGCCCACAGCGGCGGTACCGTCTTTGCCTTCAACGACACGCTCGTCGGCGGTGCCGGCAGCGATACCCTGATTGGCGACGTCCTCACCGACGGCCACGGCGTCCTCAACGTCTATGCCGGCGATGGTGAAGGCGTCCATGCCTTCAACGATCTGCTGCTCGGCAACGGCGGCAACGATGTGATGTTCGGCGACTTCGCGTTGTTGGACGGCGACGGGTACCATGACTACACCCCGAACGTCGCGACCGGTGGCGGCGAGGATGCGTTCAACGATACCCTCGTGGGCGGTGCGGGCGCCGACTACATCGATGGCCAGATCGGCAACGACAGACTCGAGGGCGATGCCGGCAACGACACCTTCGCGTTCAACCTGCACGACAGCAACGCGCCTAGCCTCAACGACGGCAACGACACCGTCACGGATTGGGACAAGGCCCACGATGTTCTGGACTTCCACCATGTCGTTGACCTTGGTCCCAGCAACGATCACGACGATCTGGTGGCCGCGATCAACAACATCGACAACGACGGAACCAACACGACCATCCACTTCCTCAACGGGGCCAATGTCACCCTCAACGGGATCGTGGCCACGGGTGTAGATATTTCGCATCAACTCGATAGCCTCGTGAACAACGTGGCGACCCAGATCGTGGTTTCGCACACCTAAGCGGAGCGGGAGCAACAAAAAGGGGCCGGCGCCCGTAAGGGTGCCGGCCCTTTTCTATTCAAGGATCGGTCGGGGGCGAAGCCCGGAACCTTTGGTTCCGGGCTTCGCGTTGCGCGAAATCCGATCGGGCGGAATCCTCCCCCCTTCCTCACCTTCCCCCGCGCCCGCCCTTCACCCGCTATCCGCAACTCGCGCATCCACCTGCCTTGACTCCCGCCGGAGTGAGGAATATGATCCTATCACGGTCTTTGACATCGTGAAACCCATGGAACCCCGCGCATAACCGCATCGGCCCAAAGTGGCCGCCGGGGGACCAGTGCCACGGCGACGCGGGGGCGTGCCGCCAAAAAACGCGGCAGCAAGACGCTGCCGAAAACCGGCATCCCGCAGCAAAGGCGTCGCATCCTGTAGCAATTGGCCGCGGCCGATCGCGTTTGGGGGGCATGGCGGGCCCGCTTTTCCGGCCGCGGCTGGAAGACATGATGACAAATGATGACATTCGCCTAAGAAACCGGGTGCGCCTCACCCTCCCGCCGCATTGCGCCGGCTTTCGGGCCGGCGCGTTTCGTTAGGCGGCCTTCGGCGGGTTTTCCGGGGGTAGCCGGTCCGGCAATTGCTCCAGCCAAGGCAGGAGATTCTTGACGAGCGGCGCCTCTGCCGCCCAGCGCGAGACGCGGCCGAGGCTGTTGAGGCAATTGGTCCTGGTGACCCCCACCTTGTCGCCGGCCAGAACCTTTTCGGCGTTCCACCACGGCCCGTCCTTTTTCGAGTTGAATATAAGAGCCAGCCGCACGCAGGTATGGAGCGTGCCGTAGGTATGGAAATATTCCATCGCCTCGTCCGGGCTTGCCATTCCTTGCGCGAAGGAATCGAGGTAACGGGCCAAGACCCTCGCTTCGGCCTCGGGCCGGTCGGGCATGTATTCGTCCGCCAGCAGCCAGGCGAGGTCGTCCATGCGGTTGCGGCAGCCGGCATGCTCCCAGTCGAACCAGGCGACGGAGCCGTCATCCCGCGCCATCGCGTTGCCGGGCCGCGCGTCCCATTTGATGAAATAGGGTTTCCGCACCCGCATCATTTTGGCGAGCTCGGGCTCGCGCAGCGCCGGCGGCGAAACTCCAAGAAACCTTCCCAGCCGCGCCGGCATGCCAAACACGGTGCGCAGCCAGCCGGGGTCCGTGCCGATGGTAATCACGCTCTTTTCGAAGCCGCAGGCAGTGGCCGCGTTTTGATTGGCCGCGACGCTTTTGACGCCCGCATCCATCCATCGCCCGCCCTTCTTGGGGTTGGCGGCCGCCAGCGCCTGGGAAAGCCGCCGGTCGCCCAGATCCTCCTGGATGAGCCAGATTCCGTCGAACGCCAAGACCTTCGGCACCGCGCCGCCGTGGGCGCCAAGGGCGTAAAGGGCCGAAACTTCGAGCCGCGCGCGTTTCGGGTTGGGGCGGCGCGTCACGATCACCGATTCCTTGCCGCATTGGACGCGGATCGACTGCCGGTTGCCGCCCGGCATGTCCACGCCCGTGACATCGAGGCCCAAAAGCGTGTAGCAGGCCGCCCCCGCCGCGCGTTTGAACGCCTCGGACCTCCTTCGCCGGTTTTCGGACTTGTCGTTCCCCGGTTTCTGGCCGTCGTCTTTATTCGTGTCGGTTTCGTTCGCCATGGCTGCCTTGTCGCGCGGCGTTCCTCAAAAGCGATGGGGCCGTCCCCGGCCGTTCCTCAAAAGCAATGGGGCCGTCCCCGGCCGTTCCTCAAAAGCAATGGGGCCGTCCCCGGCCCCTTCTTAATGTTTAAGGCGCGTGCGGTAAAGTTATGGTTAACAATTACGGTACACAAAAGACAGGGGGGCGCGATGGCCAAGATCCTGATCGGGTGGGAAAGCGGCGGCGGCTTCGGCCATGTCACCCGCATCCGCCTCGCCGCCCGCGAGCTCAAGGCCCGGGGCCACGAGCCGGTCCTTGCCTTGCGCGACGTGGTGGAGCCGGCCCCGCTTTTGGACCGCGAATCCTATCCCGTCCTTCAAGGGCCGTGCTGGTCACGGCCCACTCCGGCCCGCTTCGCCGCCGCCACTTTCGCCGACATCCTGTCCGTCACCGGCTTTGCCGACGCAGGCGACCTTTCCGCGCTGCTGCGCGCCTGGGACGGGCTTTTTTCCGTGGTCCGTCCGGACCTCGTGCTCGCCGAATACGCGCCGATGATGGTGTTGGCTGCGCGCGGAAAATTTCCCACCGTGCTGTTCGGGAGCGGCTTCACCGTGCCGCCGGCCGATCTGACGCTCTATCCGCGGCTGCAACCGCGGGTGAAGGTATCCATGCCCGAGGCCGAAGTCTTGGCCGTGGTCCAGGAGGCCCAAAAGCGCCGCGGCGGGCCGGTGCCGCAAAAGCTCTCCGAAATCTTCGCCTGCGAGCGGCGTTTCCCCTGCACCTTTCCCGAGCTCGATCCCTACCGGGCGGTGCGGCGCGAACCCCTGATCCCGCCCTTAAGCGATCTCCCGCCGCCCATGAAGCCGCCCGCAAAGCCGCGCTTTTTCGCCTATCTCGCGGCCGAAGCGCATGGATTGCCGCGGTTCATTTCGGGATTGGTGAAATCCGGGGTGCCGGGCGGGATGTTCCTGCGGCGGCCGGCCAAGGCGTTCAAAGACGCGATGAAGAAAACGAATGTCACGCTCTACGAAGACCCGCAGCCCATGGCCGAGGTTCTGGCCGGCTCGAGCTTCGTCGTCCACCACGGCGGCGCCGGAACGAGCGAAGCGTGCCTGACTTCGGGACGGCCGCAAGTCCTATTCCCCCGGCACCTGGAACAGTCGTTGACCGCCCGCTCGTTGCGGACGGCCGGAGTCGCAATCACCATCGGCCGCGATGCGGCCGTGGAGACGATGGCTAAAGAGATACGGGAATTCGCGGAGAATAAAGCGGCGCTCGGCCGCGCCGCGGCGCTGTCGCACGAGATCGCCGCCCGCGGTCCGCGCCCCGGCGTTGCGCCCATCGTCGACGCCTGTGAAGAGCTGCTGGCGCAGCCGCGCGCCGCACCCGTGCTATGATTCGAACGATGCAGTCTCCGAGATATTCGATCGTAACCACCTGCAAGAACCGGTTGGATCACCTGAAGGTTTCCTTGCCCGCTTTTTTGACCTTCGAAGGAGCGGAGGTCATCGTCGTCGATTACGGCTGCCCACAGGGCACGGGTGACTTTGTCAAGCAGAACTACCCGGCTGCAAAAGTCGTCAGCGTAACCGATGACCAAGGATTCAACCCTTCAAGAGCCAGAAACATCGGCGCCCGCCAGGCTACGGGGGAATATCTTTTCTTTATGGATGCCGATGTCGTGATCCGAGATTTGAAATTGAATGAGTCGATGCGAACTCATGAGCGGCCAGATCGCTTCATGACTTTTTCGAACTCGCTTAAGGCAATTGATCTGCTTGGATCCTGTCTTGTCCCGAAGGGGGCGTTCGACAAGATCGGCGGCTACGACGAAGTTATCAGCGTCTATGGCGGAGAAGAACGCGATTTATATGCGCGATTGCGCTTTCACGGGGTCGGGCAATTTTTGCTGAATGTCGGAGGGTATCTGGAAACTATAAAGCACTCCAATGACGAGCGAATGAGTTTTCGTGAAGGCTCTACGGTAAGAAACTCGGTTGTAATCACCACATGCTATCGGCAAATAAAACTTGGCCTCATGCGCTTTCTCGGGAAAGAGCTTGACTACCCCGAGCGCCTGGCACTTTGGAAGTCCGTCAAATCTCAATCGGAGGAAAAATTCCTGTCCGATGCGAACCGATGGGATTTTGTTATCGAGGTTCCCCTAGAGACTCCGTATTGGCCGCTTAAGGGAATTAAATACAGCAGGAAGCTGATGCTCACAGTTGAAATAAGTTGAGATAAATCTGCGATGCACCAAAGACAACGGTGCTCGGAATCAATCGTCGAACCATGGCCCTTTCGGCACGGGCGGGGGATTGTCCCACAGCCGCTCGGCAAGGTCTTTGCGGTGTGTCGCAAAAACCGCCGTCGCGAAAAGATGCCGGCCCGGCTTGTGCCGCCCCAACAACATCGGCGTGATGGTCTGCGGATTGATGAGGTTGGTGTTGGGCAATGCCCGGACCATCGTTGCGTGTCGCTCGGAAACGCGATCGCCGACCCCGAGATCGCGAATGCCTACGATCCCGTCTCGAACGTCGAGCAAAATATTTTTCTCACCGCCCCGCTGCAGAGATTCGCGTCCGGCGTCGGATAGACCGGTACAATCAATCGAGAAACCACCCTCCTTGGTTATGATCGGCTGCCGTGTCTCGAGACGATGGATGCGCAGCATCCAAGGCAATTCGACCGGGACAAGCCATGTCTCGACCGCGACATCGGACCACGCCCGCCAGCGCGAATAGAGCCAATCCGCCTCGACCGTGGCGGCCTCGACGGCTTCACGGACGCGAAACTGGTTCGGGGAATTGGCATAGGCGATCGCAAGGGCGTTGTCGTAGCAGCCCTGATCGATGCCGCCCCAGTTGCTCTCGATGCTGAAGCCGTATCGCGAGGAATAGGCGAATTTCGAGTATTTCGCGACGCCCTGGCGGATGAAACGGTTGCTCTGCCCGCTCGACAACATGACCGCGTGGGTGTCGTCGCGCTGGAGGATGAGCCCGGCATGTTTCTGAACCGATTTGGGCGGCGCCGAACTCGGCGCCTCTTCCGACGTCCAGAACGGATGGCCTGCTCCGACCGCAAGCGGCAGGAACGCTTTCATCGCCCAGTAAGGTGATTGCGGCGAGTTATATGCTTCCGACATCAGCAAATTGGCATAGCCGTAACCGATCGTCAGCGCGCCACCGCGGTCGGCGATCGGTTTGTCGGACCACCAGCGCATGTGACGCAAGAACAGCCCCTTGGCCTCGCCCCATGGAACGGCCTCGACGTCGGCAAAGGCGAGCGCCCCCCAAAAGGCGCATTGCGCGAAGCGATAGGTCAGGCTGCGGCCGAACGGGATGGCCGCACCGTCCTTTCCGAACCAGTGCCGGAAATCCTTGGCGAAGAGCGCGGCGCGCTCGCGATACACACGCGCGCGCTCGGGATCCCAATCACCAGCCAGCCTGGCATAGATGAGTCCGTAGAAATGAAAAGCGAAGGCGATGTAGTAGTCGAGTTGCGGGCAGTTGCCGTCGCGATACCAACCGTCGCCAAGATAGAAACGGTCGAGCTCGGTGCAGGCGTCCTGCACAAGCCCGCGGTTCCACGGCCCCTCGATTCGCTTGAGACCGAGATTGACGAGGACGCGGAAAAAGCGCCAGTTGTTGTCGACCGTCTCAAATTCGTTGATGCCGCCGAGCCAGCGCAGGAGATTGTCGCGCGCGCGCACCGGCAGCGGCTCCCAGACGAGTTCCGGAACAAGTGCCAGCGCGAAGCCGATCGCCGCCATTTCGACCATCCGCTGGTCGCATTTCTTGGTCCATCCCCAGAACTCGGGATGATTGGGATCGCTCCCGTTTGTCAGGCCCTTGCGAACAAGATCCCAGGCATCGATCTCGCCGCCGCCAGCGGCGAGCGGCACGAGCCCCCAGAGTGGCCGGGCGAAACCCTCAAGCTCTGCTGCGGCTTCGTCGAAGTGCGCCGCGCTGCTGGAAATGCGCACGCGGGCGCCCCCGGGGCTGTAACAAGAGCGCAACGGCTCGAAAAGGGCATGAACGGCGGATATGACGTCATCTCGGTCATTGAACGGATTGCCTCGCAAAGGCCGGAAGCCAGAATCGAAATTCCGCTCGATACTCATCAAGCCGCTGTTCTTGAAGTGATTATCGACATTCAAGTCGTGAAACAATGATTAGGCTTGGCTCAAGCATGCCTTTTTAGCTCGCCAAAAGCCCGATCTACGTAGGACTTAAATTCTTCCCAATTCGTCACGTGCTCTTCGCCATGTGTGGGCTGTTTTGGATTTTCGATTCGAACGGGACGATCGAAATAATCGTCAAGCTCGGAGCAATGAAACGCAGGTTGGCAGAGATCTTCGTAGGTTATCCGGATGGCATTCGGGACCATATCGAGTTGAGCAAGGCTCGTATGCACGTAGGCCAAATTCCGGCGCACGAGTTTTGCGTCGTCTTGGGGGCGGAATATCCACTTCTCGTCAGGCCGCTCGCCTTTTCGCTCCCAAGAACCGAACTTCATCGCCGCGATGAAACTTGCCACCGTGGAGACAACATCCAGCCGACTCAGGGTTATAAATTTTATCCCCGGAATTTGAATAAACTGGGTGTAATCCTTATGCCGCTCGGGCATGGATTTGAAGCCGCAAAAGGGAAAGGAGGCGTTGTAACGGAAAAAACTGTCGACCAATTGCCGCGGCGTCGCGATTTCATGACCGCAGAGCCGAGAATACCCTGTTAGGTATTCGCCGATCATGCGCGGCATTAGAAGCTCGTCATCGAACCATTCGTTGTTCTTGCTCGGCAGGGCCACATCCGGGAACTTTCCCAGCGATCTCATCAATGACGTGGATCCCGCGCGCCCGGTGGTCAGAACGCAAAATCTTTTTCGAGAGTATGTCATGTCCTTGGCGCTCTTAATCTGGCCTCTGCTGCCGCATCGCCGAAAACGCGCCACCGCCACGCCCGGCGCGCCTATACCCACCGGCCAAGAAATGGAACCGCGCGGGAAAGATGGTGCCGCCTGGGTGACTCGAACACCCGACCCCCGCATTACGAATGCGATGCTCTACCAACTGAGCTAAGGCGGCGCCGCCGGCCGGCGTACAGACAAGCCATTGAACCGGAAGGATATTTAGGAACCGTCAACGCCGGCCCAAGGCTTGGTCCCGGGGGCAAGCTAGCCCTATCCCGCAAAGGCCGTCAACGCCGCTGCGCTTCAAGCCCGGCAACGCCTAAAGCCCGGCTACGTCTAAAGCCAAGTCCCGAAGCGGCGGATGTAGAACTGCTTCACGAGCTGAGTGAGCGTGCAGTAGCTGAGCAGGATTCCCGCTAGCCACGGGAAATACGTCATCGGCAACGGCACGAGACCTAGATGCGCACCGAGTGGCGAAAATGGCAGATAGATGCCAATCGCCATGATCGAAGCGGTGAGCAGGATCACCGGCGTCGCCGCCCGGCTTTGGATGAACGGAATATGCCGTGTCCGGATCATATGAACGATGAGCGTTTGCGTCAGCAAGCCGACGACGAACCAGCCCGACTGGAACAGCGATTGCTTTGCGATCACGTTGGCACCGAAGACGAACCACATGACCACGAAGGTCGCAATATCGAATATCGAACTGATCGGTCCGATGAAGACCATGAAGCGCGCGAGACCGCCCGCGTCCCACTTGCGCGGCACTTTGAGGTAGTCCTTGTCCACGTCATCCCACGGAATCGAGACCTGGGAGATGTCGTAGAGAAGGTTCTGTGTCAGCAACTGGATTGGCAGCATCGGCAGGAACGGCAGAAAGACGCTGGCGACCAGGACGCTGAATACGTTTCCGAAGTTCGAACTCGCCGTCATCTTGATATATTTGATGATGTTGGCGAAGGTTTTGCGTCCTTCGATGACCGCTTCCTCCAGCACCATCAGGTTCTTTTCCATCAGGATGATGTCTGCCGATTCCTTCGCAATATCGACGGCGGTCTCGACCGAGATTCCCACATCCGCGTCTTTGAGCGCGGCGGCATCGTTAATTCCGTCGCCCAGGTAGCCGACCGTGTGGCCGTTGGCTTGCAACGCCCGGATTACACGGGACTTCTGCAACGGCGACATCTTGGCGAAGATCGTGGTGTGTTCGGCGACCTCGGTGAGCTGCGCGTCGGATAGCGCTTCCACGTTCCTGCCCAGCATCGTGTGCTCTATCGCAAGACCCACCTCCTTGCAGATTTTGCGTGTGACGATCTCATTGTCGCCGGTGATGATCTTGATACTAACGCCGTATTCCTTGAGAGCGGCGATGGCTTGGCGCGCAGTTTCCTTGGGAGGGTCAAGGAACGCGACGTACCCGGCGAGTACCAAGTCTTTTTCATTTGCGACCGAGTAGGTGCGGTCCTCTGGTGGCAGCCACTTGTAGGCAACCGCGAGCGCGCGGAGCCCTTCTTTGTTCAATTGACGGGTAAGCCGGCGCACTTCTTTACGCATGTCGTCGGTGAACGGCACGGCCCCGCGCGGCAATGCGCCGTTATCGTCGGCAGACGCGCAAAGCGGGAGGACTTCTTCGATCGCGCCTTTGCAAATCAAGAGATTTTGGTTGCCCCCATTGCGCACGACGACAGACATGCGGCGGCGCACAAAATCGAATGGGATCTCGTCGATCTTCTTGTAGTGTTTGAGATCGTCCACCAAATCCAGGGCCTGCGCATATTCAAGCACGGCCACGTCGAGGAGATTTTTCAAGCCCGTTTGATGGAAACTGTTCAGCCAGGCAAATTCCAGTACCTGGCTGTCCTCACGGCCATGGATGTCGAGGTGCTTCTCCAGAATGACCTTATTTTGCGTCAGCGTCCCGGTCTTGTCGGTGCAAAGGATATCCATCGCGCCGAAGTTTTGGATGGCGTTAAGCCGCTTCACGATGGTCTTGCGCCGGGCCATGGCCACTGCGCCTTTGGCAAGATTGGCGGTCACCACCATCGGCAGCATTTCGGGCGTGAGGCCAACTGCCACCGAAGCCGCAAACAGTAGCGACTCAAGCAAGTTACCCTTGGTAAGGGCGTTGATGAGGAACACGAGTGGTGTCATCACCATTAAGAAGCGGATCAGCATCCAGCTAACCCGGTTGATGCCCTTGTCGAAACTCGTGAGCGGACGTGCACCTACGATGTCCTTCGCCACCGCACCGAAATAGGTCACATCGCCGGTCGCGGCCACGATCGCCGTCGCCGTGCCGCTGACTACGTTTGTTCCCATGAAGCAAGCCGTTTCCTGTTCCAGCGGAGGGTGCGAGGAGCCAGGTGTTTTCGTCAGCGGAAGAGGGTATTTTTCGACGGGGATAGACTCGCCGGTCAGCATCGCTTGGCTGACGAATAGATCTTTGGCGGTTAGAAGCCGCACGTCCGCAGGGATCATGTCGCCCGCCGACAGATAGATGATATCTCCGGGAACGAGCGAAGCGATCGGCAATTCCTGCGGCCGCTCCATTCCGGCCCGAAGCACGGCCGTGGTGGAGGTCACCATCGCTTTCAAATCTTCTGCGGCCTTGTTGGAACGAAATTCCTGCCAGAATCGCAGGAGCGTGCTGAGCAGCACCATCGCGTTCAAAACGAAAATGGTTCTCAGCGAGCGATCCTCGGGTGCCGCGAAAATCACGTCGGTGAATAGCGAAACAATGCTGACCGCGAACAGCACACCGTTGAAAGGCGTCAGGAACGCGCGAAAGAGTTGTTGATACCAAGTCGGCGGCTTTTCGTGGCTGACTTCGTTGAGGCCATAACGTGCCCGCCGTTTCTCGACCTGTTCTTCGGTCAACCCGTTCGGGCTTGCCTCCAGCTTCTTGCGTGCTTCATCAGGCGTGCAGTCGCATAATCCGGTGAGTGGAGACACAAGAAGCTGCTTGCTCTCGGGACGCCCGCCATTCAGCCCGTTCCTAATGTCTTTGTTCATGGCGCAAAGTCCCGTGTTGCAATCAATTCCAAGTTTTCGAGAAAGCAGGCGGCGGTATTTGCCATCCACTGGTTCGATGACACCGTTTCAATAGGGCGGTGCGCCACTTCGTTCGCGCCGAATGCCTCGAGCCGTGCTTCCGCTTCGCTCAATCCGGCGCGCGTGGTCTTGAGGGCTAAAAGCACGGCTTCGAGGTCGCCGCCGGCTTGGCGCGCGGCAGTCGGAATCCGCGCCTCTGGCGTTTGCGCCCGGAACGGGTTCAGCCTTGGAAACGGAAGTTTTGCTGCCTCGCTCAAGGGCCCGCCTCCGCCGCGCCGGACCTGGCGCGGCCGGACGGGCTTTAAGCGGGCCCTAAGATCGGGGCCGCGCTTGCGATGCCCGCCCCGCCGGCTACGTCCGGGGCTCTCACGTTTTGGTTCGCTCGCACCGCCAAAGCCGCGCTCGCGGCGGCAACGGTGCGACGACTAGAGTCGCTTGCCATGTGACGCTGTGTGCCTTCGTTTTTGAATTCGCGTGCGGGTGAAACCACGCAACGTGAACCGCCTCTTATACCCGGCCGGGACCTAAGTCAACTCGTGGGCGGAACTTGCGAACGGTACGCCGAAATTCCTGAACGTTCGGTTACATCGGGCCGGAAAGCGGCGGCGACAGCGGCGAGAGCGGTGCAGCTAAGCTCGGCAGATTGGTAATCTCGGGCCGCGCCGGCGAGGCCCAAGCCAAGCCGTCGAAGGCGTTGCACGCCGGGCAAATCGGGTGCCAGGTGGCGACGGCGGCGGCGCAGCGCCGGCACACCCAGGCGTCTTCGTGTTCGGCCTCCGCGGCCCTAGCCAGCCATTGGCGGGCCTGCAACGGATCGCCGCTTTCCTGCTCCTCGAGCTTGGCCATCAGCCGGAACACGCGCCGCCCCGGGTTGGGCGCCAAGAGAGCAAGCCGCAAATGGCGCCGCGCTTCGCCCCAAAGCCGCGAATCGAGCGCGGCTTGCGCGATCGCGATATGGGTCTCCTCGTGATCGGGCCTGATGGCGCCGAGGCGCGCGGTGCGCTGAAGGCGCGCGAGCGGCTCTTCATCGGGTGCCAGTGCGCGAAAGGCGTCGGCGAGATCGGGATGGGGATGTTCGGCCCAGGCGGATTCGACGATCTTGCGCGCCCGCCTTCTCTCGCCGCGCCCGGCCAAAAGCCGCCCGAGCTTGGCCGCCACCGGCACCAAATCGGGCGCAAGCTTGTAAGCGCGCCGCAAAAGATCCGCGGCTTCGGCGGTGCGCCCGTCGGATTCCGCGGCTTGGCTCTGACCGTAAAGCGCCACCGCCTCGCGCACTCGCGCGGTCGCCGGCGCAATCACCCGGCTGCGCCCGGCCTGGTGCAGGACCATGGCGGCCTCGGCCCATAATCCGCCTTGCGTTTGCAGCTCGGTCAAGACGCCGATCAGCCACGGCGTCTTGGGGCGAAGGCGATAGGCGCGTTTCGCCAAGGCCAGCGCCGTTTCGTTGTCGTGGTCGCGCAGCGCCTGATTCAAAAGCCCGCGCAGGCCCAGAAAAACGGTGTCGGGCCGCTCCAGCATGGCGGTGAAATATTTGCGCGCCGCTTCCTGGTCTCCCGCCATCTGGGCCGCTTGCGCCGACAAAAGCCGGGTCAGCGGCGGATCGGCCAAGAGCCCGTCGGCGCGGGCGGCTTGTTTGCGCGCCTCTTCCGGGTCGCCCGCCGCAACCGCGACGAAGCCGCGCGTCAGCGCCTTATAGCCGCGGTGGCGCCGCCGCTCGGCCCGCGCTGAACCGGTTCGCCGGACGGCGGAGCGCAAGGCGCCCCAGCCGCGCCAAAGGATTCCCGACACGACCGAAAACAGCACCAGCGCGCCGGCCAGAACCGCAAACGACGTGTCGATGCGGTAGCCGAGCCAGACTGCGCTGACGTGGCCCGGATGGTCGGCCATCCAGGCGACGGCAATGGAAAACAGGACGAGGACGATAAAGAGAATGAACGCCCGGATCATCGGGGCGCGGTTTCGGCAAACATCACTTCGCGGGACCGTCGCTCTGGGCGATTTGCCCGATGGCGCGAAGATGCAGCTCCTTGAGGGCCTTCTCCGCCGCTTGGCGCGCGCGCGCCTTTTCCATCCAATCCTGCGCCGCGGCGGCGGGCGCTCCGGTCAAAGCCGCCATTTCGCCGAGCGCGCCGTCGAGATCGTCCAGGCCCAGCCTGTTCTCCGCCCTGGCGATGATCGCGTCCGGCGCGCTGCCTTCCGCGGGGCCGACCTTGCGCACGGTCACCACGCTCGCCGCCTGGGCCATCGCCTTGTCCAGCCAATCACCGTTCTGCGGGGCCGCCCCGGCTTGCACCACGGCGCTCGCAACGCTTTGGAATCCTTCACGAAGTTCCCACAGCGTCGCAACCCCGGAGGAAGCAAGGGGTTCGATGGGCGCGGTCACGCTTTTGATGCCGTCGTCGCCCAGCGCATTCACGGCCGCAAGCTCTGGGGCGAACGGCTTCGAGACCGAAAGCGCCTCGCGCAATTGTCCGACGGCAACGACCAGGGCCTGATTGCGTTGGGCCTCGGCGGGCGGCTTGGCATGCTGCGCGTCTTCGAGCGACGCCAATCGCTCCTTGAGGCTCGCCACCTCGTCGGCGCTTCGCTTCGCTTCGGCCCGGGCCTCGTCGAGGGCTCCCTGGTCGGAATGGCCGGTTGCCGCTTCGGCCTTGAAGCGGGCCGTGTTCTTTTCGAGTTCCGAGATTCGTCCCGATAGCCCTTCGATCTTTTCGGCGAGGAGCGCCAGAGCCGCCTCGGCGTCCTTGGGCGAGGGTGCATCGGCGTTGCTCGCGATCTTTTTCTCGATCTCGCCGAGGCGCTGGTCGATGGTCGCCAGCGGGGTTTGCGCCGCCTGGACCACGGCGCCCGAAAGCTCGGCGCGCACCTGCGCCTCGATGCGCTTGCTATCGGCCTGCTGGGTCGCGGCTTCCAGGAACCAGAGCGAGGCGAGGCCGCCGCCGCTCACCAGCGCCACGCCCACGATCGCAACCCAGATCCAGCCGTGCCGGGCGTGGGGCGAAGGATCCGCCTTCTTTTTTTTCGCGGGCGGCTTGCCGTTGCGCCGGGCTTTGGCCGGCGCTTGCGCTTCGGGATCCGTCATCGCCGTGCCTCGCTGCGTTTCATCGATTCCGCATCTATGTCCGGCGCATCCATCCGTCGATTTCGTTCATCAGCGCGGCGAGTTCGGGGCGCGACGCGCAAATCGTCTCTTGCCACTCGATGCCGCGCGCAGCCCTGGTCACCGCCTCGCTCAGGCAGAATGCGGCGGTGCCGCCAAGCGCCGCCTCGAGGCCGGCCGCGACCGCAAGGGTAACAAACGCCGCCGCGGTTCGGGGAGAGAAAAAAAGGACCATGCCGATCGCATTGTTATGTAACTGCTCTAAGGTGCCGGGGGAAAAGTTTTCCACAGGCTTGGACTCGTAAAGTACCGCGCGGCGCACGCTAAACCCGCTTTGTGACAGGATTCCGGCCAAATCGCCCGCCGCAACACTTCCCGCCGCATGCAAGACCGCGCCCGCCCCGGGATCGAGGCTCTTGGCAACGAGCCTTGCCAGGTCCTCGACGTCGCCCCTGGCGCTGGCGACCCTGGCGAACCCTAACCTCCGCGCTTCCGAGGCCGTGGCATCGCCCACCGCGAACACCGGGAAATCACGCGCAGGATCGGCCGCGGCAAAGGCGCGGACCCCGTTGGCGCTGGTGAACAGAACCGCCTGAACGCCCGCCAGGTCCGGCTTTGCCCCCGGCAGGGCCACGATTTCGAGCACCGGCTCGATCACCGGCTCGATGCCGCGCCGGAGCAAATGATCCGCCGTCTCGATGGCGTCGATCCTCGGTCTCGTGATCAGCGCGCGCATGGTTATGCCGCGAAAACGATGTTGCCGGCCTGGGCTCGAAGCTCGGCGCCCGCCTCCGCCCCGATCTTCACGGCGTCCTGCAAACTTCCGCGCATCGTCACCTTGTAAACCCGGGTGCCGTCGAGGGTCGCAACCAAGGCGCGCAAGATCAGCACGCCGCCCTCGATCTCGGCGAGGCCGGCGATGGGCGTGCGGCACGAGCCTTCGAGCACCGCCAACAGCGCGCGCTCGGCCTTGACGCAAGTTTCGCTCGCTTGGTCGTTGACGGGCGCCACAAGATTCTTCACCCGCGCGTCGCCCGCGCGGCATTCAACGCCGATCGCACCCTGGCCCGCGGCGGGAAGCATGACGTCCGTGCCAAGCACCGCCGTCGCTTCGCGCTCCAGGCCCAATCGCTTGAGGCCGGCCAGCGCCAGGATCGTGGCATCGGCGGCGCCGTCGCGGATCTTGCGCAGCCGTGTTTCGACGTTGCCGCGCAGGGGAACTATTTTCAAATCGGGGCGCAGCGCCAGGAGTTGCGCCTGCCGGCGGGGCGATCCGGTGCCGATTTTGGCCCCCGGCGGCAGCGCCTCCAGGCTTGCGGCGCGCGGGCTGAAAAAAACGTCGCGCGGATCTTCCCGCGCCAAGACCGCGCAGATTTCCAATCCCTCGGGGAGCGCCGCCGGCAGGTCCTTGATCGAATGCACCGCGACGTCGATGCGCCCCTCGAGCAACGCCTCCTCGATCTCCTTCACGAACAGCCCCTTGCCGCCGATCTCCGCAATCGGCGGCAGCTCGCCCGCGTCGCCGCTGGTTTTGATGATCGCGAGTTCGATCGCGCCGTCGCTTGCCAGCGCCGGGTCGGCCTTGGCCAGCCTCTCTTTCAATTCCCGTGCCTGGGCCAGTGCCAGCGGGCTGCCGCGGGTGCCTATGATGAGTCCGGCCATGGCCCGTCTTACCCCTTGATGGCCTGGCTTGAAAGTGCTTCGTGAACCGCTGCACAGCCCCTTTTTTCGGATGGCCATGCTGGTTCTGGGCATCGAGACAAGCTGCGATGAAACCGCGGCCGCTGTAATCAGCGACCGGCGCGAAATCTTGGCCGACGTCGTGCGCTCCCAGGTCGAAAGCCACGCGCCATTCGGCGGGATCGTGCCCGAGATCGCGGCCCGCGCCCATCTCGATCATCTCGATGCGCTCATCCGCCAGGCAATGGAAACCGCGGGCATTACCTTCGCCGAGCTGGACGGGGTCGCCGCCACCGCGGGGCCCGGCTTGATCGGCGGGCTCATCGTCGGCCTCATGACCGGCAAGGCGATCGCGGCGGTGCGCGGGATTCCTTTTTCGGCGGTAAATCATCTCGAAGGGCACGCGCTGTCGCCGCGCCTCGTATCAGATGTCCCGTTTCCTTACCTGCTGCTTCTCGTTTCCGGCGGGCATTGCCAGCTCTTGATCGCGGAGGGGGTCGGGCGCTACCGGCGCTTGGGGACCACCATCGACGACGCCGTGGGCGAGGCCTTCGACAAGGCGGCGAAGATGCTGGGGCTCGCTTATCCGGGCGGGCCCGAGATCGAGCGCGCGGCCAAATCCGGGAATCCGTCGCGCTTCGACCTGCCGCGTCCGCTGCTGCGCAGCGAGGGCTGCCACTTCTCCTTTTCCGGGCTCAAAACCGCGCTCCGGCGCAGCATCGCCAAATTGCCGGCGCTCGATGCACGCACCGTGTCCGATCTTGCCGCGAGCTTCCAAGCCGCCGTCGGCGATGTGCTGGCCGATCGCTGCGCCAACGCCATCGAGATCTTCCGCAACGATTATCCCGAATCGGAAACGCTGGTGGTCGCGGGCGGCGTCGCGGCGAATGAGTATTTGCGCTTAAGGCTGGAACGGCTTTGCGCCGGAACGGGAATGCGCCTCGTCGCCCCGCCCCAGAAACTCTGCACCGATAATGCGGCGATGATCGCCTGGGCGGGCATCGAGCGCCTGCGTCTGGGTCTCGCCGATTCGCTCGACGTACCGGCGCGTCCGCGCTGGCCGCTCGACCCAACGGCCCCGCCCGCGGCCGGCGCCGGCGTCAAGGCGTAATCCTTCGGAGTTGGAATCGGGCGCGCCGCCGTGGCACCGTGACATAGTCAGGTAGGGAATCGCATGGCGCGAATCGGCATCATCGGCGGCGGCGCCTGGGGCACGGCGCTAACCCTCGTCGTCAAGCGCGCGGGGGGCGAGGCGGTGCTGTGGGCGCGCGAGCGCGAGGTGGTCGAATCCATCAATGCGCGCCACGAGAATCCCCTGTTCCTTCCCGGCGCCGCCCTCGATCCGGCGCTCCGCGCGACCGGAAAGTTGGCCGAGGCGGCGCAAGCCGAAATCCTGCTGCTGGTGACGCCGGCCCAGTTCCTGCGCGCGGCCGCAAGCGAAATCGCGCCGCACTTGAAGCCCGGAACGCCCACCGTCATCTGCGCCAAGGGAATCGAGCGCGGAACTTCTGCGCTCATGAGCGAGATCGTGGCCGAAGTCTTGCCCGATTCTCCCATCGCCGTGCTCTCGGGGCCGACCTTCGCGGCCGAGGTCGCGGCCGGGCTTCCAACCGCCGTCACGCTGGCCTGCCGCGACCCGAGCGTAGGGGAAATGCTCTCCCGCGCGCTCGGCACCAAGAATTTCCGGACTTATCTCTCGGAAGACGTGACCGGCGCCGAAATCGGCGGCGCGGTCAAGAACGTGCTCGCGATCGCCTGCGGCATCACGGTCGGACGCAAGCTGGGCGAAAACGCGCGTGCCGCGCTCATCACCCGGGGGCTGGCCGAAATCATCCGGCTCGGGCTAGCGAAGGGTGCCCGCCTGTCCACCATGATGGGGCTCTCCGGCTTCGGCGATCTCTCGCTCACCTGCAACAGCACCCAGTCGCGCAACACCTCGCTCGGCATCCGGCTGGCGGAAGGATCCTCGCTCCAAGACGCGCTCGCGAGCGGCCAATCGGTTGCCGAAGGCGCATTCTCGGCCGAAGCCGTGCGGCAACTGGCGAACCGGCTCAACGTCGAGATGCCGATTTGCTTCGGAGTGGACCGGATCTTGAACGCGGGGGCCGCCATCGACGCCGTGATCGCGCAGCTTCTCGAGCGCCCCTTCAAGGAAGAGAGCACCGACCTGCCGCTGGATTGAGAGCCCCGTTTCGGCTAGCCTCGGCGCCGGTCTGCCGGGGGAGTTGGATGCTGTTCGCCGTCATCTGTATCGACAAGAAAGATTCTGCCGCGCTGCGTGCGGCAACCAGGCCCCGGCACCTCGAATACCTGGAAACCTTCCGCTCGCACATCACGATCTCGGGCCCGATCTTGTCCCAGGATGGTGCTACGCCCCAGGGCAGCCTCCTCATTCTCGATCTCGCCGATTACGCGGAGGCGGCAGCCTTCGCGCGCGACGATCCCTACATGAAGGCGGGGCTCTTTGCCACGGTCATCGTCGCCCCGTTCAAGAAAGTGTTTCCGGCGTAGCCGGACGGATTCATGGCTTTTTGGCTCATGAAATCCGATCCCGAGGAATGGCCGTGGGCCGATCAAGTTGCGGCCGGCACCGCCGAATGGGACGGCGTGCGGAACCATCAAGCATCGAACAATCTGAAAGCGATGCGCCGGGGCGAGTGCGCCTTCTTCTATCACTCGGGCGGCGAGACGCGCATCGTGGGCGTGGTCGAGGTGACGCGCGAGTATTATCCGGACCCGAGCGATCCGGCGCACCGCTTCGGCATGGTGGACGTGAAGGCGCTGCGGGCGGCCACGACCCCGGTGCCGCTCGCCGCGATAAAAGCCGAACCCCGGCTTTCGCATCTTGCCCTGGTACGCCAGCCGCGTCTTTCCGTCATCCCGGTCGATGCCAAGTCCTGGGCGCTACTCTCGAAAATGGCGGGGCTGGGGGTGTGATTGGCAAGGCCGCCCCTGCCAAGCAGCACAGAAGGGAGGCAGAGATATGAAACTAAAGGTAGGGTCTGCACGCAACGAGGACGTTTATAAAGATATCGCTCGTATCAATCGACATGATCGCGGTGGCATACGGGCGGGACAAATCTGCAAAGTATCCGTTGGTCAGGCGTCAAGATATTTCATTGTTCGCGGACTGCCCGATCGCGGTCAAATCCTTTTAGACGACCTGTCACGTGATGCGCTGAATGTTAAGCAGGGTACGGAATACGACTTCAGCGTCACGGCGACTAACGTATTTGGGCGAATACGGTGGGCCTGCGATGTTGCGGATCCGGGGCCACGAATTGCCGCATGGCTGGGGGTTTTGTCTCTCGTCCTGGCCGCAATAGGAATCTTCCTTGCCTTGTTCTCGATCTGGTCCTAGCACCCGAATTGACCCATTCTTCCTTGTCCGCTACCCGGTGTTGCCGTATCGGATTGATCCGGAACGGCTTTTCGTATTAGCGTGAAGGCTTCAGGGGGGCCTCATGAACTACGTTCAGAAAACGCTCCAGCCGGGCGAAACCATCGTCTTTCAGACCAAACTCCATTGGATCATCTATGTGCCGTGCCTAGTCGCGTTATTGGCCGGGCTCGTGGCGCTCGTCTTCGGCGACAAGGCGCCCGTTCCGGCACTTGCCGCCCTGATCCAGATGGCGGGGGAGGCACTCGTGGTCCTGGCGGTCGTCATGGGGTTTTCGATGTGGATTCAATTCATCTCCACCGAGATGGCCATCACCAACCGCCGGGTGATCGCGAAGATCGGCTTCATCTGGCGGCGCACCATCGAGATGGAACGCCAAAAGGTCGAATCCGTGTCGGTCGATCAAAGCATCCTCGGCCGCATGCTCGACTACGGCACCGTCACGGTGCGCGGCACCGGTTCCACGCTCGAGCCCATGTCGAACATCGACGGGCCGATGGAATTCCGCAACAAGCTGCTCGCGGGCTAGCCGCTCGTCCCTCGGGCGCTTGTAAGGGCCCGCGAATCTTCGGATAATCCAGGAAAGTTGCGGCGGCGGGCCAACCGCCGGCAAAAATCCATGAGCCTTGTCCGGGGAGTGGCGCCGTGAACGAAATCCATGTCTATCCCATTCCCGAATCTTGCGCCGAGTCCGCCTGGATCGACGAGGAACGGTATCTGCGCGACTACGAGCGCTCGCTCAACGACCCCGAAGGATATTGGCGCGAACAGGGAAAAATCCTCGATTGGATCAAGCCCTACACCAAGGTGAAGGACTCATCGTTCACCGGCGACGTCCATATCCGCTGGTTTCATGACGGCACACTGAACGCGTCCGTCAACTGTCTCGACCGCCATCTGGCTTCGCGCGGCGACCAAACCGCGATCATCTGGGAAGGCGACGACCCGAGCGTGAGCAAGTGCATCACCTACCGCGAGCTTCACGAACAGGTCTGCCGCTGCGCCAACGCGCTGAAGTCGTTGGGCGTTGCGAAAGGCGACCGAGTCGGAATCTATCTCCCGATGATTCCCGAGGTTGCGGTCGCGATGCTCGCCTGCGCCAGGCTGGGCGCGATCCATTCCGTCGTATTCGGCGGCTTCTCGGCCGATTCGCTTGCCGGGCGCATCCACGATTGCGGCGCGACGGTGCTGATTACCGCCGACGAAGGTTTGCGCGGCGGAAAGCGCGTGCCGCTGAAAAAAAACGCCGACGAGGCGCTCAAATCCTGCCCCGAGGTCAAGCACGTCGTCGTCGTGCGCCGCACCGGGGGGCCCGTGCCATTTATGGCCGGCCGCGACTCTTGGTATCACGAGCTCACCGCCGCCGCCTCGCCCGATTGCCCGCCGGAAGAGATGAACGCCGAAGACCCGCTCTATATTCTCTACACCTCGGGCTCGACCGGGAAGCCCAAGGGCGCTCTTCACACCACCGGCGGCTATCTCGTCTTCGCCGCACTCACCCACAAATACGTCTTCGACTACCACGACGGCGACATCTTCTGGTGCACCGCCGACGTCGGCTGGGTCACGGGCCACACCTACATCGTGTACGGTCCGCTCGCCAACGGCGCGATCAGCGTCATGTTCGAAGGCGTTCCGAACTATCCCGATTACTCGCGCTTCTGGCAGGTCATCGACAAGCACAAGGTCAATATCTTCTATACCGCGCCCACCGCGATCCGCGCGCTCATGCGTGAGGGCGACGCGCCGGTCAAGAAATGCTCGCGCAAGTCGCTGCGGCTCTTGGGGTCGGTTGGCGAGCCCATCAATCCCGAGGCCTGGGAATGGTATCACCGCGTCGTCGGCGAACACCGCTGCCCGATCGTCGATACCTGGTGGCAGACGGAAACCGGCGGAATTCTCATTACCCCGCTGCCCGGCGCAACCCGGCTCAAGCCCGGTTCGGCGACGCGCCCCTTCTTCGGCATCAAGCCCGTGATCGTGGACAACCAGGGCCGTCAATTGGAAGGCGTTTGCGAAGGCAATCTGTGCATCGCGGATTCATGGCCGGGGCTGATGCGCACCGTCTTCGGCGACCACGACCGTTTCGTGAAGACCTATTTCACGATCTATCCGGGGCTCTATTTCACCGGCGACGGCTGCCGCCGCGACGCCGACGGTTACTATTGGATCACGGGCCGCGTGGACGACGTGATCAAAGTCTCGGGGCATCGCATCGGCACCGCCGAGATCGAAAGTGCGCTCGTCGGCCACGGCAAGGTGGCCGAAGCCGCGGTCGTCGGCTACCCCCACGACATCAAGGGCGAAGGCATTTACGCCTATGTGACCCTGATGGAAAACATCGAGCCCTCGGAGGAACTCCGCAAGGAACTTGTGGGGTGGGTACGCAAGGAAATCGGGCCCATCGCCACCCCCGACGTCATCCAGTGGGCGCCGGCGCTCCCCAAGACCCGCTCGGGCAAGATCATGCGGAGAATTTTACGCAAGATCGCGGCCCACGAGGTCGATTCGCTCGGCGATATCTCGACTCTCGCCGATCCGTCCGTGGTCGATAATCTGATCGAGAACCGGGGAGCGAAATAACGCGGCGCGCGCCTACCGTTCGGCTTGGGATTTCGTGCACCAGGGCTGGCGCTCGCCGCCGCCGTAAGCCCGCACCAGGCCGGAGCGAAGCATGAGATCGGCGACATTCTCGCCGCTCAAAGTGTCGACCTCGGCCAAAACTCTGCCGCCGTATTTGTCGGAGCGGATGTCCTTAAGCGTCACGCGGCCGCCTGCTACCACCGCCGCAAGCCGGTCGCGCGCGGCCTCCGCCAGTTTGAGTTCCTTATCGCATTGCGGCTCGCGAAGTTCCGGTGCATCGATGCCCAAGATGCGCACATGGGTCTCGACGTCTTGGCCGAGCCAGATGCGGGCTTTCACGGCGATCGTGTCGCCATCGATGATTTTGACAACTTCCGCCGGCACCGGGCCGGGAACGGATTCGCCCGCCTGCGCCGCAACCAAACCTGCGATCGCGCAGGCGATCGCGAAACTCACGCCGCGCAATAGACGCCGATTTGAATCGTTTCCCGAAACTCTGAACGTCCCGCGCATGGGGCTCACAGGGTTGGACTATGCCACGCTGATTCTTTCCGGCCGGTGTATGCCGGCATGCGGGCAAAGCCCGGGCGTCATAGGAATATCGCCTTTCCAGCCTTGACGAATCAAGCTGAAAAAGGTAAATATCCCTAAGATACGTCTATAAACCTAGACGGGATCAGAAATCTATGCACCGCCCGCCCCGTTCCCAGTCGCCGTAACGGGTAGGCTCGGGGCCCTTGGGGCCGCCGCCTCACCTATCGGCGGATTGCTCCAAGGCCAGCGAGCGCATAGGCGTTATACGCGACAGGAGTAGGGCACCATTTTAAAGCGCATCAAGTTGCTAATTCGCCTTACAAATACACTTATTGACAACCGGGGCCAATAGTCCTATGTAACCAAAGCGGTTACGTAACCAACTTGGTTACGATTTGTTAATGGGTCTGCGATAGCGTGGCCATTGAAAGCTTCAGGCATAAGGGACTGCAGGAGCTATTCATTAATGGGAAATCCAAACGAATCAATCAGAACCACCGCAACAAACTTATCGAGTTAATGGATATTTTAGACGCAGCCACAGCAACGAAAGATTTGGAAGGCGTAAATGACTTTCATCCACTAAGGGGAAACAGAAAGGGCGAATATTCGATGCACGTGAGCGGAAATTGGTGCCTTACGTTTGAATTTGAAGACGGGGAAGCTCGCAATTTGGATTACGAGGATTATCACTAAATCTTGTAACTAAGGATAATTGCCATGAAGCGGAATAGGCGTCCCACTGCCCCAGGAACCATCTTGCGTAAGTATTATCTTACGCCTCGACAGATTTCTGTCGCGCAGCTAGCGACGGCGGCGGGAATTAGCAGGAAACACGCGAGCAACATCACGAATAACAAGGCATCTATTACGCCCGAGGTGGCGTATCGGCTCGGCAAGGTATTGAACACGACCCCGCAGTTTTGGATAAATCTGCAGAACGCCGTTTCTCTGCACGACGTGCACCGCAGGCTAGCTACATGGAGGCCCGCCGAGGTCCACCCCTCCGCAGTATCGTGCTAGGCTGCCTACTTCCTAGAATTTTTAAGGGCGGTGGCCTCCGGGCTGCCGCCCTTCTTCGTTTGGGCCTTACGCGGCTTCGGCGGCATACTGAGCGCCCGCTTTAGCGCCTCATCGCGGCGCTTCTCATCTTCAGCCTTTTGTTTGCGAGTTGTCATGTTCGTTCCCAAAGAAACCATACTCTGGGCATTCCAAGATTATCCAGCCGAAGCTGCAATTATCGGGCGACTTCTTGCTGGCTATGGTGATTTGGAATTTACCCTTCTAACGTGCGTCGTGGCCGTGAGTAGGGACGTAAATACTTCCATCCGCACACTGTTCCGAGTGCGGGGAGAAAAACAACGAATCCAAATCGCGGATGCCATAATTCGGCACGCCTATAAGAAGGCCGGGTTATATGAGCCTTACTGTGAGGGCATTGGAGCTATGGAGTTTTGCCGTCAAATCCGAAATCAATATGCCCATTGCCATTGGATTTCCTACAAAAAGCAACAGACCGGTCTGTTTTTCACAGACCTAGAAGATGTTGCCAAACAAAATTCCGATGACCCAACAGTGCAGGAATTGCACGTTGATGTACCTCTTCTCGACAGCCAAGAGGCGTACTTTAGCTACACGATGAGCTGTCTAGTTTTTTTGAATCTGGAATATAAGCGGCTGACGGGGCAATCACCCACCCATACCTTATCAATGCCGAAAAAACGGCCTCGACCGAAGCTGCATAATCCTCCAGAAGAGCATCCCCCTCCGACGCTAAAAGAAGTACGTGAAACCCCTCCTGAATCACAGGAAGAGGGATCGTAATTTCTTTTTCCTGAATCGCCATCCATCCGCGCTCCTTGAAAAACAAGGAACTCGAAACACGGTGGATTTTGGAATAAGGGAACGTGCGCCAAGTATATAATCGCGCTTATATCCCTAAGATACGTCTATAAACCTAGGTAGATCAGAAATCTATGCACAGCCCGCCCCGTTCCCAATCGCCGTAACGGGTGGGCTCGGGGCCCTTGGGGCCGCCGGTCTCGGGAACCTTGGCGGGCGGCTTTGCTGCGGCTGCTGGCGCCGGATCGTTCGCCGCTTTCTTTTCGTTGCCGGGATGAGATTCGCTCATGGCCCGCAAAAAGCCCCCGATGTCATCAAATGTCAACAGCGTCGGCTCGCGCTTGCAACAAGTGCGGGAAACGAAGCGTGCGGCCTTGAAGCGATGCGCCGGTTTCTTATCTAACCTCCAGCTTTCAAAGGTGCTGGAATGGCGCGCCTGCCGACAAAAGACGCCACCGAGGCGGCGATTTGAACGGATTTCTGAATTTTTCGCGCACCACGTTGCTGCTGGCGGGCTTGACCGGCCTGTTCCTGGCCGCCGGCTATTTGATCGGCGGCGAGAGCGGCATGGCGGTCGCGTTCCTGTTCGCGCTCGGCACCAACCTATTCGCCTATTGGAACGCAGACAAAGTCCTCTTGTCCATGTACGGCGCCAAGGAAGTGGACGAAAAGAGCGCGCCCGCGCTCTACGGCACGGTCCGCACCCTGGCCGGCCGCGCCGGACTCCCGATGCCGCGCGTCTATATCGTGGACAATCCCCAGCCCAATGCCTTCGCCACGGGCCGCAATCCCGCCCACGCCGCGGTCGCGGTCACGACCGGCCTTATCCGGAATCTCACCATGGAACAGGTCGCGGGCGTGCTCTCCCACGAGCTCACCCATATTCGCAATCGCGACACGCTCACCATGACGGTCACGGCGACGATTGCGGGCGCGGTCTCGATGCTCGCCAATTTCGCCTTCTTCTTCGGCAATAACCGCAACAATCCTCTCGGCTTCCTCGGCGTGATTCTGGTGGCGCTGTTGGCGCCGGTCGCCGCCGTCTTGGTCCAGCTTGCGATCTCGCGCGGACGGGAATACGAAGCCGACCGGGGCGGCGCCGGGATATCCGGCAATCCCTTGCCGCTCGCCTCCGCCCTGGAGAAGCTGGAGCAGGCACGCCTTCAAATCGGCAATGAGGAGGCCGAGCGCAATCCCGCAACCGCCCATCTCTTCATCGTCAATCCGCTGCGGGGCGGCGGGGTTGGCTCCCTGTTCTCGACCCATCCCCCGATCGCGGAGCGCATCGCCCGCCTCCGCGCCATGGCCGCCCGCGCCGGCACATCCCCGATCCCGCCCTCCGGCCACGGACCCTGGGGCTAAAACCGGCGCCGCTTCGGACAAAGCTTTCGCCGGCGGCCGGTTTCCGCTAAAGGGTCGCCATGTCGGGAAGCGTCCTCTCGCCCCGCACCGCCGCCTTGGAAGTGCTGCAGGATACCTTGCGGCGCGGCCGCCCCTTCGACGACGCGTTTTCCGGCCATTCCGGGCTTGCCCAGATGACCGACCGCGACCGCGCCTTCGTGCACCTCCTGGTCGCAACCGTGCTGCGGCGCTTGGGCCAGATCGACGCCCTCATTGCCGCCTTTTTGGAGCGCCCGCTCCCAGTCGGCACGGCTGCGGTGCAGGAATCGCTGCGGCTTGGCGTTGCCCAGCTCATGTTCCTCAAGACGCCGCCCCATGCCGCTGTGGACACCACCGTCAAGTTGATCGAGGAAACGGGCCACGCCGCCTTGAAGGGTCTCGCCAACGCGCTGCTGCGGCGCGTCGCCCGCGAGGGCGAGGCCATACTGGCCGGCCAGGACGCCCCGCGCCTCAACACCCCGGATTGGCTCTGGGATTCCTGGGTCGCCGCCTACGGCGAAGACACCGCGCGCGCGATCGGGGCCGCCAATATGGCCGAGCCGCCGCTCGATTTCTCGGTCAAGGACGATACCGCCAAATGGGCCGAAAAACTTGGCGCCGCGGTGCTTGCCACCGGAACGCTGCGCCGCCCCGGTGGGTCCCAAGGCGGCGGCGGGATCGTCTCCAGCCTCCCCGGCTTTGCCGACGGGGCGTGGTGGATCCAGGACGCGGCCGCGGCGTTGCCGGTGAAATTGCTCGGCGACGTCGCGGGCAAAGCGGTGATCGAGCTGTGCGCGGCGCCGGGCGGAAAAACCGCGCAGCTCTCGGCCGCCGGCGCCGAGGTCCGGGCGGTCGAACTTTGGCCGCCGCGGATCGAAATTCTGCGCAAGAACCTGAAGCGCCTTCATTTGGATGCCATCATCATCGGCGCCAACGCGACGCGCTGGCGCCCAAGCAAACCGGCGCCATTCGTGCTGCTCGATGCGCCTTGCACCGCGACCGGCGCGATGCGCCGCCACCCCGACATCGCGCGCCTCAAGACCCCGCAAGACGTCACGCGCATGGCGGCACTTCAGGACCAGTTGCTGGACGCAGCAGCCGAGATGGTCGCCCCCGGCGGCGTCCTCGTCTATTGCACCTGCTCGCTTCAGCCCGAGGAAGGGCCGCAGCGCATCGCAGCCATGCTGGCCCGCAACGATTCCTTTGCCCGCGAAAAGATCGGGGCCGAAGAACTGAACGGACTTGCGGAGCTCATATCCCCGGAGGGCGATCTCCGCACGCTCCCCTGTCATCTGGGCGGGGCCATGGCTGCAAACGGCGGTCCGCCCGGCGGGCTCGACGGTTTCTATGCCGCGCGCTTGCGGCGCAAGGCCTAGACCGTGAGCCGCGCGCGCCAGAAGCTGGGCCGATGATGCCATTCCCGCCCATGCCCGAACTCCGGCGCGCCGCGCATTGCGCCATACGCAGCATCAACGCGGGGTTAAGCGAGCTTTGCTTCCGCGTTCCCCTCTACAAATTGACTCTCGCCAGGCGCGGCCCCCGCGAAATCCGCCATGCCGCGCCCGATCCCTGGCCGGGCTTCCCGGCGCGCGGCGAGGCGATCGTCGAAGGGCGCTTCGCTTTGGGCGGCGAAACCGTTTTCGGCGACCTGGCGGCCTGGGGCGGCGATGCCGGGCCCGCCTGGCGCGAAGCCTTTCATTCCTTCGAATGGCTGCGCGACCTGCGGGCGCTGGGCGGCGACCCGGCGCATCAGCGCGCGCGCAAGCTGGTCAAGGATTGGATCACGCGCTGCGATGGCTGGAGCACGCCCGCCTGGCGCGGCGACGTTTTGGGACGGCGCCTCGCCTCCTGGGTTTCCCATTACGATTTCTTCGCCGCCGGGGCGGACGCCGCCTTCCGCGCCCAGGTGCTGGTTTCGCTGGCGCGCCAGACGCGACACCTGTCGCGCATATTGCCGGGCGCCTTGGATGGTGCTGCGCTTTTGTCGGCGATCAAGGGTCTGGTGCTGGCGAGCTTGGCGCTTCCCAATTCCACCCGCGCGCTCGCTCGCGCCCTCGATCTTCTGGCGCGCGAGCTGCCGCGGCAAATACTTCCCGACGGCGGGCACGTCGAGCGCTGCCCGTCGTTGCAGCTTTCCGTGCTGCGCGATCTCGTGGATTTGCGCGGCGCGTTATTGGCGGCGCAATATCCGGTGCCCGAGGAACTTTTGAATGCCATCGACCGCGTCGCGCCGATGCTGCGCTTCTTCCGCTTGGGCGACGGCGGGCTCGCGCTGTTCAATTCCGGCGGCGAGGAAGAGCCCTGGCTCATCGACCTCGTGCTCACGCGCGCCGACGCCAAGGGCAAGCCGCTCTCCGCAGCACCCCACAGCCGGTTTCAAAGATTGGCGTTGGGGCGCAGCGTCGTGGTGCTCGATGCCGGGGCGCCCGTCTCCGTCCATTGCGCCCGCGGCATTGCCGAGCGCGCCCATGCCGGGACGCTCGCTTTCGAAATGAGCGAGGCCAAGGACCGGCTGATCGTGAATTGCGGCCCGGCGCCCGCGCGCACGCCGGAATGGAACCGCGCGGCGCGCGCCACGGCCGCCCATTCGACGCTCGTCGTCGCCGACACCAATTCGGCCGAAATCCGCGAAGACCGCCTGGCGAACGGCCCCGAGAGCGTGCTCTGCCGGCGCACCGAAACCGAGGAGGGCATCACCCTCGAAGCCCAGCACGACGGATATGCCGGGCCATTCGGCTTGGTGCATCGCCGCCGCCTGACCCTCAGCGCCGGCGGCGAGGAATTGCGCGGCGAGGATTCGCTTATCGCGGCCGGCAAGCGCCGCAAAAGATCGGAGCATCCGTTTGCGATCCGGTTCCATCTTCATCCCGACGTGAAGGCCTTGCCGCTCCAAGACGCCCACTCCGTGCTCCTCAAGCTCGCCTCGGGAATGGGCGTGCGTTTCGCCGCCACCGGCGGGTCGGTTGCGATCGAGGACAGCGTTTATCTCGGGACCGGGGAGCCGCGCAAAAGCCGCCAGATCGTGGTGACCGGTACCGCAAAACCGGCAAAGGAAGGCGAGGCCGCGGTCGTCTCGTGGGTGCTGGCCCGCGCCGGGGCGAAGCCGGGGCGCTAAAGCTCCCAGCGGCGGATTGAATCTTGAAGCTTCAGGTTCCGCCACAGTCCCTTGATGTCGGCCACCAGCCCGCCGGGTTTCACTAGTGCTGCCAGATCGGCGGGCGAGAACGCGCGGTATTCGTCATGGGCCACGGCGCCGACCACGCAATCGAATTTCTGATCCTTTGGAATGCGCGGCGCGAGCGCGATGCGATAAAGTGCGGCGGCTTCGCGCGAATCGGCCAGCGGGTCGTGCACGGTGACGCGGTGTCCGTAATCCGCGAGGCCCCTCACGACATCCGCTACCTTGGAATTGCGCAAATCGGGCACGTTTTCCTTGAAGGTCAGGCCGAGGACGAGAATCTCCTTATGGCCCTGGTCGCCGCCAAGCTCGCGCGCGATGCGCTCGGCGACGAAGGTTCCCATCCGGTCGTTGATGCGCCGCCCGGCCAGGATCACTTCCGGGTGGTGGCCGAGCTGCTCGGCGCAATGGGCGAGATAGAAGGGATCGACGCCGATGCAATGCCCGCCCACCAGCCCGGGCCGGAAGTCGAGAAAGTTCCATTTCGTGCGCGCGGCGTCCAAGACGTCGAACATGGACAGGCCCAGCTTCTGGAAAATCTGCGCGACCTCGTTGATGAAGGCGATGTTGATGTCGCGCTGGGCGTTCTCGATCACCTTGGCCGCTTCCGCCGTGCGGATGTCCTTGGCAACATAGACGCCGGCCTCGGTCACGGCGCCGTAAATGCCCGCGAGCGTGGCGGCCACCTCCGGAGTCTGCCCCGCGACCACTTTAACGATCTTCTCCAGCGTATGGGTGCGGTCGCCGGGATTGATGCGCTCGGGCGAATAGCCGAGGAAGAAATCGCGGCCCGGCGCGAGGCCCGAAACCTTGGCGATCTCCGGCCCGCAGATGCCTTCGGTGACGCCGGGATAGACCGTGCTCTCGAAGACCACGATGGCGCCCTTGGCCACGGCGGCGCCCACGGTGCGGCAGGCGGCAAGCACCAGGGACAGATCGGGCCGGTTCTTGTCGTCCACGGGTGTCGGCACCGTGACGATGAATACGTCCGCGCCTTTGATGTCATTGGGCGCGGCTGTGATCCGCATCTTGGCCGCGCTGAGAACGGCCGTATCGACCTCGCCGGTCCGATCGATCCCCGACTTCAATTGCTCGACGCGCTCGGCGTTCACGTCGAAACCGGTGACGTCGTGATGGCGGGCGAGTGCCACGCAAAGTGGCAGCCCGACGTAGCCGAGGCCGATGACGGCGATGCGCACGGCAATCCCCTGGAGAGGCGGGCGGTGGCGCGATTCCTTGCCCTCCCGCCCCGGCTTTGTCAATGCGGGCGGCCCGGCTTTCGCCGCCCTTGGCCCGCGCGGTATAACCGGCCCATGGGGGGAGCGGGTTACGTCCTGGCCTTTGCCGTGGTCTTCGCCGCGGTGCTTTTCGGCACCGGCGCCGCCGCGAAGTATCTGCGGGCGCGCGCCATCCTCGATCGGCCCAACGAGCGCAGCAGCCATGCCGCGCCCACGCCCAGGGGCGGCGGCATCGCGGTCAGCGCGGTGTTGATATCGGCCTTCGCCGCGATCGGTTTCGTCACGGCGGAACGCCCCACGGCCTCGGCCGCACTTCTTATAGGGGCGCTCGTTCTCGCCGCCGTTTCCTGGATCGACGATCTGCGCGGCTTGCCGCCTTGGCTGCGGCTTGCGGTGCAGGTTGCCGCGGCGACTTCCGCGCTGCCGGCGCTCCCCCTATCGGGACTCGTATTCCAGGGATTGTTGCCGCCTCTCGCCGATCACGCGGCTGCGGTACTGCTCTGGGTCTGGTTCGTCAATCTGTTCAATTTCATGGACGGGATCGATGGGATCGCGGGGGTGGAGGCGGCCACCAATGGGTTCGGGTTGTTTCTCATTGCGCTTCTGTTTCCGGCTGCCGGTGCGCTACCGGGGTTTGCGCTCTATGCGCTCACCATCGCCGCCGCCGCGCTAGGCTTCCTGTGGTGGAATTGGGAGCCGGCCAAGGTGTTCTTGGGCGACGTGGGAAGCGTGCCGCTCGGATTCCTGCTGGGCTTTCTGCTTTTGTCCCTGGCGGCGGCGGGCTTATGGCCTGCCGCGCTCATCCTGCCGCTTTATTACCTCGCCGATTCGGGCGTCACGCTGATGCGCCGTATCGCCGCGGGCGAGAAAATTTGGCAGGCGCATGCCGGCCATTTCTATCAGCGCGCCGCGCGCCGCATCGGCTCCCATGCCGCAACGGTGCGGGCGATTGCTTTCGCCAACCTCGGCCTCATGGGCCTGGCGCTTTTGGCCTGCGTTGGCTTTGAGGCGGCGGCGCTGGTTTCGGCCGCCGCGGTCACGGCCCTGCTTCTGGCCTATCTCGCGGGGGGCTTGAAGCCATGATCTGCCTCCCGCCCTGTGCTATTTTCGGGCGGTGACCGCCATGCCGCGCTTGCGCCGGATCAGCCGCGCCAATATCACCTTCGCCCACGATATCGTGATGGCGGCGCTCTCGTTTGTCCTCTCGCTTTATTTGCGGGTCGGCGATCAGATCTTCGCATACTCGCCGGAATTCGTGCTGCGCGGGACCTTCACCTTCACGGCGATCGCGGCCGCCGTGTTCTGGTGGACCGGGCTCTATCGCGGCGTGTGGCGCTACGCCTCGCTCAACGACATGGTGGCGATCGCCAAGGCGGTGACGCTTGTCGCCCTCATCTTCCTGGCGTTCCAGTTCCTCGCCACCCGCCTCGAGGATTTCCCGCGCTCGGCCCAGGTCATCAATTGGTTCGTCCTCATTTTCCTTTTGGGGGGCCCGCGCTTCGTCTATCGCGTGGCGAAGGACCGGGGGTTCCGCTTCGTTCTGAAGCGCGAAACCCATCCCCAGATTCCGGTGCTGCTGATCGGCACGGGCGACGCGGCGGAGCTTTTCATCCGCGAGATGGGACGCGATGCGAACGCGCCCTACCGCGTCGTCGGGTTTCTTTCGGCCAAGGACGGGCGCGTTGGACGCCACATCCACGGCGTCGAGGTGTTGGGCGATTTCGGCGATCTCGACACGGTCGTGGAAAATCTGTCGACGCAAGGCGAGCGGCCCCAGCGCATGATCATCACCAGCGACCGCATTGCGGGCGAAACCGTGCGCGCGCTGCTCGAGTCGTCCTTCCGCCTCGGCATCGCATTGTCCCGTCTTCCGCGCCTGACCGATTTCAAGAGCGGCACGCCCGAGAAGCTGGAGGTGCGGCCGGTCGCCATCGAAGACCTGTTGTTCCGGCCGCAAACGGTGCTCGACCGCGAATCGATGCGGGCCCTTCTGGCGGGAAAGCGCGTGCTCGTCACCGGGGCGGGCGGCACCATCGGCGCGGAGCTGGTGCGCCAGATCTCCGATTTCGGCCCGGCCCATCTGTCGTTGCTCGATAACGGCGAGTTCGCGCTTTACGCCATCGACCGCGAATTGTCCGAGCGCCACGCCGGCCTGCCAAGAGCCGCGATTTTCGCCGATGTGCGCGATAGCGCCCGCGTCAACGAGTTGATGAAAAGCCAATCGCCTGAACTCGTGTTCCACGCCGCGGCCTTGAAGCACGTGCCGGTGGTGGAAGACCACCCCAACGAAGGCGCCCTCACCAACGCGATCGGAACGCGCAACGTCGCCGATGCCTGCGCCGCTGCGGCTGTGCGCGCCATGGTGCTGATCTCGACCGACAAGGCGGTCAATCCGACCAGCGTGATGGGGGCGACCAAGCGTTTGGCCGAAAGCTATTGCCAGGCGCGCGACGTCGTTTCACGCCGCGGTACGAACATCACGCGGTTTTTGACGGTGCGCTTCGGCAACGTGCTGGGTTCGACCGGCTCGGTCGTGCCCCTGTTCCAGCACCAGCTGCAGCGGGGCCTGCCGCTGACCGTCACCGATCCCGCCATGACCCGCTTCTTCATGACCGTGCGCGAGGCGGTGGAACTCGTGCTTCAGGCGTCGGCACTGGGGGCCGCCGGCGGCGAGGAGGGGCGCATCTTCGTCCTCGACATGGGCGATCCGGTCAAGATCCTCGACCTTGCCCATCAGATGATAAGGCTTGCCGGGCTGACGCCCGATCGCGACGTGCCGGTCGTTTTCACTGGCGTGCGCCCCGGCGAAAAATTGCATGAGGAACTTTTCCACGGCGCGGAAAAAATCGAGCCGACCGAGGCGAAGGGAATTTTGCTCGCGGCGCCCCGCACCGCCGACTTGGCCGTGCTCTTGCGCGCCTTCGAGGAATTGGAAGAGGCGGCAAAGGCCGGGCGCAGCGAACAGACGCTGAGCCTGCTGGCGCGGTTCGTTCCCGAATACCGGCCCCTGCACGAGACCGGCGACGCCCGGCGGGCCGTCCGCCCGTGAGCCAGCCGCCGCCGCAAGGCGCTGCAGCCGGTATCGCCGGGCTTGTCCCGATCACCCGGGCCCTCATTTCGGTTTCCGACAAAACCGGACTAGCCGAATTCGGGAAGTTCCTCGCCGGGCGCAAGGTCGAGATACTTTCGACCGGCGGCTCGGCCGAGGCACTCCGCAAGGCGGGGGTGCCGGTCACCGAGGTTTCAACGGCGACCGGCCAGCCGGAGATTTTGGGCGGGCGGGTCAAGACCCTGCACCCCAAGATTCACGGCGGAATTCTGGCCAAGCGCGACGAGCCTTCGCACCTGGCGCAATTGTCGGCCCAGGGCATAGCAGCCATTGATCTGGTCGCGGTCAACCTTTATCCGTTCGAGGCGGCGCTGGCCAAAGGGGCCGATTTCGCGACCTGCATCGAGAACATCGACATCGGCGGGCCGGCGCTGATCCGCGCCGCGGCGAAGAACCATGATTTTGTCACGGTCGCCGCCGATCCGGCGGATTATCCGGCCATCACGGCGGAGATGGCGGAACACGATGGGGCCACCAGCTTGCGCTTGCGCCGGCGCCTGGCCGCCGATGCCTATGCGCGCACCGCGTCCTACGATGCGGCGATCGCGGACTGGATGTCGAAGAACCAGGGCGATTTATTCCCCCAGCGCATGATCCTGGCGGGCGTGCGCCGGCAACTCCTGCGCTACGGCGAAAACCCGCATCAGCAGGCGGCGTTCTATGCCACGTCCGAGAAGCAATTCGGGGTCGCGACCGCGGTCCAGCTTCAGGGCAAGGAACTCAGCTACAACAATTTGAACGACACCGATGCCGCCTTCGGGCTGGTCGCGGAATTTCGCGAGCCCGCCTGCGCCATCGTCAAGCACGCGAACCCGTGCGGGGCCGCGACCGCGACGACCCTGAAGGAAGCTTGGGAACGCGCGCTCGCCTGCGATCCGATAAGCGCCTACGGCGGGGTCGTCGCCTTCAACCGCCCACTCGACCCCGATACCGCGCGCGAAATCGCCAAGCTCTTCACCGAGGTCATCATCGCACCCCAAGTCCTCGATCCCGCGCGCAAGATCCTGGCGGAGAAAAAGAATTTGCGCGTGCTGGAGGCGGGCGGACTCCCGGACGCGGCGCTGTCGGGAGTAGTCTTCCGCTCGCTTGCGGGCGGATTCCTGGCCCAGACTCTCGATAACGAAGGCAGCCCGGAATTAAAAGTGGTCGGCAAGCGCGCGCCCAGTGCGGCCGAAAGATCGGATCTATTGTTCGCCTTCCTGGTCGCAAAGCACGTGAAGTCGAACGCGGTCGTCTTCGCCCATCGCGGCGCGACCGTTGCCATCGGCGCCGGGCAAATGAGCCGCGTCGATGCCGCGCGCATCGCGGTCCTGAAATCCGACGCCGCCGCGCGCATTGCCGGCGAGAAAAAGCGGCGCACGGAAGGCTCCGTGGTTGCCTCGGACGCCTTCTTTCCGTTCCCGGACGCCCTCATCGTGGCGGCGGAAGCCGGCGCTTCGGCTGCGATTGCCCCGGGCGGGTCGGTGCGCGACGACGAAATCATCGCGGCGGCGGATGCGCATGACATGGCGCTGGTCTTTGCCGGCGCGCGGCACTTCCGGCACTAAGGCCGGTCCCGACACGGGCCCCAACAGATCGCGGAAAGAGGATCGGGTTAAACGCGCCTAATCGGGAACATCCCGGCCGGTGTGAAACGCATCCCAACCGCCATCGCCACTGTGACCAACGTCGTGGCACCGGTAGTCATCGCCGCAACCGTCCCCATGACCTTGGTCCACTCGCGCGCGGCCACGACGAACGGAGCGGCTGCCGACGCGACAGCGGCGATCGCCGCTTTCGATGCGGCATCGGATGGATGCGAAAAGGATTCGGATCGAATGGCGGGCAAAGATACGGTCATGACAAGCACCCAAAGGTTGATTCGAAGACCGGGAAATGGAGCGGGAGACGGGAATCGAACCCGCGACCCTCACGTTGGCAACGTGATGCTCTACCTCTGAGCTACTCCCGCATTCCGCCCGGCCCCAGACGGGCGGGGTCCGATAATAAGTAAAGCCCCCGGCATTGCAAGCCTTCCCCCGAAGCCTTAAGCGGCGTCCCCAGGCGACGGTTCTTGCCCGGCGAAGCCGCAGGTTCCATTTATAGGGCCTGCGGTCTTAACATATCCTTATCTGCGCCAGGCCCCAGGAACAGGGCCCGACAGGAGTCCCCGGAAAACCGATGGAACCGATTTTGAAATCCGCCCCGCCCGAAGCAAACGCCGTCAAGGACGGCAACACCGCGAGCTTCATGGCCGATGTGATCGAGGGCTCGCGCGAGAACATCGTGCTGGTGGATTTTTGGGCGCCGTGGTGCGGGCCGTGCAAGCAACTCTCGCCCATCCTCGAGCGCGAGGTAGCCGGGACCAAGGGCGCGGTCCGCCTCGTCAAGATCAACATCGACGAGAATCCGGATCTCGCGCGCGAGATGCACGTGCAGTCGATTCCGGCGGTCTACGCTTTCTATCAGGGCCGCCCGGTCGACGGGTTCATGGGCGCGCTCCCGGAGCAGCAAGTCAAAGCATTCCTCGAGCGGATGGTGCGCGCGGTGGGCGGCGAGTTGCCGGCGGCGGCGCTTTCGGAAATGGCGGCCGAGGGGGACGCGATGCTGGCCGCGGGCGACATTCCGGGCGCGGAGCAGCTCTACCGCGAAGTGCTGGCCGCCGATGCCAAGCACGCAGGCGCGCTTGCGGGAACGGTTCGAAGCCGCATCCAGGCGGGAGACCATGCTGCCGCGCGCAAGATCATTGATCGCATCCCGGCCGAGCTTTCCGGAGCACCCGAAATTGCCGCGGCGCGAAGCGCCCTCGAGCTTGTCGAACAGCGCCCGGACGCCAATGCCGTCCGCCAAGCGCAAGAGAAATTGGCGGCGAACGTGAACGACCACCCCGCGCGATACGACCTTGCCGCCGCCCTTTATGCCGACGGCAAGTCCGAGGAGGCGGTCGATCAATTGATCGAGATCGTCAAGCGCGACCGCGACTGGAACGACCAGGCGGCGCGCACGCAGCTCTTGAAGCTGTTCGAGGCGCTGGGCCCCGCGCATCCGGTGGCGATGGCCGGACGGCGCAAGCTGTCCTCGGTGCTGTTCAAATGACGTCGCTGGACGAAACCGCGAACGGCCTTCTTCCCCACGAGCTTCCGATCTTTCCGTTGACCGGAGCATTCCTGATGCCCCAGGGCCGGTTGCCGCTTCATATTTTCGAGCCGCGTTACCTGGCGATGTTCGAGGATGCGCTCAAGGGCGACCGGCTGATCGGCATGGTCCAGCCGGTCGAGCCCGATGCGGAGGCGCGCCAGCCCGAGCCCGCGGTCCACGCGACCGGTTGCGCGGGGCGAATCATCGTATTCAAAGAGACACGCGACCGCCGCTTCGAGATCGTGCTCGAAGGGGTGAGCCGCTTCGACATCGCGCGCGAACTCCTTGGCCGGCGCGGCTACCGCGTGGTCGAAGCGGTCTGGGATCGGTTCGGCCGCGACACCGGGGCGGACGAGGCGCTCGATACCGGGCTCAGGTCCCGCCTCTTGCAATCGCTGGAGCGATATCTCGCGGCGCGGGGCGTGACTTCGGACGATTCCGGGATCGCCGAGCTTTCGGGGTCCGAGTTGGTGGCCGCGATCGCCATGGCCTGCCCGTTCCACGCCATCGAGAAACAGGCGGTTCTGGAATCGCAGGCCGTGGACGAGCGCGCCCGGCTGCTCGCCTCGCTCCTCGACATGGCGGCGCATGGGCAAGAGCCCCCTTACATCTCACGCCAGTGACGGAGGAAACCATGACTCGCAACGCCGTCGATCCCAAGCTTCTGGAAATCCTGGTCTGCCCGCTCACCAAAGGGCCGCTGCGCTACGACGAACAGGCCCAGGAACTCATCAGCGAGCAGGCGGGGCTGGCCTATCCGATCCGCGACGGCATTCCGATCATGTTGGTGGATGAGGCGCGGCGCCTGGACGATTCACATACCCGCAAATGAACCCCGCGCGGCGATGCCCCAAGCGAATATAAGGGTCACGCACAAGTGACCGGGGGCACCCGGCAGTGGCCGGTGGAAATCCGGCTCAAGACCGCGGACAAAATCCTCGAGATCGATTTCGACGACGGCAAAACCTTCCGCTATCCGGCGGAATACTTAAGGGTCGAAAGCCCGTCCGCCGAGGTCAAGGGCCACGGCCACGGCCAGCGCAAGATCGTTCCCGGCCGGCGCCATGTCGGGATCATGGAATTGGAGCCGGTCGGCAATTACGCGATCCGCATCCGGTTCGACGACCTGCACGACACCGGCATCTACACCTGGAATTATCTTTACGAGCTAGGCGGCGAATACGAGCAACGCTGGCAGGAATATCTCGATCAGCTCGCAGCAAAAGGCCTCTCGCGCGATCTGTGACGCCGGCAGCACTACAAGGGCTCGCCCCGCATCAGGCGCGGAAGTTCCCCGACTAGCCCCATGGCATGGCGCATGAAAAAGCGTTTCAACCCGGGGAGCCTGTTGACCGCGGCAAGGCCGAGGTCGCGGACAAGACGCACCGGAGCGAGATCGTTCGAGAACAGCCGGTTCAATCCATCGGTTGCGGCGATGAGCGCGAAAGAATCGAACCGCCGCCAGCGCTCGTACCGCGCGAGAACATCCGCGTCCCCGATATCGCGCCCCGCGCGCTTGGCGTCGGCCAAGACCTCCGCCAGTGCCGCCACATCGCGCAAGCCCAGGTTCAGGCCCTGGCCGGCGATGGGGTGGATGGCGTGGGCGGCATCGCCCGCCAGCACCAGCCGCTCGGCGACGTATTTATCGGCATGGACGAGGCCCAAGGGGTAAGACCAGCGCGGGCCCGTGACTTCGAGTTTGCCCAAGAAATCTCCGAACCTTAGCTTCAGCTCGGCCAGAAAAGCTTCGTCGTCGAGCGCCATGAGCCGCGGCGCCTCATTCGCGCGCTCGGTCCAGACGATCGAGGAGCGGTTTCCTTTGATCGGCAGGATCGCGAAAGGCCCCGCGGGCAGGAACCGCTCGTGGGCGATGCCGCGGTGCGGGCGCTCGTGGGCGACGGTGCAGACGATCGCGGTCTGGGGATAATTCCAGCGCGCGGCGGCTATTCCCGCCTCGCGCCGGAGCTTCGAGTCGCGCCCATCCGCCGCGACCACGAGCTTGGCGTCGATGACACTTCCATCCGGCAATTCCGCCGTCACGCCGCTTGCGTTGCGCTCGAGCCGCGCGATTTCGGTCCCATCCAGGAGTTCGACGCCGGGGCTTTTTGCGGCGTGCTCGTAAAGCACACGGCGCAGATCGCGGTTCTCGACGATATGCCCGAGGGGCCGACCTTGAAGCGGCGGGGCAAGCTCCCGCGGGTCGTAGTGGAGAAAGAGGGGTGCCCGCCCATCCGATACCCGGATCTCGCGAATCGGCTCTGCCAACGGCTCCAGCGCCGGCCAGATGCCGATACCCGCCAAGAGAATTGCCGACCCGTGGGCGATCGCGGAAGTCCGGCCGTCGAATTTGGCGTCCAGGTGTTTGGCGAAAGGCTCGCGGTCGATCACGACCGACGTCAGCTTTGCCTTTGAGAGCGCCACCGCCAGCGTCAGGCCGATGAACCCGCCGCCCGAAATCAGGACATCGGCGGTCTTGGGCGCAGGTCTGTTGGTCATGGGCCGCAGCTTGGCGGGGTCACTCCCTGCTGTCCAGAACGGGGGGCTCTGACCGCGGGAACCCACTGGTTTTGCGGGGCCGGGCGGGGCTTTGTACAGAAAATGGCGATTGTATAGATGACAAACCCAATGGATTTGCGTGCGCGCGGTGCCACACCCTAGCTTTTCTGCCGTTGGCAGGCGTGCGCGCCGCACATTCCCGTTGCGCCCAGCGCAATTTGCTGCGAGAAAATATCAGGATGTTAAGAGTTATTTAACCAAACATTAACGATTTATTAATCTTTATTAAGAATGGTGGGGTCGGCGGGATTCGAACCCGCAATCCGTGGGAGGAAGCCGCATCCAAAGCGGCTGCGTTTACCTATTTCGCCACGACCCCATACGCGATGGCGGACCGGGGGAGATTCGAACTCCCGACCAACGGAGTAACAGTCCGTTGCTCTGCCACTGAGCTACCGGTCCAAATCGCGTAGCGGGCGTGGGGCGGCCCTCGGTGTCCAACTTTGGGCCGCCCCCGCCCCGACCAATCCGTCTGCGATGTATCGTCGCAGGCGAACAAAACGAGTCCTAACCCTCCTAAATACTTAACGCAAGGGGGGTTTGTCCAGATGTTGTGGATTTTTACAATGCCGGGCCACAAGTCAATTGGGAAAGACAAGACAAGGCCGACAACGGCCTTTCGCAGTGGGCCAGTGACGCTTCATCCTCTCAAATTCGAGGAGGCAGTTGCCGGGCTCGTTAAAGTTAAGCCAGACGCGCCATTGGTGCCCGGTAAAGAAGCCTCTTCCCCTCGGCCCCGCGCACTGCGTTCATCGCCCGCTCGCCGTCCGTAATCTTCCGGCTGTTCCATCGAAATTCAAACTCCCGCAAATAGCGGCTTAAGTGGCGTTCGCTCACATGATGGAACGTGCCGAAAATGCCGCGCTTCAAGAGCGAGTGGTACGACTCAGCAAAATTGATATGGATGATGCCTCGGACGTAGGATTTCGAGTGATTGATGACTGAGTGCCACGCGAAACGCTTTTTAAGACCGCGGTACGCTTGGTATTGGTCCGTGATGATATGCGCCGTGTCGTTTACCGCGAGTTGGATAATCGGCTTCAGGCTGCCAGCCTTCGAATTGGGGATGTGAAACGTGCGGGCTTCACCTTGGCGGTCAACAAGGGTCATAACGACCATCTTATGAGCGGTTCCGCGTCCTACCCGCCGCTTGCGCATATTATTGCTGAATTTGCCGCCGATATAAGTTTCATCTACTTCGACAGTGCCGCCGTCTTTCCCGAGCATTCCGATTAATGGCGGCTGAGACATCGCAAGCCGGACGCGATGGCATAAAAACCATGCGCTTTTGTAAGTAAGACCAAGCTCGCGCTTTAGCTGGTTCGCGCTCACACCCTTTTTCGAGCTGCACATTTGGAAGATGGCATATAGCCATTTCCCGAGCGGGATGTGTGAGTCCTCGAAGATGGTCCCCACCCGCGCCGTGAATTGCTTACGGCATTTGCCGCACTTGCGGAGCCCAAGGCGCGTTGTGCTGCCTTCGATGCTGTAAATCTTCTCGGCGCTGTTGCAATGCGGGCAAACCGGCCCATTCGGCCAACGTAGGCCCTCTACAAAGGCAATCGCGGCCTTCTCGTCGTTAATGAATTGTGCTATCTCATTGATATTCATGGCCGTATCTCCTATTACGGCCTCATTGTAGACCCTCCATTGGGTCTGTCAAGTATATAATCGCCCAGAAAATGATCAAATCGCGAAATTTGCTCAACGATTGGGCAGGATTCCTGACCGAAATCGCGGTAGGGACGGCTGCTTGCGGGCCAAGCCGTTGAATCTTAACGATTGATTAAGAACGGCACGGTTCTTGAAATCAAGTTCCCGGTTCCGCATGCCTCCGGCCTTAGGGCCTCGGGCGAGGGGCCGGAAACGGTGCAACCGGAAGGAAGCGGCGGATGAAGCTCGTCATGGCGATCGTGAAGCCTCACAAGCTCAACGAAGTGCGTGAGGCGCTGACACTTATGGGGGTTCAGGGGATGACCGTATCCGAGGTCAAAGGCTTCGGGCGGCAGAAGGGACATACCGAGATCTATCGCGGTGCCGAATACGAAGTCCTGTTCGTGCCCAAGGTGAAAATCGAGGCGGTGGTGGCCGACAACATGGCCGATGCCACCGTCGAGGCGATCCAGAAGGCCGGCACCACGGGACGCATCGGCGACGGCAAGATCTTCGTTCTCGATGTCGGCCGCGCGGTCCGCATCAGAACCGGCGAAACGAATGAGAACGCTCTTTAGGAGGGATGCATGAAATTCAAATTCCCGTCTGTTGATGTCGGAAGGTGGCTGGGCATTGCCCTTGCCGTACTTCCGGTCCTGTTGCTCGCGGTGGGGGCGAGCGCGGATGAGGCGGCACCCGCGGCGGAAGCAGCCGCAGCGGCGGCGCCGGCACCGGCACCGACGCTCAATTCCGGCGACACCGCCTGGATGTTGGCTTCGACCGCGCTCGTGCTGATGATGACGATTCCGGGCTTGGCGCTGTTTTACGGCGGCATGGTGCGCAAGATGAACGTGCTCACCATCTGCATGCAGAGCTTCGCCATCACCTGCCTTGTGACCGTCCTGTGGACGATCTACGGCTACAGCCTGGCGTTCCGCCCGGGCGGCGACTACATCGGCGGCCTCGACCGGCTTCTTCTGGCGGGCATGGAAAAGGACACGCTGTTCCAAACCGTGCCCGAGTCCGTGTTCATGTGTTTCCAGCTCACTTTCGCGATCATCACGCCGGCCCTTATTACCGGCGCCTTTGCGGATCGCATGAAGTTCTCGGCCATGCTGTGGTTCATCGGGCTGTGGGCGACCTTGGTCTACGACCCGATCGCCCATTGGGTGTGGGGCGGCGGCTTCCTCCAGCAAGCGGGCGTTCTCGATTTCGCGGGCGGCACCGTCGTCCATATCGACGCGGGTGTGGCGGGCTTGGTCGCCTGTCTCGTGCTCGGGAAACGGCGCGGATTGGGCCACGATCAGATGGCTCCCCATAATCTGGTCTTGAGCCTGATCGGCGCCTCGCTGCTGTGGGTCGGCTGGTTCGGGTTCAACGCCGGTTCGGCGGTGGCGGCGAATGGAAGCGCCGGCATGGCGATGGCGGTGACTCAGATCGCGACCGCCACCGCGGCCTTGGCGTGGATGTTCACGGAATGGCTGCTGCGCGGCAAGCCGAGCGTGCTCGGGATTCTCTCGGGCGCGGTGGCGGGCTTGGTGGCGATCACGCCGGCTTCGGGCTTCGTCGGCCCGATCGGCGCACTCGTCATCGGCGTTGCGGCGGGCGTGGGCTGCTATTGGGGCGCCATGAGCCTCAAGCCCATGTTGGGTTACGACGACTCGCTCGATGCCTTCGGCGTCCATGCGGTCGGCGGCGTCATCGGCGCCTTGTTGACCGGCGTATTCGCGGTCAAGGCGATCGGCGGGACCGCCGGCGTGCTCGAAGGCAACACCGGGCAGTTCGCGATCCAGGCTTACGGCGTTATTTGCACAATCGTCTACGACGCGGTCGCGACCTTTATCATCCTCAAGGTGATCGACATGCTGATCGGACTTCGGGTCAGCGAGGACGAAGAACGCGAGGGCCTCGATCTCGCCCTGCACGGCGAGGTGGTCCAGTAGACATCCGGCGGGGGTGGGGCTGTCCCACCCCCGCCGTCAATTTGGGTTGGCTCATCTCAAAGGCGGATCGGGAGCGACGGGCCCGTTCCGCCGTTTTTTTTCTGCATTTTCCTCGTCAAAAACCTTGGCCTGTAGTGCCAATGGCCGGTATAACGCCGGTTACAAATTCCCACGTAGCATTGTGGCAAATGCGCACCAGTCGATATGTCCGAATTGGATAAATAGGGGATTCACATTTGCCAGATATGGTGATATCTATGTGGTCGTGTACTATCTCTTGTACGAGATGTAGCGATTTTGGACACGATGAGTCGCACGTCCACAAGCATCAAAGAAAAGAGAATCTCTATGCTGAGCGCCGTTAGCACTCAGCGGGTGCGGGGTGACCAAAAGCTCGCGCGCTTGCGAGACATCATCGCCGAAAACTCGATAATTCATCGCGAGGTCAAACTCGCATCGGGTGGCGTGAGCGACGTTTACTTCGACATGAAAATGTCGCTTCTGAACCCCGAAGGAGCGAATCTTGCGGCCGATCTCATCCTCGATATCCTGGGCAACGAGAAGGTGGATGCCGTGGGCGGTCTCGCGCTTGGCGCGTGCCCAATTGTTTCTGCGCTGTGCGTAAAGGCTTTTGATCAGCAAAAATCTTTGAAGCCATTCTATGTGAGAAAAGAGCCGAAGAAACACGGAACTCAGAAGCTGATCGAAGGCGGACCTTTGGAGAAAGGATCCCGAGTTGTAATTGTCGACGACGTAACGACAAAGGGAAAATCGGTTCTACTGGCCGTTAAAGCCGTTCGCGATCTTGGCTGCAGCGTGAACAAAGTCGTCACCGTCCTAGATCGGCTCCAGGGTGCCCGCGAAAACCTCGCCAAAGAGGGGATCGAGCTCGTGGCGCTCTTCACTCGAGATAATTTTTCAGTCTGACCGGGCCTCTCGGCGCAAAATCAGGACCGGCGAGCCCCAGGGCGCGCCCGGGCCCATAGATTGGGGCGGGGCCGCAGATGGGCCCGGACTCTTGTGCCGGGCAAAGGCTTCGGCATAGAATTGTTTATGTTTTGTACCGGGGTTATCCCCAAGCGGGCGGATTAGGCCGTGGCCCGAACCGTCGTCACCCGCAGGTCAGAGTCAGGAGCGTTCAAAACGCGCCTTGGCGAGGGTTTGGGTGCGCTTCTGATCGGATTGGCGGCGGCGATCCTGCTGGCGCTTTCGAGCTTCGATCCCGCGGACCCTTCGTTCAACCGCGCCGCCGCCGGGCCGATCAATAATCTTCTCGGCCGTCCCGGCGCCTACGGGTCCGATCTCCTGCTCCAGTCGGTCGGGCTTGGCGCCGGCGCGCTGGTCCTGCTCCTCGGCATTTGGGGATGGCGGCTTGTCTTCCATAAAGGCTTCAAGCTGGCGTGGCTGCGTCTGGCGCTTCTTCCGCTCGTGCTGGTCGCCGCCAGCTTGGCGCTCGACGTCCTGCCGGTGCCCATGGCCTGGCCGTTTCGCTCGGGCCTCGGCGGTGTCGTGGGCTATGTGGGTCTGGCAAACCTGGCCAAATCCGTGCAGCATTTCGGTTTCGGCCTCGACGCCAAATTGCTGGCGGCGGGCTGTGCCGAGTTGGCCCTGATCCTTTTCATCGCCGCCAGCGGCATCACGTTTTCCGAATGGCGCGCGCTCGGGCGGAATCTGATTCGGGCGGCGCAGTTTTTGCGCGCTTGCGTGCTGCGGTTCGGCGTTTGGCTGGCGCGCTGGGAAAAGCGGCGCCACCGGGAGGCGCGCGCGGAATCGGAGCCGAGATTCGATGGAGCACAAAGGGCGCGCAACCGCGATCTCATCGCCCCGCCGAAAGCGGCGAGGAAAAGGTCGCGCCAGGGCACGCTCGATCTCGTGCAAAGCGACAAGTACCGGCTGCCGCCGCTGGACGAGCTCCAGGAGCCGCCCCTGTCGGCCCGCGGCGCCGCGGTGGACGAGGGGGCGCTCACCGCCAACGCCCGGCTTTTGGAATCGGTGCTGGCAGACTTCGGCGTAAAGGGCGAGATCGTGAAGGTGCGCCCCGGTCCGGTGGTGACGCTTTACGAATTGGAACCCGCGCCCGGCACCAAAACCAGCCGTGTGATCTCGCTCGCCGATGACATCGCCCGCTCCATGAGCGCGGTTTCGGCCCGCGTCGCGGTGGTGCCGGGACGAAACGTGATCGGCATCGAATTGCCGAACGCCACGCGCGAGACGGTCTATTTGCGCGAGCTGTTGTCGTCCCAGGGCTACGAACGCACGGCGGCCGAATTGGCGCTGGTGCTGGGCAAGGATATCGGCGGCGCGCCGGTGATCGTCGATCTGGCGCGCATGCCGCATCTGCTCGTGGCCGGCACCACGGGCTCCGGCAAGTCGGTCGCGATCAACGCCATGATCTTGTCGTTGTTGTTCCGGCTGCCGCCCGACCAATGCAAACTCATTTTGATCGATCCCAAGATGCTGGAGCTTTCGGTCTACGAGGGCATTCCCCATCTGATCGCGCCGGTCGTGACCGAGCCCGGCAAGGCGATCGTGGCGCTCAAATGGATCGTGCGCGAGATGGAAGGGCGCTACCGCTCGATGTCGCAACTGGGCGTGCGCAACATCGCCGGCTACAACGCGCGCCTTGCCGAAGCCAAGACCAAGGGCGAGGTCCTGACGCGCAAGGTGCAGACCGGCTTCGACCCCGAGACCGGCCAGCCGCTTTACGAGGAGCAGGCGCTCGAGCTTTCGCCGCTGCCGCTCATCGTCGTCGTCGTCGACGAGATGGCGGATCTGATGCTGGTGGCGGGGAAAGAGATCGAGGCGTCCGTCCAGCGCCTGTCGCAGATGGCGCGCGCCGCGGGCATGCATTTGATCATGGCGACGCAGCGCCCCTCGGTGGACGTCATCACCGGCACCATCAAAGCCAATTTCCCCACCCGCATCAGCTTCCAGGTGACATCGCGCATCGACAGCCGCACGATCCTCGGCGACCAGGGGGCGGAACAGCTGCTCGGCCAGGGAGACATGCTCTATATGGCGGCGGGCGGGCGCATCACCCGCGTGCATGGGCCGCTGGTTTCCGACGACGAAGTCGAATCCGTCGTCGCCTTCCTGAAAAAGCAGGGCGAGCCCGTCTATATCGAGGCGATCACCGAGGACGACGGCCAGCTGTTTGGCGAAGACGGGCTTCTGGCCGAGGGCGGCGACGACCTCTACCGGCAGGCGGTGGCCCTGGTTGCGCGCGAAGGCAAGGCCTCGACCAGTTTCATCCAGCGCCACCTGCAGATCGGCTATAACCGCGCCGCGCGCCTGATCGAGCGGATGGAGCAGGACGGCGTGGTGACCCGGGCGGATCGCGTCGGGCGCCGCGAGGTCTTGATCCGGGACATGGGCGATCTGGTCAGCTAGGCCCGCCCTTTAATCTCTACCTTCGGACCCCTACATCTAGGCGTCGGATAAACGCGGAGACAATTATGGGATTTTTCCGGGCTCAATGGTTGGCGGCGGCGGTTCTGCTGGCGGTGTCGCCGCTGGCGGCCGCGCCCGCCGATACCACGGGCGCCGACGCCAAGGCCCAGGACTTGGCGCGCATCGAAAAATACATGAACGACCTGCACACCATGTCCGCCAAATTCCTTCAGTCCACCAGCGACGGCAGCACCGCCCAAGGCAAGCTTTATATCCAGCGCCCGGGACTCATTCGCGTCGAATACGATCCGCCGACGCCCGTCTTGATCGTTTCCGACGGGACCCAGGTGCATTATTACGATTCCCAGCTCGGCCAAGTGAGCACCGTGAGCCTCTCCGATACGCCGGCCGCGGTGCTGGTGCGCAACTCCTACAAGCTCGGCACCGATGTCAATGTGGTGAATTACGACCGCGGCCCGAACGTGATCCGGCTGACATTGCAGGATGCCAAGAATTCCGACGCCGGCCAGCTGAGCCTTACCTTCCAGGACAATCCGTTGTCCCTCCAGCAATGGAAGATCAAGGACCCGCAAGGGACGGAAACCACGGTGGCGCTGTTCGATCCGCACCGCGACATCCAGCTTAATCCCAAGCTCTTCGAGTTCATCGATCCCGCCAAGGGCCAAGTCCCGTTCGGCAACTGACGGCGGCTACGCGGCAACGAAGGGGTGCAGGATCAATCGGGGAAGCGTTTCCTCGGCCCTGCCTTCGACCCCGATCGTCATGCCCAAAACTCTGCGCGCGCGGCTTTTCGAGCGGAACAGCGGATCCCAGAAGCTGAACACCGTGCCGTAATTGGAATCGGTGTCGCGCTTGATAGCGTGATGGTGGACCCAGTGAATCGAAGGCGTGATCACGATGCGCGAGAACATCGCCTCCGCGCCGGCGGGAAGCGCCAAATTCGAATGGTGGAAGAGCGCCGCCATCAAGACCAAGGTCTCGAAGACCAGAACCGAAGACAGCGGGAAACCGATGACCAGGATGACGCCGGCCCGGGCCAGCGCCGAAAGCAGCACCTCGCCGAAATGGAACCGCACCGCGGTCGTGGTGTCGAGCGTTTCGTCCAAATGATGCACCGAATGGAAGCGCCACAGGAACGGAACCTCGTGATTCGCGCGGTGCCACCAATAGATCAGGAAATCGAGAACCAGCACGTCGAGGGCCAAGCCCGGCAAGCCGCTCCACCAACTCGGCCGCCACAGCGCGTGGTTCGCCGCAAACGCGGTTACCGGAAGGACGATCAGGGGAGAGAGCGCGAGGTTGACGGCCCACAGCGCACCGTTGCGGAGCAACCGGCGCATTCCCGGTGGCGAAGCGCCGTGAAGGGGCAACGCGGAGACGTCGGCCGGGCGGAATCTTTCCGCCGCGAACAGCGCCGCGAACCATAGGGCGACGACGGCGGTCTTGGCTCCGAACGCGCCCGCCATGAACTCAAGCATGACGCGACATATCGCATGGGGCGCCCCCGGCGCAAAGCGCCGGCAAGAAGCCCAGCGCAAAGCGCCGGAAAGGAGCCTAGCCGCCAAGCGCCGGCAAGAAGCCCAGCGCCAAGCGCCGGCAAGGGGGCACCGGCGGCGGGAGAGAGACGGCGCTCAACCCCTCGAAACCGCATTTTAGCTATGCGTTGAGTGCATTGCTGATTTGCCTTGTATGCATTACAAGATTAACCAACACACACTAAATTAACGGTCAAGAAGCGGTCGAGTCCGCAAAGGTCTCGAATCGTCCGGTGCGGTTCCCCTGCCGCATTCGGACTCCGTGAGGAGCTTCAATACGAGCGCCCGGTCACCCCCCTGACCGGGCGCTTTCTTTTTTCGGCGGCGGCGAAGCGGGGGTGCCTTGATGGCCCTGCGGCCCCGCCCTATTTTCGGACCCGCCGCGCAAGACAAGAAACGGGACCACGCGGCCGGGGAAATGTCGCGATGGCCGGACATAACCAAGGCGGAGGCAAACCGGCGCAGAACGGGCGCCGGTACCGCATCGCCGCGACCTCGCGGCCGGCGCGCCACCTCACGCTGGCGAGCCTGACGCCGGCCGACGGCGCGGCCTTTCCCTTCCGCGCCGGGCAATACGCGCGGGTCGGTTTCGACGGCCTGCCGCCGCGCAATCTTTCGATCGCAAGCGCTCCCGGGAGCCCCGCCCTCGAATTCCACATCCGCGACCGGGCCGGCCATGGGGGCGATCTGTTCCAACGCCTCAAGCCGGGGGAAGAGGTGGTTGTCGAAGGCCCGTTCGGAGCCGGATTTTGGCGCGAGGATCACGCCGGGCCGATCCTGGCGGCGGCTGGAGGCGCCGGGCTCGCGCCCGTGAAGTCCATCATCGAGACGGCGCTAGGCCGTGGCATGACCCAGCCGATCCATCTTTATTTCGGCGTCCGGGACGAGCCCGACCTTTACCTCGAATCCCATTTCGACGCATTGGCGCGGGCAAATCGCAACTTGCGTTTCGTGCCGGTGCTATCCAAGGCATCGAAAGCGCAAAGTCGGCGCACCGGTTTGCTTGCCGAGGCCCTTGCCGCCGATTTCCCGGCGCTGGCCGGATTCAAGGCTTATGTGTTCGGGCCGGGCGCCATGGTGCATGCAACCATCCGGGCCTTGCGGGCACTAGGCATCGAGCCGGGCGACATCCACACCGACGAACCGCCGTGAAGAAACCGAAGGAGCTTCGCGTCGTCACCTGGAACATCAATTCGGTGCGGCTGCGCATCGCCCAGTTGGCGCAAGTTGCGGCCGAGCTTGCGCCCGACATCGTCTGCCTTCAAGAAACCAAGGTCGAGGACAGGCATTTTCCCCACGCCGCCGTCGCGGAGCTGGGTTTCGCGCACCGGCTGGTGCGCGGGATCAAGGGATATAACGGGGTCGCGATCTTGTCGCGGCTGCCGCTAGTACCGCTGAAATCGAAGGATTGGTGCGGGAAAGCGGACGGCCGCCACGCCGCGGCGAAAATCGACTGCGGCGGCGCCGAAATCGAAATCCAGAATTTCTATGTTCCGGCGGGAGGCGACATCCCGGACCCGGAGGAAAACGACAAATTCGCCCACAAGCTGGCGTTCCTCGACGAGATGGCCGATTGGTCGGGCGCGCGAAGATCGCGTCCGGTGATTCTGGTGGGCGATCTCAATGTCGCGCCGCTCGAGACCGACGTGTGGTCCCACGCGGCGCTTTTGAAGGTGGTGAGCCACACGCCCGTGGAGGTCGCGCGCCTGACCGGAATCATGGAAGCGCGCCCCTGGGTGGACGCCGTGCGCCACTTCGTTCCCGAACCCGAACGGCTTTACACCTGGTGGAGCTACCGGGCGAGCGACTGGGCGGCAAGCGACCGCGGGCGAAGGCTGGACCATGTTTGGGTGACGCCGGAGCTTAAAGCCAAGCTCCGCCACGCGCAGGTGCTGCGCCAGGCGCGCGATTGGAGCCGGCCTTCCGATCACGTGCCGGTCATGGTCACGCTGGACTTGAGGGCGTGAACGGGCGCTACGGGACCAGACGGTAGCCGCCGGGCTCGGTGATCAGTATTTGGGCCACCGCGGGATTGACCTCGATCTTCTGGCGCAATCGATAGACGTGGGTCTCGAGGGTGTGGGTCGTGATTCCGGCGTTATAACCCCAGACCTCGTCGAGCAGGACTTCGCGGCTCACCGGCTTGTTTCCGGCGCGGTAGAGAAAACGCAAGATCGCGGTTTCCTTTTCGGTGAGCCGGATCTTGCGGCTGTTGGCGTTGTTCAGCAGCAGCTTGGAGCCGGGGCGGAAGCTGTAGGGGCCGATCGTAAAAACCGCGTCCTCGCTCGCCTCGTGCTGGCGCAGCTGGGCGCGGATGCGGGCCAGGAGCACGCCGATCTTAAAGGGCTTGGCGATGTAATCGTTGGCGCCCGCGTCCAGGCCCAGAATCGTGTCGGCCTCGGTGTCGGCGGCGGTGAGCATGATGATGGGGGCGGCGACGCCTGCCCGCCGCAGCAGGCGGCAGACCTCGCGCCCGTCGATGTCGGGCAAGCCGATGTCCAAGAGCACCAGATCGAAACGCCCGGTTTTCGCCGCCTCGAGCGCGGCCTTGCCGCTCGCCGCCTCGACCGCCGCGAACTCCTCGTGCAGTTGGAGTTGCTCGCAGAGCGATTGGCGGAGCGCCGCGTCGTCGTCGACTAAAAGGATTTTCTTCTCAACCGTCATTGACCCCACCGGCCGGGGTCAAGCCGGCCGGCCGTTAGCGGCTCCGTAACCTAACCGCGATTAAACTTGTCTATCGGAGGGGCCAATACTATTTGGAAATCCGCCGGTGAACAACTTAAGGGGGCTGGGGCCATGAGGCCGGCCGCTAACCATATCCGGGGCTTTGCCACAGGGCTGTGCGCGGCACTTGCCGTTGCCGCCCTGCCGGCAAGTGCGGGCGAGGCGAAGCTCGGCGGGCCGGCGGACGGCGTACTGCTGCGGCCGGCCGACGACTCCAAGGCCCTGTTCGACTGGTCCTGGGCCAATCCCGATGCCTCCGGACAATTCACGCCGCGGCTTTCGGGGCTTGCGCTCACCTGGCCCGGCGGGGCCGGGGATGACGCCCTTGGGTCGGGTGCTGGCCTCGGCGTGCCGCGGGCCTTCGGGTTTTTCGGCGAGGACGTGGGATTTAGCCTCGGTGCCGGCGTCGCCCGGCCAGGGGACGCGGCGCTTTTGGGCCCGGGTTCCGCGGATCAAGCGGGCGTGGGCGGGCGGGTGAAAATCCGCTCGGTGAGTCTCGGTGGCGCCTTCATCGAGACCCGCGAGACCGGCGCTTGGGGCGAGGCGCGGCGCATTTCCGGCGGCCACGACATCGACCTCTCCTACTCGTTTTCCGCGGGCAGCGTCAGCCTGTCGCATTCGAGCGGGCCGGACATGCTCCGGCCCTTCGCGGACCAGGACCACGACACGGTTGCGCTCTCGGGCCGCTATCTGGTCGGGCCCGGCCTCGACATGACGGCGGCCCTCGCCTTGGGCGGGACGGGCGCCAGCGATCCGGTGCAATCGGCCTTCGACGGTTACGCCTTGACCGCGGGCTTGCGCCTCTCGTTCTAGGCCCGGATTCAAGCTTCCGGCAGCAACCGCCGGGAAGAAATTGCCTAAGGCCGCGCGATTTGGCGCCGCTCTTATTTCAACCATCTGAAATCCCTACCTGATTCCTTGGCACCGGGGTTGCACGGAGACTCCCGAAAGGAGCGTCCGTGGACCTCCCGATATACGGCCAGAATCCCGCTCTGGCGCTTGCGTCGGCGCAAGTTGCCGCAATTACGCCTGCAGGCCCTCCGGCGCCCGCTTTGGGCGATGCGGCCGGAACCGATTCGTCCGACGGGTCAAAGCCGAAGTCCCAGCCGATGGGCTTTCTGGCCCTGGCGCTTCAGACCCAGAACCAAGTCGACAATGCCGGCGGTGCCGGCCGGCCCCAGCGCGCGCTCGTCAACCTGGCGTTCGGCGACGACGGCTTCGGCTTCGACGACGTGATCGACACCATCAATCCGCTCCAGCACATTCCGATCATCTCGACGATCTACCGCGCGCTCACGGGCGACAAGATCGACGTGGTGCCGAGCCTCATCGGCGGCGCGCTTTTCGGCGGCGTGGTTGGATTCTTCGGCGCCGCGGTGAACGCGGCGGTCGAGGATTCGACCGGCCACGACATTGGCGATCACGTCGCCATGGCCCTCTTCGGCGAGCCCGACCAGACCGAGCGCGAGCCGGTGATATTCGCCAGCGCCGACCCGAGTGAGCCGAAACCCAAAGATCCGGCCGCAACAGTACCCTGGTATCAGGCGAACGCGCCGGCGCCGCCTGCAGCAACACTTGCCGCCGTCCCGAGTGCCGCTCCCGTCATCGGCGATGCGGGAGACTCCGATGCACCCGCGGATGCAACCTCCGCCCTGGCGCCGGTGAAGCCGTTGACGCCGGCCCAGAACGCGCTCCTGCAAGAGCGGGAATTCGACACCGCAGGCCAAAAACCGGCGGCAGCCCCGGCGGGGACCATTCCCGAACTTTCGCCGGAACAAGCCGATCTGCTGCTGCGTTCGGTCGGCCTGAAACCGGCAAAGCCGGCCGCCCCGCCCGTAACCGGCAGCGATGCGCCCCCGGTTAATGCGCCCGCGGTCGATGCGATACGGGTCGATGCGGTACCGGATGCGGCCGATGCATCGGGCGCGGACGATCCCGGCGACGATCCCGCCCGTGATTCCGGCGTGCCACCGCAAGCTCCCGTCCACACCGGCACGCTCAAGCCCTCGGGCCAGATCGGTGCAGAGGCCAACTCCGATTTCGCGCAGCGCATGAAATACGGCCTCGAGCGCTATCAAGCCCACCCCACGGCCCTCAACCCCAAACCCCCGCACCTCGACGTCGTCCAATAACGGCCCCTCGGTTTCAACCGCGGGCGCCGCGATCCCGGCCCTATGACAAGGGTTGCGGCTTGCCGCTATAACGGGGCGTGGATTTTCTGGTCACGCAAACTTCGGCCCATCGCGGCGTGCTTGCCTGCGGCGATGCGGTTTTCCCGTGCGCGCTGGGGAGAAGCGGCGTGCGCGCGGATAAATCGGAAGGCGACGGCGCGACGCCCAAAGGATGCTTTGCGCTTCGACGCCTGCTCTACCGCGCGGATCGGATCGCCAAGCCCGTGACGCTTTTGCCGGCGCAGGCACTCGATCCGGCGGACGGGTGGTGCGACGATCCCGCGGACCCGTTCTACAACCGCCAGGTACGTCTTCCCTACCGGGCGCGGGCCGAGAAACTGTGGCGCGACGACGGCGTTTACGACGCGATCGTGGTCTTGGGCTGCAACGACGATCCGGTGATAGCCGGGCGCGGCAGCGCGATTTTCCTTCACGCCGCAAAGCCGGATTTGGCGGCGACCGAGGGCTGCATCGCGCTGAAATTGGATGATTTGCTGACCGCCTTGCGCTTTGCCGGCGCGGCCGACCGGCTGTGCGTGGCCGGGCCTTAGCCGGTCTTGGGCGGTACGTCGCCGCCGATTAATTCGATCCGGCGGATGGAATCGAGGTAGCCGGGGTCGCGGCGCCAGCGCTGGAGGACCGCGGTTGCGGTTGCCGCGTCAACACGGTCGAAGAAATCGAGCACCGCGGCGACCTCGGCCGGGCCTGCGGGCTTCGCGCCGGGGTGTGCCCGGCGGCTGAGGACGAAGATGACGGCGAATTCGCGCCGCTCGATCCCGACCGCGCGGCACGCCACCGCCAGCCCTTCGCCGCCCGTTTCGAAAATCACGCGCCGCGCCAGCGTGAGGCGGATGCCGGTCAGCTTGACGAGCAGCGCCTCGAACAAATTGATCTCGCCCTGGCGCAGGACCTGGATCAAGAGCTCGGGTGTGATCGCCTTCGCCTCGTTCAAGCGATCGGCAAGCTCGAACGGCTTGCTCTTGGACGGGTCGTCGGATTCGGCTGCGCGCAGCGCATCCATCACCGTCGATTCGATGGTGTTGTCGATATCGGCCGTGTCGACGTCGAAATTCTCGACGATGTGCTGGCGCAGCGCCGCCGAGACCCACCAATACATCTTCTTGGCGAGATCGGGGCCGAGATCGGGCCGGGCCACGAGGGGATTGTGAAAGCGGTCGATGCGCTTCGACTGATCCACCAGATATTCCATGGTGGTGCGGGAAATCTTGGAGTTGGGGTTTTCCAAGAGCGCCGCGATCACGTCGCCCTGGCCGGTGCCGACCAGGGCGTCGGCGACGTCTTCGGGCACGCTGTCGCGCATGGCGATCGCCAACTGGTGCTCGAGCGTGCGGTGATGGACGATCTCGATCAGGTCGAGATTGTGCAGCACCTGGCTGCGGCTGAGGATGGAATGCGCGACCTCGATCTGGTCGTTTGCCAGCGCCTTGATGAGATCGTGCGGCGCGTGGGGTTGGTGCGAGAGCCGCTCGGCCAGGTCGCGGCGCACCGACATCTCCACCTCGTGAATGAGGTGGCGCAGGATGTCGTTCATCAACTCCCGCTCGGTGTCGCTCAAGATGTCGTGCTTGCCGAGGAAAAGGTCGTTGATGGCGGAGCCAAGCTCGTTGCGCGCGGCGGCGGATTTGGTGCGCGCGAGCCGGATCAGATAGTCGATGCCGATCGATTCGGGCAGGCCGTGCGGTGCGGCATTCTTGGCGGCGGCGGTGCCGGAAGGGGCGGCGGGCGCGGATTTGGGCGCGTTCACCGCGGCTTCGTCCGCGGTCTTGTGCCGTTTGGCGGAATTCTTGGGCAAATGCCCTCCCCTTGTCTGACGCCACGCCCCCGGTTGCTGCGGCTAAACCGCGCAGGCGGCGGGTCGAACCTGCGAATCGTAGGCGCGATGGCTTATCAATTCGTTAATCGAAAACGGGCCGGGGAGCGAAGAATTCGCGGCGTAATCGGCAAATGGAACTTTCGTAAAATTCCGGCGTTTTACTTGTGCGGCGCGGATGCCGCGCCTGGGCTTCGGCTTGGCCGCGCCGTGCTATAATTAGGGCCGACAAAGGGGTGCTCGGCGCCGTGACCAAGCGAAAGATCGCATTAGCGCTTGCCGTTTGCGGGACGATTGCCGCGGGCCCCGTTCATGGGGCCGACCGGGCGCCGGGCGCGCGGATCGAGGTGCGCGCCGACGATCTGCCCCAGCCCTACGCCACCGAAAGCACGACCAACCCTTCGCGCATCATTCCCGCGCCCGAGGGCGTAGCGCCCAAGCTGCCGCCCGGATTCCGGGTCGGCGTTTTCGCTTCGGGCTTGACGGATGCGCGCTGGCTCGCCGTGGCCGACAACGGCGACGTGTTCCTGGCCGAGCCGTCGGCGGGGCGAATTACCTTGCTGCGCGATTCGAACGGCGACGGCAAGGCGAATATGGTTCAAACCTTCGCCGAAGGATTCGACCGGCCGCACGGGATCGCGTTCCGCCCCGGATATCTCTACGTCGCCGACACCGAGCGGGTGTGGCGGTTGAAGTACGAACTGGGGCAAACCAAGGCGGCGGGGAAACCGGAGCCGGTGACGGCGCCAAAGGCCTTGGGCGACGGCAACGGCCACTGGACGCGCAACATCGTCTTCAGCCCCGACGGCACCAGGTTTTACGTGACCGTCGGATCGCGCGCCAATATCGACGAAGAGCGGGCGCCCCGCGCCACCGTCCAGGAATTTGCCGCCGACGGCGGCGCGCTCGGCACCTATGCGAGCGGGCTTCGCAATCCCGTCGGCATCGCCTTCTATCCCGGCACCCCGGATCTCTATGTGGCGGTGAACGAGCGCGACACGCTCGGCGACGGGCTGGTGCCCGATTATCTGACCAGGCTCAAGCCGGGCGGCTTTTACGGCTGGCCCTATTTTTATCTCGGCCAGCATCCCCAGCCGGGATTCGCCGACAAGAGACCCGAACTGGCCGCGACGGCTATTCCGCCCGACCTCTTGTTCGAATCCCATTCCGCGCCCTTGGGCCTCGTGTTCTACGGCCGCGACAACTTTCCGCAGGAGTACCGCGGCAATGCGTTCGTGGCGCTGCACGGCTCGTGGAACTCGAAGCATCCGCGCGGCTACATGGTGGCGCGCGTGCCGTTCAAGGACGGCCGCCCGCAAGGCTATTACGAGGCTTTCATGACCGGGTTCTGGCTTGCCGGCGAAAACCGGGCCGAGGTCTGGGGCCGCCCCGCGGGCCTGGCGATCGCGGGGGATGGCAGTCTCTTGGTGGCCGACGACGTCGGCGAAAAAATCTGGCGGGTGCGCTACGGCGATTGACGCGCGTTGCGCTACGGCGACTGATGCGCGTTAAGGATAACGCGCGATTTAACGAATCGTTAGCGCCGACTCTCTAGTCTCCGGCAGCCATGGATATCAAACCCAGCGCCGACGTTCTCCAAGCCATCGGCTCGCTCCACGCCGAGCGGTTCGCGGCCAAGCCCCGGGTTGTCGCGGCCGCGGTTCAGGCGGTGCGGCAAACGAGCGCGCCGAATGCGCCGCCGCAAGACATCAATCCCGCCCGCCTTTACCGGCCAGGCTCCTTCCTCGACATCTTCGTCTAATCCGGCAGGGGCAATCACCCCTCCAACCCCAACAGCGCGCGGGCAAACGAATCCGCCTCGAAGGGGCGGAGATCTTCCGCCTGCTCGCCGATGCCGATGGCGTGAACCGGCAAGCCGAAACGCTCGGCCAAGGCCACCAGCACGCCGCCCTTGGCCGATCCGTCGAGCTTGGTGAGGATGAGCCCGGTGACTTGAATCATGTCGCCGAAGGTTTGCACCTGGGCGACGGCGTTCTGGCCGGTGGTGGCATCCAGCACCAACAGCACGTCGTGGGGCGCGTCGGCATCGAGCTTCTTCAGCGCGCGGGCGATCTTCTGCAACTCCGCCATAAGGTCCGCTTTGTTGTGGAGGCGCCCGGCGGTGTCGATGAACAAGAGATCGGCCGCATCGCGCCTAGCTTGCTCCAGCGCGCCGTAAGCAAGACCCGCCGGATCCGCCCCGGGTGCGCCCGCGAACACGGTCGCACCCGTGCGTTCGCCCCAAATTTTCAACTGATCGATGGCCGCCGCCCGGAAGGTGTCGCAGGCGGCCATGGCGACGCGGAGATTCCGGTCGCGGTAGAATTTCGCGAGCTTGCCGATGGTGGTGGTCTTGCCGGTGCCGTTCACGCCGACGACCAGCACGACCCGGGGATTGAAGCGGGGATCGAGGGCGAGCGGTTTGGCGACGGGCGCCAGGATTTCGGCGATGGCGCCGGCGAGCGCCTCGCGCAATTCGCGCTCGGTGGTTTGCGGGCCGAACCGGGATTGGCCGAGTGATTTGGCAAGCTTCGCCGCGGCGGAAGGGCCGAGATCGGCCGCGATCAGGAGCTCTTCGAGTTCGTGCAGCGGCGCCGCATCGAGCCGGCGCTTGGCAATCAGGTCGCCGATTCCGGTCTTGAGCTTCGACGCCGATTTCGCGAGCCCGCCGCTGAGCCTGGCGAGCCAGGTGCCGGACGGCATCAAATCCGGGCGCAGAGCTCGCCGCCAGCGATCCCGGTTACCGTCGCGGGCACGATCTGGCCGGGTTCGCCGCCGGCAGGCTCGCCGCCGGCCAACCGCACCGGGGCGAAGTGTTCGCTGCGCCCGAAGCCTGGCCGCTCGATCAGCACATGGGCCGTGGTTCCGACGCGGGTCGCGAGATAGCGGGTGCGCGCCAGATCGCCCAAAGCCCGGAGCCTTGCCGCGCGCTTCTTGATGACGCGCCTTTGGACCTGCGGCATGCGCAGGGCGGGCGTGCCGGGGCGGGGCGAGAACGGGAAGACATGGAGCCAGACCAGGCCGCAGTCTTCGATGACGGCCGCTGTGTTCTCGAACATCTCCTCGGTTTCGGTCGGGAACCCCGCGATCAAGTCGGCGCCGAAGACGATATCGGGGCGGAGCTCGCGAAGATGCCCGCACAACTCGACCGCCTGGGCGCGCGAATGGCGCCGCTTCATGCGCTTCAAGATCATGTCGTCGCCCGATTGCAGGCTCAAATGCAGATGCGGCATCAACCGTTCTTCGTTCGCAAACAGCCGCAAAAGATCGGAATCGATTTCGGCCGGGTCAATCGAGGACAAACGCAGCCGCGCGACGACGGGCACGAGAGCCAGCAGGCGCTTCACCATCTGGCCCAAGCTCGGGCGCCCCGGCAGATCGGATCCGAAAGACGAGATGTCAACGCCCGTGAGCACGATCTCGCGGTAGCCGCCCGCAGTCAGCGCCCGCACCTGATCGACGATGGCGCCCAAAGCCACGCTCCGGCTCGGCCCCCGGCCAAACGGGATAATGCAGAAGGTGCAGCGGTGGTCGCAGCCTTGCTGCACCTCGACGAAGGCGCGCGCACGGCCCTCGAATCCGGGAACGAGATGGCCGGCCGTCTCGCGCATGCTCATGATGTCGTTGACGAGAATCCGGGGCGATTGCGCGGGCGTTTGGAGCCCGCCGCGGTAAAGCCCGGCATCGAGTTTTTCCACGTTGCCCAGCACGAGATCCACCTCGGCCATGGCGGCGAAGCGCTGCGGGTCGATTTGGGCGGCGCAGCCGGTCACCACGATCCGCGATTGCGGGCGTTGTTTGCGAAGTTTTCGGATCGCCTGGCGCGCCTGGCGCTCGGCCTCGAGCGTGACCGCGCAGGTGTTGACGATCACGGTGTCGGATAGTCCGGCGTCGCGGGCCAGAGTCTTGATCGCCTCGGACTCGTAAGCGTTGAGACGGCAGCCGAAGGTGACGACCTCGACGCCCGACGGAAGGCTCGCTGCCGGCGCCGCGGTCATGACAGCAGATGGCGCGGGAGATTGCCGGTGAAGCTCACCTCGACCGGGCCCGAAAGCATGACGTGATCGTCCTTCATCCATTCGACGGTGAGACTTCCGCCGTCGAGCACGATCTCCGCCTTGCGGCCCGCCATGCCGCGCCGGTTCGCGGCGACCAGGGCCGCGCAGGCCCCGGTGCCGCAGGCCATGGTGACACCGGTGCCGCGCTCCCACACCCGGACGCGGATCTTTTTCGGGCTTAGCACCTGGACTATTTCGATATTGGCGCGCCCGGGAAAAAGCGGATGGTGTTCCAGAAGGGGCCCCACCACCGGCAAATCGATCGATTCCGCGTTCTCGACGAAAAAGACGGCGTGCGGATTGCCGACATTGACCGCGACGGGGTCCGATAACGGCCCCATCGAGATCGGCAGATGCAAGGTGTCGGCGGCTTCGCTGAGCGGGATGTCGCGCCAATCGAGCTTGACGCGCCCCATGTCGATGGTGATGGCGCCGTCCGGGCCTTCCTCGGCGTCCAAGAGCCCCGACTTGGTCTCGATGATCAAGTGATCGCGCTTGAGCTCGTCCATCAGAAGGGCCGCGATGCAGCGGGAGGCATTGCCGCAGGCTTCGACCTCGCCGCCGTCGGCGTTGAAGATGCGCATGGCGACGTCGGCCAAGCCCGTTCCGGTTTTCTCAATCAGGATCACCTGGTCGCAGCCGACCCCCTTGTGGCGGTCGGCGATTTCCCGCACCTGGCCGGAGTCCAGCGCCAGCGCCCCGCCGCGGCCATCGAGCACGACGAAATCGTTGCCAAGCCCGTGCATCTTGATGAAAGGAAAGCCGTTCATGACCCGCCATATATGGCCCGGGATTGGCCCAAGTCCACAGATTCCCGGGGGTTTTCGGCCGGCCGGCCCGCGCTTGACTTGGGCGCAAACCCCGACCTAAAGTCCCGCCCGCCTAGCCGATTTTATAGGCTTTTTGCCCCCACGGGGGTCCGTCAGTCCGCGATATTCGCGCACTGGCGCGTTTTGCTTTTGCCAGTTAGGGACCGGAATGTTCGAAACGCTGACCGGGAAATTGGGCGAGGTCTTCGACCGGCTGAAGCGCCGCGGCGCGCTGTCGCAAGCGGATGTTTCCGAGGCGCTGCGCGAGGTGCGCGTGGCGCTTTTGGAGGCCGATGTCGCCCTGCCGGTGGTCAAAGACCTGCTGGGCCGGGTCGCGGTCAAGGCGGTCGGCGAAGCGGTGATCCGCAGCGTCAGCCCCGCCCAGATGGTGATCAAGATCGTCCACGACGAGTTGGTGGAAGTCCTGGGCCGCGAAGCGGCGCCGTTCGAACTCAAGGCCGCGGCCCCGGCGGCGGTGCTGATGGTGGGCCTTCAGGGCTCGGGCAAGACCACGACGGCGGCGAAGCTTGCGCTTCGGCTTCACACGCGCGAGCGAAAAAAGATTCTGATGGCGTCGCTCGATACCCGCCGCCCCGCGGCACAAGAACAGCTCGCCGTCTTGGGGCGGCAGGCTTCGATTGCGACGCTGCCGGTCGTTGCCGGCGAAGACGCGCTCCAAATCGCCAATCGCGCCATGGACACGGGAAGGCGCGAAGGGTTCGACGTCGTCATTCTCGACACCGCGGGGCGCATGCACGTGGACGAGGAATTGATGGGAGAGGCTGTGGCCATCGAAGCGGCAACCAATCCCGCAGAAACCCTGCTGGTGGCCGACGCCATGACCGGCCAGGACGCGGTCCATGTCGCGGCGCGGTTTTCCGAGCGGTTGAAAGTGACCGGAATCATTTTGACGCGGGCCGACGGCGATGCGCGCGGCGGCGCGGCACTCTCCATGCGCGCGGTGACCAACCGCCCGATCAAGTTCCTCGGCGTCGGCGAGAAGATGGACGCGCTTGAGGTCTTTCATCCCGAGCGCGCGGCCTCGCGGATTCTGGGCATGGGCGACATCTTGGGGCTGGTGGAGCGCGCGGCCGAATCGGTGGACCGCGAACAGGCCGAGAAGATCGCGAGGAAAGCGGCCAAGCAGGGCCTGGACCTCGAGGATTATGCGGCGCAGCTCGCCGAGCTATCGAAGATGGGCGGGATTTCGGCCCTCGTGAACATGCTTCCCGGCGTTGGCAAGATTCAAAAGGGATTGGAAGCGGCCGGAATCGACAACCGCGTGATCGTACGGCAAAGAGCGATCATCGATTCCATGACCCGCGCCGAAAAGCGCGACGTGAAGCTGTTGAACGCATCGCGGAAAAGGCGCATCGCCGCCGGATCGGGGACCAGGGTCGAGGACGTGAACAGATTGGTCAAACAATTCTTGGATATGAACCGCACCATGAAACAAATGGGGAAACTCGGGCAGCGGGGCATGATGCGCCACGGCCTGCCGGGATTTCCGCCGCGTTGAAGGCAATGAAACCCGCGATCGCAATAGAGCAATAGAGAAGGAGGGAGAAATCACAAGATGTCGGTGAAGATACGCATGGCCAGGGGCGGTGCCAGGAACCGGCCCTTTTTCCGGGTGGTGGTTGCCGAATCGAGCGCGCCGCGGGACGGGCGCTTCATCGAGAAGCTCGGCACCTATAACCCGCTTTTGCCCAAGGAGCATCCGCAGCGCCTCATCCTCAACATGGAGCGGATAAAATATTGGATATCAAAAGGCGCAACGCCTTCGGATCGCATCGCGCGATTCCTGGGCGCCGCGAACGTGCTGCCGATGCCGAAGATCCATGCGCAGACGACCAAGGACAAGCCGCGCGCCAAGACGGTGGAGAAATTGAAGGCGAAGGACGAGGCGCGCGTGGCTGCGGCCGACGCCGCGGCCAAAAGGGCGGCCGAAGCGGCAGCAACCCCGGAACCCGAGAAACCCGCCGAACCGCCGGCCGAACCGCCGGCCGAAAGTGCTGGCGAAGTGGGCGCGACGCCGGAACCCGAGAAACCCGCCGAACCACCGGCCGAAAGTGCTGGCGAGGGTGCGGGCGAGGCTACGGGCGAGGGTGCGGGCGAAAACGCCGGCGATCAGCCGGCGGCAAGCTAAGGAGCGGATGCCGTGCGGGCCAAAAGCTCGAGCGAACCGGAGATGCGCCAATCCGCGCGCCAGCACGGCACTGCCGAAGCGCCGGGTGCCCGCATCCATGTCGGCACGATTGCCGCCGCCCACGGCATCAAGGGCGAGGTGAAGGTGAAAAGCTTCACCGAAAATCCCTTGGACATCGCCGCTTACGGCGCGGTTTGGGACGAAGCGGGGGTAAGGCGTTTCGAGATGACGGTGAAATCGCAGGCCAAGGGTGTTGTCGTCGCCGCCATCGCCGGAATCCGGGACCGCAACGCCGCGGAACGGCTTCGCGGCATCAAGCTTTATATCCCGCGCGCGGCCCTGCCGGAGCCTGCATCCGGCGAGTTCTATCATGCGGACCTGATCGGATTGCGCGCCGAGCTTCAAGACGGGACTTTGCTCGGCACGGTCGCCAGCATCCACAATTTCGGCGCCGGCGACGTGATCGAGATCCGGCGCGCCCAAAGGCCCGAGATCGATCTTCCCTTCACCGAGCGCGTCGTTCCGGTGGTGGATATATCGGGCGGGCGGATCGTGGTGGCGCCGCCCGAAGGATCGCTCGAACAGCCGGCCCCGAAGTCGAAGCCCCATCCCGCGAACTCGAAGCCCGCGCGGACCAAAAGGAGGGCCCGTGGCAAGTAGTGCGGCAAATCGCAACGGCGCCGTTTGGCAGGCCCGGGTCTTGACCCTGTTCCCCGAGGCCTTTCCGGGGCCGCTCGGCGTTTCGCTTTGCGGCCGTGCGCGGGACGACGGGTTGTGGACGCTGGAAACCATGGACATCCGCGATTTCGCGCGCGATAAGCACCGCACCGTTGACGACGCCCCCTTCGGCGGCGGCCCCGGCATGGTGATGCGCCCCGACGTGGTGGAAGCGGCCTTGGCCGCATGCGGCGGAACCGGCGCCCCCTTGATCTATCTTTCGCCGCGCGGGCGTTTGCTCACGCAGCGCCTGGTCAAGGAGCTGGCCGCCGGGCCGGGCGTCATTCTTCTCTGCGGCCGGTTCGAAGGCGTCGACGAGCGGGTTCTCGCCCACCTCCGGATCGAGGAAATTTCGCTCGGCGATTTCGTTCTGTCGGGCGGCGAGGCGGCGGCGATCGCGCTGATCGAATCCTGCGTGCGGCTTTTGCCGGGCGTGGTGGGGGCGGAAGAATCGCTGGCCGAGGAGAGTTTCGAGCAAGGGCTTCTCGAATACCCGCATTACACGCGGCCCCAAGACTGGCAGGGGCACGCCGTGCCGGAAGTTCTGGTGTCGGGCGACCACGCCAAGATCAAAGCCTGGCGCACCGCCCAGGCGGAAGAAATTACCAGGCGGCGGCGGCCCGATCTTTGGGAGGCCTATGTCGCGAGCCACCGGGACCCGGGAAAAAAGAAACGCAAGAGCTAGCAGCCAAGCGCAGCGTCATCGACGACGCGCCATATAGAGATTGGATAAGGAGAGACCGCCATGACGTTGATACAGGACTTCGAGCGCGCCCAGATCGCGAAGCTCACGGAGGGCCGCGAGATTCCCGATTTCGCGCCGGGCGATACGCTGCGCGTCCACATCAAGGTGGTCGAAGGCGAGCGCAGCCGCATTCAGGTCTATGAGGGCGTCTGCATCGGCCGCAAGAACGCCGCGCTCAATTCCTCGTTCACCGTGCGCAAGATTTCCTACGGCGAGGGGGTGGAGCGGGTCTTTCCACTCTATTCGCCGCTGATCGACAAGATCGAGGTGGCGAGGCGCGGGCGCGTGCGGCGCGCCAAGCTCTATTATCTGCGCGGGCTCACCGGGAAAAGGGCGAGGATCGCGGAGAAGACGGCCTTCGTGCCGGGGGCCGAGAGTGCGGCGGAGGCGGCCGCCGAGCGGGCCCGCGAGGAGCAGGCGATCGCCGAGGGCAAAGGCCCGGCCGAGGAAAAGTCTTGAGGCCGGGCCGGTTGAAGGAGCAAGCCCGCCGCCCCAGGTGTTGATTCGAGGCTTGCGGTTGAGGCAGACGGCGCCATGGCGCAGACGTTATTCGACAAGATCTGGCAGAGCCACCTGGTGCACGAGGCGGACGAGGGGACCTGCGTCCTCTATATCGACCGCCATCTGATCCATGAAGTGACGAGCCCCCAGGCTTTCGCGGCCCTGCGGGCCTCGGGCCGCAAGGTGCGCCGGCCCCAGGCCACGCTCGCGGTCGCCGACCACAACGTGCCGACGCAAGATAGGGCTAATGGCGTGGCCGACCCGGAGTCGCGCCTTCAGATCGCGACCCTGGAACGTAATTGCACCGAATTCGGCATCCAATATTTTGCCATGGACGACGTGCGCCAGGGAATCGTCCACATCATCGGGCCGGAGCAGGGCCTGACCCAGCCGGGGATGACGATCGTCTGCGGCGATTCCCATACCTCCACCCATGGGGCCTTCGGGGCGCTGGCCTTCGGCATCGGGACGTCCGAGGTCGAGCATGTGCTCGCCACCCAAACGCTGATCCAAAAGCCCGCCAAGAACATGCGCGTCACGGTCGAGGGTACGCTTCCGTTCGGCGTCACGCCCAAAGACATAATTTTGGCGGTGATCGGAAAGATCGGCACCGCCGGCGCCACCGGCCATGTCATCGAATATGCCGGCCCGGCGATCCGTTCGCTCTCGATGGAAGGGCGAATGACGATTTGCAACATGTCGATCGAGGCCGGCGCCCGGGCCGGACTGATGGCGCCGGACCAAACGACCTTCGATTACATCCGCGGCCGCGCCTTTGCGCCCAAGGCGGGCGCCTTCGAACTGGCGGTCGCGCATTGGAAGACATTGCCGTCCGATGCGGGCGCCAAATTCGACCGCGAAGTGGAAATCGACGCCGGCGGAATAGCACCCCAGGTCACCTGGGGCACGAGCCCAGAGGACGTGCTGCCGATCACGGGCCGCGTGCCCGACCCCTCTCTGGTGCGGGACGACAGCAAGCGCCGCGCGATGGAGCGGGCGCTTGCCTATATGGCGCTTCTGCCGGGCACCGAGCTGCGGGAGATCCCGATCGATGCCGTGTTCATCGGTTCCTGCACCAATGCGCGGATCGAGGATCTGCGCGCGGCGGCGGTGGTGGCCAAGGGGCGCAAGGTGGCAAGCGGCGTGCGGGCCATGGTGGTTCCGGGCTCGGGATTGGTGCGCGAGCAGGCCGAGCGGGAAGGCCTGGATGAAATCTTCCTGGCCGCCGGATTCGAGTGGCGCGAGCCCGGATGCTCCATGTGCCTCGCCATGAACGCCGACAAGCTTTCGCCCGGCGAGCGCTGCGCCTCCACCTCCAACCGCAATTTCGAGGGCCGCCAGGGGCGCGGCGGGCGCACCCATTTGATGAGCCCGCAGATGGCGGTGGCGGCGGCGGTCACGGGGCATCTCGCCGACGTACGGGAGCTATTGTAACGGCCATGGAAAAATTCGTGAAGCTGACGGGGATCGCGGCCGCGCTGCCGATGATCAATGTCGATACCGACATGATCATCCCCAAGCAATTCTTGAAGACCATCAAGCGCACCGGGCTCGGCAAGCATCTCTTCGACGAGATGCGCTACGACCAGCATGGCGCGGAGCTGCCGGATTTCGTTCTCAACCGCGCGCCGTTCCGCAACGCCAAAATCCTGATCGCGGGCGAGAACTTCGGCTGCGGATCGAGCCGCGAACACGCGCCCTGGGCCTTGCTCGATTTCGGGATTCGGTGCGTGATCGCACCGTCGTTCGCGGATATTTTTTACAACAACTGCTTCAAGAACGGGATTTTGCCGGTGACGCTGCCGAAGGCCATGGTCGAGAAATTGATGGACTTTGCCGCGGGCGGCGGCAATGCCACGCTGACCGTGGACCTGCCGTCGCAAACGGTCTCGGGGCCGGACGAAAAGCCGATACCCTTCGAAATCGGTTCCTTCCACAAGCATTGCCTGCTCAACGGGCTTGACCACATCGACCTGACCCTCGAAAAAGCGCCGGCCATCGTCGGTTTCGAGGAACGCCAGAAGCTGACGCATCCCTGGCATTGGTCCTGATTCTCTTAATCCCTTAAAACCGAAACGGCGGACCCCCAATGCCGGCAAGCAAGGGCACGAAGAAGATTCTTATTTTGGCGGGCGATGGCATCGGCCCCGAGGTGATGCGCCAGGTCAAGCGCGTCATCGACTGGTTCGGGCATCAAGGCTTTCGCTTCGAGGTGACCGAAGGTTTGGTGGGCGGCTCGGCCATCGACGCCCATGGCACGCCGCTCAGCGACGAAACCATGGCGGCGGCGTTGCTATCGGACGCCGTGCTGCTGGGGGCCGTGGGCGGGCCGAAATGGGAGAAGCTCCCCTTCGAACAGCGCCCGGAACGCGGGCTGTTGCGGCTGCGCAAGGACATGGCGCTGTTTGCAAACCTGCGCCCCGCGATCGTGTTCGACGCGCTGGCGGAGGCCAGCAGCTTGAAGACCGAGCTGGTGCGCGGCCTCGACATCATGATCGTGCGCGAGTTGACGGGGGGCGTTTATTTCGGCGAACCGCGCGGAATTCAAATACTCCCGGACGGCACCCGGCGCGGAATCAACACGCAAGTCTACACCACCGACGAAATCCGGCGCGTGGCGCGCGTCGCCTTCGATCTCGCGCGAAAACGCGGCAAGCGCGTGACCTCGGTCGAAAAATCCAATGTCATGGAAAGCGGCCAGCTCTGGCGCGAAGAAGTGACTTACGTGCGCGACCAGGAATATCCGGACGTTGAGCTGTCGCACATGTACGCCGATAACTGCGCCATGCAACTGGTGCGCGCCCCCAAGCAATTCGACGTCATCGTGACCGACAATTTGTTCGGCGACGTACTTTCCGATTGCGCGGCCATGCTGACCGGCTCGCTCGGCATGCTGCCCTCGGCCTCGCTCGGCGCCCCCGACAAAAACGGCAATCGCAAGGCGCTTTACGAGCCGGTGCACGGCAGCGCCCCCGACATCGCCGGGCGCGACATCGCCAATCCGCTGGCAACATTGCTCAGCTTCGCGATGATGCTGCGCTACTCATTCGACCGGGGCAAAAGCGCCGACTTGATCGAAACCGCGGTCAAGAACGTCCTCGACGGCGGCGTGCGCACCGCCGACATCATGCAGCCTGGCAAGGCCCGGGTTTCGACCACGGTGATGGGCGATGCGATTTTGAAGGAACTGGGCAAGCTTGCGGGTTGAGGCCGCCGCGCCTTAACATTGCTGCGGCTTCGATGACCCGATACCTTGCAAAGGAACCCGTCATGAAAAAAACGTTCTCCCATGTAACGCAGGCTTGCGCGGCGGCCGCGGTCGCCGGTTTGACGTTGCTGGGCAGTCTGGCCGTAATTCTTCCGGCGAAGGCCGAAACATTGCCGAAGCTGGCGGTTCTCGATACGCAGCTTATTGACTATGTGGTCACCGGCACGGGCGAGCCGGTGTCGACCGCCGAGGACGTGGAGCGCGTAAAATTGGTTTCCGATGTCTTGCGCCAGAGAATGGCGGAGTTGGGAATCTTTCAAGTCCTTCCCAGGCTGCCGGAAACGGGGGCTTGGGAAGATGTTGTGGATCTCTCCTGCTCCTTCTGCATTCTCGACATCGCGAAGGCCCAGGGTGCCGATTTCGTCATGACGAGCGCCGTGCTCCGGGTCAGCACCATCATAGTGTATCTAAAAGTGGAGCTGGACAATGTCGCCACGGCCAAGGCGGTCAAGGTGGCGGATATCTCGTTCAAAAACTTCGGCAACGAAAAGCAGGTCCAGGGAGCCGCGGACTATTGGATGAAAGTGCACGGCGACGCTCTCAAAGAGGCGCTTGAAGGGGCTATCGGGAGCGAGCAAAACAAAGTTCAATGACAGTCCGGCCGGGACCTTGGGCGCGGGAATGCCAAGAAAGCCACCCCGGGCCGAAAGCCGTCAATCGATCCCGTAACGCTTGAGCTCGCTATTCAAGCGGCCGGTTGCGGCCAAGCCCGCCATGCGAAATTCGCCCATCAGCGACCACAGGGGAAATTTGAAGGTGGCGGGCAGGTTGCGCTCGGCCAACGCGTGCCCGAGCCAGGCCAGGCCGTAGCCGGCGACGACCGCCAGAACCGCCCCGTGCCAGAAATCGAAAATCCAGGCCGCGGCGAGGATCACGAGGGCGAGCGCGAGCCCCGCATAATGCAGGGCGCGGGTGTGCGGGTTCCGGTGCTGGGCCAGGTAGTAGGGCCAGAATTCGGCGAAGCTATGGAATTTCGATTCGGCCATGGCGCCCTTATTTTATTCATGAATTTCGGATACAACAGCGCCCCGGGCGGGCTTTTTCAAGGCGGCTTGAAAGCGGGCCGGAATTCGGCTTAAGTCCCCGGCCCTTAGGGGATTTTGGCCCCCAGGGGCAGGTTCGTTTATTTGGGCGCCAGGCGGGTTTCATGGGTTACCGGATAGCGGTCGTTGGAGCGACGGGAGCGGTCGGGCGCGAAATCCTGACCACGCTCTTTGAGCGCAATTTTCCCGCGGACGAGGTGATCGCGGTTGCCTCCGAACGCTCGGCCGGCGCGCAGGTCTCCTACGGCGAGGACAAGGTCCTCAAGGTCCGGGATCTCGTCGGCTTCGATTTCAAGGGAATCGACATTGCGCTGTTCTCGCCGGGCGCCAAGATTTCGGCGGTCCATGCCCCGCGCGCCGCCGCGAGCGGTTGCGTCGTCATCGACAACACCTCGCAGTTCCGGATGGACCCGGAAGTGCCGCTGGTCGTGCCCGAGGTGAACGGACAAGCGATCGCGGGCTATACCCGGCGCAACATTATCGCCAATCCGAATTGCTCGACGATCCAGATGGTGGTGGCCTTGAAGCCGCTCCATGACCGCGCCAAAATCAAGCGCGTGGTGGTCGCGACCTATCAATCGGTTTCGGGCGCGGGCAAGGAGGCCATGGACGAATTGTTCGAACAGACCCGCGGCATTTTCGTGAACAAGCCGGTGGTAAAGCACAAGTTCACGAAACAGATCGCATTCAACGTGATCCCGCACATCGACGTGTTCATGGACGACGGCGCGACTAGGGAAGAATGGAAGATGGCGGCCGAGACGCGGAAGATCCTCGACCCCGACATCAAGGTTTCGGCAACTTGCGTGCGGGTGCCCGTGTTCATCGGCCATGCGGAAGCGATCAACGTCGAATTCGAGAAGCCGCTTTCGGCCGAGGACGCGCGCGCCGCGCTCAAGGCCGCACCCGGCATTTCGGTCATCGACCGCCGCGACGACGAGGGCTATGTGACGCCGGCCGAATGCGCGGGCGAGGACATGGTCTATGTGAGCCGCATCCGCAAGGACGACACCGTGCCCAACGGCCTTTCGCTGTGGGTGGTCTGCGACAACTTGCGCAAGGGTGCGGCCTTGAACGCCGTCCAGATCGCGGAAGAACTCGTCCGCACCTATATGAGAAAAGCGGCCTGAGCGGCCTTAGGCCGCCGGCACCTGAACCAGGCTCCGCCAGCGTTCGAACGGCGCGAGGTTGCCGAGGAACTGCTCGGCGCTGGAGCGCAGCGTATATTTCTCCGCGAACTTCCGGCATGACTGGGGCGAGAGCGTAAGCGCCGCCAGCGCCGCGGCGCCGAGATCGGCGCCAAGCGCGCCGACGTCGGTTCCTTCGAGAATGTCCTTAGGGCCGCGCACCGGAAAGGCCGCGACCGGCACGCCGCAGGCGAGCGCTTCCAGAATCACGTTGCCGAAGGTGTCGGTGACACTGGGGAACACCATCGCGTCGGCATTGGCATAGAACCACGAAAGCTTTTCGCCGGTCTGGCAGCCGAAGAACCGCGCATCGGCGTAACGGCGGCGCAGTTCCGGCAACAGCGGGCCGTCGCCGACGACATATTTCGTGCCCGGCAGGTCGAGGTCCAGGAATGCCTCGATGTTCTTTTCGGGCGCGATGCGGCCGACATAAAGGAAGATCGGCCGTGGATCGGGAAGCGTCTCTTTCGCCTGCGGGTGGAACAGGTCGGTATCGACGCCGTGGTTCCAGAGCACGAGATTTTCGAACCCGAGCGCCGCCAGCTCTTCGCCTAGGCCGATCGTCGGCACCATCGTGCGGCGCGCCGCCACATGGAAGCGCCGGAGCGCCGCATAGCCCCAACCTTTGGGAAGCCGCCAGCGCATCCGGATGTATTCGGGAAAGCGGGTGTGAAACGAGGTCGTGAACGGAATGCGGGAGTTCACGCAATAGGCGCGGGCGGCCAAGCCCAGCGGGCCCTCGGTCGCGATATGCACCGCCTCGGGCCGGAAGATTTCCAGATGCTCGCCGACCCCATTGGGCCGCGTCATCGACAGGCGGATCTCGGGGTATCCGGGGCAGGCAATGGTCGCGAACAGCGCGGGCGTGACAAGGCCGATGCGGTGTCCCTGCCGCTCTAATTCGTCCGCGGTGTGGGTGAGCGTGCGCACCACGCCGTTGACTTGGGGGTGCCAGGCGTCGGTGACGATTTGAATTCGCATCGGCCCTCCCTATCGGCCCGCGTTATCAACCCGCTTGGGCCAGCGCCGGGAGGGCGGCCGGGTCCGCCTCCCATTGGATGATCTGGAGGTGGCCGTGCTGGTCCTCGGCCAAGGCCGTGCAGGATTCGACCCAGTCGCCGGAATTGCAGTAAAGCACGCCGCCGATATCCCGGATCTCGGCGCGGTGGATGTGGCCGCACACGACTCCCTGGAAGCCGCGCCGGCGCGCCTCGTCCGCCAGCGCGCGCTCGAAATTGTCGACGTATACAACGGCGTCCTTCACCATCGCCTTCAAATAGGCCGAGAGCGACCAATAGGGGTAGCCGAGGTGGCGCCGGAGCTCGTTGAACCAGTGATTCAGGAACAGGGCGAGCTGGTAGGCGGAGTCGCCCAAGAGGGCCAGCCATTTCGCGTATTTCACGACGCCATCGAACTCGTCGCCGTGGATGACCCAGAGCTTGCGCCCGTCGACCGTCTCGTGGATGTCCTCGCGCACGATGCGGATGTTGGCGAAATGCAGCGCGCAATAATGGCGCGCGCCTTCGTCGTGGTTGCCGGGGACATAGACGATCTCGGTGCCGCCCTGCGCCTTGCGCAGCAGCTCGAGGATCACGTCGTTATGGCTGTGCAGCCAGAACCAGTTTTTCTTGAGGCGCCAGAAATCGATGATGTCGCCCACGAGATAGAGAGTGTCGCAAGTATGGCTGCGCAGAAACCGCAACAGCGTCTCCGCCTTGCAGCCGCGGGTGCCCAAATGCACGTCGGAAATCCAGATCGCGCGATAGCGGTGGCGCGAGGGAAACGACAGCACGGAATGCTCCGGTGAAAGATTCATTTGGCGTCATTATAGAAATCCTTATCGGCGCGTCTTGAGATATTTGTTTTGCTCGCAATAAAACTGCAACAAAACCGCCGTCACGATTTAACAGAGTCGTGGAATGTTGGAAGATTGCGCCTCTCCCATTAACCATGCTGCGGCGATTATTTGCCGGAGTCGACGTCGCGCAGCGCTTCCACTTCCCGCAGCGCCGCCTTGAAATCGGCGAGGTCGAAGGTGCCCTCGGTCTTGACCTTCTGGTCGGTCGATTGGAAGTGCACCGTGACCCGCTTGCCGCCCTCGATTTCATGGAGCATCGATTCCGCCTCGTAGCCCAGGAACCCGGCGGCCGCGGTGGCATGGCCGATGCGGTTGTCGATCCGGACCTCGATCTTTGAATTCGGCGCCCGGCGCACGCCCGCGGTAATCGCAACCGATTCCGGGTCGTTCTCGGAGCCGAGCTGGACGCCGAGATAGGGCTGCTTGCCATAGACGACGACGCAGACCAAGCGATGCGTCTTCGGTTCGTGCTGGCAATACGACTGGACGGCGCCGGTCTGCTTATGGAACGCCGGTTCTTCGGTCGTGGCCGCCAACGCCGATCCGGCCAAAGCCAACATCAGGGCCGCGAACGAGCAGATAGCGCCGGTCCCGTGCTTCATCGCGCGCCCACCCCGGCATTCGGCGCGAACCGAGCTGCCGCGGCAAATTGTGGCGGGCGCCGGCGTTGTAAAATGGGTTTTCGCACCGCACAATGAGCCGGCGGCCCGGATTCCGAAGCCTCGGCGGGACGCATGCATCCGGGCCGGACGGGCGATCGGCGGGTCAAGTCATGCCACGAACATTCCTCGCGCTGCGCAGCGTCCTTTACGTTCCGGGTTCGAACGAACGGGCCATCGTCAAGGCGCAAGGTCTGCCGGCCGATGCCTTCATCTTCGACCTCGAGGATGCGGTGGCGCCTTCGGCCAAGGACGAAGGCCGCGCGCGCGTCGCGGCCGCGGTCAAGGCCGGCTGCTTCGGCCGGCGCCAGCGCGTCATCCGGGTGAACGGGCTCAATTCCCATTGGGGGTTCGACGATCTGGCGGCGGTGGCCAAATCCGACGCCGATGCGATCTTGCTGCCCAAGGTGGAATCGGGCGACATGGTGCGCCAGGCCGAGGCGATCCTGACCGCAAACGGCGCGCCCGCGACGACCGCGATCTGGTGCATGGTCGAAACCCCGCGCGGCATCCTGCACGCCGAGGAGATCGCGGCGGCCAGCCCCCGCATCCGCTGCCTCGTCATGGGCACCTCGGATCTCGCCAAGGACTTGGGCGCCATGCATACCCGCGAGCGGCTGCCTTTTCTGACCAGCCTTGGCATGTGCCTGCTGGCTGCCCGCGCCTGCGACGTGGCCATCGTCGACGGCGTTCATCTCGACCTCGAAGACGAGGACGGCCTGGTGCATGCCTGCCGCCAGGGCGCGGAACTCGGATTCGACGGCAAGACCCTTATTCATCCCAAGACGATTGCCATCGCCAATGCGGCCTTTTCGCCGTCGCAGGCGGAACTCGCCTGGTCGCGCCGGATTATCGAGGCCTCGAAAGAGGCGCGTGAGCGCGGCGAAGGACTCGTCGTTGTGGACGGCAAGTTGATCGAGAATCTTCACGTCGAGGGCGCGCGGCGCTCTCTGCTTTTGGCCAAGGCGATTGCCGAATTGGAAAAGGACCTCTCCGCCTGACCCGGCCCGAGGCATGAGGCGCGCCGCCCTTGTGCTCACCACCACAGCGCCGCCAGCACGCCGACGCCGAACGCGATCAAGAGCCCGCCCGAGACGAGGTGAATCCGGCGCTGATAAATCGTCTCCACCGCGCGGCGCATGAGGCCGGCGCCCGCCGAGAGCAGCAGCCACCACAGCATCGATCCGGAAAAGACGCCCGCGACCACGATGTCGCCTTCGATCCGGGTGATGTCGGTCGTGACCCCGAGCGCCGCGAACACGCCGAGGAAGGAGAGAATCGTGATCGGATTGGTGGCGGTGAGGACGAAGGTCGAGGCCAAATCGCCCAACAGGCCGCGCTGCGGCTCCTCCATGTCCGGGGCGGGCGGCTTCGAGAGCACGTTCTTGGCCCCGAGGACGAGCAGCAGGATTCCGCCCGTAAGCCGGAACCATTTCTGTTGCGCGATCAGGAAATCGGACGCGAATCCGAGGCCGAAGGCGGCGATCATCGCGAACAGGGCGTCGGCGACCGCGGCGCCCAGCCCCGACAAGAGGCCGTGCAACCGCCCCCAGGCGAGCGTGCGGTGGACGCACAATACGCCGACCGGGCCGACCGGAGCCGCGATCAACAGACCGGCCACAATCCCCTTGAGGAACGCTTCGACATACATGGCGGCCGTCCCCGGTCCTATCGCCGGGGCCGAAGCCGGCCCGGCGCCATTTGTGTATCGCAAGCCACGGCTTATTGCACAAGTCCGGGCTTGCCCAAGGCCGCGCGCAAGCTTGGCTTCGGCTTGCCATCGGTCGGCGTTTATCCCTACTCTCGCCCGCCCCCAACCTTTGGGGCGGGAGCGAGCGGAACGCGATGGATCAAGCGAAGACCAAATCCATCCTCGGCAATTTCTTCGAGGATTTCGCGGTCGGCCAGGAGATCGTGCACGCAACGCCGCGCACGGCGACCAGGGGCGATTCATCTCTGTTCATCGCCCTCACCGGCTCGCGCTACGTGCTGCATTCCTCGGATACGTTCGCGCGCGCCATCGGCTACCGCGAGGCCCCGATCGACGATCTCTTGACCTTCCATTTCGTGCTGGGCAAGACGGTTCCCGACATCTCGCTCAACGCCATTGCCAATCTCGGTTATGCCGGATGCCGCTTCGGCGTGCCGGTCTATGCCGGCGATACGCTGCGCTCGCGCTCAAAGGTGATCGGCGTCAAGGAGAACTCCGACGGCAAGACCGGGATCGTCTATGTGCACTCGACGGGATGGAACCAGCGCGACGAGGTGGTGCTGGACTATTTCCGCTGGGTAATGGTGCGCAAGCGCGATCTCACGCGCCCCGCGCCCGAACCGGTCGTGCCCGAACTCCCATCCCGCGTGCCGGTATCCGACCTCGCGGTGCCGAGGGACCTCGATCTTTCCGGCTTCGATACGCAGCTTTCGGGATCGCCGGCGCTGTGGGACGACTACCAGCCGGGCGAGCGCATCGACCATTTGGACGGCGTGACCGTCGAAGAGGCCGAGCACATGATGGCGACGCGCCTCTACCAGAACACGGCGCGCGTCCATTTCAACCAGCACGTCGAGAAATCGGGACGCTTCGGCAAGCGCATCGTTTACGGCGGGCATATCATTTCGCTCGCGCGCGCCCATGCCTTCAACGGGCTCGCCAACGCCTTTCGCATCGCCGCCATCAACGGCGGCCGCCACACCGCGCCCGCGTTTGCCGGCGACACCATCTATGCCTGGAGCGCGGTGATGGAGAAGGAGGAGATCGTTGGTCGTTCCGACGTCGGCGCGCTTCGGCTGCGCACGATCGCGACCAAGGACCGCCCTTGCGCCGATTTTCCCTATATGCGGCAGACGGCCGAGGGCCAGCGCGAGTATGACCCGGCGGTCGTGCTCGATCTCGATTACACGGTTCTGATGCCGCGGCGCGCGGCCGCCAAACCCGCGCGCAAGGCCAAGGCGCCGGCAAAGGCGCCGGCGAAGGTGCCGGCAAAGCCGAAGAAAGCCGCGAAGCCCCGCCGGTAACGAAGGGCAAGCCCCATCTCACTGCATTTTGCGTTTTTTGAGCGCGCGACCACACAATATTGTTGTCGGCGGCGCCTTAATCTGCTAATAAAGAGGCGTCAGGTGCGCACGGAAAACCGCCGCGTCCTGACGCCTCGGGAGCTGGCCCAGCTCCTGACACTTGAGGCGGACGGGCCATACGACCATCCGGGCCGCGGGCTGTGCGCCCCAGAGAGACACCGCCCGCAACCCGATGGGTGCGATCCTAACGGATCGCCGCCCCGCGGAGCCGACACCGTCACACTCGCCCCTCTTGCCCACCCGTCCGTTTCACCGTTCCTTCCGAACAAGGCCCGGCTCCGCGTTGCGGCGGTCCCGGGACGGACCGCCGATCTGCCCGCGCGCGGACACGGGGAACCCATATCCGCGTCTCCGGGTAGAGGGGGGCCGGGGCGAGGTTCCGCCGCGGCTCCGACTCCGACACCCGGCCTCGCCCGAAGGTTCGACCAAGCGCCGGCATGGGGTGCGTGCAATCGCCCGAAGGATTGCTCCCCGAACCAAGCCAAGGCGCCGATGACCGGAGGCCCCGGCGCCGGATTGGTCCGGCCGCTCCCAAGTGCCGCAAAGATGGTCGCGCCGTTTGCTTATTCGTGCAACAGTAAACGCAAGTAATCGCGGTTTTTCCTGTGCATAAATATTTGAGCGTTGCACAAACAATCCACAAGTTATCCCCAGGTTTGTCCCGATAATTCGATTGGGCATTGTAGCAATTTTGCACTTCTCGAAATTTCGACCAAGATTTGGTGGGTATATGCCCCTGGAATACAACGAAGCCTTTGCCGCCATTCGGGCTTGGCGTATTGCTCGGCACAACGCGCGGGGCCGCGCGTCAATCCGTGGCCTTAATGCGCGGGGCCGCGCGTCAATCCGCGGCCTCAATGAAGAATTGCCGGGCCCTAACGTTGACTATGAATCTATGCACGGCTAAAGGAGAGAGGCGTGTCCTAGTCGGGACAAGCTCTTGCAAGATTCCGGAACTTGCGAACGAGTTGAGGCTATGACACCGCGCCCAACCTCCCCCCATCTGCAAATCTATCGCTGGCAACTCACTTCGGTGCTGTCGATCCTGCACCGCTTGACCGGCGTTTTTTTGAGCCTGGGTGCCGTGGGACTCGTGGTGTGGCTGTTCGCGGCGGCGCTGGGGAGCTCCGTCTTCGCCTGCATTCAGGCCTTTCTCGTGTCGTGGCCCGGCAAGCTTTTGCTTCTCGGCTGGACCTTCGCGTTGTTCTATCACCTGGCCAACGGCATCCGGCATTTGCTTTGGGACGCCGGTTTCGGTTTCGATTTGAAGACGACCTATGCGACCGGGTGGGCGGTGGTGGCGGCGGCGTTCCTCTTGACCGGGTTCGCCTGGTTCTGTCCGGTGCTGCGATGAGGCAGGTTTTGCGATGAGGCCGGTGCTGCGATGAAAAAAGCCGCCAGCGGCGTGCATCACTGGTGGGCGCAGCGCCTGACGGCGATAGCGCTCGTGCCGCTGTCGCTGTGGTTCGTGGCGGGTCTGGTTGCGCACGCGGGCGCGGATCGAGCTTCCCTGATCGCCTGGCTCAAGGACCCCGTTCCCGCGGTCCTCATGATCTTGACCCTGGTCGCGTGCCTCTATCACGCAATGCTCGGCCTGCAAGAGGTCGTCGTTGACTACGTGCACGGGGCGGCCTGCCGGTCGGCGAGCCTGATCGTGCTGAAACTTTCGGGCGCGGCGTTGATCGTCGCTTCCGTCTTCGCGGTGCTGCGCATCGCGTTTGTAGGCTGAGGGTCATGGCCAAGCCCTATCCGATCGAGGATCACGACTGCGACGTCGTGGTGGTGGGCGCCGGCGGCGCCGGGCTTCGCGCCGCCTTCGGCATGGCCCATGCGGGCTTGAAGACCTGTTGCATCAGCAAGGTGTTCCCGACCCGCAGCCACACGGTTGCGGCGCAGGGCGGGATTTCGGCCGCGCTCGGTAACATGGGCGAGGACGATTGGCGCTGGCACATGTACGACACCATCAAGGGGTCGGATTGGCTGGGCGACCAGGACGCGATCGAATACATGTGCCGCGAGGCGGTGCCGGCGGTGATCGAGCTCGAACATTACGGCGTGCCGTTCTCGCGCACGCCGGACGGACGCATCTATCAGCGCCCCTTCGGCGGCATGACGACCCGGTATGGCGAGGGAACGGCCCAGCGCACTTGCGCGGCGGCGGATCGCACCGGCCACGCGCTTTTGCACACGCTTTACCAGCAGTCCCTGAAGCACGACGTCGCCTTCTTCATCGAATATTTCGCCATCGACCTGATCATGGACGAAAGCGGCGATTGCCGCGGCGTGGTGGCGTGGAATCTGGATGACGGGACAATCCACCGCTTCAACGCCCAGATCACGGTGCTGGCGACGGGCGGCTACGGGCGCACCTATTTCTCCTGCACCTCCGCCCACACCTGCACCGGCGACGGCAACGGCATGGCGCTGCGGGCGGGGTTGCAGCTGCAGGACATGGAATTCATCCAGTTTCATCCGACCGGAATCTACGGCGTCGGAATATTGATTACCGAAGGCGCGCGGGGCGAAGGCGGATATCTCACCAATTCCAAGGGCGAGAAATTCATGGCGCGCTATGCGTCCCACGCCAAGGACCTGGCCTCGCGCGATGTCGTGAGCCGCTCGATCACGATGGAGGTGCGCGAAGGCCGCGGCGTGGGCCCGGAAAAGGACCACGCGCATTTGCACCTCGAACACCTCGATCCCAAGGTGATTCACGAGCGCCTGCCGGGCATCGTCGACAACACCCGTGTCTTCTCCGGCATCGACCCGACCAAGGAACCGATCCCGGTGATCCCGACCGCGCATTACAACATGGGCGGAATCCCGACCAACCGGAACGCCGAAGTGGTGACGATGAAGAACGGCGAGCTCAAGATCGTTCCGGGGCTGATGGCGGTGGGCGAGGGGGCTTGCGTTTCGGTGCACGGCGCCAACCGGCTGGGGTCCAATTCGCTGCTCGATATTGTCGTCTTCGGGCGCGCCGCCGCATTGCGCGCGCGCGATGTGATCGCACCCGGCTCGCGCCCGCGCCAACTCCCCAAAGAGGCCTCGGATTTGGCGCTGTCGCGGCTGGACAAATTCCGCCATGCCGACAAGCGCGTGCCGACGGCGGCGTTGCGGCTCGAGATGCAAAAGATCATGCAGCAGGATTGCGCCGTGTTCCGCACCAAGGACACGCTGGAGCAGGGCAAGCGGCGCCTCGCCGACGCCTGGGGCAAAAGAGCGGACCTCAAGGTTTCCGACCGCTCGATGATCTGGAACAGCGATCTGGTCGAAACGCTCGAGCTCGACAATCTCATGTATCAGGCGGTGGTGAGCCTTCACAGCGCGGCCAACCGCACCGAAAGCCGGGGCGCGCACGCGCGCGAGGATTTCCCCCAGCGCGACGATCAGAACTGGCTGAAGCATACTTTGGTTTCCATGGGCGAGGACGGGAAACCGGCGATCGGCTATCGCCCCGTGGTGTTGAAGCCGCTGTCGAACGACGTTCCCGCCTTCCCGCCCAAACCGCGCGTCTACTGACGGGGAACGAGATGGCCGAATTTACGCTGCCGAAGAATTCCCGGGTCAAAAAGGGCAAGACGCACAAGGCCCCGGCGCAGGCTAAGGACGTGCGAGCTTTCGAAGTCTACCGTTACAATCCCGACTCGGGTGAAAACCCGACGCTCGATAGCTTCGAGATCGATCTTGGCGCCTGCGG
>JBGQJC010000006.1:0-76469 GCA_041498815.1 Alphaproteobacteria bacterium
CACCGCCGATTTCGGCTTCCGCCGGGTCCCGGCAGGCGAAAAATCTTCGCTCGTGCGCGCGGTCTTCGACGGCGTGGCGCCCCATTACGACTTGATGAACGACCTCATGTCGTTCGGCGTCCACCGGCTGTGGCGCCAAGCCCTCATCGATTGGTTGAATCCCCGCCCGGGCTCGCGTCTGCTCGATCTCGCGGGCGGCACCGGCGACATCGCCATGCGGTTTCTCGCGCGGGCGGCAAAAAAGGGCGGCGGCGCAAGCGCCGTGGTGTGCGACCCCAGCGAAGCGATGATGCGCATCGGCGAGGCGCGCGCGATCGACCGCGGCATCTTGCAGGAGCTGCGCTTCGTTTGCGGCGCGGCCGAAAGCATTCCCGCGGCCCCGCGCGCCTTCGATGCCTGCACCATTGCGTTCGGATTGCGCAACGTCACCGACCGGGCGCAGGCCTTGTCGGAAATTTGGCGGGTTCTGAAGCCCGGCGGGCGGTTCCTGTGCCTCGAATTTACGCCCGTCGATACGCCGCTCCTGGCGGCACTTTACGACCGCTATTCCTTTTCGGTGGTCCCGAAACTAGGCCAAGTCGTGGCCGGCCGGGGCGAGGACTATCGCTATCTGGTGGAAAGCATCCGCCGCTTTCCCGACGCCCAGTCCTTGGCCGTAGCGATGCGCCAAGCGGGTTTCGCCCGCGTTCAATACCGTTTGCTTTCGGCGGGCATCGCGGCCCTTCATTCGGCTTGGCGGATTTGATGGAAGTGCTGCGAGGCTTACGCAACTTGGCGCGCCTCCTCGGCATCGCGCGCACCCTGGCCCGCCACGACGCCCTGTTCGCCTTGGAGGCGTTGGGCTTCGCCCCGGTACTGGTTGCCGGCGCCGCGCTGTTGTCGCGCCGCGACCCCGAATCGAAGCGGCTTCGCCCGGGCCAAAGGCTCGCCCGCGCGCTCCAGGAATTGGGGCCGAGCTTCATCAAGCTCGGCCAGACGCTTTCCACCCGTTCCGATTTGCTGGGCGAAGAGCTGGCGGCGGATCTCTCCGAGCTGCAGGACCGCTTGCCGCCCTTTCCGGGCGCGCAAGCGAGAGCGACGGTCGAATCCGGGCTCGGACGCAAGATCGAGGAACTGTTCTCACACTTCGAAGACACCGCGGTCGCCGCCGCCTCGATCGCCCAGGTGCATTATGCGGTGACGTCGGACGGCTGCCTGGTCGCGGTCAAGGTGTTGCGTCCCGGGATTGAACAGGCTTTCGCCCGTGACCTCGATCTTTTCCGCTGGGCGGCGGCGGCGGCGGAGCGCGTGCGGCCGAATCTGCGCCGGTTGCGTCCCCAGGCTTCGGTCGAAATGTTCGCCGCCACCGTGCGCGCCGAAATGGACCTTAGGCTCGAAGCGGCGGCGGCATCCGAACTCGCGCAGAATTTCGCGGACGATCCCGGTTTTGTCGTGCCCAAGGTGGATTGGTCGCGCACCGCAAAGCGCGCGCTCACCTTGGCGCGCGTTACCGGCATCCGCATCGACGACCGCGCGGCGTTGATCGCGGCCGGTCATGATCCGGACCGGATTCTCGCCATTTCCGCCAACGCCATTTTCACGCAGGTGTTCCGCGACGGCTTTTTTCACGCCGATCTTCACCCCGGCAATCTTTCGGTCGATGCCAAGGGCCGCATCGTCGTCGTCGATTTCGGAATCATGGGGCGGCTCGACCGCAAGACGCGCAATTATCTGGCCGACATGCTGCTCGGTTTCCTGAACCGCGATTACGCCCGGGTCGCGGACGTTCATTTCCGCGCCGGCTATGTTCCCGCCCATCAATCGCGCGACGCTTTCACCCAGGCCTGCCGTTCGATCGGCGAGCCAATCCTGGGCCTGCCGATGCAAGAAATTTCGATTGCGCGATTGTTGGCGCAGCTGTTCCAAATCACCGAAACCTTCGAGATGGAAACTCAGCCGCAATTGCTGCTGCTGCAAAAAACACTGCTCATGGCCGAAGGCGTCGGCCGCCGCTTGAACGACCGCGTCAACATGTGGACCCTGGCGCGGCCCTTGATCGAAGACTGGATGCGCGAGAACCGCAGCCCCGAGGCGCGGCTCAAGAACCTGGTCGCCGATGCCGCGGCCGTGCTCGAGCGGCTTCCGGCCCTGCTCCACGACATCGAGGTCGCGGCGGCACAGGCGGCGGACGGGGGCTTGCGTCTCAGCCCCGAGACGCTTCGCCAGCTTGCCGCCCAACAGGGCCGCGGTCCCGCGCTGTGGCCCCTGTGGGTCGCGGTGGCATGCCTTGCCATAGCGATCGCCGCCCTTATTTGGACGGGGACCTAGGATCGCGCTTGCGCCCCCGGGCGCGGCCCGGTAGCCTAATACAAAGCAATCGCGTATTTTCGATATATTCTACGGTGCTGACCGACATGCTTGCCGGCAAACGCATCCTTCTCGTCATCTCGGGCGGCATCGCCGCTTATAAGAGCCTCGATCTCATTCGCCGCCTGCGCGAGCGCGGCGCCACCGTGCGCTGCGTGCTCACCAAAGGCGGCGCGGAATTCGTGACGCCCCTGTCGGTCGCCGCACTTTCCGAAGACAAAGTTTACGGCGAGCTCTTCTCGCTCACCGACGAAAGCGAGATGGGACACATCCGCCTCTCGCGCGAGGCGGATCTCATCGTGGTGGCGCCCCTCAGCGCCGATCTTTTGGCAAGGCTCGCCATGGGGCGGGCCGACGATCTCGCGAGCGCGGTTCTGCTTGCGAGCGACAAGGCGGTGCTGGTTGCGCCCGCCATGAATCACCGCATGTGGCTCAATCCCGCGACCCAGGAAAACCTGGCCGCGGTCGAGAAGCGCGGCGTGCTCCGCGTCGGACCCAACGAAGGCGCCATGGCCTGCGGCGAGGAAGGGCCGGGGCGCATGGCCGAGGTTGCGGAGATCCTGGCCGCGATCGAAGCGCATTTCGCGACCGGCGCGCCGCTTTCGGGCCGCCGTGCTCTGGTGACCAGCGGCCCGACTTACGAACCCATTGATCCCGTGCGCTTCATCGCCAATCGCTCCTCGGGCAAGCAGGGCCACGCGGTGGCGGCGGCCTTGGCGAGGCTTGGCGCAGGCACCACGCTGGTTGCGGGCCCAACGGCGCTCGCCGATCCGCCCGGCGTATCGGTGGTGCGGGTCGAGACCGCCCAAGACATGCTGGACGCCTGCAAATCGGCCTTGCCCGTGGATGTCGCGGTGTGCGCCGCCGCGGTCGCCGACTTCCGCCCGGCAAGTCCCGAATCCCGGAAAATCAAAAAGCGTAATGGCGCCCCGCCGCCGGCGATAGTACTTGCGCCCAATCCCGACATCCTGGCGGCGCTTTCTTCGGCCGGGAACATGCGCCCGCGTCTGGTTATTGGTTTCGCGGCCGAAACGGAAAGCGACACCAAGGCGATCATCGAATTGGGCCGCGCCAAGCTTGCGGCCAAGGGCTGCGACTGGATCGTCGCCAACGACGTGACCGGCGGCACTTTCGGCGGCGATGAGAATACGGTTCATATCATCGATCAAACGGGCGTCATCTCCTGGCCGAAGCTGCCCAAGGCGGAGGTGGCGGAGCGCCTGGCTTTGCTCATCCGCGACAATCTCGCGGGCCGGCCGTGAGCGGCCAAGAGACCCTCAAGCTGTCGATCCGGCGGCTCGCCAACGGCGTCGACCTGCCCCTGCCCGTTTATGGCTCCGCGGGCGCCGCAGGGCTCGATCTGCTGGCGGCGGTGGCCGCCGACGTCTTGCTGCCCCCGGGGGCACGGGCGCTCATCCCGGCCGGGATCGAAATCGCAATCCCACGAGGATACGAGGCCCAGGTGCGTCCGCGCTCGGGCCTGGCGCTTCGCCACGGCGTCACGGTCTTGAATGCGCCGGGCACGATCGATTGCGACTACCGCGGCGAGGTCGGGGTCGTGCTCGTCAACCATGGGAGCGAGCCCTTTGCCGTGACGCGGGGAATGCGCATCGCCCAGCTCGTGGTGGCGCCGGTCGCGCGCATCGAATGGCAGGAAACGGCGAAGCTGCCCGAAAGCACCCGCGGCGCCGGCGGGTTCGGTTCGACCGGCACCGTTCCATCCCCGCCCGCGAAAGTTTCGTCATGCTGAAGCTTTCGAAAAAGCTTCTGTTCGCGATCGAGGCGGTGCTCGACATCGCCTACAACGCCGGAAGCCAGCCGGTGCAAAGCGGCGAGATCACCATGCGCCAGGGGATTCCGCGGCGTTATCTCGAACAAGTTCTCCAGCAGCTGGTCCGGGCCGAAATTTTAAGCGGCGTGCGCGGCCCCAAGGGCGGATACCGTTTAGCGCGCGAACGGCGGCGTATTTCGATCGGCGACATCAGCCGGGTGGTGCGCGCCATGGAAACCGCGGCCAACCCGATCGAGGATCCCGCGGGCTCCGAACTCGGTCGCAAGGTGGTGCGCCCGCTCTGGGTCGAGCTCGATTCCGAGGTCATGAACCGGCTCGATTCCATCACGATCGAGGAGCTGTGCCTGCGTGCCCATAAGGCCCGCGTGGACAGCGAAGCCAACCGTAAACTCGATTTCTCGATCTGACCAAGGCGCCCCAAGGCGGGCCCCGAAAACGAAGCGAACGAAAGTGGGAGGAAACAACATGAAGGCGCCGCTAGCCAAGCCTGCCGCAGCTAAGCTACCGGAATTCCGCGGCCGTATTTACGACGACATCACCGAAACCATCGGCGCCACGCCGCTCGTGCGCTGCCGGCGTTTGGCCGAAGACGCGGGCTGCAAGGCCGACATCATCGCCAAGCTCGAATTCTTCAATCCGCTCGCCAGCGTCAAGGACCGCATCGGCCTAGCCATGATCGAGGCGGCGGAAAAGGCGGGCAAGATCGGCCCCAAGACCGTGCTGATCGAGCCCACGAGCGGCAATACCGGAATTGCGCTTGCCTTCGTATGCGCGGCGAAAGGCTATCGTTTAATTCTCACCATGCCGGAGAGCATGTCGCTGGAGCGGCGCAAGATGCTGTTGCTCTTGGGCGCCGAGATCGAGCTCACCCCCGCTTCGCAAGGCATGAAGGGCGCGATCGCGCGGGCGGAGGCCTTGGTGGGCGAGCACGAGGACGCCTTCATGCCCCAGCAGTTCAAGAACAAGGCCAATCCCGAAATCCACCGCCGCACCACCGCCGAGGAAATCTGGCGCGATACCGCGGGCCGCGTGGATGCCGTGGTGTCGGGCGTCGGAACCGGGGGCACCATCACCGGGGTCGGCGAGGTATTGAAGGCCCGCAAGCCGGCGGTGAAAATGATCGCGGTCGAGCCCGAGGACAGCCCGGTGCTCTCGGGCGGCCTGCCCGGGCCCCATAAGATTCAGGGCATCGGCGCCGGCTTCATTCCCGAAATCCTCAATATGTCGCTGGTGGATGAGGTCGTTCGCATCGGCAACGAAACCGCGTTCGCGACCGCGCGCAAGGCGGCAAGACTCGAGGGCATCCCCGTGGGAATCTCGTCGGGGGCCGCATTCGCCGCGGCGCTCGAAGTCGGGATGAGGGCCGAAATGGCGGGGAAGCTCATCGTCGTCATCATCCCCTCCTTTGCCGAGCGTTATCTCTCGACGGCATTGTTCGAGAACCTCTAAATCATGGACTTCAGTCCCGACCAGCTGCGCCGCTACGCCCGGCACATCACGCTGCCGGAAGTCGGCGGCACGGGGCAGGCAAAACTTTTGTCATCCTCGGTCCTGGTGGTTGGGGCGGGCGGGCTCGGTTCGCCCCTGCTGCTGTATCTCGCGGCCGCGGGCGTTGGAAGGCTCGGTGTCGTCGATCACGACGTCGTCGACCTCACCAATCTCCAGCGCCAGGTTTTGCACGGCACCTCGCGCATCGGCATGGCCAAGGTCGAAAGTGCGAAACGCACGATCGCCGACATCAACCCCGAGGTGAATCTGGTCCCGCATCGGGCGAAGCTCGATGCCGGGAACGTCATGGACCTCATCGCCGGATACGATCTGGTCGCCGACGGATCCGATAATTTCGCCGCCCGGTTCCTCTTGAACGACGCCTGCTATTTCGCGAAGAAGCCTTTGGTATCGGCTGCGATCCTACGCTTCGACGCGCAAGTTTCGACCTTCCGCGCCTATCAGAGCGGCGATTATCCCTGCTACCGCTGCCTGTTCCGCGAGCCGCCGCCGCCGGGCCTCATTCCCACTTGTTCCGAGGGCGGGGTGCTGGGCGCGCTGGCGGGGACCGTCGGCTCCCTTCAGGCCGGCGAAGTGCTGAAGGAGTTACTGCGGATCGGCGAAGGACTGTCGGGATTCCTGCTCCTCTACGACGCGCTCGCCGTGGAGTTTCGGAAAATACGTGTCCACCGCGACCCCGATTGCCCGCTCTGCGGCGCAAACCCCACGATCCTACGCGTGGCCTAACGCGGCCGGATATCAAAGCACTTCCGGCCTAACACGGCTGGCGGCGGCGTATTGCGCCGCCTAGAACAAGGTCTCGATCACGCGGTCGGGCGGGTTGTGGCCGTCGGCGAAGGTCTTGATGTTGATGATGACCTTCTCGCCCATGTCGATGCGGCCCTCCAAGGTGGCCGAGCTCATGTGCGGCAGAAGCACGACGTTCTCGATCTCCAGCAACTTCGGATTGATGGCGGGCTCGTGCTCGAACACGTCGAGCCCCGCGCCCGCGAGCTCGCCCGATTGCAGCATGCGCGCCAAGGCATTCTCGTCCACCACCTCGCCGCGCGAGGTATTTACGATATAGGCCTCCCGCTTCATGAGCTTCAGGCGGCGCGACGACAAGAGATGGAAGGTCGCCGGCGTGTGCGGGCAGTTGATCGAGACGATGTCCATGTTGGCGATCATCTGATCGAGGCTTTCCCAATACGTCGCCTCCAGTTCCTTCTCGGTCGCGGGATCGACCCGGCGGCGGTTGTGATAATGGATCGCGATGCCGAAGCCCTTGGCGCGCTTGGCGACCGCGCAGCCGATGCGGCCCATGCCGATGATCCCGAGCTTCTTGCCCCAGATGCGGTGGCCGAGCATGAAAACCGGGCTCCAGCCCTTCCATTCGCCCTTGCGCACCAGCCGCTCGCCTTCGACCAGGCGCCGGGGTACGACCAGAATGAGCGCCATGGTCATGTCGGCGGTGTCTTCGGTGAGCACGCCCGGGGTATTGGTGACGATGATTCCGCGCTGGCGGGCGGAAGCGAGGTCGATGTGATCGACCCCGGTGCCGAAATTGGCGATCAGCTTCAGTTTTGGCCCGGCCTGAGACAGCACCGAAGAATCGATGCGGTCGGTGACGGTCGGAACCAGCACGTCCGCCTCGCGCGCGGCCGCGATCATCTCCGCCTGACTCATCGGCTTGTCCGCGGGGTTGAGTCTCGTGTCGAAGAGTTCCGTCATCCGGGCCTCGATCACGTCCGGAAGCTTCCGGGTGACGATCACCACGGGTTTCTTGCGCGCCATCTTCGGGGTCTCCAGGGCTTGGGCGGGCGTTTAAGGGCGGTTTTCGCTTGCCACGGCCATAACAAGACGCCGGGGCCTTGTCCAGTCACAGTAACTTGGGCCATGGCGGGCGGGGCTGCTTGACCGGGCGTTTCGGCGGGCCTTTATTATGCGCGCTGCCCATGCCCCAGGCATTACGCCTCGATCGCGCACCACGCCTAATTCTCGCCCTGATCCTGGCCGCAGCCTGCCTGGGACTGATCCCCGCAGCGCTCCCGGCGCTCGGCCAGAGCGGGCTTCCGGTTCCGCGCTTCGTCTCGCTCCATTCCCCCAAGGTCAATGTGCGCACCGGGCCCGGCGTGCGTTACCCCGTGGAATGGGTGCTGGTGCATCGCGGCATCCCGGTCGAAATCATCGCCGAGTTCGAGCACTGGCGCAAAATCCGCGACTGGCAGGGGACCGAAGGCTGGGTCCATCAAAGCATGTTGTCCGGCACCCGCACCGCCGTTGTGATGATCGAGACCCGCGCTTTGCGCCGAAGCGCCGACGACAACGCGCCCGTGGTGGCCAAGCTCGAGCCCGGGGTCGTCGGCCGGGTGCTGTCTTGCGCGGGCGCCTGGTGCCGGCTCGAGGTGTCGGGATTCCGGGGCTGGATCAAAAGGGCCGATATCTGGGGCGTGGGCGAAACCGAGGAGATCGATTAGCGCCCGCCCGGCCCCGGTCACGCGAAATCGGCGGCAAGGGCCGCGCGGACCGGTTCGGGCATAACCGCCATGTGCGCATATTCCGGATGCTCGATCATGACGATCGCCTTTGTCCCCGGCATCTTGAATTGCTTTATCGCGTCCGGCGTGAAGGGAAAATGCACGAATTGCACCGATGACGCCTTGCCCGCGGCATTGGTGCGCTCGACGTCTTCTTCCGGCACGCCGGCGATGCGCGTCTCGCCCACCGTCAGCGATATCGTGTTTTCGACCCCGCCCAGTTTCGCCAAAATCTCTTTGCGCCGCTCGGGATCCTCGATCTCGAACATGACGGTTGCGACCAGCTCGCGGCCATCGGGAATGAGCGGGTTATAGGCGGCAAGCTCGCCGTTGATTTGCGCCTCCCCGCCCTTCTCGATGTACAGCATCTCGTGGACCTGTTGCCACATGGTCGCGAAGTTCTCGAAATAGAAGGTGGCGAATGGGCCGACGGAAACCCGGCGGTTGCGCTTCAAGCCGGCCATCGCCTTGCGCTTTTCCCCCCTCACCTTGGCATAGTCCGCCATCGCCATGATGTCGGCGCGCGTGATTCCAATCTTGGGCGTCATGACGCGCCGCCCAAGCCGGCGATGCCGTAAGCGCGCGCAAAGAGCTCGATCGGATGGGGGGCGGAATTGCCTTCGGGCTTGGCGCCCAGGTTTTCCATGCTTTGAACGATATGCGCGCCCGCGAGCGGACATTCGGAGGTGACATAAGGCGTGCCGCCCTGGGATTCCATCGAGTACCTGGCCGCGTGGCGGGCAACCGGCGCCCCGATCTTGAGCGCCACCTCGAAATTGCCCTTGAGCACGCCCCAGGAACCGCCGTGGCCCGAGCAGCGCTCGATCACGGAAATGTCGGCGTCGGGGACGAGGCGCAGCATCTCGGCCGCTTTTTGGCCCATGTTCTGGGCCCTTGCGTGGCAGGCCATGTGCAGCGTCACGGCGCGCCCCAGCGGGCCGAGCCCCGGGGCCAAGCCTTCGTTCTTGGCGATGTCGACCACGTATTCGGTGATGTCGTAGGTGGCATGCGACAGCCGCTTCACATCCGCATCGCCCGGCAAGACGAGCGGCCATTCGAATTTGAACATCAGCGCGCAGGAGGGGATGAGCGCCACCACGTCATGCCCTTTCTCGATGAACGGGATGAGCGCCTTGGAAATCTTTTTCGCGCGCCGCGCTACCGATGCCAAATCGCCGTGCTCGAGTTGGGGCATGCCGCAGCATTCGGGATAGACGACCTCGGTCTCGACCCCGTTCTTGGCGAGCACCGCACGCGCCGCCAATCCGATTCCGGGATTGTTGTAATTGGCGAAGCAGGTGGCATAGATCACCGCCTTGCGCCCGAAGGCCGGCGCCTCGCGGTTCACGGCGGGGGTTTGTGCTTTCGCCAAACTCACGAAGCTCTTGCGATGGAAGCGCGGCAACTCGGCGTTGCGATCGACGTGGGCGAATCTTTCCATCGCCGCACGGGCGAATTTGTTCTTTCGTCTGGTGGCCCAATTGGCGAAGGCTTCCAAGGCGCCGCCGAGCCTGGCATTGCGGTCGGTTTTGGTCAGCTCGCGATCGGCAAAGGGAACCTCGCCGCGTTTCAGCTCCGCCGCGCGGTAGCGCAGCATCAGATGCGGAAAATCGACGTTGAATTCGTGGGGCGGCACATATGGGCATTTGGTCATGAAGCACATGTCGCAGAGCGTGCAGGCATCCACGACCTGCTTGAAGCCGCGGCTCTCGACCGATTCGAGCTCGCCCGTCTTCGATTGATCGATGAGGTCGAAGAGACGCGGGAAACTGTCGCAGAGGTTAAAGCAGCGCCGGCAGGTGTGGCAGACGTCGAAGATGCGGCGCATCTCGGTGTCGATCGCAGCCGCATCGGTGAATTCGGGAGCGGTCCAGGCCAATGGATGGCGAACCGGCGCCTCGAGACTTCCTTCCCTCATTCTCGCGCCCTTGGGACCTGCCGCACGGGTGTAGCGCGACGCAATGAGGGGGCCAGGCGGCCCCCCGATCGCATCGATCCCGAGGCTTCGCCTACTTCAATTCGTCGAAGGACCGCTGGAACCTGCCGGCGTGGGATTTCTCCGCCTTGGCCAGCGTTTCGAACCAGTCGGCGATTTCGTCGAAGCCTTCGTCGCGAGCGCCTCGTGCCATACCCGGATACATGTCGGTGTATTCGTGGGTCTCGCCGACGATGGCGGATTTCAGATTCTTGCGGGTATCACCGATCGGCTCGCCGGTCGCGGGATCGCCCACAATCTCGAGAAATTCGAGATGGCCGTGGGCGTGCCCCGTCTCGCCTTCGGCGGTCGAGCGGAACACCGCCGACACGTCGTTGTAGCCTTCGACGTCGGCCTTTTGCGCGAAGTAGAGGTAACGGCGGTTCGCCATCGATTCGCCGGCGAAGGCGTCCTTCAGATTCTTTTCGGTCTTGCTTCCCTTGAGTTGCATGCAAAGTCTCCCGTGGTCTCGGCAGGAGTTGCGCCTGCGCGCTGTCGCGATCGTGGCCGAATGCGTACGGCCGGAAACCCAATATGGCCGCCCGCAGCGTCCCTGTCAATAGTTTAGAACTATTCTAATAATGTGCCCAGATACCGGGAAGAAAATGGATTTAAGGCGCGGATTTCGCGACCCGGACGATCACCTCGACCCGCGAGACTTCGGTGCCCGCGGGCGGCTCCGGCAGGTTCATGACCGAGATCCCGTTGGCCGGGATGTCGATCAGCGCGCCTGAATCCTGGAAGAAGAAGTGGTGGTGATCGCTGTTGTTGGTATCGAAATAGGAGCACCCCGGTTCGGCCACGACCTCGCGCAACAGACCGGCCTCGGTCAACTGATGGAGCGTGTTGTAGACGGTGGCGAGCGACACGCCGACATTGGCGGAGCGCGCTTCCTTGTGCAGCCCCTCGGCGGTCACGTGGCGGTGTCCCGATTCGAACAGAAGCCTTGCCAAGGCAAGGCGCTGGCGCGTGGGGCGCAACCCCACGGACCGCAACCTGTCGAGTGCCGAACTGAAGGGACGCATTTAGTCTTGGCCCTTAATTGTTTTCGGCCCAGGCCGATTCGTCTTACGCCGTGCCTTGGCGCCGCGCCTTAGACCCGCACCGCAAGGATGGCTCCTGCAATAAGCTAGTCATTCGGTGCGCCGATTTCAAAAAAATAATCGGTTAAAGGCATTTATCTTAACCATGGTGCGGCGCGGTAATGCGCGCCGCCCGGTCCCGAATCAGTCGCCCGTCGCGATGCGCTCGACCAGCTGGCGCACCGTCGGGATGAATCCGTTCGAATAGAAAGGATCCTCGGCGAAGCGAAACGCATTGTGGCCGGCGAACATCAATTCCGATTCGATGTCCTCGTTGTGGACGATGGCCTGGAGCGTCTTCTGGATGCAATAGGAACGCGGATCGGCTTTCTTGCCGGTCGTGCCCTGCTCGTTCTGGGCCCAGTTGCTGAACAGGCACGCGCTCAAGCACCCCATGCAATTGATCTGGTCCGTCCGAATCTCGAGCCACTTCTCGGGCGTCACGAAGACGAGGGTCGAATCGGGCGTGCGCATCGCCTCGGTAAATCCCTGGCGGACCCACTGCTCGGCGTGAACCTTGTCGGCTGCGGTCAGATATACGGTGCGGCCCCGCGCGCCCACGGGGAACGGCGTGTTGTGTTCACCCACCGGCGCCTGGGCGTAGGCCACTTGGCGCACCGCGCGTTCCTCGAGCTCCTTGATGAAATTGTTATAGACGGCCGACGAATAAAACCCGGTCGGGCTGTAGCGGTTGAGGAAGATTTCGCCCTTCTTCAGCATCAGCAATTTCCGCTTCCACGCATCCGAGATCGGGCTTTCCTGGGTCAAGAGCGGCCGCGTTCCGAATTGGAAGGCCACGGGCCCCAAATCGGGATTGCCGATCCAATCCTCCCATTCGCGCAGGAACCACACGCCGCCCGCCATGATGATGGGCGTGTCCTTGAGCCCGTATTCGTTCATCATTTGGCGCATCTCAAGGACGCGCGGCATGGGGGGTTCGGGCCTATCCGGGTCCTCGGAGTTGCTGATGCCGTTGTGCCCGCCCGCCAGCCACGGGTCTTCGTACACGACGCCCCCCAGCCATTCGCGGAATCTGTGGTATGCGCGCTTCCAGAGCGCCCGGAACGCGCGCGCCGAGGAAACGATGGGATAGTAGTAAACGCCGTAACTGGCGCAGATTTCGGCGATGCGGTACGGCATGCCGGCGCCGCAAGTGACGCCGTTGATGATGCCTTTGGCTGCCTCCAACGTGCGGTGAAGGATGGTTTCGGCCGCCGCCATCTCCCACAAAACGTTCATGTGGATGCGGCCCAGTCCCGAGGCTATTTCATGGGCCACGCGTGCCTGATACAGGGCGCCGCGAACGGCGAAATCGATCAGTTCCTGATGGCGCTCGCGCCGCGTCTTGCCGCGATAGATCTGGGGGACGAAGGTGCCGTCCTGGTCGTAGGAATCGGCGTTCACTCCGGAAAACGTCCCGACCCCGCCGCACGCCGCCCAGGGGCCGGAGCTTTCCCCGTTCGAGACCGAGATGCCCTTGCCGCCTTCGATGAGCGGCAGAACCTCGCGCCCCGAAAATAGGATCGAATTCAGAGGCTTCATCTGGTGCCTCCCGCCTTAAACTTGTCGGCCGCGGTCATTCGTTACCACGGCCACGCCTGCCCGCAAGGCCCGCCCCCACCGCCTAATAGCCCTATATGGGGCGGGGCGGCAATGGCGACTAGGCCCCCCAGGGGCACGAAATCCGCACGGATTTTTCACCCCTGTCCGGACGGTCATGCGGGCTTGGTCAGATCCTGGCCGGTGTGCTGGTCGACCGCCTTCATGCTGAGCTTGACCTTGCCCCGGTCGTCCATGCCCAAGACCTTGACGCTCACGATGTCGCCCTCCTTGACCACTTCGGAGACCGTCTTGGGGCGCCCCGGCCCCAGTTCGCTGATATGGACCAGGCCGTCTCTAGGTCCGAGGAAATTCACGAAGGCGCCGAAGTCGACGACTTTCACCACCTTGCCTTTGTAGATCGCGCCGATCTCCGGCTCGGCGACGATGTTGCGGATCCAGTCGATCGCGGCCTGGCTGGCCGCGCCGTCGACCGCCGCAACTTTGACCGTGCCGTCGTCTTCGATGTCGATCTTGGCCCCGGTCTTTTCGGTGATCTCGCGGATGACCTTGCCCCCGGTGCCGATGATTTCGCGGATCTTGTCCTTGGGCACGGTGATGACGGTGATGCGCGGAGCGTGCTGCGACAGATCCTGGCGCGCGGTATCCAGGGCTTTGCTCATTTCGCCGAGGATATGCATGCGCCCGTCACGCGCCTGGGCAAGCGCGGTTTGCATGATCTCGCGGGTGATGCTGGTGATCTTGATGTCCATCTGGAGCGAAGTGACGCCGTTTTCGGAACCCGCCACCTTGAAATCCATGTCGCCCAGATGGTCCTCGTCGCCCAAAATGTCCGAGAGCACCGCGTGGCCGGATTCTTCTTTGATGAGGCCCATGGCGATGCCGGCGACGGGCCGCGTGATCGGTACGCCCGCATCCATGAGCGAGAGCGAGGTGCCGCAAACGGTCGCCATCGAGGACGAGCCGTTCGATTCCGTGATCTCGGAAACCACCCGGGTGGTATAGGGAAAATCGGTTTTGGCGGGCAATACCGGGCGCACCGCCCGCCAGGCAAGCTTGCCATGGCCGACTTCGCGCCGCCCGGTGAAACCGAACCGGCCCACTTCGCCCACCGAGAACGGCGGGAAATTGTAATGCAGGAGGAAATGCTCGCGGTATTCGCCATCCAAGGCGTCGACGATCTGCTCGTCCTGGCCGGTGCCGAGCGTGGTGACGACCAGCGCCTGGGTTTCGCCGCGGGTGAACAGGGCGCTGCCGTGGGCCCGCGGCAGGAACCCGACTTCGCAGATGATGGGACGGATGTCGGCGGTAGCGCGCCCGTCGATGCGCTTTCCGGTCGCCAGGATATTTCCGCGCACGATGTCCTGTTCGAGGTTCTTGAACAGGCCCGGCACGAGATCGGCGTCGAGGGATTCGGCCGCAATCGTTTCCAGCGCCTTGGTCTTGACCGCCGCGATCTTCTCGTGGCGGAGCTGCTTCTCGGTCACGGCATAAGCGGCGCGGAGTTCTTTTTCGGCGAGCTCGCGCAGGCGCGCATTCACCCGGTCCGTGCCCTCGGGCGCCTTGGGCAGGTCCCAGGGCGCTTTGGCGCAGTCTTCGGCAAGCTGGATAATGAGATTGATGACGTCTTGCATCTTCTCGTGGCCGAAAGTGACGGCGCCCAGCATCACCTCTTCGGAAAGCTCTTTCGCTTCCGATTCGACCATGAGCACGCCTGCCCCGGTGCCGGCCAGCACCAAATCGAGCTCGCTGTTCGCCATCTCGTCCACTTGCGGATTGAGCTCGTATTCGCCGGCGACGTAACCGACGCGGCAGCCCGCGATCGGCCCCAGGAACGGAATTCCGGAAATGGTGAGCGCGGCGGAGGCGCCGATCAGCGCCACGACGTCGGGGTCGTTCTCGAGATCGTGCGAGAGGACCATGCAGATGACCTGGGTTTCGTTGCGAAACTCGGCGGGAAACAGCGGCCGGATCGGCCGGTCGATGAGGCGCGAGGTGAGCGTCTCTTTTTCCGAAGGCCGGCCTTCGCGCTTGAAAAAGCCGCCGGGAATCTTTCCCGCGGCATAGGTCTTTTCGATGTAATTGACGGTGAGCGGGAAGAAATCTATGCCCAGTTTCGGAGTCTTCGCGGCGACCACGGTGCACAGCACGGTGGTACCGCCGTAGGTCGCGACCACGGCGCCGTCGGCCTGGCGGGCGACCTTGCCCGACTCAAGAACCAGTTGGCGTCCGCCCCATGTGATCTCCTTGCGCGTTACGTTAAACATTCTCTTTTCCACCTTTCCTGCGAGACTGCCCTATGCAGGCCCGCGTCCAATGCGGCCGCCCGATGCGGCCGTCTTTTGCCGCGCCCCGATGGCGCGGCCCTAACACTCAATAAAAACCCCGCGGCTGACCGGCACGGCCCGCCGCACTTTCATTCCGATTTTTCCACGAATGGGATTCATCAACGCGCCGCGCGAATGCCGCGGCCGCACCGTTAACGGCGCAAGCCCAAGCGCTGGAGCAACTGGTTGTAGCGCTCTTCGTTCTTGCGCTTGAGATAGTCGAGTAAGCGGCGGCGCGCGCCCACCATGACGAGCAGGCCCCGGCGCGAATGAAAATCCTTGTCGTGGGAGTTCAAATGTTCGGTCAGGCTCTTGATCCGTTCCGAGAGAATCGCGACCTGGACCTCGGGCGAACCGGTGTCGCCTTCCTTATTCGCAAAATCTTTGATGATTTCGAGCTTGCGCCCGGCGGTGACCGACATGTCGTGCATCCTAGTCTTTAAAAATTGAAAACCCGGACCGGCTTGAGCCGCCCGCGATCGAAACGTGCCACCGCGACCGGTTTCCCGTTCGCCATGGCGCAGACCGAAATCCCGGGAACAAGCCCGCCCAAGCGGCCCACATCGCAGGCCCGAAGCAGGGGAACGGATTGGCCGCTCCGCAAACTGCGGGCCTCGCCCTCCGACAGGGCCAGCGCCGGGATGCCGTCCAGCGCGGTCTCGACCGGAAGGAGGCTATTAAAAGCGGCGGCACTATGCCCCAGGGCCTCAAGGGAATCTAGCGAAATCGCTTGATTTTCCGTGAAGGGACCGACCGCCGTGCGCCGCAATTCCACGATATGGGCGAAGGTGTTAAGGGCCATCCCCAGATCGCGGGCAAGCGAGCGCATATAGGCCCCCTTACCGCAGATGACCTCGAAGCAGGCATGGTCCGGATCCGGGCCAGCGGCAAGCGTGATCCGTTCGATCAAAACGGTGCGGGGAGCGAGCTCGAAATCCACATCCGCCCGCGCCAGCGCGTAGGCCCGCCGCCCTTCCACCTTAACCGCCGAGAAGCGGGGCGGAATCTGGAGTATCTCGCCGGTAAAAGCGGGCAGTACGGATTCGATCTCGGATTCGCTCGGGCGCTTCGCGCTTGTTTGCGTCACCTCGCCTTCGGCGTCATCGGTGGTGCGGGCGATGCCCCATCGAAGCATGAAGCGGTAGGATTTCGTTCCGTCCATCTCGAAAGCGACGGTCTTGGTCGCTTCGCCCAAAGCCACCGGCAGCACGCCGGTCGCCAACGGGTCGAGCGTACCCCCGTGGCCCGCCTTCGCGGCATTGAGCGCCCGGCGCACGCGCGAGACCACCTTGGTCGAGGTGACGCCCTTCGGCTTGTCGATGACGATCCAACCGTGGACGGGCTCGCCCTTGCGCTTACCCATCGTCCTCGTCCTTGCTCTTTTCAGTATCCAGCTGTGCCAGATCCTGGCGTACGTGGGGGCGGCGAAGAATGGAATCTATTTTGCTCGCCTGTTCGAAAGACGTGTCCGGGGCGAATGCCAGCTGGGGCGCGTACCGGAGTTGCACGGCGGAAGCGACCTGGGCGCGGAAGAAGGGTGCCGCGCGATTGAGGGCCGCGACGATCGCGGAAGCCTCGCCCCCGCCCAACGGCGTCACGAAAACGGCGGCGTGGCGGAGATCCGGCGACAGCCTCACCTCGGTCACGGTCACGGGAACGTCCCGCAGCTCCGGGTCCTTCATCGCGCCGCGCTCGATCAAGTTTGCCAGCGCATGGCGGATTTCTTCGCCGACGCGAAGCTGGCGCTGGGAGGGGGCTCGTGTCATGGGATCCTCTCGCGCGCCGCGGGCGACGACGGTCCGCGGGCTAAATCGTGCGCGCTATCTCTTGCAGTTCGAAGCACTCGATCACGTCGCCCTGCTGGATGTCTTGGTAGTTTTCGATACCGATGCCGCATTCGAAACCTTCCTTGACTTCCTTAACCTCGTCCTTGAAGCGGCGCACCGTTCCGATGCTGCCTTCAAACACCACCACCGAATCGCGCAAGAGCCGCATCTTCGCGCCCCGGCGCACCACGCCTTCGGTCACCATACAGCCGGCGATCTTGCCGACTTTGGTGATGGTGAAGACCTCGCGCACCTCGGCAGAGCCGAGCGCGGTCTCCTTGATCGTCGGCGAGAGCATGCCCGAAAGCGCCGCCTTGATCTCGTTGACGATGTCGTAAATGACCGAGTAGTAGCGGATTTCGACACCGTCGCGCCTGGCCAGCTCGCGCGCCTGAGCGTTCGCCCGAACATTGAATCCCAGGATCACGGCGTGGCTGGCGGCGGCGAGCGTCACGTCCGATTCGTTGATGCCGCCGACCCCGGCGTGGAGCACGCGGACTTTGACTTCTTTCGTCTCCAGCTTATCGAGGCTGCCGACGATGGCTTCCAGCGACCCTTGCACGTCGGCCTTGACCACGATCGGAAGCTCTTTGGCCTCGCCCGCCTGAATCGCCGTGATCATCTCCTCGATGGTGCCCCGGGCACCGGCGATATGCTGCAGGCCGCGGGTCTGGCGCTCGCGGTAAGAAACGATTTCCCGCGCGCGCGCCTCGTCTTCGACCACCACGAAATCGTCGCCCGCGGACGGCGTACCGCTGAGCCCCAGGACCTCGACCGGCACGGAAGAGCCGGCGGATTCGATGGACTCGCCGCGGTCATCGATGAGCGCCCGCACCCGGCCCCATTCCGAGCCGGTGATGAAAATGTCGCCCAATTTGAGGGTGCCGCGCTGAACCAGGACGGTTGCGACCGGGCCGCGCCCGCGCTCCAGCTTGGCTTCGATCACCACGCCTTCGGCCGCACGGTCGGGATTGGACGAGAGCTCGAGGACTTCGGACTGGAGCAGGATCGCTTCTTCGAGCTTGTCCAGATTGGTCTTTTCCTTCGCCGAGACTTCGACGCTCAACACGTCGCCGCCCATGGTTTCCAATACGATGCCGTGCTGCAGAAGTTCGGTGCGTACGCGCTGGGGATTGGCGTCGTGTTTGTCGATCTTGTTGATGGCGACGATGATGGGGACCTTGGCCGCCTGGGCGTGGTGAATCGCCTCGACCGTCTGCTCCTTCACGCCGTCGTCGGCGGCCACCACCAACACCACGATGTCCGTGACGTTGGCGCCCCGCGCCCGCATCGCCGAGAACGCCTCGTGGCCCGGGGTATCGAGGAAGGTGATGTGCGCCCCCGATTTGAGCGTGACCTGGTAGGCGCCGATGTGCTGGGTGATGCCGCCGGCCTCGCCGCTTACGACATCGCTTTCACGCAACGCATCCAGGAGCGAGGTCTTGCCGTGATCGACGTGGCCCATGACCGTGACCACGGGGGCTCGCGGCTGCAAGAGAGCCGGATCGTCATCCGCCGTCTTGAGGCCGATTTCAACGTCCGCTTCGCTCACGCGCTTCGCGCGGTGACCGAATTCGTTCACCACCAACTCGGCGGTGTCGGCGTCGATCACCTGGGTGATCGTCACCATGACGTCGAGCTTCATCAGCGCCTTGACCACGTCGGCGCCGCGCACGGCCATGCGATTGGCGAGCTCCTGAACCGTGATCGATTCCGGTATCACCACGTCGCGGGTGATCTTTTTGGCGGGCTCCGCGACGTGAGTCTCGCGCGCCTTCTGCTTCTCTTTCTCGCGCGCGCGGCGCAGCGCGGCCATGCTGCGCATCCGCTCCTGGGCGCCGCCTTCGAGCGCCTGGGCGATGGTGAGCTTGCCTTCGCGCCGGCGCGGCTCGGCGCGCTTGGGAGCGGGATGGCGCAGCGCCGCGGCGCGGCCGCGGCGGATTTTCGCCGCTTCATCGCCTTCGTCCTCTATCTCCGGCTCGGGCGTGAGCTTTGCTTCCACGGCTTCGGCACGGGCGGACGGTCTCTTCGGCTCCTCTTTTTCCTTGGCAAGGCGGCGCGCTTCTTCCTCCGCGGCGAGCTTGGCCGACGCCTCGGCCTCGACCTCGCGGCGCAGTTCGTCGGCCGCAAGCGCACGCGACTCTTCTTCTTCGGCGCGGCGTTGCTCATCCTCGACTTCATTGACGCGGTGCTTGAGGTCGGTTTCGGCGCGCTTGCGCGTTTCGGCCGCTTCGGCCCGCGCGCCGTGAACCGCCCGGGTGCGGGCTTCCTTTTCTTCGTTCGTCAGGGCGCGCAAAGTGGCCGGGCGCCGGGACAGCGTTGCGGTTTCGGTTTTTTCGGCCTGCGGAACGACCTCGGCCACGGCCGGGGGCGGCGGTTCGAACAGAACCTGGGCGGGCCCGCGCGGAACCTCCCGCATCGTCCCGCCTTCGCCGGCGGCGTAGGTGCGCTTGCGCTTGACCTCGACCGTCACGGTGCGCGAGCGGCCGTGGGAAAAGCTTTGGCGGATCTGGCCGGTCTCGACGGTCTTTCTCAATTCGAGCCGGCCGGGCCGGTCGAGACTGCGCGGTGACTTGCGTTCCTGTTCCTTACTGCTGGTCATGTACCTTCGACTTTCGTCTACGGTTTCCGATTCTTTCCGAGCCACAGGGTTGGGTGCGGAAACCAGAAAGGCGCGCCGTTTCCCGATGCAGCATCAGGGCGAGTTTTCCGCCCCTCACGGCCACATGGACCGTATGCTCGCGCCCCAATCCCGCCGCCATTTCATCGGCGCGCAGCACCGTGGTAACCGGCGTATCGCCGGCAAGCGCGCGAAGCTTGCGGCGGCCGTCTTCGGCCCCGTCGCTGGCCGCGAACAGCAGGCCGCATTTTCCCGCCCGCAGCCAGGCCCGCACCTTTTCGAAGCCGTAGGTAGCCGCACCGGCCCGCCGGGCAAGCCCCAAAAGATCGCAGCAGCGCCGCGCCAGCAGCGCCTCCACCTGATCGGCGAGATCGGCCGGCACTTCCACGGAAGCGCGCGCGGCCTTGGCGAACAGCCCTTTGCCGCAAGCCGCGGCCACTATATCCCGCCTTGCCGTCAACCACAAACCCCGCCCCGGAAGCCGTTCCCTAATATCGGGAACGACGGCACCCTGAGGCGACACGACGAAGCGCAACAACTCGGCCTTCGGGCGCGAAGTCCCGGTCACGATGCAGCGTCGCATCGTTGCCTCGTCTTTGCCGCCCGTGGGTTCGACGTGTTCCGCCAAGTGCATCGCGTATCGGCTCCGGTTCTATGCTTCCGGCTGATTTTCGCCGCTGGCATCCGAGGGGGGAGCCGCGGGCTCCGCGGGTTTCGCGGGCTCGTCCGGGAACCAATGGGCCCGGGCCGCCATGATGATGGCATCGGCTTCTTCGGACGCCAGCTTGATGTCGCCCAATGTCTCGCGCAGTTCGTCGCTCGCGAGATCGGCCAAGGCATCGAGGGTCTTGATCCGGTTCTCGCCGAGCTTCACCGCCATCGCCGGCGTTACGCCCGGCACGGCGGCCATGTCTTCGGCGACCCCGAGATCCTTCCAGCGCTTGGTGAGGCGCTCTTGCTCTGCGGCCAAATGCGCACGGGCCCGCTCGCGAAGCTCCTCGGCCACGTCCTGATCGAAACCCTCGATCTCGGTCAAATCCTCGACCGGCACGAAAGCGACTTCTTCGAGCGACGTAAAACCTTCGGAGACCAGCAGATGCGCGATCACGTCATCGACATCGAGCGCGTCGATGAACATCTGGGAGCGCGAGCGGAATTCCTCCGAGCGGCGCTCGGACTCTTCGGCTTCCGTCAAAATGTCGATGTCCCAGCCGATGAGTTGGGAAGCGAGGCGCACGTTCTGGCCGCGCCGCCCGATCGCCAAGCTCAGCTGCTCGTCGGGGACGATGACCTCGATGCGGTGGACGTCTTCGTCGACCACCACTTTCGTCACTTCCGCGGGGGCCAGCGCATTGACGCAGAAGGTCGCGATATCCGGCGACCACGGGATGATGTCGATCTTTTCGCCTTGTAGCTCGCTCACCACCGCCTGGACGCGGCTGCCTCTCATGCCGACGCAGGCACCCACCGGATCGATGCTCGAATCCTTGGAAAAGACCGCGATCTTGGCCCTAGAGCCGGGATCGCGGGCCACCGACTTGATCTCGATGATGTTGTCGTAAACCTCGGGCACTTCCTGGGCGAACAGCTTGGCCATCAATTTCGGGTGCGCCCGGGAGAGGAAGATCTGCGGCCCGCGCGTTTCCTCGCGCACGTCGTAGATATACGCGCGCACGCGATCGCCGCGGTGGAAAGTCTCGCGCGCCAAGAGCTCGTCGCGGCGGATGATCGCTTCCGCGCGCCCCAAATCGACGATGACGTTGCCGAATTCGACGCGTTTCACGATGCCGTTCACGATCTCGCCCACGCGGTCCTTGTATTCCTTGAATTGGCGCTGGCGCTCGGCCTCGCGCACGCGCTGCACGATGACTTGCTTGGCGGTCTGGGCGGCGATGCGGCCGAAGTCGATGGGCGGCAGCGGCTCGGTGATGAAGTCGCCGATCTGGGCGTCGGGGTTGCGCTCGTGCGCCTCGACAAGCGGAATCTGGGTCGCTTCGTTTTCGACCGGATCGGCCACCTGCAGATAGCGGCGCAGCTCGATCTCGCCCGTTTCGCGGTCGATGGTGGCGCGGATGTCGTATTCGTGGCCGTATTTCGAGCGGCCCGCTTTTTGGATCGCCTGTTCCATCGCCTCGATCACTTCTTCGCGGTCGATGCCCTTTTCGCGCGCGACTGCGTCCGCGACCTGGATCAGCTCGAGCCGCGCATGTCCCATGGTTTCCATTTTCGTCCCGCCTTTACGCCTTGCGTTGATCCGCGCGCAGCAGCTCGTCGGTCACGACCAGCTTGGCGCGGTGAATGTCGTCGATCGGTAATTCGGCCGTTCCCTTGTCGGTCGCGATCCGGACGACGCCCTCGGCTACTCCCGAAATGCGACCCCGGAATTTCCGCTGCCCGTCGATAGGCCGCTTGGTTTCAATCTTTGCCTCAAGGCCCGCGAAGCGCTCGAAATCGCGCTCTTTCACGAGCGGCCGGTCGATGCCGGGCGAGGAGACTTCGAGCGTGTAGGCGCAGGCGATCGGATCCTCGACATCCAATAGCGCCGCAACCGCGCGGCTTATCATCGCGCAGTCGTCCACCTTCATCGCCGCGCCGTCGCTCCTCTCGGCCATGACCTGAAGCGTAGCCCGGCTGCCGCCCGATAACAGCACCCGCACCACCTCGTAGCCCATTGCCGCGATCGCCGGCGCGATCATCCGTTCGACCCTTTCCGGAAGACAGGAATTGCTTGGCTGGCCCATGGCGAGGCCTCGCGCAGATAACAAAAAAGTGGGCCAAAGGCCCACCCTCCAAGAACCATCAGGTCTTATGAGAATGACGCTCCAAATGTAAGCATTTGTACGCGATTCGCAAGAGTTTTCGCGGCTAGTCCCAAACTTTCAACCGCCCCGGGGGAGCCGCGAAAAGCGCAGGAAATAGCAGGCTTTACCGGCTTCAATCGCCTTGGCCTCATAGCGCGTTTGCGGCCAATCGGCCGGGCGCTCGCGCCAATCGCGAGCCCCCCGGGCCGGCCACGAAAAAGCGCCGTTTTTGATGACATGGGCTAACGTCCAGCGCACGTAGAGCGCATCGTCGCTGGCAAACCGGAGCTCGGCGTTATCCTCCAGGCACGCGGCCAGGCGGTCGAGGATCGCGGGTGAGACGATGCGGCGCTTGTGGTGGCGCTTTTTCGGCCAGGGGTCGGGAAAGAGGATAAAGACGCGGGAAATCGAGGATTCGGGGAGCGCCGCCAGCAAAAGCCGGGCGTCGTCGTCGAACACCCGGATGTTGGAAAGCTTCTGGTCCCGGATTTGCGCGAACAGGCCGGCCAAGCCATTCACGAAGGGTTCGCAGCCGATGAAGCCGACCTCGGGCCGCGTTGCCGCCTGAAACGCCAAATGCTCGCCCCCGCCGAAACCGATCTCGAGCCAGAATTTGGCAAGCCGCTGATCGAAGAGCGGCGGCACGTCGAGGCGGGCGGGCGGCGCGGGCAAGGCGACGCGAAGCCGGGGCAGCATCCGGTCGTAGAGCGCCTGCTGGCCGGGGCGAAGCTTTCGCCCGCGCTTGCGGCCGTATAGGAGGCGCGCGGGCCGTGGGGCCGCCATCGCCATGGAGGGCCGATCAGGACCCGCCGAACGCGGCCGCGAGATTGGGCGCCAAATCGAGCCGCTCCCAGGAGAACCCGCCGTCCGGCTCGGGGGCGCGGCCGAAATGCCCGTAAGCCGCGGTGCGGGCATAGATCGGCCGGCTGAGCGCCAGATGCTCGCGGATGCCTCGGGGCGAGAGGTTCATCATTTCGCGCAGGATCTTGGCGAGCTTTTCGTCGTCCACCCGGCCGGTGCCATAGGTGTCGATGTAGACCGAGATCGGATACGACACGCCGATCGCGTACGACAATTGGATCAAGCAGCGATCCGCCAATCCCGCCGCCAACACGTTTTTCGCGAGATAGCGCGCGGCGTAGGCCGCGGAGCGGTCCACCTTGGTCGGGTCCTTGCCCGAGAAGGCGCCGCCGCCGTGGGGCGCGGCACCGCCGTAGGTATCGACGATGATCTTGCGCCCCGTGAGCCCGCAGTCGCCGTCGGGCCCACCGATGACAAACCGCCCGGTCGGATTCACATAGAAATGTTCCTCGTCGCACATCCAGCCGTCCGGCAGCACGTTTACAACGTGGGGGCGCACGATCTCGCGCACTTGGTCTTGATCCACGTCCTCGCCGTGCTGGGTCGAAACCACGATGGCGGTCGCGCACTCCGGCTTGCCGTTGATGTAGCGCAGGGTCACTTGGCTTTTCGCATCGGGACCGAGTTGCGGGGCCGCGCCCGAATGGCGGGCTTCGGCCAGCGATCGCAAAATGCTGTGCGCGAAATAGATCGGCGCCGGCATGAAGACGTCGGTTTCGCGGCAGGCGTAGCCGAACATGATGCCTTGATCTCCGGCTCCTTCGTCCTTGTTGCCGCTGGCGTCAACCCCGCGCGCGATGTCGCCCGACTGCTCGTGCACCAGATTTTTGACTTTGACCGTCTTCCAGTGAAAGTGCTGCTGTTCGTAGCCGATTTCGCGCACCGCGGACCGTGCGACCTGCTCCATCTCGCCGCGCACCGATTCGGGCCCGCGTACTTCCCCCGCAAGAACGATCAGATCGGTGGTGGCAAGCGTCTCAACGGCGACGCGGGAATGCGGGTCAACCGCCAAATAGGCGTCCACGATCGCATCCGAGATGCGGTCGCAGACCTTGTCCGGATGGCCTTCGGCAACGGACTCGCTCGTAAACTCGTAATCGCGCATGGGAATGTTCGAGGTCATGAGAATGTTGGGACAGCCCCGCAAACGCGCCCCTTGGCGCACCCGAGGGTTGTGCCCATGTTGCAGCAGCCGATTAAGGCGTCAAGAACTTTTGCGGCGGGGACTCTTGGTAAACGGCCTGCAGCGCCTCGACGGTGTACCGCCGCGCGCGGGCCCGTCGTCTTCGCTGGCCACGGTCGCCGCCATGGTCTTAACCAATTCGGCTACCTTCTTCCGAACATGGGGATCGCCGATGCGGTAATAGGCGCGCACCAGCTCCAGCGTTTCACGGCGCGCGAGCGCGTCGGGTTCGAAGGAGGCTTGCGGCGACTCCGACATCCCGGCGGCGTGGATGGCGTGGCGCGAAGCGAGATCGGGCGCCATGTCGTCGAAGAAAAACGATACCGGGACGTCGAGCACCCGGCTCAACTCGAACAGCCGGCTGGCGCCGATCCGGTTCGCGCCGCGTTCGTATTTTTGTACCTGCTGGAACGTGAGACCGATGGCGCCGGCGAGTTTTTCCTGACTTAAACCCAAAAGCGTGCGGCGCAAGCGCACGCGACCGCCGACATGGATGTCAACGGGATTTGGTTTCCCGAAGCGGGACCGGCCGGAGTGGCCCTTGCGAGGACTTAGGCTGTCGCTCATTCTGCTGCATCACCAAATCGCCGGGAATTGATTCAACAATCTCATTCCGGTGCCGTCCCGAACCAGCCGCCGTCATCTCCGAAAGGAACATACGTTCGTATGTTCTATACGGCACGGGCCCCCCGAGCGTCAACGCCGGAAAGCCAGGGATTGCGCGGATTTCCAACCTATCGGTTGCAGAGGAAGTAGAAACGCAATCAGGCGCGGTAGAGCGCCGGAATCACCTGCTGGCGTCAGCCGATACGCCGCGCGGGGATTGCAATCAGCAGTGCCGCGACAATCAGAAGAAGAGGAATAAGATCACCGAAACGGGCGTAAGGCGGCATTCGATCCTGCGCCCGCGGTAGCGGGCTGTCGATTGCGCCGTCGCGCCCCAAGCCCAAATGGGAAATGATTCGCCCAAAAGGATCAATGACTCCGGAGATTCCGGTGTTGGCGGCGCGCGCCACCGGAATACCTTCCTCGATGGCGCGAAAGCGCGCGGATTCGAAATGCTGATACGGCCCCGACGAGATCCCGAACCAGGCGTCGTTGGTGACATTGATGAAAAGGCCGGGGCGGTCGTTTTCGTCGGCGACGGCATGGGGAAAGATGATTTCGTAGCAAATTAACGGGCCGACCGGGGGAAGCCCAGGCAGATGAAGCGTCTGCGGCCCGGGCCCGGCCGAGAAATCGGTCGCGCCCGGCGTCAGCTTATCGAGATGCAGCCACTTCGGGAGAAGGGCGCGAAACGGAAGATATTCCCCGAATGGGACAAGATGAAACTTGTCGTAGCTGCCGACGACCGCGCCCTGCCCATCGACCGCAACGACGCCGTTCCAGACTTTGAAGGGCTCGACTTCGACCGGGGTCGCCCGCGGCGCGCCGGTGATCACCAGCCCGCCCTTGGGCACGACGGTGGCAATGGCCGAGCGCACCGCCGCATCTTGATCCACCAGAAACGGCACCGCGGTTTCCGGCCAAATGACGAAGACGGCGGATTGCGAATCCGATTCTCGCGCCGCGGCTTTGGTCAGATCGAGGTCGCGCCGCAGATTGGCGAGCCGCAATTCGTCGCGCCATTTGCGGCCTTGGGCGACGTCGGGCTGGATCAATCGCAGCGTGGTGTTCGCAACCGTTTGCGTGGGCCCGGCCGCAACCAGCCGCGCATAACCGCCCGTCCAAAGAACCGCGAGAAGAAGGTACGGCGCGGCGACCGCAAGAATTACATACTTGCGATTTTCCCCGCCCTCGCCCAGTACCGCCGGCATTGCCGCCGCAAGCACGGTCACGAATCCCAATCCGTACGTTCCGAAGAGGGCGACCGATTGCATCATGCTCTCCGAGACGCCCCAGACGGTGCCGGTCAGGTTCCATGCGAATCCCGTCATGGCGTGGCCGCGTAACCATTCACCGATGCTCCAGGCCGCCGCGAAGACGATGACGCGGTAGACCCCGCTTCGCTCGGACGCGAACCGGAACGCGACCTTGGAGAGGATCGCGGCACCCGCGGGATAGATCGCGAACAGGGCGGCCAAAGACAACGGCGCGAAAGGAGCGAACCAGCCGTAGCGTTCGGGATCCGTCAAAAGCGCATAGGCGATCCAATAAAGCCCGCTCGTGAAATGGCCGAGCCCGAAGGCGAAGCCGACGAGTGCCGCCTGTTTCGGATTTTCCGCGCCTTCGACGAGCCACAAGAATCCGGCAAACGCCGGAATGAGAAGCGGGAGCGCAAAAACCGGCGGCAGCGCCGCGGTCGCCGCCATGCCCAGAAGCAGGGCCGCGAGATGCCGCCGCCAGCGCGGCAGCCGGACAAGCCAATTCCGCAGGCGGGCGAGTTGCACCGAAATTCGCGCGCCACCCCCGTCTTCGCGGTGAAGAACGGTACGGTCCCCGGCGGGATTGGCACCGGCCGGGCCGTGTTCGGCTGCCGCAGCGGTCATTCCGCCGCGGCCCCGCTCGAGCCCTTGGGCAGAGGAAGATTGCGGATGCGAAGCCGGCGGACTCGACGTGGGTCGGCTTCCACCACCTCGAATTCCAAACCCGAAGCGTGGCGCACGAGCTCGCCGCGAGAGGGCACGCGGCCCACAATCGAGAAGACGAGGCCGCCCAGCGTATCCATGTCCTCGCGCTCTTCGTCGGAGAGCACCGGGCCGAAGCGATTCTCGAAGTCTTCGATCGTCGTGCGCGCGCTGGCCTCGATCGTCCCGTCGGGGCGCTCGATCATCACTGGGACTTCGCGCTTTTCGTGTTCGTCCTCGATCTCGCCGACGATCTCCTCGATCAGATCGCCCATCGCAACCAAGCCGTCCGCCCCGCCGTATTCGTCCACGACCAGCGCCAAATGAACGCGGGTCATGCGCATTTCGAGCAAGAGATCGAGGACCCGCATCGAGGGGGCCACGAACAGGACCTTGCGCAGGAGATTCGCGAGCTTGAAGGTCTTGCGATTGTCGCTCGCGGCCCAGGCCAGCACGTCCTTGATGTGAACCATGCCGGCGACGTCGTCGAGCGTGTCGCGGTACACCGGGATGCGCGAATGGGCTTGGGCGCTGATGAATTGGATGAGTTCGTCGAGCGTGATGCCAATCTCGACCGCGACGATGTCGGCCCTGGGCACCATGATGTCGGCGACCGTGACGTTGTGCAAATCGAGGATGTTCGTGATCAGCGCCTTCTCGTCGGAGCGGATCGAGGGCTCTTCGGCGGCGTGCTCTTCGATCAGGTCCTCGAGCGCTTCGCGTAACGGTTCCTCGCCGCCCTTGGGCCGGAACCGGCGCCAGAGCTGGCGGAATTTTTCGACGAACGGCGGCGCCTTGAATTTTTCGTCCGGCGGATCGCTCATGCCGGAGCCCGGTGCGCGCGGATTCATGCGACCTCGGCCGGCAAAATTTCGCGATAGGGATCGGGGATCCCGAGCCCGCACAGAATCTCGATCTCCAGCGCCTCCATGCGCAGCGCTTCCCTCCCGCGCTCGTGATCGTAGCCGAGCAAATGCAGCACGCCATGGACGACCAAATGGGCGAGATGGTGCGCCAAAGGCCGGCCGGCGCGCTTGGCCTCGGATGCCGTCACGCCGTATGCGATCACGAGATCGCCCAGCGCCAGCGGGACGCCGGTGCGCTCATTGGAAGGATTTGAAATCTCGCCGGGGAACGACAGCACGTTGGTCGGGCCCTTGTGGCCGCGATAGGACCGGTTGAGCTTCGCGGCATAGGCATCGCCCGCGAGCAGGATTCCGATTTCCCCGCCGCGGGCCCGGAACGGTTTGCGCCAACGGCCGCCATGCCGCTTGAGCGAGGCCTCGACCGCGGCCCGGGCCGCGCGCCGGCACGCGGCCGCGGCCCCCGGGAACCGCCAGCCCCGCGAGCGCAGAATCACCGCGATTTCGAGCGGTTCTTTCACCTGCCGCCGCCTCATGATTTATCCCTATCGCGGATTGGGGCCGCGTTTGGATCGGGTTGCGAACGCTTGCCGCGCTCGTGGGCGTCGTAGGCGCGAACGATTTGCGTCACCAGGGCGTGGCGCACGACGTCGGCATCGGTGAAGTGGACGAAGGCGACCCCAACCACGTCGCGCAGGACGTCGACCGCATCCTGAAGCCCGGAGCGCTGGCCGGGAGGGAGATCCACCTGGCTCAGGTCGCCGGTCACGACCATGCGCGAGTTTTCCCCCATGCGCGTCAAGAACATCTTCATCTGGCCGATCGTGGTGTTCTGCGCCTCGTCCAGAATAATGAAGGCGTTGGAGAGCGTGCGGCCGCGCATGAAGGCGATGGGCGCCACTTCGATGTCTCCGTCGGACAGGCGCTTCACCACCAAGTTCCCCGGCATCATGTCGTGGAGGGCGTCGTAAAGCGGCCTTAGGTACGGGTCCACCTTCTCGCGCAGGTCGCCCGGCAAAAATCCGAGGCGCTCGCCCGCCTCTACCGCGGGGCGCGAGAGGATGATCCGGTCCACCTCGCCGTTGACCAGCAGACTGACCGCCATCGCGACGGCGAGATAGGTTTTCCCCGTTCCGGCGGGCCCGAGCGCGAAGACCAGGCTGTAATCCTTGATCGCCTGCACATAGGCCACTTGGCGCGGCGAGCGCGCGACGATGTCGCGTTTACGGGTATGGATGGTGATCGAGCCGGAACCTTCGCCATCGGGCGCGGCTTCGCCCTGGCGCGCGGCCTCGACCGCGATTCGAGCCGCCGCATAGATCTCGCCCAAATCGATGGTCAGCCCGCGGCGCGCGCGCTCGTAGAGTTTTTCGAGGGTGGCTCTTGCCGCCACGATCGCCTCGGCCCGGCCCGAGATTGCGAGCAGATTGCCGCGGGGAACGAGGGACACGCCCAGTTCCTGTTCGATGCGGGCTAGATTCTGGTCGTGCTCGCCGTAGAGCAACGGCAGCAGGCGGTTGTCGTCGAATTCGATGTGGATGACGTCCTGGCCGTGCTTGGAAGTCGCCCGCGTCACGCCGCCGCCCCTGCGCGAGCCTCGGGGGCCGGATGCGGCCCTATGCGCCCCGTCAGGCTGTTCACCGCGGTGCGCTCGACCTCGACTTGCGCAATCGCACCGAAGAGAGAGTCGGGTGCCGCCGCGTGGACCGCCTGCATGTGGGGACTGCGCCCCGCAAGCTGGTTTGCGCGCGAGCCCTTCCGGTCGAAGAGCACGGCGACCGTTTTGCCCGCAAAACGCGCGTTGAACGCCGCCTGACTGCGTTCGATCAAAGCCCGAAGCTCGGCCAGCCGCGCCGCCTTTTCGTTCTCGGCGATTTGCTGTTCCATGGCGGCCGCGGGCGTTCCCGGCCGCGGGCTGAATTTGAACGAATAGGCCTGGGCGAATCCGACGTCTTCGACGAGCTTGAGGGTGGCCTCGAAATCGGCGCGCGATTCGCCGGGAAATCCGACGATGAAATCGGAGGCGAGCGCCATGTCGGGAAGCACCTTGCGCAATTTATCGGCGATGCGCCGGTAATCGTCCGCGGTATAGCGCCGGTTCATGGCGGCGAGCACGGAGTCCGATCCCGATTGAACCGGAAGATGGAGAAACGGCATCACGGCGGGAACCTCGGCGTGCGCGCGAATGAGATCGTCATCCATGTCGGCGGGATGCGAGGTGGTGTAACGCAGGCGCGACAATCCTTCGATCCCGGCGGCCTCAAGCATGAGCCGGCCGAGTCCCCAGACTCGCGCGCTGCCGGCGCGCGATTTCGGGGCTTGCCCGTGATAGGCATTCACGTTCTGGCCCAAGAGCACGATTTCGCGCGCGCCTTGCGCGACCAAATGCCTGGCCTCCGCCAGGACATCGGCGGCGGGCCGCGAAAATTCGGCGCCGCGCGTATAGGGCACGACGCAGAAGGTGCAGAATTTATCGCAGCCCTCCTGCACCGAGAGATAGGCGGACGGACCCGAGACGCCGGGATCGGGAAGGAAATCGAATTTGGGCTCGACGGGAAAATCGGTGTCGATAACGCCGCGCCCGGATTTTACTTCGGATGACGCGGCGCGCGCCGCCCGCGCGATCATTTCCGGCAGCCGGTGATAGGTCTGGGGACCGAGCACGATGTCCACATAGGGCGCGCGGCGCAGAATTTCCGCCCCTTCGGCCTGGGCGACGCAACCTGCCACCGCGAGCACCATGTTTCCGCCAAGCCGTTCCTTGCGCTCTTTGAGTGGGCGCAGGCGACCGAGATCCGAGAAAACTTTTTCCGCCGCCTTTTCGCGGATGTGACAGGTATTCAGGATCACCATGTCGGCATCCTCTGCGGTATCGACGGACGCATAGCCCAAGGGCGCCAGGACGTCCGCCATGCGGGCGGAGTCATAGACGTTCATCTGGCAGCCGTAGGTCTTGATGAAGAGTTTTTTCGCCAAATCCGTGCGGACTTTGCATCCGGCGTTCTTGCGGCCGCGCTTCAGGCCGAAACGGGACCTAAAAAGGGTAACATCTGGCCTCGGGGTGTCAAGGCCGCCCCGGCACCGTGGAAACCGCGGATTCCTGCGGTTCCGCGCCGGTTTCCGGGGCGGCGAGGCCGGCCGGCCGGCCGGCCAAGGCGGCCGCGATCCCGCCCGCGATCCTGGTGCGGCAGTACAAGGCGAGCTCTTTGCGCGAGGCAAACTCGGCGATGGTGACCGGGGTGTGGAACTCGACCTCGACGGTGGCAACGCCCAAGCGCAGCGCCCGCCACAGATGGGGGGCAAGCTCCATATGGCCGTACCAGGCGAAGAAGGGACGCAAGGCGCGGCCCATCGGCATGCCGTCGAGCCGGGTGTAGGCGATCGAAACCGGTTGCACCAACGGGAAACGGCCTCCGACTTGTTCTTCGGCCGCGGCCAGGAGCGCGGTCTTGAACGGGAGCACGCGCATACCGTCGTCGCTGGTGCCTTCGGGAAACAGGACCAGGTTGTCGCGGCGCGTCAAACGTCCCGCGATTTCGCCGTGCTGGTGATGGACCCGGTGCCGCGCATCGCGGTCCACGAACACCGTGCGCTGGAGCTTGGCGAGCAAACCGAACACCGGCCAGCGCGCCACCTCTTGCTTGGCGATGAACGAGCCCGGAATAAGCGAGCCCAGGACCGTGATGTCGAAATAGGAACTGTGATTGGCGACGAACAGCACCGGATGCGGGGATGCGATCGCGCCGATTGCCACCACCTCGAAGCCGAGGAGACGCAGGCATACCCGGTGATAGAAGACGGGAAGACTCCTGGCCAGCGGCGCATCGAAGGCAAGCGCCCAGACTTGGACCGGGACCAGGACCACCGTCCACGCGAAATAGGCGAGGAGGCGGAAAAACGCGCGCGGTGCGGAGCCCATCAAGGCTCGGTCCGGACCTCGCGGGCGCCGCGCTCGTAGTGACGGAAATATTTTTCGGTGACCCGCCTCGTTTCCACCATGACGCAGACGTCCGTCGTGTTGAACTGATAGTCGATCACCGCCCCGTCGCCCACGAATCCGCCGAGCCGCAGATAGCCCTTGATCAGCGGCGGGAGTCTTCCCATGCCGCTCGCGAGCGGCGGGAGTTTTCCGAGCCCGCGGCGGGGATCGATCTTTTCGCGCGGCAGCAGGTTCATATCGACATAGAGATGCGGCAGCGCGCGCGGGCGAATGGCGGGCGGCGCCAAATGAAAATGATAGAGATAGGAGAGCGGCACCGCCAACGCCTTGGGATCCGTTCCCGGCAGGCTGGCGCAGCCGAACATCATCGTGATTTCGTGCTCCATGACATAGGCCGCGATCCCCTGCCACAGGAGCTGCATCGTGGTTCCGGTGCGATAGGCGGCGTCGACGCAGCTGCGCCCGACTTCCATGATCTCGCCCGGGAAGGCAAGCAGCGGCGCGATGTCGTATTCGCGCGCCGAATAGAAGCCGCCGTGGCGCAATGCCGCCGCGCGGCGCAGCAAGCGGTAGGTGCCCACCACCGATTCGGGGCCACTGCCGCGCGTGTGATCGACGACGAGCAAATGGTCGCAGGCAGGATCGAATTCGTCGAAATCGCGCCGGCGCTCCGCCATCTCGGGCGAGGGCTTGGCCGCCATCTCTTCGTAGAAGATGCGATAGCGCAGCGCCTGGGCGGCATCGACGAACGTGGGCGAATCGGCGAGGCGCACTTCGAGACCGCCGGCGCGCAGCTCGCTCATCGGCCCAGCTTCCCGCCGCGTTTATGTCTGCCGCACGTCATTTTTTTCGTCCCCGGCCGCCTGCTTCGCGCCCACGTCACTCTTTCTCGGCCGTCTTTTCCTCGGCGGACAGCGCAATTCCGTAAAGCTCGAGACGGTGATCGACCAGCCGGAAGCCGAGCTGGCGCGCCACCCGGCGCTGCAACTTTTCGATCTCGTCATTCTTGAACTCGATGATGCGGCCCGATTTCAAATCGATGAGATGATCGTGGTGCTCTTTCCCGGCGTCCTCGTAACGCGCGCGGCCGTCGCCGAATTCGTGACGCTCCAGAATATTCGCCTCCTCGAAGAGGCGCACCGTGCGGTAGACGGTGGCGATGCTGATGTGGGGGTCGATCGCGTGCGCCCGCTGGTAGAGAAGCTCGACGTCGGGATGGTCTTCGGATTCGGACAGGACTCGTGCGATCACCCGCCGCTGTTCGGTCATCTTGAGGCCCTTGTCGGTACACAGCCGCTCGATCCGCGAAGGCATGACGCGTCGTTCCGTTGGCCCAAAAGCCGGACTTTAAGAATAAACGAATCGGCGGGCGAAGCCTATGGCTTCACGCCGCGGCAATCGCGGCTATTTCGGGCCGCGGCGCTTGCGCGCGGTGGTCCCGAGCCCGATCTGCTTTGCGAGCTCGCTGCGCTGAATCGCGTAATTGGGCGCCACCATGGGATAATCGGGCGCCAAGCCCCAGCGGTCGCGGTATTCCTCGGGGGTCATGTCGTAGGCGGTTTTTAAATGACGCTTCAACATCTTGAGCTTGCGGCCGTCCTCGAGGCAGATGATGAAATCGGGCGTCACCGATTTCTTGATCGGAACCGCGGGTTGTGGCCGGGGTGCCACGGGCGCATCGCGCCCGACATGGGCGAGGCTTCCGTAAACCTGCTGGATGAGATTCGGGAGGTCGTTCACCACCACCGTGTTCTTGGACACATGGGCGGCGACGATGGCGGCGGTCAAAGCCAGAAGATCGGGGGGGTTCGCGGACGCAGGCATGCCGTTTTCACCTCCTGAGGCATCGGACTTATATATAAGTTCCTTATAATTATCCTGCAATACCGGGTCTAAATAAAGTAAAATAACAATAGCCGATAGCAAAGATTGACCAGATACTTGATCGAAATCGCCGCGGCGATTGGCCGAGCCGGCATTGCCGGGCCTAGGGCGGCCCCGGCAAATCGAGCCGCAGGACGAGCGCATCGCAAGCAACCGTGCCGCCCCGGTAATAGCCGGGGCGCCGGGCGACGGGGCTAAAGCCTTGGCTAAGATAAAACGCCTGGGCCGGGCCGTTTGCTTCCGATACTTCGAGAAATATTTGACGGGCGTTCAATTTTGCCGCTTCGGCGCAGGCGGCCGCGAGAAGTGCTCGGCCGATTCCATGATTGCGGTGCGCCGCTTCGACGCCCATGGCGGCCAAATCGCAGATTCCGGCTGCCGCCCGGCAGAGAATGAAACCCAAAGGAGCCGCGTTCTCGGCACCGGTCCGCGGCCGGGCCAAAAGTGCGAAACTTCCCGGAACCGCGAGAAAGCCCGCAACCGATGTCACGCTCCAGGGCGGCTCGAGCGCGCGCGCGAGAAGGGATGCGATGGGCTCGGCGCGATCGGCGCCGGCGGCAATGATTTCAAAATCCCGGCTCATGTCGCGCCCTTGCCGGGCAGCTTGGCATAGGGCGGATGGATATAAAGCGGAGTTAGCGGCGCGTCGCCGTGTTCGGGAAGTCCGGCTACCAGCGCCGCCACGTCGGCGGCATCGGGAAGAACGGCATGGGCGGCGAATTCGATACCGGAATTCCCGGCGCTGAGATCCAGGCGATCCCGGGCGTTGCCCGCGATCAGAACCCGGCCAACGGCGACCCGCGCCGGAACAGCGGCCGGCGGGACGGCTTCGATCGGCGAGCGTTCGGAAAGATCGGGGCCGAAGACCTGGAGGAAGATTTCGGGACGGCCGGTATCGAGGGCAACGAATATGTCGCGGGCGCCCGCTTCGCGCGTTGCGGCGCGGGCAATCGCCTTGAGTGACGTGACGCCAAGGGCTGGAATGCCGGAAGCGAGCGCGATGCCGCGCGCGGCCGCCAAGCCGATGCGAATTCCGGTGAAGCTGCCGGGACCCAGCGTCACCCCGACCCGGGCGAGATCGGTGAAGGCTTTGCCGGCCTCGGCCAGCACCTCGGCCAGCATGGGAAATAAGGCTTCCGCGTGGCCGCGCTCCATAAGCCTTGCGCGGCGCGCCAAGACTTCGCCGTCCTGCCAAAGTGCTACGGAGCAGGACCCAAGCGCGGTGTCGAGGCCCAGGATCAGCATCGGATTATCGGCATTGCAGCGGCAGGGCGCTTTTATATCGACGGCGCGAATTTTGGCGCAGGCCCGGGCTCATGGTAGAAAAGCGCGCCCTTGGATCAGGTTTCATGACGCTCGTTCCCATCACCGCCGCCGGCTACGGCGTTTCGATCGATCTCGCTTATGCCGGACCCGATAATTTCACCGGGCGCCCGGTATATAAGCGGGCGCTTTGTTTTCTCCATGCCGACGCCGCGGAAACTTTGCGGCGCGCGGTGGAATTGGCGGCGCACATGGATTTGCGGCTCAAGATCTTCGATGCCTTTCGGCCCGCCGAGGCGCAATGGGTGTTGTGGAACTGCCGGCCTAATCCCGAGTTCCTGGCGGATCCGAGGCGGGGTTCGCCCCACTCTCGCGGTATTGCCGTCGACCTCACGCTGATCGACGGCGACGGCCGCGAGCTCGACATGGGGACCGGATTCGACGAGTTCACGCCGCTCGCGCATCACGGGGCGAGCGGAATCTCGGCCGAGGCGCAAGGTGACCGGATGATGCTGTTGGGCATCATGACGGCGGCGGGCTGGGACTATTACCGCAACGAGTGGTGGCATTATCAGCTCTTCGATTCCAAACGCTATCCGTTGATCGGCGATGCGGAGGCCCCCGAGCGCATGATGGGCGACGACGCCTAAACGATCCGGCAGGCCTCGTCGAACCCAAGGCGCGGCGCGCGCGGCTTGAGCGACGCGTGCTCGCCATAGCCGAGATTGCACAAAAAATTGGATTTGAATTGCCCGTCCGGGAAAAAGATCGCGTCCAATTTCGCGTTGTCGAAGCCCGACATCGGCCCGCAATCAAGGCCCAGCGCGCGGGCCGCCAAGATGAGATATGCGCCCTGGAGCGTGCCATTGCGAAATGCGGTGACGTCGGCTAGCTCGGGATCGTTCACGAAGACGCTGCGCGCATCGGCCCAGGGAACAAGCTTCGGCATCAGATCGTAGAACCGGGTGTCGTAAGCGACGATGGCGGTGGCCGGCGCGGTCATGGTCTTTTCGACATTGCCGGCGTCGAGACAGGGCTTCAGGCGCTCCTTCGCGGCGCTCGATTTCACGAACACGACGCGCATCGGGCAGCAATTGGAACTGGTCGGGCCGAACTTCGTTAGCTCGTAAAGGGCCTCGATCAGCGCGTCCGTGACCTCGCCGCCGCGCCAGACACGGAAGGTGCGCGCCTCGCGGAACAGGAGATCCATGCCGGCATCGCTTAGAATCTCGCTCATCCCCGCCTCCCTTGACCTGCGACAACGAGGTCCAGCTTCCATGGGCCGGGCTTCGGGCGCAACCGCGATTGCGGCCGAAAGGTCCAGGTCTTATCGTCCGGCCATGAGCAGAATCCCGCGCATAACGCACAGGATAAGCGCCCTGGCGGCGGCCGCGTTTTTGGCGCTCGGGACGCCCGCCGGTGCCAGGGCCGCCCAATCCGCGGTCATCTTCGTCTATCACCGCTTCGGCGAATCCGAATTTCCGACGACCAGCCTGCGCCTCGATCAATTCGAGGCCGAGATCGCGGAACTGAAGAACGGCGGATATACGGTGATGGCGATCCCCGAGATTCTGCGCGCGATCGGGGACGGCAGGGAATTGCCCGAGCTTACCGTCGGGATCAGCGTCGATGATGCGTATCTATCGGCCTATGCCGAGGCCTGGCCGCGCCTGAAGAAGGCCGGATTCCCGATGACCGTTTTCGTTGCGACCGACCCCGTCGATCGCGGTTTTCGCGACTACATGAATTGGGACCAGATCCGCCGGCTCGCCAAAGAGGGTGTGACCATCGGCGCGCATTCGGCATCCCACCTTCATATGGCCGATGCCGCCCCGGACAAGAACGCGGACGAGATCGCGCGCTCGAACGCGCGGTTCAAGGCGGAGCTGGGCGCGGTGCCGGAAATTTTCGCTTATCCCTACGGCGAAACCAGCCTGGCCGTGCGCGAACAGGTGAAGGCCGCGGGCTACGCCTTCGCCTTCGGCCAGCATTCGGGCGTGATCTATCCCGGTTCCGATTTCTTCAACCTGCCGCGTTTTGCCATCAACGAACACTTCGCGGCGCCAAGCGAATTCCGAAACAAGGCCCGCTCGCTTCCCCTGGCGGTGAAGGATCTGGCGCCCGCCGATCCTTTGCTTATGGCGAGCCCGGCCGCGATTTCATTCACGGTGGAAGAAACGGCCGCCCTCGACCGCCTCACCTGTTTCGATGCCGAAGGCGCGGCGCTGCCGTTCACGAAAACGGGTGGAAATCGGATCGAGGTGAAGATCGCGAAGACGCTGCCGCCGGGGCGATTCCGCCTCAGTTGCACGCTGCCTGCGGGGGATGGGCGGTTCCGCTGGTTCGGGGCGCCCTATTACTTGCCGAAGCGCTGAGCCGCGGCAGGTGGCGCGCTATTGGACGCTGGGGATGAGGCCGGCAAGCCGGCCGCCGCGCAACTTGGCGCGATCGAGCGGCTCGAGATTATTCGCCCGGATCAAGGACTGGATCGCGTCGATATAGTCCGCGCGGCGCTCGGAATAGGCATAGAGCGACGAGGCCAGCTCGTAGCCGTTGAGCTCCTGGCCGCGGGCGCGCGTCTCGGCGCGCTGCTTGCGGAACTGGCGGTAGGCATCATGGATGTTGAGGTTGTGGGCGTAGGACTGAACGGCATCGAGGAGATGGTCGTAGCTGCGGACCAGATGGCGCTTGCCGTCGTCGCGATGGGTCGGCACCAGCCCGGCATCCTCGGCAAAAGTGTATTGGCCGAAGGCGGCGTTGCCTTCGCTCATGAAGCGCGAGGTGCCCCAGCCGGACTCCTCGGCCGCCTGGGCCAAGGCCAGCGAGGGCGGGATGACATCGACCCGGGTCAAAAGCTGGTCGAAATCGGGCTTTTCCAGCCCGTAGCGCGCCGCCAGGTCGTTGAGCCAGGCCGCCTCTTCGGCGGTGGGGGCGCGGCCCGATTCGGAACGGGCGCGCAGCGCCAACAGCCTGCCGCGTTCGAGCAAGATGGACTCGTTCACCTTGAGGACGAGAGGCAGCATCGTCCGGGTGAAGAGCTCTTTGCGCGTGTCGGTGGAGGATAAGGATTTGAGATCGGAGGGGAGGCTGGCGAGGAACACCCGCGGCACTTCGACCTGGTCGCCGCGGCCGAGGTTATAGCCCATGCCGGCGAAAAGATCGGTGAGCTTCTCGGTCGAGCCCACTTGCATGACCTGGGCAGGCTTCTCGAGCCCGCCCGACGAGGCGACCACGACCGGCCCGGCCTGCGCCGCAACATCATCCGAGGGAACCCACGACCCCAAAGCTTGCAGACGCAGGTCGACAAGCTTGGGCGCGATCAGGGGCGCCACCCTGGGCAGCGCCACCGCCATATAGAGCGCCGCCACGCACAGCGTGAGCGCCCCCAGCGCCGCATAGATGAAGTCCTGGTCCTGCCGGCTCTTGGGCCGGATCACCCGAATTTCGGAACCGTCTTTGCCACTCACTACGCTTGCCTCCTTGGACATCCGCAATAGTTTGTTATCGGTCGCCCTGTGGCCGGCACATCAGACTCAAATTTTAATGGATTGTTAAGCCGAATTGTCGCAACGGCTCGTCCGATTCCCCTGGGCGAGATTGATACACTCCGGTGTGAGGTTCAGAGTTTCGCCGAAAATTGTGGCGATATTAGGGAGAAGGGAGGGCGGGAGGATGGAATTTTCGCTTGTGGCCCAAACGCAACGAGAAGGCTAAGTAACCAGTCTGACATACAAAATATAGTTAATCGGCTGGATTCCGGGTTTTAGAGGACCGGCCGGACCTCGATAACCTCCGGGATATAGTGCCGGAGCATGTTTTCGATTCCGGTCTTGAGCGTCAGGGTCGAACTGGGGCATCCGGAGCAGGATCCGCGCATATTTAAATAAACCACCCCGTTCTCGAAACCCTCGAAGGTGATGTCCCCGCCGTCGGCCGCGACCGCGGGACGGACTCTGGTTTCGATGAGCTCCTTGATCTGGGCGACGATCTCGTCGTCGTCCTCGCTCGGCGCTTCCGCCTCGCCGCCGGTATCCGAAACCGCGGCCTCGCCCGAGACGAAATGGTCCATGAGGGCATGCAGGATCATGGGCTTTAAGGCCAGCCAATCCTTGTCCGTAGCCTTGGTCACGGTGATGAAATCGGCGCCCAGGAAAACGCCGGCCACCCCTTCGACCTCGAACAGGCGAAGGGCCAAGGGCGAAGCCGACGCCGTGTCCTTATTCGGGAAATCGGCGTTGCCCTTTGCCATCACTTCGCGGCCGGGCAGGAACTTGAGCGTCGCCGGATTGGGAGTCTGCTCGGTCTGGATAAACATGGGGCACCTCGAGACAATGGCCGCCGCGGGCAGCCTTTAACATGGCATGCGCCCGCCCGCATTCAACCCTGTTGCCATCAGGGATTAGCGGGGCCTTAAACCCTAATCAGCCTAGGGTTTCAATTAAGTGAGGGATTCCAACTGTTCCTCGGTGAGGTTGCCCGGCACGATCGTGACCGGGACCTTGAGCCGGTTCATGAACCGCCCGGTCAAGGCGGAAATGAGCGGGCCCGGCCCGGTCGGGTCGGTCGAGGCGGCCAAGACCAGGATCGAGATGCCGGGGTCTTCCTCGATCAGCTTCAAGAGCTCATCGCGTCTGGAGCCTTCACGGACGTGCAACACCGGCATGCTGCCCGCCCATTTGTTGACCTCGGCCGAAAGATCGTGGAGCAGCGCTTCGGCTTCGGAACGGCGTTCCTCCTGGGCGAGATTCTCGACCGCCATCCATTGCAGGAAATCGGACGGCTCGATTACGTAGAGAAGCGCAACTTTGCCCCCCACCGATTTCGCCCGGAGGCTGGCGTAGCGCAGCGCCACGCGCATCTCTTCGCTCTCGTCCACGACAACGAGAAAAACGCGCTCGCCTTTGTCCCCTCTTTTCACCATGACCTAGACCTTCCGCAGTCCGAGGGCCCCGATCCATCCTGCCATCACCGCAATTGCGACGGCAACGAGGCCGTAAAAAGCCGGATCCTGTTGGGCGCGATCGTAGACCGCGGCGCTCAAGCCAACTTTTGTAATAAAGAGCGGCCAGCGCTGGGCGTTTTCGATCGCGCCGTCGCGAACCAAGAACACCTCGACGGTATAGGGGCCGGTGGCGACCGTGGCCGGAAAAGCCACGGTGGTGCGGAACAGCCGCCCGCCCAGGAACGTCACCTGCCCGGGCCCGGCGCCATAAAGCCCTTCGCGCGCCTTGGCGCGCACCAACGCGGCGCGGAACTTTTCGGTTTCGGCGTTGACGGACCTGTCGGCCGCCGCGACGCGGACATGATCGAGGCCGGCTTCGATCCCGGCAAGCGCCGGGCCGGACGCGATCAGATCGAGCGGGCGCGAGCTCGCGACATAATAAAAAGCGGGTGCGCGGTCGAAGCTCATCCAATCCCGGTTGACCCAGATTCCGGCGAAACGCTCCTTGCGTCGCACCACGACCGGCTGGTTGGGGCCGCGCACCACCACGATGACATCGCCGTTGCCGTCGGTCGCCCCGAACAGCAGCACTTCGGCGCCCGAGAAACCGAGCGTGATGTCGATGCGCCGTTTCGACAGGTCGGCCACCAGATAATCGGCCCGAGCCGGAATTGCGCCGAGCAAAACGGCGGCAACGACCGCGGCCGATAACGCCCCAAGCAGAATGGCACGCGCGCGCCTCATGGCTGAAACGGCACCTGGAGCGAATAGATATCGTTGGGCGGCGCCACCAGCCCGAAGGCGAGGTTCGCGCACACCGCGATCACGATGAGGCCCAACAAAATTCGAATCTGTTCGCCGCGCAGCTTGGTTCCGACGCGGGCGCCCAGCTGGGCGCCCGCCATGCCGCCCGCGAGCAGCACGACCGCCAGGAACAGATCGACCGTATGGGTGTGGATCGACTGGAGCACGGTCACGTTGACGGCGACGAAGATGATTTGGAACAGCGAAGTCCCGACCACGACCGCGGTCGGCATGCCAAGCACATAGATCATGGCGGGAACCATGATGAAACCGCCCCCCACCCCCATGATCGCGGCCAAGATGCCGACGAAAAAGCCGAGGCCCAAGGGCAGGAGCGCGCTGATATAGAGCTTGGACTTGCGGAACCGGACCTTGAGGGGAAGGCCGTGGAGCCAGATGTGCTGGTGCAGCTTGGCCTTGGCCCCGGGCTGCCGGCGCTGGCGCAGCAGCGCACGCACGCTTTCCCACAGCATCAGCCCGCCGATCGCCCCCAAAAACAGGACATAGGAGACGAGGATGACGAGATCGATTTGCCCCATCACCCGCAAGAGGGCGAAAAGCGCCACGCCCGCGGTCGAGCCGACAAGCCCGCCCACGAGCAGGATCAGCCCCATCTTGAAATCCACGTTGCCGCGCCGCCAATGGAGGAGCGCCCCCGAAAGCGAGGCGCCGATGATCTGATTGGCCTGGGTCGCAACCGCGACCGGCGGCGGGATGCCGAGGAAGATCAGAAGCGGCGTCGCCAAGAAACCTCCGCCGACGCCGAACAAGCTGGAGAGGAACCCGACCCCGGCCCCCATCGCCAAAAGCAGGAACACATCGACCGAAACCTCGGCGATGGGGAGATAGATTTGCATCAGCGGCTTTCCCCGCCCAGGCTTGGAGGCGGACTCGATCGGGCGCGAATACTGGCCGGGTTCATGATGAGCGCGCTTCCGGAACGCGAAAACGCGCCATTGATGGCACAGAAACCGGCGCGGGAAAAGATTCGCCGCTCTTTGAACCGGCGCATTTATCCCGGACGTCGGAGCGGACCTTGCCGGCGAGAAGAGTAGCGGATGCTAGGGCCGCAGGAGCCCGACGGTGTCCTGGACCTCGGCGAGCGTTTTCCCGGCGATTGCCCGCGCGCGCTCGACGCCATTGCGCAGCGTTTGGTCTATGTAACCGGGATCGGCCTTGAGCCGCTTCATTTCGGCCCCGATGGGACCGAGCGTTGCGACCGCGAGTTCGGCGAGCGCCGATTTGAAGCCCGAGAACTGGGCACCGGCGAACCGGGACAGCGCCTGCGCCCGGCTTTCACCCGCAAGCGCCGCATAGATGCCGATGAGATTGGCGGCTTCGGGCCGCGTTGCCAGCCCGTCCAGCGTCTCGGGCAAGGGTTCGGGATCGGTCTTGGCCTTGCGGATCTTGAGCGTGATGGCGGCGGCATCGTCGGTCATGTTGATGCGCGAATAGTCGGAGGGGTCCGACTTGCTCATCTTGGCGGTGCCGTCGCGAAAGCTCATGACGCGCGCCGCCTCGCCCAGGATCTGGGGTTCGGGAAGCGGAAAGACGTCGCGCCCAAAGCGGCGGTTGAAGGCGCCGGCGATGTCGCGGGCGAGCTCCAGATGCTGTTTCTGATCCTCGCCCACCGGGACATGGGTCGCCTTGTAGACCAGGATGTCGGCCGCCATCAGGACCGGATAGGCGTACAAGCCCAGCCCCGCCTGGTCGCGCTCTTTCCCCGCCTTCTCCTTGAATTGGGTCATGCGGTTGAGCCAGCCCAAAGGCGTGATGCACCCCAAAATCCAGGCAAGCTCGCTGTGCGCCGGAACTTGGCTTTGGTTGAAGATGATGCAGCGCTTGGGATCGATCCCGGCCGCGATATAGGCGGCGGCCACCTCGCGGATGTGCTCCCTCAAGGCCTCGGGCTCTTGGGGGAGCGTGATGGCATGAAGATCGACGATGCAGAAGATGCACTCGAATTCCCGCTGCAGCGCCACCCAATTGCGGATCGCCCCCAGGTAATTGCCGAGATGAAGATTGCCGGTGGGCTGGACGCCCGAGAAGATGCGGTCCATCGCTGAGCTTCGGCGGGTCGCGGACGGGAAGGCTGTTATCGTCGCCTAGGTCGCGGCGGTCAAGCGCCAGAGCCGGAAGCTCGCTCAAACATCGGAGGCCGCGAAAGCCCGGCGCAGCTCGGCCATCTTGGCCGCCCCCAGGGCCTCGGCGCCCCCGGAAAAGCCGGGGCGCCGGTCAGCGCGCCGCCACTCGCGCCCGGCCACGCTGGCGGGGACGCGCCACGGCGCGCGCCCGGGAGCGGCGTTTCGAGCGTGGCTCCGACTTGATCGGCGAGGGCGCCGGTTCTTCGGCACCGGCCTCGGCCAAAACCGCCAAAAGACCGGCTTTGATCTTTTCCAGCTTTGCCTTGTTCTCGATCTTCGACCCGAAGATGTCCTTCACATAGAAAACGTCCACCACCCGCTCGCCGTAGGTCGAGATCTTGGCGCTCGCGATTTGGAGGCCGAGCGCGGTCAGCGTGCGCGTGAGATCGAAGAGGAGGCCGGGCCGGTCGCGGCCGTTCACCTCGATCACGGTATGGGCGGAGCTTGCCGCGTCGTCGATCAACACCCGGGGCACCACCTTGAACACGCGGGTGCGGCTGGGCCATACCGCCGGCCTCATCGACAATTCCTGGGTCAGGCGTTTCTTGCCTCCGAGCGCGGTCAAGATGGAGGTTTCCAGGTCCGCGAGCCGATCGCGGCCTTCATAAGGTCCGCCACCCGATTGCGCCCCCCAGGCCAGGGTGTCCTGGACCCAGAAAGTGTCGAGCGCCATGCCGTTGGTCATGGTGAAGATCTTCGCATCCACGATGTTGCCACCCGAGACCGCAATGGCGCCGGCCATGGTGGAAAAGAGCCCGGCGTGATCGCCGGTATAGATGGTGAGCTCGGTCGCGCCGCGGGCGCGATCGACCCGGGTTTCGATGGCGACGGGTTTTTTATCACGCTCGGCCGCGCGCACGAGACGGGCATGGCGGCTTTGAGTCGCCGGATCGAGCCCGAGCCAATAATCGGCATAGCCGAGCGCCGCAAACCATGAGAAATCGAGATCGGTCCAATCGGAAAGCTCCTTGCGCAACGCGGCTTTCGCGGCTTCGACGCGGGCCTGTTTGCGCTCGGCCAGAATGCCGCCGGTCATGAAATCTTCGCTGCTGAAATAAAGCTCGCGCAGCAACGCGGCCTTCCAACTGTTCCACACCGTCGGCCCCGTCGCCTTCATGTCGGCGACGGTGAGAATCAGCAGAAGCCGGAGCCGTTCCGCCGATTGCACGATTTCGACGAAATCGCTGACCGTCTTGGGATCGGCGAGGTCGCGGCGCTGGGCGGTGTAGCTCATGATCAGATGTTGGCGCACGAGCCAAGCGACCGTTTCGGTTTCCTCTTCGCTAAGCCCCAAGCGCGGGCAAAGCTTTTGCGCGACCTCGGCGCCGAGTGTGGAGTGGTCGCCGCCCCGCCCCTTGGCGATGTCGTGGAGCATGACGGCGAGATAGAGCACGCGGCGCGACTGGATCATGTGGATGACCTGGGTCGAAATCGGATGCTCGTCGGCAAGTGTGCCGGCATCGATGCGATGTAGAATCCCGATGGCCCGGATCGAGTGCTCGTCCACCGTATAGACGTGATACATGTCGTATTGCATCTGGGCCACGACCCGGCCGAAATCCGGGATGAACCGCCCCAGGACGCCCGCCTCGTTCAAACGCTTCAAGGCTTCTTCCGGGTCCTTGTCGGCGGCGGTCAGCATTTCCAGGAACAGGCGGTTCGCTTCCGGGTCTTCGCGTAGCTTCTTGTCCACGTGCTTCAAGTTGCGCGTGACGAGGCGCAGCGCCTGCGGATGAACGTCGAGACCGAAGGCCTGGGCGAGACGGAACAGGCGCAGGAGATTGACCGGCGCTTTTTCGAAAATATCGGGCCGCGTCACCGTCAAGCGCCCGCGTTCCACATCGAAGCCGGCGGGCAAGTGCTTGCGCAACTTCAGGCGCTTCAGCGAGAAGCGCCGCGGCTTGTCGCCTTCGGAATCGATCGCGGCGCAGAAGATGCGGGTCAGATCGCCGACTTCCTTGGCAACCAGAAAATAATGCTTCATGAACCGCTCGACGCCGAGCGAGCCGGCGTGGTCGGTGTAGCCCATGCGCCGTCCGATTTCCGGCTGGAGATCGAAGGTGAGACGCTCTTCGGGGCGCCCCGTGAGGTAATGGAGGTGGCAGCGCAGCGTCCACAGGAAATTCTGGGCGCGGGCGAAATCGTCCGCTTCCTTGCGCGTCAAGACGCCGCGCGCGACCAGTTCGTCCACCGCGTCGACGCGGTAGAAGGACTTGGCGATCCAGAATAGGGCGTGGAGATCGCGTAGCCCGCCCTTGCCCTCCTTTACATTGGGCTCGAGCACGTAACGAGAGTCTCCCATGCGCACATGGCGCAGGTTGCGCTCGGCGAGTTTTTCGTCGACGAACTCGGCGCCACGCTCCGCCACCAGTTGCTGGAATTTTTCCCTAAGCCCGGTATAGAGCGCCTCGTCGCCGGAGATGTAGCGCGATTCGAGAAGCGAGGTCAGGATGGTCTGGTCGGCCTTGGCGTGGCGAAGCGATTCGGGCATCGAGCGGGTGGCGTGGCCGATCTTGAGCCCCAGGTCCCACAATATATAAAGAATGAATTCGACGAGCCGCTCGGTCCGAAGCGTGCGCTTCGGCGGGACCAGAAAAAGAAGATCGATGTCGGAAAAAGGCGCCAATTCGCCGCGCCCGTAGCCGCCGACCGCTATCAGCGACATGCGATCGGCCTCGGTCAGTTCCGGCGCGGGAAATACCCTGGTTTCCGCGAACTCCTGAATCGTGCGGATGATCTGATCGATGAGATAGGCGTTGCCGTGCACCACCTCGGTGCCGCTCGCCCCGCGCTCGAACCGGCGCCGGATTTCGCCGCACCCCGTGGCGAGCGCTTCTTTCAAGACCTCGATCAGGCCGCGGCGCAGGGATTCGGCCGGCCCGACGCCCGCCGCGACTTCGCCGATCTTAATTGCGAGCTTGCGGCGGTCGATGATCTTGCGCGGGTTTGGAACCATGGCCTACCAGATGCCCCCAGGCGCCGGGGATTGCAAGCGCGGGGCCGAAAACCTAGGCTTTGAAGGTGCCAAGGGAGCGGAAATTGCGCTTACTCGCCATCATCGACGTGCAGACGGGCTTCATCAACGAGTGGACCCGGCACATTCCAGATACCGTCGAAAGGTTGCAGAATCCTTTCGACCGCGTCTTTGTCACCCGGTTCGAAAATCCGCAAGGATCGCCGTTTCGCGAACTTAAAGGTCTGGCGCGATTTTCCCCCGGCGCGCCGGACGCAAAGCTTGCGTTTGTCCCGCGCCCCGACGCCGTAAAGATCGTCAAAAACACCTATTCCGCGTACCTCCCCGAATTGCGCGAGGCGACAAGAGAGGCGGGCGGGGCGATCCATCTTTGCGGGATCGCGACCGACAACTGCGTGCTGGCGACCGCGATCGATTTTTTCGAGGCGGGGTTGCGCCCGATCGTGATTTCGGACGCCTGCGCCAGCCACGCCGGGCGGCAATACCACGAAGCGGGACTCATGATACTGAACCGCCTCATCGGCGGCGACCAGATCGTCACCCGCGCCGCACTCGGGTTGTGAAGCGCGGGTCAGGTTTTGGCCGCCTGTTTGAGTTTGTAGAGAAGATCGAGGGCTTCTTTCGGCGTCAGCGCATCGGGATCGGTGGCGGCCAATAAGCCGAGGGCGGGATTTGCGGGCGGTTCCGCCGGTCCGGCTGGGGCGAGCGTCGAGAACAGCGGAAGGTCATTGGCGAGCCGCGACAAGGTTTCGGCCTTGCGGTCGCGCTCGAGCGAATCGAGCACCTGGGTGGCGCGCGCAATCACGGGCGCGGGCAACCCCGCGAGCTCGGCCACATGGATGCCGTAAGAGCGGTCGGCGGAGCCTTTCGCCACCTCGTGCAGGAACACGACCTGGCCTTTCCATTCCTTGATCCGCATGGTGTAAAGGCCCAAGGCCGGAAGCTTGGCGGCAAGCGCAGTAAGCTCATGATAGTGGGTGGCGAACAGGGCGCGGCAGCGGTTGATGTCGTGCAAGTGTTCGACCACCGCCCAGGCGATCGAGAGCCCATCGAAGGTGGCGGTGCCGCGGCCGATTTCATCCAGGATCACGAGCGCCCTTGGCCCCGCCTGATTGAGAATCGCGGCGGTCTCGAGCATCTCGACCATGAAGGTGGAGCGCCCGCGCGCCAGATCGTCGGCGGCGCCCACCCGGCTGAAGAGGCGGTCGACGGCGCCGATCCGGGCGCTCTTGGCCGGGACGAACGAGCCCATTTGGGCCATGACCGCGATCAGCGCGTTTTGGCGCAAGAAGGTGCTTTTGCCCGCCATGTTGGGGCCGGTCAAAAGCCAAAGGCGCGGGCCGGCGGCGCCGTCATCGGCGCTGAGCGCGCAATCGTTGCCGACGAATGGCGGCTCGTTTGCTCCGGCGAGGGCGGCTTCGACCACCGGATGGCGCCCGCCTTCGATCCGGAAATCGGCGCCGCCGTCAATCTCGGGGCGCACGTAACGGCTTTCCGCCGCGAGCTCGGCCAAGGCGCTTGCGACATCGAGCTCGGCCAAGGCACGGGCCGCCTTCGTAACCGCCTCGCCGTGGGCGAGCACCGCCGCGGTGAATTCGGCGAATAATTCAAGCTCGAGGCCGAGCGCGGTTTCGGCCGCGCGCGCGATGCGCGATTCGAGATCGCCCAATTCGGTCGAGGTGTAGCGTACGGCGGACGACATCGTTTGCCGGTGGATGAAGGGCGATTCCGGCATCTTCGCCGCCTGGCCCGCCGGAACCTCGATGTAGAATCCGAGCACGTTGTTGTGGCGGATCTTGAGCGAGGCGATGCCGGTTACGCTTTGATACCGGCTTTGGAGCCCGGCGATGAGGCGGCGGCTTTCGTCGCGAAGCTGACGCTGTTCATCGAGTGCGGGCGAAAATCCGGGTGCTACGAAGCCGCCGTCCCGCGTCGATGCCGGCAGATCCGGCGCCAACCCTGCGCCCAGGCGCTCCACCAGCTGGTCATGGCGGCCGAGATTCGCATGGGCCTCGGTCAAATCTTGCGGCAGACCGAGCTTCGCCGCCGCCAGCACCCCGCGCAGCTCATGGGCAAGCGTGAGCCCATCGCGGATGTTGGCGAGGTCGCGCGGGCCGCCGCGGGCCAGCGAGAGGCGCGACAGCGCCCGCTCGAGATCGGGCGAGCCCGAAAGCGCCCCCCGTAGACGGACCCGAAGATCGCCTTCGGTGAGGCAAAAATCGACCGCATCCAGGCGCCGGTTGATGGCGGAGACATCGGTCAGCGGCATAGCGAGGCGCGCCGCCAAAAGTCTGGCGCCCGCCGCGGTCACGGTCTTGTCGATCACGGAAATCAGGCTGCCGTCGCGCTCGCCCGATAAGGTGCGGAACAGTTCGAGATTGCGGGCGGTCGCGGGATCGATTTCCATCGCCGCGCCCGGGGCGAGCCGCAGCAGGCGCGCCAGAACCGGGAGCCGGCCTTTCTGGGTGAGCTCGACGTAATCGAGGAGCGCGCCGGCGGCCGCGATTTCGGCGCGCGAGAAGTCGCCGAACCCGTCCAAGGCCCGCACTTTATAATATGCGGCGAGGCGGCGGCGCGCGTTCTCGGAATCGAACCGGCTGTCGGGCAGAGGGACGATGGCGGGCGGACGCTCGGCAAAGAGATTCTTCGGATCGAGGCGCGCCGTGAGGCGCTCGGGGATCAGAATCTCGCCGGGCTCGATCCGGGCGAGCGCGGGGGCGAGCGATTCGAACGCCAGGGCTTGCGTGCGGAATACCCCGGTCGAGATGTCGAGCCAGGCCATGCCCAAGGCACCACCGGCCTCGGCGAGCGCCGCCAGGAAATTGTTGCGCCGGGCATCCAGGAGCGAGTCTTCGGTGAGCGTGCCTTTAGTGACCACGCGGATGACATCGCGCCGCACGACCGACTTCGGTCCGCGCCGGCGTGCCTCGGCCGGGTCTTCCATCTGTTCGGCCACCGCCACGCGAAAACCGCATTTGATGAGGCGGGCGAGATAGGTGTCGGCGGTGGCGACCGGCACGCCGCACATCGGGATATCTTGGCCTTCGTGCCGGCCCCGCTTGGTGAGCGCGATATCGAGCGCGCGCGAGGCCTTTACCGCATCCTCGAAGAACAGCTCGTAGAAATCGCCCATGCGATAGAACAACAGGCAATCGGGATGGGCGCGCCTGATTTCGAGGTATTGCGTCATCATCGGGGTGGCCTGATCCCCGCGGTCGCCTTCTGGAGGCACGGCCGGCGCAGCTGGCGGGAAGGTCATTTCGATCGGCATCGCTTCAGGCCCCGCGCCGCCCGCGGGATTTTGGCCGGCGGGCCCCTGTCCGGGCACCCAAAAGCTAACATGGCGGCGGGCCGCCCCGCCATCGGCTGCGGCGCAAAATCCTTGACGCTTGCGCGCGATGCCGCATGTTATGAGAGGTCCACGGGGCCGCGAAGGCTTATCCATGTCACGCCCGCCGGTACCGTTTCATGTGCTGATTCCCGCCGCCGCCGCTTTGTGGGCGCCGGTCGCCCTTGTGCTCGGCATTCTGGTCGCGGCCGATAAGCTTTCGGGCCCTGCCGCGGCGATTGCGGCCGCGGTCCTGGCCGTGGCGATCGCGCTGATCCTGCGCCCTTATCTCGCCGACATCCTGGCGCTTCGCACCTTCACCGAGGAAATCGGACGGCGCGACGAGGTGGCGACTCCGCGTTTCGTCTTCCGCTCGTACCCGGCGGAGCTCGCGGCCATGATCGCGCGGTTGCACCGCCACTGGATCGCCAGCCGCGAGAAGCTGAAATCGGCCGCGGCGGCGAGCACGACGGTGCTCGATCAGTTGCCCGATCCCCTGCTGCTTCTCGATCCCAACCGCAAGGTCGTGCGCGGGAATCTCGCGGCCCGCGAGCTTTTGGGCCCCAACATCGAGGGCCGCGATCTCGCGGCGGTGCTGCGCAACCCCGATGTGCTGGCGGCGGCGGATCGGGTTATGGCGGGGCGCGACGAGGCGGCGGTCGAGTTCGCCCTTCCGGTTCCGATCGAGCGCAACTTCCTGGCCGGCATCATCAGGCTGCCCGACGCTACCGCGGACGGTACGATTGCGATCCTTCGCCTTCACGATTTGACCGAGATCAAGCGCACCGAGCAGATGCGCGCCGATTTCGTGGCCAACGTGAGCCACGAACTCAAGACGCCGCTGACGACGCTTTTGGGCTATATCGAAACGCTGCGCGGCCCGGCCAAAGACGACCCCGAGGCGGGCGAAAAGTTCCTCGCCATCATGGCCCAGCAGGCCGCACGCATGAACAGCCTGGTCGAAGACCTGTTGTCCCTGTCGCGCATCGAGCTGCGCGAGCACAAGGCGCCGACCGACCGCGTCGATCTCGCCCAAGTCTTGCGCTCGGTCGCCGATTTGTTCCAGGTGCGGGCCGCCGGCAAGGAACAGACGATCGAGCTTTCGCTTCCGCCGCAGCCGCCGCCAACCCTCGGCGATGCGGTCGAGTTGTCCCAGGTGTTCGAGAACCTGATCGCAAATGCGGTGCGCTACGGCGCGCCGCGTTCCGCCATAAAAGTCACGCTTCACACTCTCCCCGCATCCGGCAGCTCCGGCAACGGCGTGTCGGTCGGGCGCATCGCAGTTTCCGTCGCGGACGAAGGGCAAGGCATCGCGCGCGAGCATGTGCCGCGCCTGACCGAGCGCTTTTACCGGGTGGATGCCGCGCGCTCGCGCGAGCTGGGGGGAACGGGCCTTGGCCTTGCGATCGTCAAGCACATCGTCAACCGCCACCGGGGCGAACTCAAGATCGAAAGCGAAATCGGGAAGGGCAGCACCTTCACCGTGATTCTCCCGGCCGCGGAATCCAAAGCCGCGGAATCCCCGCAACCCGCCCTCCGTGTGACCTGACGCACACAGCTCCGGGGCGCTCTGTGTCCCCGTCATAAAACTTTCACCGATTCGACGCGAGACCGTCGCGGAAGCTTCCTAGCTTCGCCGACGAGGGCGGTGCGATTCGCGTGCCGCTTCAAAACGCGAGCTAAGGGGGAAACATCATGTTTGTGAAGGGGTCCAGGCTCACGAGCCTGGCGGGCGGCGCGGCATTTGGTCTCGCCGTTTGCGGCGTTTGCGCGAGCGCCGTGGCCGAGCAACCGGCTCGATCGAATACCGGAAGCGTGCAACAGGCGGCGGCGCCAAACACCCAGAAGAAGGGGGCGGTGCAACAAACCGCAGCACCAACGCAGCAGCCGGCCGCAGCGCCGGTGCCGCAGCAGGCGGCGGCGGATCAGCCGGCGCCCGCGGCATCGGATCCGGCGCTTTTACAGCGCCTGGACACCTTGGAGAAGACCGTCAATTCGCTGCAGAACGAGGTCATCACCACCAAGGCGCAGCAAGGATCGGCACCGAATTCCGACATCAAGGTCACGACCAAGGGCGGGATCAAGGTCGAATCGACCGACGGCCAATTTTCGAGCCAATTGTTCGGGCGGTTCCATTTCGACGGCAACTGGTTCGACCAGGACAAGTCGAAAATGGGCGATGGCCTGCAGGTCCGCCGCGCCCGCATTGGCGTGACCGGCAAGATGTTCGCGGACTGGATGTACAAGGTCGAATACGATTTCGGCGGCAGCGTGAGCACCGCCGGCCTCAAGGAAGCTTGGATCAAATACGTCGGCTTAGACTCGGCCGAGTTCCTGGTCGGCAACGTGCCGGTGCCCTTCGGCCTCGAGCAGTACACCAGCGACAACTTCACCAGCTTTGTCGAGCGCGCCCTGCCCTCGCCGGTCTTCGCGCCGGAACGACTCTTGGGCGGCGTCGGCGGCTATTACGACCCGAATTGGTCGTTCGCCGCGGGTGTTTACGGCAAAAAGGTGGATGACGCCCACGCAGGGGTTGGCGACGATCAGACGGTATTCACGGCGCGCGGGACCCTTGATCCGATCAGTGACAAGACCAGGCTCGTGCATTTCGGCCTTGGTTTCCTGTGGGAGAATCCGTCAGACCAGCCCGTTACGTTTTCGACCAATCCGGAAGAAAACGTGTCGTCGATCAAGTTCCTCAGCACGGCGCTCTCGACCTCGGGGGCGGTTTCGAACGCAAGTCCGGGTCAGCTCACTGCGGTCGATCACCTTTATATGATCAATCCGGAGCTCGTCCTCATGTACGGGCCGGCGTCGCTCCAAGGCGAGTATTTCTATGTGCCGGTCACGCAAGGCCAGCACATCGCCCATGCCGCTGCGACCGGTGCCGCCTGCACCACCGTCGGGGGCGTTAGTGCAACGAATAGTCAGTGTCCAGACGTGACGCTTTCCGGTTGGTATGCACAAGCGAGCTATTTCCTGACCGGTGAGTCCCGCAACTGGAACCCGAAATCCGCCAAGTGGGACCGGACGTCGATCAACCACAATTTGGGCAAGGACGGGTACGGGGCGGTCGAGCTCCTGGCGCGGATGAGCAATCTCGACTTCGACGACGGGCCGGCGTTCCAGAAGGGCACCGAGACGGATTACACGCTGGGCGTCAACTGGTACGTGAACCCGTACATCCGGTTCATGTTCAACTACATCTTCGTCCAGAACAACGCCTCGGCCCTCGGCAACATAGCCAACCATGTGCCTGGCGCTGGAACACCCGCAAACGCCGGCTATGACGACCCGCGGATTTTCGAATTCCGGGCGCAAGTGGACTTCTAGGACATCCCCACGGCTTCCCCCAGGGGCCCCGCCGCGCGATCGCGGGGCCCCTTTTTCTTTCTTCGAGCCATCGCAAAAAACTCAGGATTGTCAATAGTTTAGATCTGATGTGACGGGCCGATGGAAGCCACTGTCATAAAATCGTGACAAAACGGTAGTAATCCGGTCGCAGGCCGTGGGTAGAAGGGCTTGCGGGAGCAAGCCGAGCCGGTCATCGCCCGGTCTGCGGGCCCCCGATCGTCCCACCCTCGAACGCTCAGGAGATAAATCGTGAAACGCAGCACCATCGCATTGGCCGTCCTCACCATTGCCGCTCTTGCGGGCGCATCGGCCCCGGCCGAGGCGCGCGATCAAATCCGAATGGTTGGCTCCTCCACCGTCTACCCGTTCGCAACTTCGGTCGCCGAGCAATTCGGCAAGACCAGCGGCTTCAAGACTCCGGTCGTGGAATCGACCGGGACCGGCGGCGGCCTCAAGATTTTCTGCCAAGGCGTTGGGGTCGACCAAGCCGACATCAGTAACGCCTCGCGGCGAATCAAACAGTCCGAGGTCGACGCCTGCGCCAAAAACGGCGTCACCCAAATTACCGAGATCAAGATCGGCTTCGATGGCATCGTGATCGCCAATTCCAAGAAAGCGGCAAAGACCAGTCTTACCTTGCGCCAGCTTTGGCTGGGGCTTGCCAAACAAGTACCGGCCGACGACAAGGGCAGCGCTTTCAAGCCCAATCCCTACAAGATGTGGAGCGACATTGATCCCGCTCTTCCCAAGGTGAAAATCGAGGTTTTGGGTCCGCCGCCCACCTCGGGCACCCGCGACGCCCTGGCTGAAGTGGCGTTCGAAAAAGGATGCCTGACCTTCCCCGCAATCGAGGATCTGAAGAAATCGGACGAGGCAAAGTTCAAAGACGTTTGCCACGCGGTCCGCGAGGACGGCGCCTATATCGAGGCGGGTGAAAACGACATATTGATCGTTCAAAAGCTCGAAGCCGATCAAAGCGCCTATGGTATTTTCGGTTACAGCTTCCTCGAACAGAACCGCGACCAAATCCAGGGCAGCGCCGTGGATGGAGTCGATCCGACCTACGAGACTATCTCAAGCGCGAAGTATCCAATCTCGCGTCCCCTGTTCTTCTACGTCAAGAATGCTCACATCGGTGCGATCCCCGGCATCAAGGAATACATCGCCGAGTTCACGGGCGAAAAGGCTTGGGGTCCGGACGGATACCTGGTGTCAAAGGGCCTGATCCCGCTGCCCGACGCGGAGCGCAAGGAATGGCACGAGAAGGCGGCAAAATTGGCGCCGCTTACGATGTAGGAAGGGAGGCCGGCTGTCCGACGCGCGGCGGCCGGCCTCGCCTTTTCGGCGACGACATGCCGCTGGTGTTCCGCCTGTAAAGCCGCCAATCCAAAAAGAACCATGCAGCTTGTCACCCTCGTCGCCGCACTTCTAATTCTTTCCGCGATCGGTTTTTATGCCGGCCGCGACCGGGCGCTTGCCTCCGTCGGCGGCGTGGTGCGGCGGCTTCACTCGCTCCCCAATCATTATGGCTTTTACGTTGCGCTTTGGTGCGGCCTCCCAGCTTTAATACTGCTTGCGGGCTGGCTTGTCTTCGAACCCGTCGTCATCAAGCATATGGTCGCGGCGGCGCTATCGCCCGAGCATCAGGCACTTCCTCCGGACAAGCTGGACCTGTTGCTCAACGACGTCCGCAACGTCGCAACCGGAGCCGCGACGGCGCAAGCTGTTGCGCCGGACGTCGCCGCCGCCGCCGAGCGTTATCTATCCTTGCACAGCATCGGTTCCATCGCCCTCGCAGTCGTCGCCTTTTTGATTGCCGCCGGCGGAGCCGCGCTGGGTTGGCGGCGTGTCTCGCCGACCCTTCGGGCGCGTAACGAGGTTGAGCGAACGATCAAGGTGCTTTTGATCTTGAGTTCGACCGTCGCCATATTCACCACCATCGGGATCGTGTTGTCGCTTCTATTCGAAGCCTTGCGATTCTTCAAGGTTGTGCCTTTCTTCGATTTTTTATTCGGCCTTTCCTGGAGCCCGCAGATGGCGATCCGCGCGGACCAGGTCGGGGCCTCAGGTGCTTTCGGCGCGGTGCCGGTCTTCGCCGGCACCCTGATGATCAGTACGGTGGCGATGTTGGTCGCCGTCCCGATCGGGCTGTTTTCGGCGACCTATCTGTCCGAATACGCCCCGCCGCGGGTCCGGACGACGGTGAAGCCGATGCTCGAAATTCTGGCCGGTGTTCCAACCGTCGTTTACGGCTTCTTCGCAGCGCTCACTGTTGCGCCTTTCTTCCGCGACACGGGCGCCACCCTCGGCATTACGGTGTCCTCCGAGAGCGCCGCCGCCGCCGGCCTCGTGATGGGGGTGATGATCATCCCCTTCGTCTCCTCGATTTCGGACGACATCATCACCGCGGTGCCGCAAAGCCTGCGCGACGGTTCCTATGCTCTGGGCGCCACGCGGTCGGAAACCATCCGCCAAGTGGTCTTGCCGGCGGCGTTGCCGGGAATCGTGGCTGGCGTGCTTCTGGCCGTATCGCGCGCGATCGGCGAAACCATGATCGTGGTCATGGCGGCGGGGTTGGCCGCGAATCTCACCGCCAATCCGTTCGCGTCGATGACCACCGTCACCGTGCAGATCGTAACGCTCTTGATAGGCGACCAGGAGTTCGACAGCCCGAAAACTTTGGTCGCATTTGCGCTCGGGTTGGTTCTATTCGGTGTCACGCTTTCGCTCAACGTGATCGCACTTCTGGTCGTCCGCCGGTATCGGGAGCAGTATGAATGACCACAGCTGTGCCAACATCGGCCGCAGGCGAGCCGCGCAAGGCGGCGGCCGACGCCCGCGTGAGGCGCCGTTACCGCGCAGAGCGGCGGTTCCGCGCCTATGGATTGATTTCGGTTGCGACCGCGTTGTGCTTCCTCGCCTTGCTCTTTGTCACCATCGTCGGCAAAGGGTACACCGCCTTTACACAGACCGAGATCCTGTTGCCGATCACTTTCGACCCTGCCGTCCTCGGTATCGAGGGCGCACCCGACACGGCGAAACTCGGATCGGCCGATTACGGCGCCGCCGTGAAGACCGCGTTGCGCGCGGCGTTCCCGGAGCTTACGACGCGAGAAGACAGGCGTGCCCTGTACGAGATCGTGAGCGGAAGCGCTGATTACGAGCTGCGCGCCTTCGCGCTGCGCGAACCCGCGGTGATTGGGACGACTCGCAATGTCTGGCTGCCCGCTTCCGATCATATTGACGTGTTCATAAAGGGCCACATGAGCGGCAGCGTCGCGGAAAGCGACCGCCAATTGAGCGACAAACAGGTCGCTTGGATCAATTCCTTGCGCGACAAAGGCGCCGTCGCCCGGCATTTCAATTGGCGCTTTTTCGTCAACGGCGACTCGCGCGAACCCGAACAGGCGGGAATCCTGGGCGCCGTGGTTGGCTCGTTCCTGACTCTCGTTGTTACGCTGGTGCTGGCCTTTCCGATCGGCGTCATGGCGGCCGTCTATCTCGAGGAGTTCGCACCCAAGAACCTCTGGACCGACCTCATCGAAGTCAACATCAACAATCTGGCGGCGGTTCCCAGCATCGTATTCGGTTTGTTGGGCCTTGCCGTGTTCATCAATTTCTTCGGTTTGCCGCGCTCGGCACCCCTGGTCGGCGGAATGGTCCTCGCCCTCCTCGTGCTTCCGACCATCATCATTACCGGCCGTGCCGCCCTTAAATCGGTTCCGCCGTCGATTCGCGAAGCGGCGCTCGGGATCGGAGCAAGTCATATGCAGATGATCACGCATCATGTGCTTCCCGTAGCGATGCCGGGAATTCTGACCGGAACCATCATCGGCATGGCGCACGCGCTGGGCGAAAGCGCTCCCCTGCTCATGGTCGGGATGGTGGCTTTCGTCGTCGATATGCCGCACGGCGTCTTCGATCCGGCCACGGTTTTGCCGGTCCAAGTCTATATGTGGGCCGACAGCCCCGAACGCGCCTTCGTCGAGCGCACCAGCGCCGCAATCCTGGTTTTGCTTGCATTCCTTTTTGTCATGAACAGCCTGGCGATTTTCCTCCGGCACAAGTTCGAAAGGCGGTGGTAAAATGGATACGGTATTGGCGGCGCCCGACGTGGCGGCGCTTTTGCGAGTGAACTTGGCCCCGAACGAGGCCCCCGCGATGCACGATCCCGGCTTTGCCGCCAAACCCGCCGAGGCCCCGGCCAAGCCGGAGCCGCGCGCGGCGGCCTCGCTCCCGCCGGCCAAGATCGTGGCGCGCGGCGTCAACGTGTTTTATGGCGAGGCGCACGCCCTCAAGAACGTCAACCTCGACATCACCAAGAACGAGGTGACGGCCTTGATCGGGCCTTCGGGCTGCGGCAAGTCCACGTTCCTGCGCTGCCTCAACCGCATGAACGACACCATCGAGAACTGCACGGTGACCGGCACCGTGACGCTCGACGGAGAGGACATCTACGAATCCGATCTCGACGTCGTGCAGCTTCGGGCCCGCATCGGCATGGTCTTTCAAAAGCCCAATCCATTCCCCAAATCCGTGTATGACAACGTGGCCTACGGCGCGCGCATCCACGGGCTGGCGGCAACCCGGGCGGATCTCGACGAGATCGTGACGACAAGCTTGAAGAAAGCCGGGCTCTGGGGCGAGGTATTCGACCGCCTCGAATCCCCGGGCACCAGTCTTTCGGGGGGCCAGCAGCAGCGCCTGTGCATCGCGCGCGCCATCGCCGTCAACCCCGAGGTCATCTTGATGGACGAGCCGTGCTCGGCCTTGGACCCGATCGCCACCGCCCGGATCGAAGAGTTGATGGACGAATTGCGCGAGAATTACACGATCGTGATCGTCACCCATTCGATGCAGCAGGCGGCGCGCGTGTCCCAGCGCACGGCCTTCTTCCATCTCGGCGAGATCATCGAATACGGCCCGACCGAACAGGTCTTCACCAGCCCGAAGGACGAGCGCACCCAAGGCTATATCACCGGACGTTTCGGTTAAACGACGCCGGTTAAAGGAGCGAACCCATGGACTCCGAACACATCGTCAAGGCCTATGACGAGGAACTGCGCCACCTGAACCGCACCATCATGGAGATGGGCGGGATCGCGGAGCAGCAGATTTCGGCCGCGATCCAGGCGGTGATGACGCGCGACTCCGATCTTGCCGCCGGCGTCGTCGCGGAAGACGACCGGGTGGACGAGCTGGAACACGAAGTTGCGAGCTTTTCGGTGCGGCTCCTGGCGTTGCGCCAGCCGATGGCGGGGGATTTGCGCAACATCATCGCCGCGCTCAAGGTCTCGAGCGACATCGAACGCATCGCCGACTATGCGGTGAACATGGCCAAGCGCGCGATGGCACTCAACATGACGGCCATTGTTACGCCGGTGGCGCGCATCCCGCGCATGGGCAAGCTCGTCCAGGCCATGGTCAAGGACGTGCTCGATGCCTATGTCGAGCGCGACGTGGAAAAGGCGATGAACGTATGGGAGCACGACAAGGACGTGGACGACATGTACGACAGCCTGTTCCGCGAACTGTTGACCTACATGATGGAGGACCCGCGGAGCATCACCTCTTGCACCCATCTGCTGTTCATCGCCAAGAACATCGAGCGCATCGGCGACCATGCCACCAACATCGCCGAGGACATCTACTATCTCGTCCACGGCAAGCCCTGGCACAAGGCACGGCCCAAGGGCGAAGAAGGTATCTTCCTTCCGCCCGGCTTCGGTCCCAAGCCCGGCAAGAAGGAAGCCGCGAACCGGAAGTGACGCGACCCGTGATCCTGGTCATCGAAGACGAAGGGGCGATCGTCACCCTCCTGCGCTACAACCTCGAGCGGGAGGGTTTCGAGGTGGCGGTTGCCCGCGACGGCGAGGAAGGTTTGGCGGCACTTGCCGAGCGCAGGCCCGAGCTCGTCGTCATCGATTGGATGTTGCCCTATGTCTCGGGGCTTGAGCTGTGCCGGCAGATACGGCGCCGGCCCGAGACCCGGAACTTGCCGATCATCATGCTGACGGCCCGCGGCGAAGAGGCGGATCGGGTGCGCGGCCTCGATGCGGGGGCCGATGATTACGTCGCCAAACCGTTTTCCCCCACCGAATTCGTGGCGCGCGTGCGCGCGGTATTACGCCGGTCCAGCCCCTCGTTCGGCCAGGAGACTCTGGCCTTCGCAGACATCGTGATGGATCTGGGATCGCACCGGGTGCGCCGGGGCGGCGCCGGCATCCATCTCGGCCCGACCGAGTTCCGCTTGCTGCGGCATCTCATGGAAAATCCCGGCCGGGTGTTCTCGCGCGAGCAGCTATTGGATGCGGTGTGGGGCCGCGACGTGTTCGTCGGCCCGCGCACGGTCGATACCCATATCCGGCGCCTGCGCCGGGCACTCTCGGCCGACGGGCGCACCGATCCCATCCGCACCGTGCGCTCGGCCGGATACGGTCTCGACGCGGAGGTGGCTTAAGAGCAGCCGCCCACGGCCGTCAATGTGGGCCGGGCTTGAGACGCAGCGTGACTTCCATGATCCCCGCCTCGGCGTCGAGCCGGGCGATCGAAAATCCGAATTCGCGGCAGAGATTGAGCATGGCGCTGTTTTCCTCGAGCACATGGCCAAAAATTTCGGCCACACCCCGCCGGCGTGCATAAGCCAGAATCCGGTCCATCAGGATTCGCCCCAGGCCCCGCTTTTGGAAATCGCTGCGCACGACCACCGCATATTCGCCGCGCCGGTTGTCGGGATCGGCCATCAGGCGGACGACGCCGAGCGTCTCGTCGCCGGAGGCGGGCAGCGCGACGAAGGCCATTTCGCGGTCGTAATCGATCTGGGATAGGCGGGCGGCGAGGTCATGGGGCAGCGTCTTCATCTGGGCGAAAAAGCGCATTCGCACGTCTTGGGGCGTAAGCTTGGCGAATCCGGCGCGGATCGCCGGTTCATCCTCCGGCCGGATGGGGCGCAACAGCAGGGACGTTCCATCCGATAGCGTCACGGTCTCCTCGAGCTCGCTCGGATAGGGACGGATGGCGAAGCGCCGCGTTGCCTCGCCCTCCGGCGCGCGGGCCACTCGGATTCGGGCATCGAGCGCCATCACGCCGTATTCGTCGGCAAGCAGCGGATTGATGTCGAGCTCGGCGATCTCAGGCGTATCGATCACGAGTTGCGAGACCTTTACCAGGGCGAAGGCGATCGCATCGAGATCGGCCGGCGGGCGCGACCGGTAGCCTACCAGCTGCTTGTAAATTTTCGTGCGGGCCATGAGGTCGTGCGCCAGCTTCATGTTCAAGGGCGGCAGCCCCAGCGCGGTGTCGCCCACGACTTCGACCGCGACCCCGCCTTGGCCGAACAGGATGAGCGGGCCGAATTGCAGATCCGGGGCGACGCCGATGATGAGCTCGAGCGAGCCCGGCCGGTGCACCATCGGCTCGACGACGAATCCTTCGAGCCGCGCCTCGGGCTTCAGCTTGGCGATGCGCTCTTTCATCGCCTCCGCCGCCTCGCGCACGGCGCCCGCCGTCGCGAGATCGAGCACGACGCCGCCCAGGTCCGATTTGTGGGTGATGTCGGGCGAGAGAATCTTGATTGCGACCGGCCCGGCGATCTCGGCCGCGCGCATCGCCGCCGCCTTGGGCGAAGCAACGACCGTGGGCGCGACCGCCGGAACCCCGTAAGCCGAGATGACCGCCTTGGCCTCCGGCTCGGTCAGCCATTCGCGTTTTGCGCCGATGGCTTTATCGATGATGGCGCGCACGGCCGCGCTATCCGGCGCAAAGCCGCCCGGGACCGATGGCGGCGTTTCCAGAAGCAACTCCTGGTTCCGCCGGTAGCTGACTAAATGGTGGAACGCGCGCACCGCTTGCCTCGGGGTTTCGTAGGTCGGAATGCGGTTGGCGGTGAGCAGGCGCCGGGCCTCCGCCACCGAGGTTTCGCCGATCCAGCTCGTGAAGACCGTTTTCGCGCGCCGGCGCAGCGTGGCGATGACCGCCTGTGCGGCCTCGACGCTGGAGGCGACGGCGGTCGGGCAATTGAGCACCAGGATCGAATCCGTGCCGCGGTCTTCGAGCAGCGCCTCGAGCGCCGCGGCGTAGCGCGCGCCGTCCGCATCGCCGATGATGTCCACGGGATTGCCGCGCGACCAGGTTTTCGGCAGGACCGAATCGAGCCGCGCCATCGTTTCCGGCGAAAGCTCGGCGAGCCGCCCGCCCGATTCGGTCAACGCATCGGTGGCCAGCACGCCGAAGCCGCCGCCGTTGGTCAAAACCGCCAGACGGTCGCCGGCGGGCGGCCGAGCGAGCGCCAAGGTTTCCACCGCGTCGAACAATTCGTCGAGATCGTGGACGCGTAGCACCCCGGCGCGATTGAAGGCCGCGTCATAAGCGGCATCGGAGCCGGCCAGCGCCCCGGTATGCGAGGCGGCGGCGCGCGCGCTTGCTTCGTAACGCCCGGTCTTGACCACTACGACCGGCTTGGTCCGCGCCGCGGCGCGCGCGGCCGACATGAATTTGCGGGCGTTCGTGACCGCCTCCATGTAGAGAAGAATCGCGCGCGTTCCCGGATCGAGCGCCAGATAGTCGAGCAAATCGCCGAAATCGACGTCGGCCATGTCGCCGACCGAAATCAGATGGGAGAATCCGATGCCACGGGCATCGGCCCAATCGAGCACGGATATGGCAACCGCCCCGGATTGGGCGACCAAGGCGACATCGCCCGCCGAAGCGGCAATATGGGCAAAGGTCGCGTTCAAATGCAGCCCCGGCACCATGAGACCGAGGCAATTCGGCCCGAGAATGCGAAAGCAGTGGCAACCGGCGGCCTCAAGCATGGCGCGGCGCAGATCCTTGCCGTGCGCATCCGCGCCTTCGCCGAAACCGGCGCTGATGACGACCGCCGCCTTGGTGCCGCGCGCGCCGAGTTCCGCGATGAGCCCGGGCACGGTCTCGGGCGGCGTTGCGATCACCGCGAGATCGGGGACCATCGGAAGGTGCGCGACATCGGGATAGGTGACCACGCCCTCGATTGCCTCGTGGTGCGGGTTGACCGGCATGATCGGCCCGGCAAAGCCGGCAGCGAATAGATTGCGGGCCAGAACCGCGCCCACGGAACGAGGCTTCGTGCTTGCCCCGATGACCGCCACCGAGCGAGGCTTGAGGAGCTGATCGAGATTGCGGATGCTCACGGCGCGGGCGGCCCGTCGCCGCAGCGGGGTCGAGATTTGAGACCGCTGGTCACGCGCCGAGCGCCGCCAGGGGTTCGCGATAACTTAAGCCCAAGGATTCGGCCACCGCGGCGTGGGTGACCCGTCCGCGGTGCACGTTCAATCCGGCCAGGAGATGCCGATTGCGGACAAGCGCTTTGCTGGCGCCGAGATCGGCGAGTTCCAGCACATAGGGCAGCGTCGCGTTATTGAGCGCGGCGGCCGAGGTGCGCGGCACGATGCCCGGCATATTGGCGACGCAGTAGTGGATGATTCCATCCACCACGAAGGTCGGGTCGGCGTGGGTCGTGGGCCGGCTGGTCTCGAAACATCCGCCTTGGTCGATCGCCACATCCACCAGCACCGAACCGGGGCGCATGGCGCGCACCATTTCGCGCGTCACGAGCTTGGGCGCGGAAGCCCCCGGCACCAGCACCGCGCCGATGACGAGATCGGCGTCCAGCACATTCGATTCGATCGCGCCACGCGTGGACAGCGCGGTTTCGATGCGCGGGCCGTAGATTTTCTTGAGCTCGGTGAGCCGCGGCTGCCCTTTGTTGATGACCGTGACATGGGCGAGCAACCCGGCCGCCATCTGGAGCGCGTTGGTGCCCACCGTGCCCGCCCCCAGGATCACCACCTTGGCCGGGGCAACCCCCGGCGCGCCGCCCAACAGAATCCCGGCACCCCCGGACGGTTTTTCCAGGCAATGGGCGCCGACCTGGGTCGCGAGCCGGCCGGCGATGGCACTCATGGGGGCCAAAAGCGGCAAGCCCCCCGCCTCGTCCGTCACGGTCTCGTAGGCGATGGCGGTGGCACCCGAATCGATCAAGCCGTTGGCCTGATTCGGGTCGGCCGCGAGATGCAGATAGGTGAATAGAATCTGGCCCTCGCGCAGCAGCTTGAATTCGGACGGCTGAGGCTCCTTCACCTTCACGATCATGTCCGATTTTGCGAAGATCTCCGCAGCACTTTGGGCAATCGCGGCACCTGCGGTGCGATACGCTTCGTCGCCGATCCCAATGCCTGCGCCGGCATTTGTCTCCACCAGAACCTCGTGGCCGCGGCGCGTCAGCTCGCGCACGGACTCCGGCGTCAGGCCGACGCGATATTCGTGAATCTTGATTTCCTTGGGCACGCCGATGCGCATCGCTTTCCCCGTCCGGATGAGCCTAGATGGAATCTGTGCCGGGAGCGTTACGGCGTCAATGACCGGGGGTGGAGCCCGCCGTCCGGAAAATTGCCTGGCGGCGCATTAGCCATAAGAGTAGGGCGAGGCCGGGAAGCGCCGCACCCGCGGCCACGAAAAAGAAATGAACCCAGCCCAGTTGCGCGGCCAGCCATCCGCCGAAAGACGCGAGAAACGTGCGCGGCACGGCGGCAAGCGAGGACAAGAGCGCGTATTGGGTGGCGGTAAAGGCGGCGTTGCAGAGCCCGGATAAATAGGCGACGAAGGCGGAGGAATTCATGCCGCCCGCGATGTTCTCCGCCGCAATCGTGACGATGAGAAGCGCCGCGTTGTGGCCGGCCATCGCTTGAACCGCGAACATCATGTTGGCCAAAATCTGGAGAAACGCGCACAGCAGAAGCGAGCGAAGCGCCCCCAGCCGGTAAACCATGGCGCCGCCCAAAAACACGCCCAGGATCGTGGCCCCGGTGCCGAAGATCTTGCTGATGTTCGCGATCTCGATCTTGGAAAATCCCATGGCGATATAAAACGGGCTCGACATCCCGCCCACCAGCGCATCGCCGAATTTATAGAGCACCACGAAGAGAAGAACCGGCGCCCAGGCTTCCCGCGTCATGAAATCGGCGAAGGGATCGACGACCGCGCTCTTGAGCCAGGCGCCGAAGGTTTGTCCCGCGTCAATGGGCGCAATGCCGCGCGATGGTTCGTTCACCGACAACACCGCGATCATGCCGACGGTGACGCAAGCCGCCATCAGGGAATAGGCGAAATGCCAGCCGCCGAAACTTGCGGCATAAAGCGCGCCCGCGCCCGAGACCAGCGCCCCCACGCGCCAGCCGAATTGGGTAGCCGCGGCGCCAGCACCTTGCTCTTCCGCCGCCAGGAGATCGACGCGCAGGGCATCGATCACGATGTCCTGGCTGGCCGACGAAAACGCGACCAGCACGGCAAAAAGCGCGGTCGTGCCGGGCGCCGAACCGGGATCGGTGCTTCCCAACAGGAGAATCGTGGCGATGAGCGAGCCTTGCGTCGCCAGCGCCCAGCCCCGCCGCCGCCCGAAGCGTTTGGTCAGCCACGGCAGCGGCGCGCGGTCCATCAGCGGCGCCCATAAGAATTTGATATTATAGGAAATTCCGGCGAGCGCGAAGAAGCCGATGGCGGTCAGCGAGACCTGGCGCTCGCTGAGCCACACGCCGAGCGTGGCGCCGATCAAGGCGAGCGGCAAGCCGCTCGAGAACCCCATGAACACGATCGCCAAGATCCGCCGGTCCCGGTAGACGGCGGCGGCGGCGATAAGGCGCTTGAAAACGGACTCGTTCATTCTTCAGCGCACGGCTTTGCGTGGAACGGTCACCGCAGCTGCTCCGCGGCGAGTTCGGCCAGAGGAACCTCGGGGCGCGCGCCGAAATGGCTGATGACCTCGCCCGCGGCGAGGCTGCCGAGCTTCCCGCAGAAAGCCAGATCATGTCCGCGGGTGAGTCCGTAGAGAAAGCCCCCGGCATAGGCATCGCCCGCCCCGGTCGAATCCAGCACCGGGCCCAGGTGAATTGGATCGATGATGTGCACTTCCTCGCCGCTCACGATCACGGATCCTTTTTCGCTGCGGGTCACGGCCGCGATCTCGACGAGGCCGCGCACGTGTTGAAATACATCGTCGAAATCTTCGGTTTCGAACAGCGACATGATCTCGTGCTCGTTCGCGAACAGGATATCGACGTGATTTTTCACGAGGTCGCGAAACTCCTCGCGATGACGCTCGACGCAAAAGGGATCGGAAAGCGAGAGCGCGACCTTGCGTCCCGATTTATGGGCAAGCTTCGCCGCCTTCAGAAACGCCTCCTTCGCCTTCGGCGGATCCCAAAGATAGCCTTCGAGATAAGTGATCCGAGAGAGCTCGATGATCTTCGGGTCGATATCCTCGGGCCCGAGGTCCACACAGGCGCCCAAATAGGTCTGCATCGTGCGCTGGGCGTCGGGTGTCACGAAGATCAGGCAGCGCGCGGTGGGCGGGCCGATGGTCGCGGGCGGGGTGGTGAAGGCGATGCCGACCGCCTGGATGTCGTGGCGAAAGATTCCGCCCAGCTGATCGTTGCGCACCTTGCCGATAAAGGCGCCCGTCCCGCCGAACGAGGCGAGCGCCACCATGGTGTTGGCGGCGGACCCGCCCGAAACCTCGACCGCCGGGCCCATCGCCTGGTAGAGCTCGGCGGCGCGCTTGGCATCGATCAAGGTCATGCTGCCCTTGGCGAGTCCGGATTCGGACAGGAACCCGTCGTCGGCATGGGCCAAGACATCGACAATGGCGTTGCCGATGCCGGCAACATCCCATTTGGGCACGTCCGGTTCTGATTTGCCCCTGCCGGCCATGAGTTCTTTCGCCGCCGCCCCAATTCGGGACGGCAAGTATAGCGGGGGCGAGGCTTGCTACAAACAAGGGCGCGGACTTGCGGCGGAAGCTTGAAGCCGCTAAGTGAGGGCGGTCCGCCTTATCGGGATTCACATGTTCTCCGCCATCGCCAAGGCCGTTCATCAATTGGCAGATCCCGCCACAAGAAAGATCTTGTGGCGCAGCTTTTTCGCAAGCGCCGCCGTCTTTGTCGTGCTCATCGTCGCCGCCGAATGGCTGATCGCGAAACTCCGCCTGTTCGATTGGGCGGCGCTCAATTGGACGGCGGACATGCTGGGCGGGATCGGCGCGTTTTTCCTCGCGCTGGTGCTGTTTCCTTCGGTCGTGGCCGCGGTGCTGGGATTCTTCGTCGAGGACGTGGCGGCCGCCGTCGAGGCGAAATACTACCCCGGTCTTCCTCCGCCCCGCGTGCAGGCTCTAAGCGAGGCGATCGTAAGCGGCCTTCGGTTCGCGGGCGTCGCCATCGGCCTCAACCTTTTGGCGCTGCCCTTTTATGCGATTTTCATCCTCGTTCCGCCCGTTAACCTTTTGCTCTTCTATGGATTGAACGGCTATCTCTTGGGGCGAGAGTACTACGAACTCTTGGCCGCGCGGCGGATGGCGCCCGAATCCATCGAGGCGGTGCGGCATGTCTTTGCCGGGCGCTTGTTTTTGGCGGGCACGCTCATCACATTCCTTTCAACCGTGCCGTTTGCTAATCTATTGACGCCGGTCTTGGCCACCGCCTTTATGGTGCATATGGTCGAGGGGCTGCGCGGCGAAGCAGCCGTCCGGCCTAAGGCTTCGAGGTAGCGGGGGAGCGGCCCCGGCGTTGCCGGGCCAATAGGGGCCAAGCCCGAGTTTTGGCCCTCCCAAGGACCCGGAACGTCCTCAATCGGCGAAAAAACGCCAATAATGGATACCATGATGGACAACAGCAGAAATTCGTCCCCGCCCATGCGCCCCGAGATTGCGCCGCGCCGCAGGATGGACCTTCCCGGACTGACGCCCCGTCACGGCGACCAGCCCGAGTCCACGGCGACCGAAGGCAAGAAGCTCCTGGTCGGCCGCGACATCTTCCTGACCGGCGAGATCACCGCCTGCAACAAGCTGGTGATCGAAGGCCGCGTCGAGGCCTCGCTCGCCGAAAGCCAGTCGATCGAAATTACCGCAACCGGCCATTTCAAAGGTACGGCCGAATCCGATACCGCGGACGTCAGCGGCCATTTCGAGGGCAAGCTCATGGTGCGCAAGAGACTGACCATCCGGGCGTCCGGCCGGGTGATGGGGGAAATCCGCTATGGCGAGATCGAGATCGAGTGCGGCGGCGTGATATCGGGGGACATCCGCACCGTGGCCGACGAAGCCGAATCCGGGAAACCGGAAGCAAGCAATTCTCCCGAAAAGCCTCTGACCCTCGAGCACCGGTAATCCGAAACTGCGGGCGCGGCCGCGACGCCTAATCGCGGGGGGCGAGGTTAATCATGTCAAGCCGGTGGCCGTCTGGCCGTCTTGTTCCACTTGCGGCGGTCTGTGCGTTGTTGGCCGCCTGCGCCGTGTCCGAAGGCGAGCCCGGCACCGCCGAATCCAATTCCGGACAAAGCGCTGCCACCGAAACGAAAGCGATCGTTCAGGCGCGGCCCGACGAACCCGCGCCGCCACCGGTTGCGTCCACATCGGGTGCGGGTGCTAGTGCGGGCGCGAGCACGTCCGCCAACACCGCGGTGCGCGAAGTCCGCGCCTCCGAACTTATCGGCCTCAAAGGCGATCAGGTGACGGACCTCTTGGGACATCCGGCCTTGGTGCGGCACGATTCGGTCGCCCAGGTCTGGCAATACCGGGGCCGCGACTGCGTACTCGATGTTTTCCTTTATCCGCCGCCGGACGCGCCGAAGGCGCATGATTCCGCGCCGAGTTCCGAGCGCACCGTCGTCTATGTCGAGCTTCGCGGCAAGGACGCGAAGAAGATCCCCGACGACCGCTGCTTCGGCGTGCTCATGTCCGGAAAGCCCGCGGGCTAGATTTCACCGCGCGCGGAACCTCGGCGCGCGTCTTGTCCTTGAATTCGCAGAGATCGTTGATCAGGCAGCCCGGGCAGCCGGGATTGCGCGCCTTGCAAACATAGCGGCCGTGGAGAATCAGCCAATGGTGGGCGTGGCGCTTCCATTTGGACGGTATCGCGCGCTCCAGCCCGTCTTCGACCGCGCGCGGCGTCTTGCCCTTTGCCAGCCCGGTGCGGTTCGCGACCCGGAAGACATGGGTATCCACCGCAACCGTCGGCTCGCCGAAAGCGATATTGAGGATGATGTTGGCGGTCTTGCGCCCGACGCCGGGGAGCGACTCCAACGCCTCCCGGTCGTGCGGCACATGGCCGCCGTAACGATCGCGCAGAATCTTGGAGAGCGCGACGATATGCTTGGCCTTGGAGTTGAAGAGGCCGATGGTGCGGATGAAGCGCCGAAGTTTGGCCACGCCGAGCGCGGCCATCTTTTCCGGCGTATCGGCGGCGGCAAACAAGGCGGGTGTGGCTTTATTCACGCCGGTATCGGTCGCCTGGGCCGATAGCACGACGGCCACCAACATCGTGAACGGGCTTTTATAGGAAAGCTCGCCCTTGGGTTCGGGATTTGCGGCCGAAAACCGGCGGAAAATTTCCTCGACCTTCGCTGGCTTCATGGCGGCGATGGTAGCGGCAGGAACGCATCCCGGCAAAGCCGGGCTTTGCCAAGGGCTCCCCCGCCCACATATAAGGAATCCCAGGGGAGCGAGGCATGAGCAACGCGCGGGACGGGAATAGGGCCGGGGCGGCGCCGGGCGCGCCGGCGGTGTCCGAAAGCCCTTGCGCCGCCGAGGTTTGGTTCGACGCGGTGCTTCATCCCCACCGCAGTCTCAGCCCGTTCGGGTTCCTGATCCTGATGATCGCGTTGGCCGCGGTCAGTTTTACGACCGGGATCGCGTTTCTCATGGCCGGCGCCTGGCCGGTGTTCGGCTTCTTCGGCCTCGACGTCGCCTTGGTCTATCTCGCCTTCCGCGCCAATTACCGCAGCGGCCAGGTTTACGAGACGCTCCGCCTCACCCGGGGCGAATTGGCCGTGCGCCGGGTGCTTCCCGGCGGCGAAGCCAAGACCTGGACCTTCCAGCCCTATTGGCTGCGGGTCGAGATGGACGATCCGCCGCGCACGGACTCGGAATTGCGTCTGTCGTCCCACGGCCAATCGCTGGTGATCGGATCGTTCCTGACGCCGGCGGAAAGATTGGAGGTCGCCCGTGCGCTCGACTCCGCCTTGGCGCGGACGCGCCGGCCGGAACCCGTCTAAGCCGGCCGCTTTGCGGCAGTCAGTCCCGGGTTAGTCCCAGAACATCGCGCATGGAGTAGAGCCCGGGCGGTTTGCCGCGCGCCCAAAGTGCGGCTTTGAGCGCCCCCTTGGCGAAGATCTGGCGCGATTGCGCCTTGTGGGTGAGTTCGATCCGCTCGCCCTCGCCGGCAAAGACCACCGTGTGATCGCCGACCACATCGCCGCCGCGAAGCGAGGCAAAACCGATCGCACCTTGCACCCTTGGGCCCGTCATGCCGTCGCGCACGGCCACTTTATCGAATGACACGCCGCGGCCCTCCGCCGCCGCCTGGCCAAGCGCGAGTGCCGTGCCCGAGGGCGCATCGGCTTTGCCGCGGTGGTGGATCTCGGAAATCCCGATGTCGAATTCGGAACCCAAGGCGCGGGCCACATCTTCCGTGACCGCGAGCAGCAGATTGACCCCCAGACTCATGTTGGGCGCCAAAACGATCGCGGCGTTGCGCGAAGCGGATTCGAGTTCGTCTTCCTGCTCGGGGCTTAGGCCCGTGGTGCCGATGACGTGGACGGCATGGACTTGGGCCGCGAACCCGGCGTTGATCGTGCTCGCGGCCGGCGTCGTGAAGTCGATCACGGCATGGCAGGCGTTAAACGTCGCCGCCGGATCGTCGCCGACCGTCACGCCGAGGCGGCCCAATCCCGCCATTTCGCCGACGTCGCGGCCGACCCATTCGTGACGGCTCCGCTCCTGCGCCGCGCCGAGCTTGCACCCGGATGTCGCCAGCACTTCGCGCAGGAGCATCTGGCCCATGCGCCCGGCGCAACCCGTCACTCCGATCCGGTAGTCCGACATGTGGCTCCGTCCGCCTCGCTTAAGCGGCGGGATTTAACCACAGAGGCAGATGGGTTGCGAGGCGGGGATTGGGCGCGGCCACCGCGGCTTTGGCCGGCGCGGATAACCGATGCGCGGTTACTCCTTGAGGTCCTCCCACAACTCCCGGACCTTCTTCAGGAATCCTTCGGACTGCGGGTTGGTCTGTTCGCGGCTTCCGCTGCGCTCGAATTCGCGCAGCAGATCCTTCTGGTGGGCGCTCAGGTTTACCGGGGTTTCGACGGCCGCTTCCACCAGCATGTCGCCTTTGGCGGCGCTTTGCAGCACCGGCATGCCTTTGCCCTTGAGGCGGAACTGGTGGCCCGACTGAGTTCCGGCCGGAACGGTGATCTTGGCACGGGCGCCCGAGATCGTCGGCACCTCGAGCGCGCCGCCCAAGCCCGCCGTCATCATGGTGATGGGGACGCGGCAATGGATGTTGGCACCCTCGCGCCGGAACAGGCGGTGCGGCTTCACCGACAGGAAGATGTAGAGGTCGCCGGGCGGAGCGCCCCGCAATCCCGCTTCGCCTTCGCCGGCCAATCTTATGCGGGTCCCGTCTTCGACGCCGGGCGGAATTCCGACCGACAGCGTGCGCTCCTTGTGCACTCTCCCGGCGCCGCGGCAACTGCGGCAGGGCTTTTCGATCACGCGGCCCGCGCCGTGGCAGCTTTGGCACGTGCGCTCGATGGTGAAGAAGCCCTGCTGGGCGCGGGTCTTGCCCCGGCCGTGGCAAATGGAGCAGGGAACGGCGCCCGACCCGCCTTCGCCGCCCGATCCCTTGCAATCCTCGCAGGCGACCGAGGTCGGCACGCGGATGCGCGCCTGTTTTCCGTGGAAGGCTTCTTCGAGCGAGATTTCGAGGTTGTAGCGGAGATCGCCGCCGCGAACGCCCCCGGTGGAGGTCCGCCTGCGGCCGCCCATGAATTCGCCGAACATTTCGTCGAAGATGTCGGCGAAACCGGCGCTGAAATCGAAGCCGCCCGCGTGCATTTGCGCGGCGCCGTCGACTCCGGCGTGGCCGAAGCGGTCGTAGGCCGCGCGCTTGCCGGTATCTTTCAGGACGTCATGGGCTTCGTTGATCTCGCGGAACTTCTGCGCCGCGCGCTTGTCGTCGGGATTGCGGTCGGGATGGAAATCCATGGCCAGCTTGCGGAAGGCTTTCTTGATGTCTTCCGCGCTGGCGCTCCTGCCGACGCCCAGAGTCTCGTAATAATCTTGCTTCGCCATGTCCTCCCGAAAGCGTGCGGCCCGCCCCCCGGACCGCGACCCTGGCGCGGATCAATGCCGCGCGGGTACCCGCTTGTTCCCCTGCGAAATTCCGGATTAGGCTGATTTCTTTTTCTCGTCCGGGTCGACTTCCTCGAAATCGGCGTCCACCACCTTGCCGTCGCCGGCCGGGCCGGCGTTCCCGCCACCCTCTGGACTCTCGGCCGGACCGCCGGGACCCGCCGCCGCCTGGCTCTGGGCCGCCTTGTACATGGCTTCGCCCAGCTTCATGGCGGCGGTATTTACGGCCTCGATCTTGCTCCGGATCGCGGCGGCGTCCTCTCCGTCCTTTACGCTCTTCAGGTCCGCGATCTTGGATTCGATCTCGGAACGGTCCGCGGCCGACACCTTGTCGCCGTATTCCTTGAGGCTTTTCTCGCTCGCATGGATCGTCGAATCCGCCGTATTGCGCGCCTCGACCAACTCGCGGCGCTTCTTGTCGTCGGCGGCGTTGGCCTCGGCCTCCTTGACCATGCGCTGGATGTCGGCATCGGAAAGTCCGCCCGAGGCCTGGATGCGGATCTGCTGTTCTTTGTTGGTCGCCTTATCCTTGGCCGAGACGTTGACGATGCCGTTGGCGTCGATGTCGAAGGTGACCTCGATCTGGGGCACGCCGCGCGGCGCCGGTGGAATGCCGACGAGATCGAACTGGCCGAGGATCTTGTTGTCGGCGGCCATTTCGCGCTCGCCCTGGAAGACGCGGATCGTGACCGCGGTCTGGTTGTCGTCGGCGGTCGAGAACACCTGGCTCTTGCGCGTCGGGATCGTGGTGTTGCGTTCGATGAGGCGCGTAAACACGCCGCCCAAGGTTTCGATGCCGAGCGAGAGCGGCGTGACGTCGAGAAGCAGGACGTCCTTGACCTCGCCCTTCAAAACGCCGGCCTGGATCGCGGCGCCGCAGGCCACCACTTCGTCCGGATTGACGCCGCGGTGCGGCTCGCGCCCGAAGAAAGTCTTCACCGTCTCGCTGATTTTCGGCATGCGCGTCATGCCGCCGACCAGGATTACCTCTTCGATGTCGCCGGCCGTTAGCCCTGCGTCCTTGAGCGCCTTCTTGCACGGGTCGATGGTGCGCTCGATCAGATCATCGACCAGCGCTTCCAACTTGGCCCGCGTCAGCTTGATCGCGAGATGCTTGGGACCCGCCTTGTCCGCGGTGATGAACGGGAGGTTCACTTCCGTTTGCGTCGCGGTCGAAAGCTCGATCTTCGCCTTTTCCGCCGACTCCTTCAGACGCTGCAAGGCGAGGCGGTCCTCGCGCAGGTCGATGCCGTTCTCTTTTTTGAATTCGTCGGCGAGGTAATCGATGATGCGCTTGTCGAAGTCTTCGCCGCCCAGGAACGTGTCGCCGTTCGTGGATTTGACCTCAAACACGCCGTCGCCGATCTCGAGCACCGAAATATCGAAGGTGCCGCCGCCCAAGTCGTAGACCGCGATGGTGCCGGCTTTCTTCTTGTCCAGCCCGTAGGCGAGCGCGGCGGCGGTGGGCTCGTTGATGATGCGCAGCACCTCGAGCCCGGCGATCTTGCCGGCGTCTTTCGTCGCCTGGCGCTGGGAATCGTCGAAATAGGCGGGCACGGTGATCACCGCCTGGGAGACCTTTTCGCCCAGGTAGGACTCCGCCGTTTCCTTCATCTTCTGGAGGATGAAGGCGGAAATCTGGCTCGGGGAATAGCGGGTGCCTTCGATCTCGACCCAGGCGTCGGTGTTGTCGCCGCGGATGATATTGTAGGGGACGAGCCCCTTGTCTTTCTCCACCATCGGGTCGTCGTAGCGGCGGCCGATCAGGCGCTTGATGGCGAAAAGGGTGTTTTCGGGATTGGTTACGGCCTGGCGCTTGGCCGATTGCCCGACCAGGCGTTCGCCGCTCACGGTGAAGGCGACCATGGACGGCGTGGTGCGGGACCCTTCCGAATTTTCGATCACTTTCGGCTGCGCCCCCTCCATGACGGCGACGCAGGAATTGGTGGTCCCGAGATCGATTCCAATGACTTTAGCCATGCCTGACCTCTCGTGACTTTGCGGCTTACCCAGGGCCCTGAACTAGGCACCTCCGGGCCGCCCAAACGATGGACTGATAATCAGACCCCACAGGTTGCACGGTTATATGGGGGCGGGCGGAAGGGCTTCAAGGCGCGGGCTCCAAAGCCAATAACCAAGGCGGGCGGTCGGGATTTTTGCAGCACCTTCGGGGCCCCGTCGGGCCTTGGCAGGGGGATAATTGCGCCGTGGCGAAAGACCCGCCACCCTTGCCGGGAGAGGACCGCATGATCGTCTCGGCGTCTTATAAAACCGACATTCCGGCCTTCTTTGGAGAGTGGTTCTTGAACCGGCTCGAGGCCGGGTTCTGCCGGACGATCAATCCCTATGGCCGGCAGGTTGTAACGGTGCCTCTTACGCGCGACGCGGTCGACGGCTTCGTGTTCTGGACCCGGAACATCGGGCCGTTCCGCGAGGCGCTTGGCGAGGTCGCGCGGCGGGGGTTCCCCTTCGTCGTGCAGTACACCATCACCGGGTACCCCCGGGCGTTGGAGCCCTCGGTCATCGACTGGGAACGCGCGGCCGGTCACATGCGCGAGCTTGCCCGCGACTTCGGACCCGAGGTGGCCGTGTGGCGATACGATCCGGTGATCGCGACTTCGCTCACGCCGCCCGATTGGCATCTGGAGAATTTCGCGGCGATCGCCCGCGCGCTTCAAGGTGTCGCCAACGAAGTCGTTGTTTCTTTCGCGCACGGCTACGTCAAAACAAAGCGGAACATGGATGCCGCAGCGCGAGCCTACGATTTCAAGTGGGAAGATCTCGATCCGTCATGGAAACGCGGCATGGCCGACCGATTGGCCGAACTCGCAAGCGATCACGGGATGAAGTTAAGCCTCTGTTCCCAACCCGAGTTCGCCGGCAAAGAAACTTGCGAGGCGCGGTGCATCGATGCCGGACGGCTTTCACGCTTGGCCGGATTTCCGATTCCGGCCAAGCTCAAGGGCAACCGGCCGGGTTGCGCCTGTTTCGAATCGCGCGACATCGGCGATTACGACACCTGCCCCCATGGCTGCGTCTATTGCTATGCGGTGCGCACGCGAGCACTCGCCCGGGCGCGCCACGCCGCCCACGATCCCGGTGCCGAATTCCTGATTGCGCCCGAGGCTTCGAGCGTCCCGGCAAGTTAGACCGTGGTGTCGACTTTCGGCCCTTCGCTTGCGTCGCCTTTGGCGACCGCCACCATCGCCGGGCGCAACAGCCGGTCGTGGATGACGTAGCCGGCGCGCATGACTTCGACCACCGTGCCGGCGGGCTTGCCGGTGCCGGGTATTTCCGCAATCGCTTGGTGGAGATTGGGATCGAAGGGCTGGCCCAGCGGCTCCAGCCTTCGCATGCCGAAGCGCTCGAAGACCGCGGAGAGCTCGCGCTCGGTCGCTTCGACGCCGACCGCAAGCGTGTTCAGCCACTCGTCCGCCGCGCGGGCCTCTTGCGGGATATTGTCGAGGGCCCGCTGGAGGTTGTCGGCGACCGACAGGATGTCGCGCGCCAGCGCGGCGATCGCGTATTTCGCCGTTTCCTCGCGCTCGCGCTCGGCGCGCCGCCGCATGTTTTCGATCTCGGCCAAGGCGCGGAGCAGCTGATCCTTGAGCCTGGCGATCTCGGATTCGGCCGCGGCCAGCGGATCGGGTGCGGCAGATTCGGGCGCGGCGGGTTCGTCGCCTTCGCTTCCAAAGGCCAGCGGATCGGGGTTGGTTTCGTCCTTGCCGTCAATCATGGGTCACGATGTCGCGTTGGACGCCCGTCAGCCGATCAGGCGCGTGAGAATCTTCGAAGTGTAATCCACCATCGGGATGACGCGGGCGTAGTTGATCCGGGTCGGGCCGATCACGCCGATCGCGCCCACGATCTTCTCGCGGCTGTTGTTGAACGGGGCGACGATCATGGCGCATCCCGTGAGCCCGAACAGTGAGTTTTCCGAGCCGATGAAAATCTGCACGCCTTGCGCCCGTTCGGTGAGGTCGAGGAGCTTCAGGAGCGTGTCCTTGGTTTCCAAAAGATCGAACAGGGCGCGGATCCGCTCAAGGTCGCCCACCGCCGTCACGTCTTCCAAGAGGCGGGCCTGGCCGCGCACGATGAGCGATGTGCCGGCGGCACCCCCCGACCAGGTGGCAAGCCCGGCCTCGACCACGCGCGCCGTGATCTCGTCGAGCTGGGCGCGATGGTCGTCGATCTCGCGGCGGATTTCGTCCTGGGCTTCTTCCAGCGTGCGCCCGACAAGCTTCGCCGAAAGATAATTCGCGGCCACGGTCAGGCTGGACGGCGTGATACCCAGCGGCACCTCGATGATCCGGTTTTCGACCAGGCCCGATTCCGTCACCAGCACGGCGAGCGCGCGGCCGGGCGCGAGCGGCACGAATTCGATGTGCTTGAGGGCCCGCTCGCTGGTCGGCGCGACGACGATTCCGGCACAGCGGCAGAGCCCCGAAAGCGCCTCGATCGCCTGGGCGACCGCGTCCTCGACGCTCTTGCCTTCGGCCGCGCACCGGCTGTCGATGCTGGCGCGCTCGGCCTGCGACAGCGAGCCGACCTCCAGGAGTCCGTCCACGAACAGACGAAGCCCGGCCTCGGTCGGCAGCCGCCCGGCGGAGGTATGGGGCGAAAAGAGGAGCCCCGCATCCTGCAAATCCGCCATGACGTTGCGGATGGTGGCGGGCGAGAGCGGGCTTCCCAGGCGGCGCGAGAGCGTGCGCGAGCCGACCGGCTCGCCGGTCTCGACATAGGCCTCGACGATGAGGCGGAAGATCTCGCGCGAGCGTTCGTTGAGCTCGGAGATCAACCCGGTATCCGCAGGCCGCATGTTCCATTCCGCCGAATTGTTGCCCGCGCGCCATGTATCGGGCGCGCCCTACGCGCGCGCCGATTGGGACGAAAATCCTTGCGCGGTGGAGTTGCTATGTAATTCGTAGCACGGGCGGCGTCAACGCCGGAAGCCGGTGGACGAGGCGCTCGGCCCCGGGTTAGCTTCGGAAACGATAACGAAAACCGGCCGCGGGGCAAAATGCGGCAACCAAGAAGGGGGGGCTAGATGCGGCCGTCCGGCCGAGCCGCAGACCAACTGCGCAGCATTGGTCTCGAGAAAGGGGTCGCCAAGCACGCCGAGGGATCATGCCTCGTGCGCTTCGGCGACACCCAGGTTCTCTGCACCGCGAGCGTCGATTCGCGCCTGCCGCCGTGGCTGCGGGATTCGGGCAAGGGCTGGGTAACGGCGGAATACGGCATGTTGCCGCGCGCGACCTCCGAGCGCACCGAGCGCGAGGCCGCCCGCGGCCGCCAAACCGGGCGCACCCAGGAAATTCAACGTCTCATCGGCCGGTCGCTTCGCGCCGTCACCAACCTTGCGGCGATGCCGGAAATCCAGATCCGAATCGATTGCGACGTGATTCAGGCGGATGGCGGCACGCGCACGGCCGCCATCACCGGCGCTTATGTGGCGCTTCATCAGGCGTGCCTGCACCTGATGGCGATCGGCGCCGTCACCGCGATGCCGCTGCGCGATCAGGTCGCCGCCGTCTCCTGCGGGCTTTACAAGGGCGCGCCGGTGCTCGACCTCGACTACGCCGAAGACAGCGAGGCGGACCTCGACGCCAATTTCGTTCTGACCGGTTCGGGCGAGATCGTCGAGATTCAAATCACGGCGGAGACGGCGCCGTTTCCCGAATCGCGGCTGATCGAGGTTTTATCCCTCGCGCGCAAAGGGATCGCGGAACTGATCGCCTTTCAGCGCGAGGCGCTGGGCCCGGCCTCCGCCGCGAATCGCAACCAGGCGCCGTGA